>PNAM01000067.1 GCA_003170275.1 Myxococcales bacterium
GATCGAGAAGGCCAAGCGCCTGGCCGAGCACAAGAAGGACGTGGTGATCCTGCTCGACTCGATCACCCGCCTGGCGCGCGCCTACAACACGGTCGTGCCGCCGTCGGGCAAGATCCTGTCGGGCGGCGTCGACTCCAACGCGCTGCACAAGCCCAAGNNGCCACCGCGCTGGTCGACACCGGCTCGCGCATGGACGAGGTCATCTTCGAAGAGTTCAAGGGCACCGGCAACTCGGAGATCCACCTCGACCGCAAGCTCATGGAGAAGCGCATCTTCCCGTGCCTCGACATCAACAAGTCGGGCACCCGCAAAGAAGAGATGCTGCTCGACGAGAAGGTGCTCAACCGCGTGTGGATCCTGCGGCAGCTGCTGCACCCGCTCAACGTCATCGACGCGATGGAGTTCCTGCGCGACAAGATCGCCAAGACCGACAGCAACGGAGAGTTCATCGCCTCGATGTCCAGCTAGGGTAAACTCTAGAGAGTGCTTCGGCTCCTCACCCTCCTCTCGCTCCTCCTCCTCACCACGCTCGCCGCGCGCGCGGACACGGTCGTCCTGCGCATGGCTGCGATCGCCCCGGACGGCACCTCGTGGGCGCGTGAGCTGAAGGCGTTCGCGCGCGACGTCGACGCGCGCACGTCCGGCGCTGTCAAGGTGAAGTGGTACCTGGGCGGGATCGCCGGCGAGGAGTACGACTCGCTCGAGCGCATCAAGCGCGACCAACTCGACGGCGCGGCAGGCGCGATGATCTGCGACAAGCTCGCTCCCACGCTGCGCGTGATGCGCGTTCCGGGGTTGATCCGCGATCGCCCCGAAGCGCTGCATGTCATCAACAGCCTGCGCGCGCCGATCGAGGCCGAGTTCGACCAGGCCGGGTTCGTCTACCTCGGCGCGGCCGGCTTCGGGCTCGACGTGCTCTTCAGCCGCGCGCCGGTACGAACGCTCGCGGACCTCAAGCGTGGCAGCTACTGGGTGCGCACCCACGACGACGTGGTACGCGCGGCGATGACTGCGATCGGCATGCACATCGTCGAGACCTCACACGCCGACGCGGCCAGCGCCTATCAGGAGGGCAAGGTGGACGGCTTCATCGCCACGCCCGGCTCGGCGCTGGCGTTCCAGTGGATCTCGCAGGTCAATGCGTACACCGACCTCAAGTTGGCCTACCTGACCGGCTGCATGACCGTGTCGCGCCGCGCGTTCGACAAGCTCTCCAACGACGACAAGCAGGCGGTCCGCTCCGCCGCGGCGGTGCTCGCCTCGCGCTTCGAAGAGGTCGGACGCGACTTCGACCGCCAGCTCCTCGACGCCCTGTTCGCGCGCCGCGGCCTGACCCGCGTGGCGCCGGCCGCGCCCGCGGGCGCCGAGATCGAGGCTGCGCTGCTCGGCGCGCGCGCCAAGATCCCCGCCGACCTGGTGCCCCGGGCGCTCCTGGACCACGTGCTCGAGCTGATCGCCCACTTCCGCGCCGGCCCGCACTGACCCCGGCCAGGCGACCCGGGCTGTAGTCTGCGAAGCAACACTAGCCGGCGGCCCCGGTTGTTCGCGATCCGAAATCACACGCGTTTTTCGCGGCACTGAAGTTGTAACGGGCGGTCGGCCATGACGCGAACCCTGATCCTCTCTTCTTTGTTTGCCATGCTCGCAGGCTGTGCGGGAGCCATCGGCAGCGACACCGCCGGCGAGGCGCAAGCCACCATCAAGCAGGTGCCTGCCCAGGTCGCCTGCGTGCAGATCATCGTCGCCGGCAGCCGCACGGTGGAGCGCGACTTCGACGTCGTCGCCGGGCAGAGCTCGGTGTTGAGCCTGCCGGGCCTGCCGACAGGATCGGTGGTGTTCACCGGCGCGGCCTTCGGAGCGGCGTGCAGCGGGATCGCCGGCGCGACGCCGAGCTGGCAGAGCGCGCCGGTATCGACCGTGCTGGCCGCGGGGGCGGTAACCCCCGTCTCGCTGCTGCTGGTCAAGAGCGGCGCGGCCTCGGTCGGCGTCGACTTCCAGGACGACGACGGCGGCGTCACGCTGCCGGTCGACCTGGGCGTCAAGCCGGCGGATCTGGCCAGCTTCCCGACCGACCTGGGTTGCGTGCCCCTCACCAAGGCGGTCGCCTGCGCCGGGCAGACCTGCGACAGCGCCGGCAATGGCTGCGGCGGCGTGATCGGCTGCGGAACCTGCCTGGGACCCAAGCTGGTCTGCGACGGGCAACACTGCGTGGTCGGTCCGCTCCCGTAAGGCCTTGACCAGCGTCCACTAATGGTTTAGATCAACCCTTCCTTTGGAGGACGTAGTCATGCCGAGAGCTGGAATTCACCCCGCCTATAGCGCCGCCGCAATCACCTGCGCTTGCGGAGCAAAGTACGAGATGGCCTCGACCCGTGGCTCGTTCGCGGTGGAAATCTGCGCCAACTGCCACCCGTTCTACACGGGCAAGCAGAAGCTGATGGACACCGCCGGTCGCATCGAGCGGTTCCAGAAGAAGTACGGCCGCGCCAAGACCCCGGAATAGACGCTCCGCCCCCCCGCCGTCCCAGCCCCGCAACCGCAAAATGTTCGACAAGCTAGAGGCAGTCGAGAAGCGCTACGAAGAGCTCGATCGGCAGCTGTCCGATCCCCAGATCATCGCGCGTCGTGCAGAGTTCCAGAAGCTCTCCAAAGAGCACTCCGACATCGGGCAGCTGGTGACCGCCTACCGCGCGTACAAGCGGGTCAGCGGCGATCTGGATGCCAACAAGGAGCTGCTCGACGAGAAGGATCCCGAGCTCAAGGCGATGGCGCGCGAGGAGGCGGCGCGGCTGACCGCCGAGCGCGATCAGCTCGGCGAGCGCATGCGCTTTCTGCTGTTGCCCAAGGATCCCAACGACGACAAGAACATCGTCCTCGAGATCCGCGGCGGCGCAGGCGGCGAAGAGGCGGCGCTGTTCGCGGCCGATCTGTTCCGCATGTACTCGCGCTACGCCGAGCGGCATCGCTGGAAGCTGGAGATCTTGTCGCAGTCCGACGCGGCGGCGGGCGGGTTCAAGGAAGTGATCGCGCTAATCACCGCCAACGGCGGTCGCGTGTACTCGCAGCTCAAGTACGAGTCGGGCGTGCATCGCGTGCAGCGCGTGCCGGCCACCGAGGCGCAGGGGCGCATCCACACCTCGGCAGCGACGGTGGTGGTGCTGCCCGAGGCGGAAGAGGTCGACATCAAGATCGAGGAGAAGGATCTCGACATCAAGGTGTCGCGCTCCGGCGGACCGGGCGGGCAGTCGGTCAACACCACCGACTCGGCGGTGCAGATCACGCACAAGCCGTCGGGCTTGCAGGTGCGCTGCCAGGACGAGAAGTCGCAGCACAAGAACAAGGACAAGGCGATGAAGGTCCTGCGCGCGCGCCTGTACGAGATCGAGCGCGAGAAGATCGAAGCGTCGGAGCGCAAGGCGCGCCAGGAGCAGGTCAAGTCGGGCGATCGCTCCGACAAGATCCGCACCTACAACTTCCCGCAAGATCGTCTGACCGATCACCGCATCGGGCTGACGCGCCACAACCTCGAAGAGATCCTCGACGGCGACCTGGACGCGATCATCGACGCGCTGCGCACGCACTTCCAGGCCGCGGCCCTGCAGGGCTCGGCGTAAGAATCCCTCCGCATTAGATATTGACCCGTCGACGGGGCGCGTTGTAAACCTTCTGCGCCTTTACCTCTTCAGGAGCGCCCTACCTTGGGAAAGATCGACGAGCAGATCTCCTACAACTGGCTCTTCTTCCTGTTGGCCGGCGCGTTCGGCGCAGTCACCTTCTGGGCCGTCTACGACGAGACCGCGACCCGCCGCGAGTACAAGAACTATCAAGAGGCGTTCTTCAAGATCGAGACCGATCTGGCGAAGAAGTCGCTCGACGAGAAGACCGCCGCGCTCGCCGCCAACAAGGAGCACACCGCGCTCGTCGAGGAGAAGAAGAAGCTCGAGAGCGATCTGGCGGGGCCGAAGAAGGCGCAGTTCGAGGACGGGCAGAAGAAGCTGCAAGAGCTCGAGTTCAAGGCCTTCGACAAGACGCAGAACCGCACCTTCACCAAGTCGCTCCTCGACGAGGAATACTACTACTACACCAAGGCCAAGCACGAGTCGGTGGGGGCCCAGCCGGGCTCGAAGGAAATGGCGGAGTTCGACAAGCGCGAGAAGAAGCTCCACACGTACGAAGAGGAGCTCAAGCTCAAAGACGTCGAGGCGCTGGCGGCCGGCCGCGAGCGCGACGTGCAGAAGAAGATCGTCGACGGCTACACCGATCGCATCAACGAGATCGCCAAGCTGCTCGAGAAGCTCGAGACCGACCGCGAGGACGCCAAGCGCAAGTACGTCGCCGCGCAGGACAAGCAGGGCGGGATCTTCGGGCCCGCCACCGAGATCCTGCAGCAGAACGTCGAGGACATCGGGCGCGTCGATCGCTGCGAGAGCTGCCACACCGGCTCCAACCGCGGCGGGTTCGAGACCGTGACGCCGACCTACTTCCGCTCGCACCCGTACCGCCGCACGTTGATGGCGCTACACCCCGTCGAGCGCTACGGCTGCACCACCTGCCACGACGGACAGGGCCGCGCGACCACCAAGTTCCACGCGCACGCGCCGGTCGATCGGCCGCACGACTTCGAGAAGCACTTCTGGGAGGAGCCGCTGTTGCGCGGCCCGTTCATGCAGTCGAACTGCCGCAAGTGCCACACCGAGGAGTACGAGCTGCGCGCGAACATCCGCTGCGAGACCGCGGCGGAGTGTCCGCAGAAGCCGGTGGCGATGAAGTGCGACGTGCCGGCGCAGCCGCTCAACCCGTCGGATACGTCGATCCCGAGCTTCCTGCCGCCCGAGCCGCCCAAGCCAGGCGACGCGCCGGCGCCCGAGCCGCCCAAGTACTGCGTCAACGCAGAGTCGGGCAACGCCGAGCTGGTGAACCTGGCGCCGGATCTGTCGCGCGGTCGCAAGATCATCGAGGAGGTGGCGTGCTACGGCTGCCACCCGATCGAGGGCTACGAGAAGAAGCCGAAGGCGGGGCCGGATCTGCGGCATGTCAAGTCCAAGCTCAGCGCCGGCTGGATGGTCGAGTGGATCAAGAACCCGAAGGCGATCCACAAGAACACGCGCATGCCGAACTTCTTCCCCGAGGAGCTCAAGCCCGCCGACTATCCGAGGACCGCGCTGCCGGTGCGCGCGGACAAGACGCAGAATCCGAACGAGCCGTGGAAGTGGACCGTCGAGCAGCAGACCGCGGTGCTCACCTCGTTCCTGCTCGCGCAGTCGACGCCGTTCGAGGCCAAGAAGGCGCTGTCGGGCGATCCCAAGCACGGCAAGCAGCTGTTCCTCGAGCTCGGCTGCCGCGGCTGCCACAACCTGACCTACGACGAGAAAGATCCGACCTTCATCGACCACAAGAACCGCGCGTCGCACTACGACCACGGCCCCAACCTGAAGGACACCGGGACCAAGACCACGCAGGATTGGATCTACTCGTGGGTCAAGGATCCGAAGGCGTATGCGCCGGGCACGCGCATGCCGAACCTGCGGCTCTCCGATGCGGAAGCGGGTGACATCGCCGCGTTCCTCGCCGGTCAGAAAGATTCGCACGACTACACCACGCCGGCCGGCGTCAACGCCGACGACAAGGAGTGGGTGACCAAGGGCGAGAAGCTGATGAACTACTACGGCTGCTACGGCTGCCACCTCATCAATGGATACGAGACCACCGCCGGCGTCGGCGCCGAGCTCACCGAATTCGGCATCAAGGAGACCAGCCGCCTCGACTACGGCGACTACATCGTCAACCACCGCCAGCAGACCTGGGACGCGTGGCTGTCGAACAAGCTCGAGCACCCGCGCGTGTACCGCTACGAGCGCGTCGACACGCGCATGCCGCAGTTCGATCTCACCAAGGAAGAAGTCACCGACGTGATGGTGGTGCTCAAGGGCATGCGCGGCAAGGAGCTCGACTCCAACGTGCGCGGGCACAAGCTCGCCCCGGTGGAGGCGCAGCGGGAGCGCGGGCGCGAGCTCATGCGCTGGTTCAACTGCTACGGCTGCCACATCGTCGACGGGTACGTGGGCGACATCCGCCAGGCGACCGAGTACGCGGGCGACAAGCAGACCTTCGCGCCGCCGAACATCACCGGCGAAGGGGCCAAGACGCAGCCACCGTGGCTGTTCGGGTTCTTCAAGAACATCGTCAAGCTGCGGCCGTGGCTCAGCGTGCGCATGCCGACGTTCGGGTTCGACGACGAGCAGGCCACCAGCCTGGTGGCGATGTTCTCGGCGTTCGATCACGCCGACTACCCGTATCGCTACTACGACGTGAAGCTGGAGGGGAACCGCAAGGCGGTGGCGTCGGCGATGTTCCAGAACCTCAAGTGCACCTCGTGCCACGTGGTCGGCGACGTGAAGCTGTCACCGGAAGACGCGCAGCGCGCCGCGCCGAACCTGCTGCTCGCCAAGAGCCGCCTGCGAGCGGAGTGGATCGTCAAGTGGTTGTCCAACCCCGAGTGGATCCAGCCGGGCACGCGCATGCCGTCGTTCTGGTCGGGCGGCACCAACCTGCTGCAGGCGTTGATCGGCACGCCCGACGGCAAGAAGACGTTCGGCGCGCTTTCGGGTGTCGAGCAGATCTCCGATTCGGCGCTGCACCAGATGGAAGCGATCCGCGACCACGTCTTCACACTCGAGGGCGCCGGCGCCGCGACCGCGCCCGCCGCCAAGCCCGCGCGCAAGAAGAAAGCCGCCGCACCCGCGCCCGGCAAGCAGCCGACTACCGGGTGAGCTCGTCGAGCTCCTTGCGGAAGCGCGCAACGTCGTCGCCGCCTTCGAAGCCGTCGTGGACGAAGCGCACCACGCCCTTGCGATCGATCAGGAACGAGGTCGGCATCTTGGGCAGATCGTAGCTGCCGGCGGTCGCGCCGGTCGGATCGAGCCCGACGTCGAAGGTGATGCCGAGCTGCCGGACCAGCCGCTCGGCGTTGTCGCGCTGCTTGTCGATGTTCACGCCGATCACGACGACGCCCTTGGCGGCGTACGCCTTGTACAGCTTCTCGAGCTCGGGCAGCTCGCGCTTGCACGGCTCGCACCACTGCGCCCAGAAGTCGAGCAGCACGACCTTGCCACGTAGCGCCGCGAGCGAGAGCTTGGTCCCCCTCAGCGACGGGATCGCGAAGTCGGGCGCCTTCTGTCCCTTGCCCACCGACGCCACCGCCAGCCCCGAGCTCAAAGCCAACCCGAGCAGCAGCAGCATCGCTCCCGCGATGGAACCTCGCCTTCGGCGCAAGGAAGGATTCACTTGTTGAGCTCTTCCTCGACCCAGTCCTTGAGGTCGTCGAAGGTGTTGGGCCCCCGGTACAGTCGACCGTTGATGAACAGCGTCGGCGTCGCGGCGACGTCCACCTTCTCCCCCTCGGCGTGATCCTTGGCGACTTGATCCTTGGTGGTCTCGATGTCGGCCTTCCACTTCTTCACATCGAGCTTGAGATCCTTGGCGTACCTCTCGAGCACCACGATGTCTTCGTGCTCTTGATCGCCACCGAACAGCTTGTCGTGGAACTGCCAGAATTTTCCCTGCTTGCCGGCGGCCAGCGCGGCGGCGGCGGCGAGCCGCGCATCGGGGTGCGCGCGATCGATCGGGTAGTTCTTGAAGTACAGCTTCACCTGGCCGCGGTATTCCTCGAGGAGCTGCTCGAGCGGATGCTGCAGGTGCTTGCAGTGCGGGCACTGGAAGTCGGAGAACTCGATCAGGGTCACCGGCGCGTGCGGCTCGCCGCGCAGGGGCGCGTTGGAGATGTCGACGTTCACCTTCGCGTTGGGCCCGAAGCGCAGATCGTAGTGCTCCTCGACCTCGCTCTCGAGCAGCTGCGCGTTGAGCAGCTTGACGATGTAGCGCGCGGCGAATACCGAGCGACGGCAGCGCGGATCGGTCTTGAGCGAGACCTGCAGCGAGTGCGCCTTGCCGCACGCGGACGGATACTTGGAGATCAGCCGGAAGAACGCGGCCTTCTCGGTCTCGCTCAGCGCGCTGACGTCGACGGGCAACCCGCCTTCGGCGATGGGAGCGGGCGTGGAATCCGCCGAAGCACGACGGTCGCTGCAGGCGGCGCCGCCAAGGCCAACGGCGACGACGGCAACCAGGAGATACCGGGGGCGCATCATTGGCGTTTAGCCCGGCGAACGGGCTAAGTCAAGACAACTCCAGGCGCTCACGGCGCTCTTTGGGCATACCCTTGACGTCGCGCGATTTTGAGTGATATCTACCGACTGAATGAACAATCATTCACCGCGCAAGAAAGCGAGCCGCAGCGCCAAGTCTCCGGGCGCCGGCAAGCGGGCGTCGGCAGCCGAGCCCAACGGCTCCGGCAAGCGCGAGCGCATCCTCGACGCCGCGGTGCGGGTGTTCGCGCAAGAGGGCTTCTACAACGCCAAGGTCTCGCAGATCGCGCACGTGGCGGGCGTGGCCGACGGCACCATCTACCTCTACTTCAAGTCCAAGGACGACCTGCTCATCAGCCTGTTCGAGGACCGCATGGAGCGGGTCAACGACAACCTGCGCGCCGCGCTCGCCGCCGAGACCTCGGCCTGCGATCGGCTGCGCCGGGTGGTGCGGCTGCACCTCGAGCTGGTCGAGTCGAACCGGCCGATGGCCGAGGTGATCTCGGTCGAGCTGCGCCAGTCGTCCAAGTTCATCCGCGAGTACGCCAACCCCAAGTTCGCCGAGTTCCTGCGCCTGATCGCCGGCGCGATCGCCGAGGGGCAGGAGGCGGGCGAGCTGCGGCCGGACCTCGACCCGCAGCTCCTCGCGCGCAGCCTGTTCGGCGCGCTCGACGAGATCGCGCTGGCGTGGCTGGTCAAGGGTCCGAAGCACACCAACGACAAGATGGACCTGTCCCACGCTGCGAAGCAGTTGGGTCACCTCTTCATCGATGGGCTGAAGGCCCGTCCAAAGGAGTAACTGCCGTGAAGATCCTGGTCACCGCCAAGCGGGTCCCCGACCCCGAGCAGAAGGTCAAGTTCAAGGGCAACGCGATCGATCACTCCGCGGTCAACTGGCAGCTCAATCAGTTCGACGAGTATGCCGTCGAGACCGCGTTACGCCTGACCGAGGCCGGCTCGGGCGGCGCGCGTAGCACCGGACCCGGGGGCGACGAAGTGATCGTCGTCTCGATCGGGCCCAAGGAAGTGCAGCAGCAGCTGCGCTCGACGCTGGCGATGGGCGCGGACCGCGCGATCCTGGTCGAGGGCAGCGACGATGGGCTCGACGCCGAGCTGGTCGCGCGCACGCTGCAGAAGGTGGTCGAGAAGGAGAAGCCCGACGTGGTGATCATGGGCAAGCTGGCCGCCGACTCGGAGTCCAACGACGTCGGGCAGCGGCTCGCCGGGTATCTCGGCTGGCCGCAGGCGACCTTCGCGTGCTCGATCGAAGCGACCGATGGCGGCAAGGCGCTCCTGGTGGGGCGTGAAGTGGACGCCGGCGTCGAGGTGAAGAAGGTGACGCTGCCGGCGGTGGTGACCGTCGACCTGCGCATCGTCGCGCCCGAGGCGGTCAAGTCCGGCAAGGCCGGCGCGGCGTACGCCGAAGGGCCGCGCTACGCATCGCTCAAGGGCATCATGGCGGCGAAGAAGAAGCCGATCGTCGACATGAAGCCGTCCGAGCTCGGCGTGACCGCGACCCAGCGGGTCAAGGTGTCGAGTGTGGATCAGCCGCCGGCGCGCAAGGCCGGCATCAAGGTGGCATCGGTCGAGGAGCTGGTCGCCAAGCTCCACAACGAAGCGAAGGTGCTGTAATGGGAAACGTCCTCGTCGTCGTCGAGCAGTCGGCCGGGCAGCTGCGCACCGCGTCGCTCCCCGCCGTGACCTTCGGCAAGCAGATGGCCGAGACTGCCGGCGGCAAGCTTCTCTTGCTGGTGATCGGTCACAACGTGGGCAACGCGGCCGCCGAGGCGGCGAAGTTGGGCGCAGCCGAGGTGCTGGTCGCCGATGACGCCAAGCTCGAGCATTACCTGGCGGAGACCTACGCACCGGTGATCGCCAAGGTGGCGCAGGAAAAAGGCGCGACCGTGATCGGCGCGACCGCGACCGCGATCGGCAAGGACGTGCTGCCGCGCGTCTCGGCGCTGCTCGATTGCGGCATGGTCGCCGACGTGATCGGAATTCTCGGGCCGAACAAGTTCCGCCGCCCGATGATGGCCGGCAACGTGCTCCTGCAGGTCGAGGTGTCGACCCCGACGGTGGTGTGCACGATTCGCCAGACCGAGTTCGCGCCCGCGCAGGCGGCCGCCGCGGCCTCGCCGGTGTCGAAGGTCGATCCCGGACCGATCGACGCCAAGGGCGCGCAGTTCGTCTCGCTCTCGGAAGCGAAGAACGATCGGCCGGATCTGACCGAGGCCAAGGTGATCGTCTCGGGCGGACGCGGCATGCGCGAAGGCAAGAACTTCGAGGAGGTCGCCAAGCTCGCCGATCTGCTCGGCGGCGCGATGGGCGCCAGCCGCGCGGCGTGCGACGCGGGCATGGTGCCGAACGATCTGCAGGTGGGCCAGACCGGCAAGGTGGTGGCGCCGAATCTGTACATCGCGATCGCCATCTCGGGCGCGATCCAGCACCTCGCGGGCATGAAGGGATCCAAGGTGATCGTCGCGGTGAACAAAGATCCGGAAGCGCCGATCTTCCAGGTCG
>PNAM01000060.1 GCA_003170275.1 Myxococcales bacterium
TTTTCGGGGAGGGGTGCGGGGCGTAGGGGTGTGGACGCAGCGCAGACATGCGAGCGCGATTCCCGGCGAGCGGGCGATCACGGGTTGGCTGTTTCATGCCGTGCTGGGATGGGAGTTTTTGTCTGATTGGGGTGTTTTATTCGTTGACAGCGGGTCGGGAGCAAGATATGCTGATATCAAGATGGCGCGCTCGAGACAGCGAGAACTGGACTTTCATACTTGGGGCGGGCGCCGGAAAGGCGCGGGGCGTAAGAAGGGGCACCGGGTTTCGCATGGGCGCAGGTTGGTGTTGATGAAGCGGTTTCCCGTGCACGTGACGGTGCGCATGGCCGACGACATCTGCAACCTGCGGTCGAAGCGCTGCTTCCGCGAGTTGCAGAAGGCGTTTGCCGGCGGGCGGGCGCGCTTTGGGTTTCGGCTGATCGAGTTCTCGGTGCAGGGGAATCACATGCACTTGATCGTGGAGGCCGAAGACGAGACATCTCTCGCGCGTGGAATGCAGGGACTCAACATCCGCATCGCCATCGCGATCAACCGGATCATGAAACGCAAGGGCAAGGTGCTAGCGGACCGCTACCACACCCGCATCCTGCGCAATCCCACGCAGGTCGGACACGCGCTCAACTACGTGCGCCGCAACTACCAGAAGCACGCGGAGAGTTGGGGTGAGATCATCCCCGCGTCCTGGCGCGACCCGTTCTCGACGGCGATCCCCCAACCCGGCGTCGTCTCCCCGCCCAAAACCTGGATGCTGTCCGAACCTCCTGAAACGCCCAAACGCACGCCAAGGGCCGATCACAAGCACGCATGAAACAGCAACCACGCTCTCGCCCGATCGCCGGGAATCGAGATCGCGAGTCTGCGCGGCGTCCACAACCCTCCGCTCCGCACCACCGCCGCTAACCGCCACCCCCGCCCGCCCCAAGCCCAACCTCGCCCCCCAACAGCAATCCGGAGCCGCGTCTACTCGCAACGCCGCGCGTGATCCTCGCAACGCCGCCCGCTGCTCCTCGCAGCGCTCCGTCAACGCGCGCGCGACCCGATCAGCCGCTCCAGCACCGCCTGAAACTGCTCCACGCTCACGTCGACGAGCTCGAGCACACGCCCGTACAGCATCGCGGTGGGCACCGCGGCGCCGCCCCGTTCGCGCTGGGTCTCGTCGAGCACGAACAAGATCGCGCGCTCGAGTCGCGTCAGGCCGTCGCGCACGTCGGGTAGATCGCTCATGCGTCGATCAGGCGCACCGGGTCGCCGCGCCGCACGTGGCCGGGCTGCTCGACCGCGCAGTTGAGCGCCAGGCGTCCGTCGAACCTGTGACGGATCTCGCGCAGCACGTCCTTGTTCTGCTCGGCGGTGTCGGGGTCGAAGGTGGTCATGATGCAGCGCTCGCGCAGATCGACCGCGCGCACGATCGCGCCGCCGATCTGCAGCGAACGGCCTTCCCACTCGCGCTCCGCGAGCCCTTCGACGCCGCCGATCATCAGATTCGGGCGCAGGCGACGGAAGTCGTGCCCGAACGCGGCGATCGCGCCGTCGGTCGCGATCAACAGCGGCAGCACGTCGAACCGCTCCGGGCCGTCGAAGCGGACCAGCCGCGCGTCGTCGCCGGCCGCGGCGCGCACGTCCGCCGCCACGCTCGGATCGTCCCACGCGCGACCGTCGACGCGCGGCGCGCCGTCCGGGCCACTCGTCGCGTGGTGCAGCAGCAGCTTCGGGCGCGAGCGCGAGGTGACCACGCGGCCGCGGGGATCTTCGACATGCACCACCCGATCGCCGGGGATCCCGTCGGCGGTCAGCTGGCACTCGTCCAGGCGCTCGCCACCCATCGACTTGACCGGATAGCGCCACAGCTCGGCGACGAACATCCCGATCAGTTTACCGGATCCTGGCTGGGCGCACCGCAGGCGACGCCGCCTTCGAGCGCGGTCGCGTCGTAGTGCACGGCCACGTCGCCATCGACCGCGAGCTGGCGCACGAACAGCGCGCCGGTGACCACCAGGTCGCTCTCACTGGTGACCACCGCGGAGGGCGCGTAGATGAGCGCCGACAGGTTGACGCCACCGAAGATCTTGACCGCCGAGGAGCCGAGCCACACGCGCACCGACGCCGCCGCCGACGCGCCGACGATGCCCGCCTGCACGGTGACGTTGCCGCCCACGACCAGATCGAGCTCGGCCGCCGGATCGAGCACCACGCGCAGGCCGTTGGCGAGGTTGACGTCGCCACCGATGAACAGCGCCACGTGACCGTGCACGCCGAGGACCAGCTCCGCGGAGCCGCTGTGCATCGAGTCGAGGTAGTACTCCCCGCACGGCAGCTCGAGCGTCGTCGGGCCGCCGGCGGTGGCGAACGCGCCGGGAGCGAGGCCGATGCGCGCGTCGTCGTTCTGTTGCGCGCGCATGGCGATCAAGCCCGGCACGTCGATCGGCGAGCCGGCCGCACAGTTGCACGGCGGCGCCACCTTGATCGGCTCGCGCACCTCGCCGCTCGCGTTGACCATGAACGAGACGTTGGCGTCGGTCTCGAGGTGCAGCACGCCGCCGATGTCGATGCGGCCGATCACGTCGCCGCCGGCGTAGGCGTCGCCGTCGATCGACAGGTACTGGTTGGAGCCGATCGGACCGGCCGAGCGCAACGTGCCGAGCACCGCCGAGGTGCGGTCGAAGAGCGCGCCGTCGAAGCCGGCCGCTTCGAGCGAGCCGGCCACCTGCACCGGCCCGGAGATTTGCACGTAGCCGTCGGTGCCAACCGCGGCGATGGGCGCCATCGGCGGCATGCCGGGCATCGGCTTGGGACCCGGGCCGCCGCCCTCGGTCAACAGCCCATGGGTGAGGACCAGGGGAGCGCACGAGCACACTGCATAGCGCATCAGGCTCGCCGCCAGCGCGCCGGCGCACGCCGATTGCGGGTCGAGCCGGATGAACGGGCCGGGGGTGGTGCAGCCGTCGGCGCCCCCGTCGCTGGGGAGAAGGTCGGTGTGCTCGGTGCAGCCCGCGAGGAGCAGCACCAGCGCGAGCGCCCTCATCTTACAGACGGGGCGAGCTCGGCGAGGCGCTCGTTGGCCTCGCGCGCGAAGCGACCCTCGGGATAGCGGGCGACGTAGGCGCGCAACGCCTCGGCAGCGCCGGCATGCTCCCCACGCTCGGAGAGCACCTGCGCGGCGGCGAACGCGGCCGATTCGCCCTCGGGAAGGTTCGGATACGACGCGGCCACCTTGCGATAGGCGGCGACGGCGCGGTCGGAATCTTGCTCGACCAGGTGCGACTCGGCCAGGAACAGCTCCGCCTCGGCGCGATCGTGCGCATCGGGGGCGGCGGCGAGCGCCTGGTGGGCGAAGCGGCGGGCAGCGGGCGCATCGCCTTGCGCCAGCGCGGCGCGGGCGCGCTCGAGCGCGGTCGCCACCGACAGCGCCGGTGCCGGCTCGTGCGCGGGCTTCGGCGCGACGGGGACGACCGCCGGCGCCGGCTCGGGCCGCCAGGTCTGACCGGCGGGCACAGTAGCCAGCCGGCGCTCGTCGAGCGAATAGACCTCGACCTGACCGTCGAGCACGCGCACCGCGTCGGCGGCGAACACCGCGTGCGCCTGGCGGATGGTGACCACGAAGCGCGGCGTGACGATGCGCAGCGGCGCCTGGGCGTCGCCGGTGACGTCGAGCTCCCCGGCCTCGAGCGCGACCGTGCGCGCCTCGGGCTGCAGGTTGGCAGCGGTGCCGGCGTGATAGGCGAGCTTGGCGTCGAGGAACTGCAGCGTGCCCGCGCGATCCCAGTGCTGGCTTCCCGCCTTGGCGATCGGCTGCATGGCACGCGGCGCCATTCGCGCGAGCGGCGCGTGACCGCCACTCCACACCAGCAGCGCCGCGGCCGCCGCGGCAAGGGCGCCGAACAACAGCGCGACCCGCGGCGCGCGACGCGACCGCGCCGGCACCATCGCGGACTCGGACTCGGCCTCGGCCTCCGGATGATGCGCCACCAGCTTCTGCACGATGCGCGCGCGCGCGGCGGCGCTCAGCGACGGCGGCTGCCAATCGCGCAGCGCGCCCACCGTCGACAAACGAGCCCGCTCGAGGCGGCAGTCCTCGCAGCCGGTCAGGTGCACGTCGAGCTGCAGCAGCACCGCCTCACCGACGGCGCCGCGCAGATGCTCGAACAGCACCGATCGCGCGCGCAGGCACGACATCATCGGTCACCTCCGAGCAGCGCCGAGACGTGCGCCGCCACGCGTGGATCGGCGCTCAGCAGCTTGCGCAGCTCGCGGCGGGCGAAGAAGATGCGCGAGCGGGTCGCGGTCTGGCTGGCGCCCATCAGCGACGCGACCTCTTCGATCGAGTGTCCTTCGACGATGTACAGGAGCAGCGCGATGCGCTTCTTCGGCGCGACGCGGTCGAGCAGCCGGTGCAGCTCGGGCGAGAAGCGGCGCTCGTCGAGCTGCCGATCGTGATCGGGATCGCGCCGCACCGCCTCTTCGGGCACCAGGTCGAGCGGCACGTGGCGGCGGATCTTGCCGGCGCGCAGATAGTGCTGGCCCACGTGGACCGCGATGCTGAGCAGCCAGGTCTTGAAGCTGGCCTCGCCGCGGAAGCGGGTCATCGCCGAGATCGCCTCGAGGAACACCGTCTGCGTCAGATCTTCGAGATCAGCCACCGGTCCGACGAGGCGGCCGATCACGCGCTCGACCAGCGCCGCGTGGGTGCGGAACAGCTCCTCGATGGCGCGCTGATCGCCCGCACGGCAGCCCTCGAGGACTGCCGCGGTCGGCTCGAGCGTCGGTGTGGCGTGGCTAGACAACGAGGGCATCGCTCCTATTAATGTTCCGCGAGCTCTGATTTCGATGAAGCTAACTGATTTCACGAAGGATTGCTAGGGGATAGAAAACATCAACCCGGCGCTGAAAGCGAACTGGACCCAGCCGAGATCGGTCGTGCCGGTCCCGCCGGCCGCAAACTCCAGGCGCGGCACCAGGGCCTCGACACCCACCGAGGCGACCGCACCGACGTAGCGCGAGAACAGCCACGCGACCTCGCCGATTCCGCCCAGCCCGGCCGAATAGCGGCGCGCGGCGCCGGTCTGGGGCACGCCGTTGCGCGCGTCCGCGTCGACGATCTGCAGGCTGAGGCGCGGGCCGCCCGAGAGCTGCCAGCGCGGGCGGCGCAGGCGCAGCGCGATGCCGGCACCGACCGGCCAAACGCGCGCGTGGACCGCGTTGAGCCCCACCGACACCGACGGGTCGGTGGTAAACGAGGTGTCGACGAACGCGGCGAGCGGCAAGCGTCCCCACGGCATCGCCAGCCGCACCGTCAGGCCGTGGCGCAGCCAGTCCGGGGTGGTCGGCACCGTCACGCCGTAGGCGACGGTGGCTTCGAGCCAGGTGCGTCGCCGCGCCAAGGCCGGCGCGACCGCGCGCACGGCGACCACGGCCGGCGCCGGCGCAGCGACGGGAACCGCGACCGGCGCGGGCGATGGTGCGGGTGGTGGTGGTGGTGGTGGCGGTGCGACGATGGGCGCGGGCGCCGGTGCGGGCGGCGGCGGCTCGATCGGGACCGACCAGCCGTTCTCCTCGGGGCCCCGCGCGAGCAGCGCGCGCACCTTGATCGCCAGCGTGCGCGCGGTCTGCACCGGCTCGTCCGCCTCGACGGCCGTCTCGCGCAGATCGAACACCGACGAGACGCGCAGCGCGTACAGGACCGGCCGCCCGGCCCGCTCCCCAAACCAGATCACCACCTCGTCGCCGGTGCGGCGCGCGTCGGCGGCGAGGAACTCGATCTCCTGCGGATCTAAGGTAGTGGGCGCCGCGCCGCCGAGCCGAACCGCGTGCCCGCGATCGCGCAGGTAGATGCGCAGCGCGTCGACCAGCACCGCCTCGCGCACACGGTCGTGGGCAGTCGAGAGCACCAGCACCCCTCGAGTCTCGTCGGCCGCCGCGGAAACCTGCAGCGCCAGGAGCGCAGCGCATGCCAGCCACCGCATCGATCCTCTCTAACACACCCTTGTCGGGTGGTTTCATCAAATGTCGGTGTCGCGGCACTAAGGTGAGCGAACGGAGGCTTTGCCCATGCGCCGCGTCCTGATCCTGATCTCGCTCGGCTGGCTCGGTTGCACCTCACCGTTGACCATCTCCACGGACGACGCGTCGGCCGGCGGTGGCGACGGCGGCGTGGGCGGCGGCGGAATGATGTCGAGCTCGGACCTTGCGCCTGCGGGGCCGGACCTGGGCGGCGCCGGCGCGACCTGCACGACCGCGTGCGATTGCCAGCCGGGCCTGGCGTGCGTGATGGGCGCGTGCACGGCGAGCATGATCGGCATGCTCTATTGTTGTGAGAGCGCCACCTGTCCGACGGGGAGCTACTGCCAGTCGATGGCCGGCAAGTTCCAGATGTGCGGCGGCGGTGGTATTGGCGGCTTCGACGCCGGCGTTCATTTGCACGACGGCGGCGGTCAGCATCCTCACGACGGCGGCCCGAACGGTGGTGGTGGTGGTGGTGGCGGCGGAGCGACGGACGGCGGGTAACTGGAGGCCTACATCATGGCGAACGTTCAGTGCTTTGCGGTCGTTTCAGCGAGGGCCGCGGAAGAGTTCCACCGGTTGCCCTCGGCGGTTCGCGATCTGTTGCGGCTCTGTGACGGCACGCGCACCCTCGAGGCGATCGCCGCCAACAGCGAGCTGCCCGCTGCGCGCGCCGAGCAGGCGCTCAAGCGGCTGACCGCGCTCGGCGTGGTCTCGGTGCTCGATGTCCACCGTCCGCGCCAGCGGCGACTCACGCCGGTGGGCGTGTCGTGGATCGAAGGCGCGGCGCCTGCGCCGAAGACCCCCGCGCCGGCCGCAACGCCCGCGCCGGTGGCCGCCGCACCCGCCGCGCACCGTCCCGGTTTCAGCGACGAAGAAGAGCAGTTCTTTTCCAGCTCGATCGAGCACCTGCTCGAGGACGCGTGAGCCCCCAATCCTGAAGGAGTGAAGTACATGAAGGTAGTAACGCTCGCGCTCGCCGTCTCGCTCGCTTTGCTCGGCTGTGGACGCACCAACCTCGATCAGACCTCTCCCGACGCCAGTGCCTGCTCCGGAGCGCTGAGCTCGTGCGCCTCGGGATGCGCCGACCTCTCGTCCGATCCACACAACTGCGGCGCGTGCGGCACCGATTGCGGCGCCCAGGTGTGCTCGGCCGGCGCCTGCGCGGCGTCGTGCGGCGCCGGGCTCACCGACTGTAGCGGCGCGTGCCTCGAGCTGACCAGCGATCCGCTCAACTGCGGCGGCTGTAACGTCGCCTGCCCGTCGGGCAGCGTGTGCGCGCTCGGCATGTGCACGACCGGCGGATGCCCCACCGGTCTCACCGACTGCAACGGCGGCTGCGTGGACGTCACCTCGGACGACCACGACTGCGGCGCCTGCGGCACCGCGTGCGGCAGCGGCACCACCTGCGTCGACGGGGCGTGCAGCTGCGCCGGCGGCGAGATGGCGTGCGCCAACGGCTGCGCGGACCTGGCGAGCGATCCGCTCAACTGCGGCAAGTGCGGCAACGCGTGCGGCACGGGGCTGGTCTGCGATCAGGGCATGTGCGCCAAGAGCTGCTCGAAGCCGCTCACCGATTGCAGCGGCGCGTGCGTCGACCTCACCTCGAACGACAAGAACTGCGGCAAGTGCACGGTCGTCTGCGGCGGCGGCCAGAGCTGCGACAACGGGCAGTGCGGCTGCGCCGGCGCGACCTGCAACGGCACCTGCGTCGACACCGCGAGCGATCCGAAGAACTGCGGCAAGTGCGGCAACGCGTGCCCGGCCGGCGAGGTGTGCTCGCAGGGCCAGTGCGGCATGAGCTGCGGCAACCGGCTGACGGCCTGCGGCGGCGCGTGCGTCAACACCAACAACGACGACAAGAACTGCGGCGACTGCGGCGTGGCGTGCACCGGCGGAAAGTCGTGCCAGATGGGCCAGTGCCGCTGCGGCGCGGGCATGCGCTCGTGCAACGGCACCTGCGTCGACGTCGGATCCAATCCGAACCACTGCGGCAACTGCATGACCGTGTGCGGGGCCGGAGAAGCGTGCAGCCAGGGCCAGTGCGGCGCGGCGTGCGGCGGCGGGCTCACCCGCTGCAACGGCGCGTGCATCGATCCGAGCAAGGACAACGCCAACTGCGGCGGCTGCGGCGTGGTGTGCACCGGCACCGCGACCTGCCTGGGCGGCGCGTGCATCTGCCCCGGCAACCTCACGCAGTGCAACGGCGTGTGCGTCGACCTCACCTCGGACGCGATGCACTGCGGCTCGTGCCCCAAGGCGTGCGTCAACGGGCAGCTGTGCTCGAGCTCGATGTGCGCCACGCAGTGCGCGGCCGGGCAGACCGCGTGCGGGTTGTCGTGCGTGGACGAAAAGTCCGACGGAAACAACTGCGGCGCGTGCGGCGTGCGCTGCGCCGGCGGCACCTTCTGCACCAACAGCGTGTGCGCGTGCCCGAACAACGAGATGCGCTGCAACGGCGTGTGCACCGACACCTCGAGCGACCCGACCGCGTGCGGCACATGCACCACGGTGTGCGGCGCAACGCAGGTGTGCTCGCAGTCGGTGTGCACCACCACCTGCGCCGCGACGCTCACCAACTGCTCCAACGCGTGCGTCGATCTGAAGACCAACGACTTCGACTGCGGCGCGTGCGGCACGCAATGCTCCGGCGGCAGCGTCTGCACCAATGGCACCTGCACCTGCCAGACCGGGTTCACCTTCTGCGCGCCCGGCACCTGCGTCGATCTGAAGAACAACGCGCGCAACTGCGGCGCGTGCGGCACCGCGTGCGCGCCCGGTCACCTGTGCACCGGCGGCGTGTGCGACACCGCGTGCCAGCCGGGCCAGCTCATGTGCGGCGCCGGGTGCGCCGACCCGCAGACCGACGCGCGCAACTGCGGCGGCTGCGGCAATCGCTGCCCCGGCGGCCAGACCTGCCAGGCGGGCACGTGCGCCTGCCCGACCGGCGAGGCGACCTGCAACAACGGCTGCGCGAACTTGCAGAACGACAACCGCAACTGCGGCGCGTGCGGCACCCGCTGCCCGCAAGGCGCGACCTGCACCGCCGGCGTCTGCGCGTGCCCGGCGGGCGACTCGGTGTGCATGCTCGGCGGCGGCGGCCCCGGTGGTGGTGGTGGTGGTGGTGGTGGTGGCGGCGGCATCTCGGCGTGCGTCGATCTGCAGACCAACGTGCAGAGCTGCGGCGCCTGCGGCACGCGCTGCAACATGGGCGAGGTGTGCGACAAGGGCGCGTGCAAGGTGGGCTGCGATCCGGGCCTCGCGCTGTGCACCGGGTCGTGCGTGGACCTCACCAGCACCAAGCAGCACTGCGGGTTCTGCAGCAGCGTGTGCGGCGGCAACCTTGTGTGCGTGAACAGCGCGTGCGCCTGCCCGGCGGGCACCACCAACTGCTCCGGCCAGTGCGCCGACCTCACCAGCGGCAACCAGAACTGCGGCGCGTGCGGCACCGCGTGCACCGCCGGCAAGACCTGCGTCAACAGCATGTGCCAGTAGCTGCGACTTCGTAAAACCCACTGAATGCGAGTGAAGAAATGACGAAATGCCTGTTGTGCGTTTTTCTCCTGTGCGCGCCGACGCTGGCGCTGGCGCAGCCCGCTGGTGATCCCGGCATGACGGAGACGGCGCCGCCGGTGGTCAGGCCGGCGCCCAAGCCGACCGAGCTGCCGCGCTCAGGGCCGGTGCTGGTGTCGCGCTCGGAGCCCACCGAGGTTCACGAGACCACGGATGCGTCGGTCACCTGGATCAGCGCGGAGAAGGCGGGCGTGGGCGCGGCGGCCGAGGTCTACGATCGCGTGGTCGCGCCGACGCTGAGCGGGCCGATCGGCCTGTTTCGCACGCTGACCGGCGAGGCGGGCGGACGCAACACCTTCCGCGTCGGCATCCACCTCGGCGGCTTCCGCCAGGACGGGCTGGTGGTCGCGGGCAACGGCTCGGTCAAGGGCGACTCGAACGCGAACTTCAGCGGCAACCTGACCATCGGCTACACGCCGTGGAAGTACCTCGAGACCTACGTGAGCCTGGCGTCGACCTCGAACCAGAACACGCGCACCGACACGGGCCGCAGCGATCCCGAGGTGATCATGGCGCTCGGCGATCTGGCGGTCGGGCTCAAGGGGCGCATCCCGGTGCTGCCGTTCTCCGACGTCGCGCTGCACGCCGGCGTGCGCTTCCTCAGCTCGCCGAGCGGGATCAGCTTCAACGGCCAGTCGACCAACTTCGCCATCGACGCGATCTCCTCGTGGGATCTGCGCAAGGCGCTGCCCCGGCGCAACGTGCCGCTGCGCATCCACTTGAACTTCGGGTTCCTGCTCGATCAGTCGGCGACGCTCCTGCCGGCGTCGCAGTGCGCGAGCTCGACGGGAAACGACGCGTGCATCCGTTCGCGCGCGGTGGAGAGCTTCGCCTATGGTCTCGGCTCGGACCGGTTGCGGCTCGCGCTCGCGGTCGATGCGCCGGTGGCGATCCGATCGGTGGGGTTGCAGCCGCTGATCGAATATCACGCCGACATCGCCGTCGGCGACGGGGATCAGACGCTGTACAACGCGCTGAAGTCGTCGGTGCCGGGGGATCGCCTGACCAGCCGGAGCGCGCAGTGGATCACGCTCGGCGTGCGGCTGCGGCCGGTGGCGGGCCTGGTCCTCGACGCGGGGCTGGACATCGGCCTGGCCAGCCCGGGGTTCATCTACGGGCCGCCGGTGCCGGCGTGGAATATCGTCGCCGGCGCGGCCTACGCGTACGATCCGGCGGCGCGTTCGCCGTCGAAGATCCAGGTGGTCACCAAGACCATCACGCGCGAGATCGTGCGCGGGCCGGTGGTCGGCAAGATCCGCGGCATCGTGCGCGACGCCACCACCAAGAAGCCGCTGTCGAACACCACCGTGCGTTACACCAACCGCCGCGAGGCGCCGCAGCTCTCGAGCGAGGACGGCACGTTCGTCTCGTACGGCTTCGTGCCGGGACCGGTCACGATGGAGGTCGCGCGCGAGAACTACGACACCGCCAAGATCGAAGCCAGCGCGATCGCCAACGGCGAGACGCCGATCGACGTGCAGCTCACGCCCAAGCCGCCGGCGGCGGGGACGGTGCACGGGCGCGTGGCCGATGCGACGGGTTCGACGGTGCAGGCGGCGGTGCACGTGACGTCGGCGAGCGGCGCGGTCATCGAAGCCGAGCAGGACTCGACCGGGTTCAGCGCCAAGCTGCCGCCGGGCGACTACGCGGTGGTGGCGGAGGCGACCGGTTTTTTGGCCAAGCAGAAGATGGTCAACGTTTCGGCCGGGCAGCTGCTCACCGTCGACGTGGTGCTGCCGAAGAAGCCGGCCGTCTCGCACGCGACGCTCGCGGCGGGCGGGATCGCGATCAAGGGCGCGGTCCACTTCGGCAACACCGACGCGCTGCTTCGCCCCGACGGGGAGCAGCTGCTCGACGAGGTCGCCGACGTGATCCTGCGCAATGCGCAGCTCAAGAAGATCCGCATCGAGGGCCACACCGACAACCGCGGCAGCGCCGAGAAGAACGTGGTGCTGTCGCGCGAGCGGGCCTTCGCGGCGATGGGTTACCTGGTCAAGCAGGGAGTGGATCCGTCGCGGCTGGTGGCCGACGGCTACGGCGGGTCGCAGCCGCTGGCGCCCAACGTGACGCCCTCCAACCGCAGCCGCAACCGCCGCCTGGTCTTCAAGCTCCTCGACGAGTAGCGCGTCGCAGGACGCCCAGCGCGAGCAGCACGAACGCGAGCGCCCAACCCGAAGACGACGGAGTCCGACCGAGCTGGCAGGCGCAGCTGGCGGGCGGGTGCGCGGGCATCTCGGCCATGGGCGGGTTGAGCACGCGCAGCGCCGCGGCGGGCTGCACCAGGCCGAAGCCGTAGAAGTCGTCGTGGCCGGTCGCGTCCGGCGAGGCGAACGGCGACTGCTTGGCCGTCGAGCGCAGCACCGCTTCGAGATCGCTGGCGGTGCGCGTCGGCGCCGCGCTCACCAGCAGACCGAAGATGCCGGCCACGATCGGGCAAGCGGACGAGGTGCCGCCGAACGACGCCACGTAGTCGCCCGGATCGTCGCCGTCGGCGCCCGAGATGTCGGTCGACAAGGTGCCGGTCGGCGCCACCACCGCCACCGCCGCGCCCGAGTTGGAGAACTGCGCCACCTCGCCGAAGTTGTTGACCGCACCGACGGTGGTGATGCCGGGGACCGCTTCCAGCTCGTCGGCGCCGAGCGCGCGGGCGTCGTTGCCGGCGGCGAACACCACCAGCGCGCCCAGCCCGCCGCGGCCCTGCTCGTGGACCAGCGTGATCGCGTCGGCGAGCGGCTGCGGCACCGGCGTCGGATCCTTGAAGCCCCAGCTGTTGGACGCGACCGCCGCGCCGGAGTCGAGCACGAACTGGAACGCGTCCATGTCGGCGGAGATCGGGATGATCCCCATGCCGCTGCCGTCGAGCAGGCGCACGCAGCGCAAACGGCAGCCCGGGCACGCACCCGCCACGCCGATGCCGTTTCCCGTCGACGCGGCGGCCAGCCCGGCGCAGGCGGTGCCGTGCGCGTTGCCGGTCACGTTGGGCGTGTACGACGGATCGGTGGTGCCGTTGATCACGTCCATGCCCGGATCGATCTTGTCGCGTAGGTCGGGATGATTCTGATCGCAGCCGTTGTCGATCACCACGATCCCCACCTCGGGCTTGCCGCTCTCGATGCGCCAGGCGTCCTCCATGTCGAGGTTCTGGAAGAACCACTGGCCGGGGTAGCGCGGATCGTTGGGCGGGAGCTGGAGGTCGGCGTGCACGCGCGCGAAGGCCAGATCGGGGAGCGCCTGCTGCACGCGCCTGCCGAACGTCACGTGACGCTGCAGGCGATCGGCCAGCGCCAGGCCGTCTTCTCCGTCGGTGGCGCTCTCGACCAGCCACATGCGAATCGCCGGCATGAGCGCGCGAATCGGCCGCACACCGAGCTCGTCGAGCGCCTTGGGATCCTCTCCCGGGGCGAGCTGCACGATCGCGCGCTTGCCCAGCCACGCCGGCGCGGATCGCCCGCTCGCCACGTCGGTGAAGCGCACCGCCGCGAGCCCCGCCCCCGCCTGTGACCCGCCGAGCCGGATCACCTGGCGCAGGTGCGCTCCGTCGCGCAGCGTAGGCGTGGCGGACGCGGCGCCGCCGAGCACAATCGAGAGCACGACGGCGGTTGTCCAGCGCATCTACTCTAATGATATCATCGGCCCATGCGCGTGAGTGGATGCATCTTTTCGCTTTTCCTCGTCGCTGGCTGCGGGAACGGCGGCAACGTCGCGATGGACATGACTCCCTCGCCGGACCTGTCGCCGCAGGGCTGCATGCACACCGTCCCGTGCTCGGATCAGTCGGTGCAGCAGCTCCCGCTGTTCCGGCCGGTCAACATGGCCACCGTCGGCAACACCAGCGCCGGCGACGTGTTCACCAGCACCATCGACGCGAGCGCCGGCGGCGTCACGCCCACCCTCTCGTACGTCTACGTCAAGTTCACCGCGACCGGCATGCAGCGCGTCGACGTCGGCGACGAGGATGCGCTCGCCTCGCAGGACTGGGACGTGGCCTTCCGCCGCTTCATCATCCGCTTGAACAGCGGCGTGAGCGGGCCGTCGTGCGTGACCGCGGGCCGCACCGCCACCGGCACCACCTTCGACGGGCTCACCGCGGTGCCCGCCGCCCTCGACTACCGCACCGAGGAATACTTCACCGCCACCTGCGACTACGTGCCGGACGGCTCGGGCCTGATGAGCCCGGGCGTAGCGCTGCAGAGCTTTTGGGAGTACCCCGGCTGCGTGAAGATGACCGGCAACGTGTTCGTCCTCGCGCTGGCCGACGGGCGCAACCTCAAGCTGCAGGTGACGGCGTACTACTCGACGGCGATCCAGATGACCTGCGACACCACCGGTATGGTCGACAACACGATGGCGACCGGCGCCGGCAGCTACCAGGTGAAGTGGGCGCTCTTGCCGTGAGGTACGCACTCGCCGGGCTGCTCCTGTGGGGCGGGATCGCGCAGGCGCGGCCCAACACGCCGGGCTCGACCGACCTGCACCACTACGCGGCGGGGGAGACCGTCGAGAGCGTCGACTCGGCGGGCGGCCACTTCAAGCTGTTCTTCACCCGCAGCGGCGCCGACGCGGTGCCGCTCGATGACGCCGACGCCAACGGGATTCCCGACAACGTCGACGAGGTCTCGGCGCTCTACGAAGAGGTGCTGGCGTTCTACCAGAGCCTGGGCTTCCGCACGCCGATCTCGGACGCAGCCACGCCGGGCGACAACGGCGGCGACGGGCGCTTCGACGTGTACCTGCTCGACTTCGCCGGCGGCGCCGACGGCTCGTTCGTGCGCGAGACCTGCGACGCCGCGAGCGTGTGCTCGGGGTACATGGTGCAAGAGAACGATTTCCTGGGCTACCCGTATCCCTCGCGCACCTACGGCAACCGCGTGCTGGCGTCGCACGAATTTTTTCACGCGGTGCAGGCGGCCTACGACGATTCGGAGTCGACCATCGTCGCCGAGGGCACGGCGGTGTGGGCGACCGAGCGCTTCGATCCGACGCTCAACGACTTCGAGGGGTTCGTCGCCGGCTACTTGACCCGTCCCGATCACTCGCTGTACGTGCCGCTGCCCGGGCCGGTCAGCGACTTCAGCTACGGCTCGTGCATCTTCTTTCAGTTCCTCGACGAGAAATACGGCGACTCGACCATTCGCGAGCTGTGGGAGGCGTCGGTCGGACCGCCCGACTGGTTCGGCTCGCTCGACGGCCTGCTGGCCACGCACCAGAGCTCGTTCGCCGAGGCGTTCAGCACGTTCTCGCGCTGGAACCTGTTCACCGGCAAGCGCGCCAACCCGATGCTCGGCTACGCGCGCGGCTCGGGCTACACGCTGGTCACGTCCGAAGCCGATCCAGCGCCGCTGACGATCATGTCCTTGCGCATCTTTCCGGCCGCGAGCAACTACTTCGCGCTGCCGCCGGCGGGACGCGCGAACATGGACGTGTCGCTGGTGCCGGCGCCGGGCGTGGACTCGAGCGCGCTCAGGCTCGCGCTCTCGGTGCTGCGTGGCAACATGCTCTCCGATCCGATCCTCGCCGATGCGTCCTTGCGCGCGAGCGCCGCCACCGACGGCGCGGACCAGCTGTTCGTGGTGGTCGCCGACACCGCCGAGAGCGGCGAGAGCCTGCGGCCCGGCCTGTGCGCGGGCGATCCGTCCGAGGTCGACGCGTGCCGCGCGCAGCTCGGCGCGGGTCCGGCGGATATGGGGACGGCCCCGCCGGGGTCGGGCGGCGGCTGCTCGTTCGCGAGCGCGTCACCGAACGTCACGCCCGCCTTGCTGGTCGTGCTCCTGCTGGCGGGCCTGGCGTGGCGCGGGCGTCGCGCGCTCGGGCTAGTCGCCGCGCTGCTGCTCGCCGCCTGCCCCAAACCGGGGACGCCATGCCTCACGCCCATCCCGTCGACCACGCTCTACCAGGTCTACTGCGACGTGCTCAACAAGGTGCTGTGCTTCTCGACGACGCAGGTCGACATATGACCCGGCGGTCTGAGGGTCGGTGACTCTCTCGAGCTCCCGTGGACCCTGCAGGGCGCGCTGCCCGCGGGCGACTATCATTTGATGATCCGCGGGTTCCAACCCACGCTCGATGCGACGCTCGAGATCGACCTCCTCTATCGGCCGCAAGGATCGGGCGGGCAGCGCCTGGCGACGGCGACCGTGTCGGACGCGGCGCAGGGGGTCGACGGCGGATTTCCCGGCGACATCAACCTGGTGCTGACCGCGCCGCCGGTGATGCCGTCGTGCGGCGACACGCTGGTGGTGCGCATCAAGTTTGCGCAGGGCTCGTCGCCCTACTCCGACCTCGACGTCATGTTGATCACGCCCTGATGAGGATCTGGGTCGACGCGGACGCGGTGCCGAACGAGATCAAGGAGATCATCCTGCGCGCGGCGCAGCGGCTCAAGATCGAGACCATCCTGGTGGCCAACAAGAACGTGAGCGTCGGGCGCGGGCCGTTCGTGACCATGGTGCGCGTCACCCAGGGCCCCGACGTCGCCGACGCCTACATCGTCGACGAGAGCGCGCCGAGCGACTTCTGCGTCACCGCCGACATCCCGCTCGCGTCGCTGCTGGTGGCCAAGGGCCTGACGGTGATCGACCCGCGCGGCGAGCAGTACGACGCTTCGAACGTGGGCGAGCGGCTGGCGGTGCGCGACTTCATGGCGGGCTTGCGCGAAGCGGGCGTGCAGACCTCGGGTCCGCCGCCGTTCAGCTCGAAGGCCAAGCAGAAGTTCGCCGCGCTGTTCGACAGCCTGCTCACCCGGGCCCTGCGCCTTTCGTAGAAGGCGCATTTCGGTTAGGTTGTGGCGTGCTTGACGTCGAAGAGAAGCCGCGCCGCGCGTTCGTGCTCGCCGTTCAGCTGCCGCGCGTGTCCGACGACGAGTTCGCCGGATCGCTGATCGAGCTGCGCCAGCTCGCGCGCACGCTCGGCGTCGAGGTGGTCGGCACGCTCACGCAAAAGCGCAACTCGTTCGACGGCGCGGCCTATCTCGGCACCGGCAAGCGCACGGAGCTCAAGACGCTGGTCGGCCCGCCCGAAGCGCGCGCGGCCGAGCTGTTGCTGGTCGACCACGAGCTCAGCCCGTCGCAGGCGCGCACGCTCGAAGAGGAAATCGGCTGCGACGTGCTCGACCGCACGCAGGTGATCCTGGAGATCTTCCACCACCACGCGCGCTCGCGGGCGGCGCGCGCGCAGGTCGAGATCGTGCGGCTGCAGTACCTGGCGCCGCGCTTGCGCGAGAGCGGCAAGGGCAAGGATCGCCAGCGCGGCGGCATCGGCGGCAAGGGCGCGGGCGAGTCCAGCGTGGAGCTCGACCGGCGCAAGATCCGCGACCGCATCGCCGAGCTGACCATCGAGCTCACCGCCATGGAGACCGAGCGCCGCACGCAGCGCGCGCGCCGCACCGCCAACGACGGGCTGCACCGCGTCGCGCTGGTCGGCTACACCAACGCCGGCAAGTCGACCTGGATGCGCGCGCTCACCGGCTCGGAGGTGTACGTGGCCGACAAGCTGTTCGCCACGCTCGACACCACCGTGCGGCCGCTGATCCCCGAAGGCGTGCCGCGCGTGCTGGTCTCCGACACGGTCGGCTTCATCAAGAACCTGCCGCACGGCCTGGTCGCGTCGTTCAAGAGCACGCTCGACGAGGCGCTCGAGGCGTCGCTGCTGTTGCACGTGGTCGACGCGTCCGATCCCGGCTTCGAGCGTCAGCTCGACGTCACCCACGACGTGCTCGACGAGATCGGCGCCGGCAAGGTGCCGCGCCTGCTGGTCTTCAACAAGATCGATCTGGTCGCCGACGCACCGGTGATGCGCGACCAGCTGCTCGCGCGTTGGCCCGGCGCGCAGGTGCTCAGCGCCCGCAGCCCCGAGGATCTGATCACGCTGCGCACCGCGCTGATGGAGCACTTCTCGCGCGAGCTGGTCGAGGACGAGCTGCGCGTCGCCTGGAGCCAACAGCGCCTGCGCGGCGAGATCTTCGCCACCTGCCAGGTGCTCTCCGAGCGCGCCGACGACGACGCCGCCTTCTTCCGGGTGCGCGCCTCGCCCGAAGTCCTGGCGCGCCTGAAGACCCTGCTCGTCTAGGGTTTCGGCGAGGCGCAGAGCTCGCGTTCGCGGCCGCAGGCGTAGGGCTGGCCAGCGGCGCACGCGGCGCGGAAGTTGGTGCACGCGCCGGCGGTGTCCTTGGTGGCGAGCGCGTATTCTGCGGCGGCTGCGTACGAGTCGACGCTGTGATCGCCGGTGACCGTGAGCGCCTCGACGTCGTGGCGCGCCTCTTCGAGCTGGCCCTTCTTGAGGTTGTACATCGTCGAGGCGGCCAGGCAGGTCGGGTTCGCCGGATCGAGCTGCAGGCACTCGCTCAGGTACGGGTGGAGCTCGTCCCACTGCCCGCGCCGGCTGAACGACGCGACCAGCGCCGAGCGGCACGAGGAGTCGTGGCGATCCGCGGCGAGACACTCGAGCGCCAGCTGGCGGGCCTTGTCCCACTCGCCGAGCTCGACCGACTTCCACGCCTGATCGCGCAACCCAGGCTCGGCCGCAGGCGCCACCTCGGCGACGGGCGGCGACGGCGCGACCACGGCCGCGCTTGCCGTCGACGGCTCGGCGGGCGCCTCGTTGATCGGCTCGCTCGGCCCACCGCCGACGAACGCCGGCACCGACGGTACGGGCGGCAATGGCAAGCGCGCCTCGACCAGCGCCCACCCCGCCAGAACGACGGTGCCTACCGCGAGGCCAAGAACCCCCAATTCCCTCATTTCGCGCGGACTATACCAAACTCCCGCGTCAAGTCCCGCGGATTGCGCAGCGCTAGTTGAGCGGGCGCAGCCGCTCGGGCGACTGATAGCTCTTGGCCTTCTTCTTCTTCATCAGCTCGTCCCAGTCCTTCACCACCGGCTTCTTGCCGTCGCCGGAGCTCTCTTCTTCGCGCACGATCACCGGCTGCCCGACGCGCAACGCGAACGACGTCGACTCGAAGCCCTGCAGGTGCGCCTGGTACAGCTCGATGACCTTGGTCTTGCGCTGCTCGAACGCGGGCTCGGCCGCCGGCTTGCCCTTGCACGCGCGCGTGTGCGAGTCGACGTCGAAGGTCAGCTCCCAGCGGTGCGTGGCGTCCTTCTCGATCAGGAAGAAGCCCTTGGGATCGGACGCGTCGGCCGGCGTGCACAGCACCGCCACGCGCTCGAGCGCCGCATCCGCATCGAGGTTGGCGGTGTACCACTCGGCGACGTAGCGCTTGTCTTCGGTCGCCTCGCGCCGCGCGAAGTCTTGAAACGCCTTGTCGGGATCCTCGGCGTGCGCCGAACGAACGATCAGGAGCGACGCGAACAACAGGAGCTTGCCCATACGCTAAAGGCTACTCCCCCGCCCGGCCGATCACCACAGCTTGCGCCGTTTGGTATCGACGCGGTGCTGCTGAAAGCTGTTCACCCACTTGACCAGCGACGGCCACCTGGCCGCGTCCACGTCCACCTTGGCGAGGTGGTCGACGATGTGGAACATCCCCTCGAGCTTGTCGCTGATCTCCTTGCCGAAGTTCTGCTTGGCCTGATCCATGCGCTTCTGCTTGGCCTTGTCGCTCATCGCCCGCGCGCCGCAGTACACGCCAAAGTCGTCCTGACCGATCTTGTCGAGCACGTAGGCCATCACGTCGAGACCCTCCGGATTGTCGCGGAGGTAGTCGTTGATCCACTGCTGCATGAGTGTCTTGGTCGGTAACATCGGTACCTCTATTGTTGCGCGCACAGAACCCGAAGCAAGCCCACCAGCGCGGCCAGTCGCCGCCCGCCGCGCCCTTCGACGCCCAGCGGTGTCTCGCTCGCGCCAAACCGCTGCGTGCACGCCTCGAGCGTACCGACGCGGTGGCCGAGCGAGCGCACGATCTCGGCGCGCAATTCGACGCGCTTGACCGGCAGCGGCAACCCCTCGGCGGCGGCCAGCCTGACGTGGAACACGCCCCACTGCACGAGCACGTCGTCCGGGCGCACGAACGCCTGCCACGAACGGTGCCACTCGTCGATGGTGGCGCCGGCGAGCAGCCGCTCGGCGGGCACACCGATGTGCGACGCTGTCGACGGCGCGAGGTGGCGCGGCGCGACCAGCTGCTGGTACACCTCGCCGGTCGCCGGCCGGCAGGCCACGAACTGCACGGTCTCGGAGTCGTGCCGCACGGGCGCGTGCACCGGCCAGCCGTTGGCCTCGCCCTGCACGCACACCAGGTTCGGCCAGTCGGCGACCAGCCGCGCGGCCAGCGACGGGCGCGCCGGCCGTTGCGCGCGTCGCGAGCGAAAATCGCGATGGCGGCCCGACTCGATCTCGGTCTGGAACCACTCTTGCCGCGCGACCATGGCGCGGAACGGATCGAGCAGGCGCTCGAACGGCCCGCGATCCGGCTCGAGCACGCCGAGCACCTCGGCCAGCGCTTCGATGGTCGAGACGCAGAACTCCGCCGGCTGGCGGCGGATGCGATAGTCGCTCGGGCGCGCCGGCGTGAAGGCCACCCGCGGCAGCGCCGCCAGCGCCGGGTTCAGGCGCAACAGCTTGCCCGCCTGCGACCAGGTCCCGTCGAGCACCACCAACGTGACCGGCGCGCCGCGCGGCAGCTGGCGCACGTCGAGCGCCTGGGCCCCGGGGAACAGGACGTAGCTCGCGCTCGCGGCGGCCAGCTCGGACGCGACCACCGCATCGGTCGAGAAGTCGAGGCCCACGCGCAGCACCGAGTTCGGCAGCGACAGGTGCGCCATGCGCGCGGTGCCGATCGCCATGTGCTGCTCGCGCGGATGCTGCAGCACCAGCACGCGCGTGCGCGTCTCGAGCACCGGCAGGTGCGCGCAGTAGCACACCGACACCGGCCGGCGACAGTGATCGCACACCGCGCGCGCCGCCTTGAGCAAGAGCGCGGGCGGGCTCATCGCGCCTCCTTTGCGAGCGGCTCGCCGGGGCGCTCGAGATCGATCTGCAGCGTGCGCGCGCTCTTGCACATGCGCGTCGAGTGATCGACGCCCACCGCGTCGAGCCCGAGCGCGTTGGCCACCGCCAGCACCGTCCCCCAGCCGCAGAACGGATCGACCACCGTGCGAGTGGTGGTTTCGTTGCGCACGAAGCGGCACGCCTCGACGCACGCGTTGACGCCCATCGCCTTGCGCCCCGGTTTGAAGCCGCCGTCGGGCAGCACGTCCGCGGTGCCGCTGCGTGGCGCCGGCCGCGGGGTGCGCGCGAACCCGAGCAGGTGTGCGTAGCTGGCGCGCCCGAACGTGACCGTGCCCGCCGGCAGCCGGCACACGATCCTGTGGAACAAGAGCGTCATGCCCGCCTGCTCGGCGCCGCGCGAGACCAGCGCGCCCTTGTCCACCCACACGCCCGCGCGGCGGATGTCGCTCTGAAAAAAGATCGCCACCCCCTCGTCGGGCACGCCCGCCATGCACAGCGCCGCCGCGTCGACGAACCAGCTGCGCCACCCGTCGAGCCCGAGCCCCGGCAGCTCCGAGACGTCCGGCAGCGAGGTCACCACGCTGGCGCCCGCGAGCCGGCCTTCGCCCCGCAACCACGCGATCGCCTCCGCGTGGTGAACCACCCGATTCGGCAGCGCCACGACTACCCCGAGGCGGCTTTGTCGATCGGCCGGCGCAGCTCGACCTGGCTCACCTTGGAGTGGTGGAACCCGGCCGCCTTGAAGAACCCGTCCCACATTCCCTCCGGACACCACGGCGGCAGGATCACCCGCTTGGCGCCGAGCGCCTTCATCGCGCCGGCCAGCACCGCCGAGCCGAGCCCGCGCCGCCGAGCCTCGGCGCGCACCACGAACGCGCGCACCTTCATCGTGCCGTCGTCGAGCAGCCGCACGATGCAGTAGGCGGCGTGATCGTGCTCGAACGCGCGATAGGGCGGCACCAGGTTGGCGATCGACTCCGGCGCGAGCTGCCACGGAAGATCCTTCTCCGCGTTGTGCGCGCAGGCCCACGCCGCGTGGCGCAGCGGGCGCTCGACCACGTTGCGCGACGGATCCTTGGTCAGCACGTTCGGATGATCGCGCTCCCAGCCGACCAGCCGCCGCCACGAATGAAACCCCGACGACTTGTACAGCCGCAGCGCGGGGATGTTGTCGTCGATCACCTCGACCACCAGCTTGAGGTCGCCGTGCGCGCGCCCGCCGGCCAGCACCGCGTCGATCAGCGAGCGGCCGACCTTCTGCTTGCGCGCCTCGGGCAGCACGCCCAGGCTGTCGATGCGCGAAAACCCGCCGCGCCGCGCGATCATCGCGCTCCCGACGTCCTGTTTGTGCAGCATGGCGATCCACGACGCGCCCAGATCGATCGCGTCGACTGCCAGCCGGCGCGCCAGCTCCGACGGATCGCGGCCGAGTGGAAACGCGTAGTCGACGGTGGCGAGCGCCTGCAATTCAGCCAATTGCGGAAGCGACCGTTCCAGGGCGGGGACCAGCTCAATCACGGGAGCACGATACTACGAGCGCGCGCGCCGGGGGATGACCATCTCTACGAATCGTCCGACAGCTCGGCCACCGTCGCCAGGAGCTTGGCCGCGGTGCCCGCGCTCACCGGCATCCCGTCCACCGTCGCGATGATCAGCCCCTTGTCGCACGCCTGGCAGCGGTCCAGGCAGTCCTTGACCACCAGCGTGTGCTCTTGATCGCGCAGCGACGAGAGCAAAGGCTTTTGCTCCGGCCCCAGGCGCTCGATCGCTTTCTTGCACAATTGAATGATCACGCCCTCGATCTACCACGTACAGTTGCGGCATGGACGCGATCGAGGAAGCGCTCGCGCTGGCGCGCCGCCTGCCGGTCAAGGCGGTCACCACGCTGTTCGAGCGCTACGGCAAGCCGCTGGCGGTCGACGTGCCGCCGCTCGAGCCGGACGATCAGCGCGCCGAGCTCGCGCTCGAGGACGGCTCGACCGCGACGGTGCGCGCGCTGCAGGTGCGCCTGCCGGTGGACGTGATCGGCAACGACTGGTTCGTGCTCGAGACCGCCGGCGCCGAGCCGCTGGCGATGCCCGGCCCGCTGTTCGCCGCGGCGCTGGCCGCGCTGTCGCGAGCCAAGCATGTGTGAGCTGCTCGGGATGGAGTGCAACGTCCCCACCGACATCGTGTTCTCGTTCCACGCGCTGTCGCTGCGCGGCGGACTGAAGGGCCCGCACTCCGACGGCTGGGGCCTGGCGCTGTACGAGCGCCACGCGGCGCGCGTGTTCCTCGAGCCGCGCGCGGCGGCGCACTCCGAGCTGGCGCGTTACGTGCGCGAGAACCCGATCAAGACGCTGCTGGCGATCGCGCACGTGCGGCGCAAGACGCGCGGCGCGGTGTCGCTCGAGAACACCCACCCGTTCATGCGCGAGCTGTGGGGGCGCCACTTCGTGTTCGCGCACAACGGCACGGTGCGGCGCGTGCGCCATCTGCCGACCGGACGCTTCCATCCGATCGGGCGCACCGACTCGGAGCACGCGTTCTGCGCGCTGCTCCATGTGCTGCAGCGCGATCACAAATCGTACCCGCGCGACCGCGAGAAGCTGTGGCGCGCGATCGCCCGGGCGGCGGGCGAGATCGGCCAGCACGGCACCTTCAACTTCCTGCTCGCCGACGGCGAGCACCTGTACGCGCGCTGCGCCACCCGGCTCCACTATCTGATCCGCAAGGCGCCGTTTCGCACCGCGACGCTCGCCGACGACGATCTGACGGTCGACTTCTCGTCGCTGACTACGCCGCGCGATCGGGTCGCGGTGGTGGCCACCGTGCCGCTCACCCGCGACGAGCCGTGGACCACCGGCGTGCCCGGCGAGCTGTGGGTGTTTCGCAAGGGACGCCTGCGCGCGACGTTGAAGTCCACGTAGCCGCGAGCGCGCCTACACGGCACCACAGCTCCCGACGCTGTCACCGCAACCGCTCGACGGCAGCGCAACCCCGCGAGTGCAAACCGCTCGTCGGTAGGTTGCACCCGAACGGAGCGCCGGCGCGCGAAAACCCGCGGCGCGCCTGGCGTGCGCTCGCTGGCCCCTTCCTTGCTGAGCAACGCGCGCATGCGACTCCTCGTCCTGATCGCGTTCGTGTCGTCCGGTTGTCAGGCTGCTCCGGGCGATCGCGCCGTCGGCAGTCTGTCCGAGGCCGCGACCGTCTGCGCGGCTGGTGCGACGGTGACCGGCATCGACGTCTCGCACTACCAGGGCACCGTCGACTGGGCCAAGGTCGCCGCCTCGGGCCGCGCGTTCGGCATCGCCAAGGCGACCGAGGGCACCACCTACACCGACGCGTCGTTCGCCGCCAACTGGGCCGCGATGTCCAAGGCCGGCGTCCTGCGCAGCGCGTACCACTTCTTCCACGCGAACCTGGATCCGGTGCAGCAGGCGCAGCACTTCGTCAACACCATGGGCGCGCTCGGCGCCGGCGATCTGCCGCCCATGCTCGACCTCGAGGTCACCGACGGGCAGTCCGCCGCGACCGTGGCCTCGACCGCGATGACCTGGCTGACCACCGTCGAGCAGCTGACCGGCAAGAAGCCGATCGTCTACACCTATCCGGACTTCTGGCAGAACCAGATCGGCGCGCCTTCGGGCTTCACCGGCTACCCGCTCAACCTCGCCAACTACGGCGTCACCTGCCCGAACCTGGTGGGCGCGTGGACGACGTGGACCATGTGGCAGAATTCGTCGACGGGAACCGTGCCGGGCGTGACCGGCCAGTGCGACGAGGACGTGTTCAACGGCGATCTCAACGCGCTCAAGAGCTTCGCGGGCGGCAGCGGCGGCGGCGGCGGCGGCGGCGGCGGGATGACCGATCCTTGCGCCGGGCTGGTCGACGGTAGCTACTGCGGCGGCGACGGGCTGAGCGGCGACGCCAACACGCTGTACGTGTGCGCCGGCGGCAGCGCGTCCTCGACCACCGTGTGCGCAGGCGGCTGTCAGTACAACCCGCCGGGCACGCCCGACGCGTGCAATCCGGCTCCGCCCGCGCCCGACGGCGGGAGCGACACCGACGGCGCGACCGGTGGTGGCGGTGGTGGCGGTGGTGGTGGTGGTGGTGGTGGTGTCGGGGGTGGTGGTGGCGGTGGTGTCGATGCTGGCGGCGTCGGTGGTGGCGGCGGCGGTCCCGGCGCAACCGGCGGTGCGAGCAGCGGCTGCGCGCTCGCCGGCCGCTCCGCGCTCGACGGCGACAGCGCCGCGGCGCTCGCCCTGTTCGTCCTCATCGGCCTCGCGCTCCGCCGCCGCGCGCTCGCCTAGCCAACCAACTTCACAACTCGAGTCCGCTCGCTAGCGCGTTGCGCTGGTACGCTTGGTCCATGTCGTGCGCGTGCGGGAGCGATCGGCCGCTCGAAGCGTGCTGCGGGCCGTTGCTCGACGGCGCGCCGGCAGCGACGGCAGAGGCGCTGATGCGCTCGCGTTACAGCGCGCACGTGCTCGGCCGCATCGACTACTTGATCGCCACCTGCGATTCGCCGCCCGACGAACGCGCGGCGGTCGAGATCGAGCGCTGGGCGCGCGAGTCGACCTGGCTCGGCCTCGAGATCGTGCGCGCCCACGCGGACGTGGTCGAGTTTCGCGCGACCTACCGCGACGCGGCCGGCACGACCCACGTCCACCACGAGCGCTCGCGCTTCCGCCGCCGCGACGGCCGCTGGCTGTACGTCGACGGCACCACCGTGCCGATCACGCGTTCGCCGGCGGTCGGACGCAACGATCCGTGCCCGTGCGGCAGCGGCAAGAAACACAAGCGCTGCTGCGCCGCCTGATACAATTCGCGCACGTGCGTATCCTGCTCCTCACGCCGCCGATGATTCAGCTCAACACGCCGTATCCCGCGACGGCGTATCTGACTGGCTTTCTGCGCCAGCACGCCGCGCGGCTCGACCTCGAGGTGACGCAGGCCGATCCGGCGATCGAGCTGTTCCTGCGCATCTTTTCACGCGCCGGCCTGGCGCAGATCCTCGCCGAGCTCACCGCGCGCGCCGCCGCGCTCGGCGGGGAGGTCGAGGCGCCGCCGTCGATCGCGCACTTCCTTCAGCACGGCGCCGCCTACCTCGCCACCGTCGACGCGGTCGTTCGCTTCCTGCAAGGCCGCGACCCGGGGCTCGCGCTGCGCATCGCCGGCCGCAGCTTTCTCCCCGAGGGCCCGCGCTTCGCCGCCATCGACGACGGCCCCGGCGCGCAAGACGACGATCCGCTGACCTGGGCCTTCGGCATGCTCGGCACCACCGACCGCGCCAAGCACCTGGCGACGCTCTACATCGACGACCTCGCCGACCTGGTGCGCGACGGCATCCAGCCCCACTTCGAGCTCTCGCGCTACGGTGAACGCCTGGCCGCCAGCGCCGCGACCTTCGATCCGCTGCGCGATGCGCTCGAAGCGCCGCCCACGCTGGTCGACGCGGCGCTCGACGAGATCGCGCGCGACCTGTTTCGGGCGCACCGCCCGGAGCTGGTCGGCCTCACCGCGCCGTTCCCCGGCAACGTCTACGGCGCGTTCCGCATCGCGCGCGCGATCCGCGCCGTCTCGCCCACCACCCGCCTGGTGCTCGGCGGCGGCTTCGTCAACACCGAGCTGCGCGAGCTCACCGACCCTCGGGTCTTCGACTACCTGGACTTCATCACCCTCGACGACGGCGAACGCCCGCTTTTGGCGCTCCTCGAGCACCTGCGCGATCCGACCGCTCCGCTGTTGCGCACCTTCGTGCGCGAGGCCGGCCGCGTGGTCCTGCGCAGCGACCCGTCCCTGCACGACGTCCCCCTGCGCGACGGCGGCACGCCGACCTACGACGGCCTCCCGCTCGATCACTACCTGTCGCTGTTCGAGATGCTCAACCCGATGCACCGGCTGTGGTCCGACGGCCGCTGGAACAAGCTCACCGTCGCGCACGGCTGCTACTGGAAGAAGTGTACGTTTTGCGACATCACGCTCGATTACATCGCGCGCTACGATCTCGCGTCCGCCGACCTCTTGGTCGATCGCATCGAAGCGCTGATCGCCGAGACCGGCCAGACCGGCTTTCACTTCGTCGACGAGGCCGCCCCACCCGCCGGGCTGCGCGCGCTGGCCGAGCGGCTGCTCGCGCGCGGCGTGGTGATCACCTGGTGGGGCAACATCCGCTTCGAGAAGACCTTCACGCCCGAGCTGGCCGCGCTGCTCGCGCGCTCCGGCTGCGTGGCGATCTCGGGCGGGCTGGAGGTCGCCTCCGACCGCTTGCTGGCGCTGATCGACAAGGGCGTCACCGTCGAGCAGGTGGCCCGGGTCACGCGCGCGTTCACCGACGCCGGCGTCATGGTGCACGCCTACCTGATGTACGGTTTTCCCACGGAGACCACGCAAGAGACCGTCGATTCGCTCGAGCGCGTGCGCCAGCTGTTCGCCGAGGGCTGCCTGCAGTCCGCCTTCTGGCACCGCTTCGCAGCGACGGCGCACAGCCCGGTCGGCCAAAAGCCCGACCTGTTCGGCATCCGACTGCACGCGGAGCCGGCGGTCAGCTTCGCGCGCAACGATCTGGCCTTCGACGATCCTACCGGCACCGATCACGACCTGCTCGGCGTCGGCTTGCGGAAGGCCTTATACAACTACATGCACGGCCTCGGCCTCGACGAAGACATCCGCTCGTGGTTCGCGCCCGCCGGCCGCCGGAGCCGCAAGGCCGCGGTCCCTCCAACCACCGTCGCGCCCGACCTGATCCGCAGCGCGCTCGACGACGATCGCTAATCAGCAGCTGGTGAGCGTGTCGCAGGTGTCGGTCGCCTGGTGCTCGCAGCCCGCTCCGCCGCCGTCGTCCGACAGGCAATGCGCCGCGCACGAATAGGTTCCGCCGGCGTTCTTGGTGCAGCGGCCCACGCACTTGTCGCCCGGCTGGTGGTTGCAGGTGCTGATCGAGGAGCCGAAGTCGTACGCAACGCACGTGGCCGTCGAGTGGCTGAGCTCGATGATGGTGTGGCCATCGGCGCCGCACACGCTGCCGAGCATTTCTCCGGGGCAGGTCGGGCACGCGGCGCCCATGCAGGTGAGCTCGGTGCCCATGCACTGCCAGGTGCCCTTCCACAGGCACGGGTCTCCCACCGCCGCAGGCGTGCCGTCGAACCTGGCCCACGCCGAGCACCCGCCGCAGGCGCTGTTGAAGCAGGTGAGGTCGGCGGGCGGATGATCCTGGCTCACGGCCAGGTCGATCGTGATGCGCGCGTCGGGGGGAGCGGGCGATTGAAAATCGTCCGAGCCGCACCCGGCGCAAGCGACACACAGCGCCAATACGAACGTCCACACGGGCATCTCGGGGTAGCTTCCCCTGCCCAGACGCACCGTGTCAACAGGGCTTGAAGAAACTTCGCGGCTGCTTATAGTGTAAGGTGAATTCTGTATTGACGCCCGGAGGGAAGGGACCTTGTTGCACGAGTTCGTCACGGCGAATCGCGCCGAAATCATCGAGCGTTGCCGGTCGAAGATCGCCAGCCGACCAGCGCCGCGTCCCACGGACGTGGAGCTCGAGTACGGCGTTCCCTTGTTCCTCGATCAGCTGGTGGACTCGTTGCGCGTCGCGCAGAGTCCCAACGCGGCGATGGTCAAGAGCGCCGGCAAGCACGGGAAGGAGCTGCTGGACAGCGGCTTCACGATCGCCCAGGTGGTTCGCGACTACGGCGGGATCTGCCAGGCGATCACCGAGCTGGCGGTCGAGACCGCGGCGCCGATCACCACCGGCGAGTTCAAGACCTTCAACTTGTGTCTCGACGACGCCATCGCCGAGGCGGTCACCGAGTACGGCAAGTTGCGCGAGCACGAAGGCTCGGAGCGACTGGGCTCGCTCGCGCACGAGCTGCGCAACCTGTTGAACAGCGCAATCCTGGCGTTCGACATCCTCAAGACGGGCAGCGTGGGCGTGGGCGGCAGCACCGGCGGAGTGCTCGCTCGCAGCCTGGCCGGGCTACGCAATCTGGTCGATCGCGAGCTGGCCGAGGTACGCCTGGGCGCGGGCGTCTACCACCAGGAAACGTTCCCGCTCTGTGAATTCATCGAAGACGTCGAGGTCGCGGCGGCGATGGAGGCCAGCGCGCGCGGACTCGAGTTCTCGGTCACACCGGTCGCGAAGGACGTGATCGTCAATGCGGACCGGCAGATCCTCGCGTCGGTGGTGGCGAACCTGCTGCAGAACGCGTTCAAGTTCACCCACTCCAAGGGGCTGGTCGTGCTGCGCGCCTACGCGACCGCCGATCGCGTGCTGATCGACGTCGAAGATGAGTGCGGTGGCCTGCCGCCGGGAGCAGCCGGGGACCTGTTTCGTCCGTTCGAGCAGAGAGGCGCCAATCGAACCGGCATGGGCCTTGGGCTCGCCATCTGCCACCGCGGCGTGCGGGCCAACGGCGGAGAGATCCACGTGGTCAACCACCCGGGCGCCGGATGCATCTTCACGGTCGAGCTGCCCCGGCTCCCGCCGCCGGCGCCCGCGTAGCCATGGCCCACCTCCTGCTCGTCGACGACGACAACGACCTGGTAGAGGGGCTCGGCGAGTTGCTGCGCTGCGAGGGACACGAAGTCCGCACCGCCTCCACCTGTGAGGAGGGGCTGAAGGTCCTGCGCGCCGCGCCGCTGCCCGATGCGTTGGTGCTCGACGTCGACATGCCCGTCTTGGGTGGCCCGGGAATGGCTCACAAGATGCTGCTGCACGATGCGGGAGAGCAATACGTCCCAATCCTTCTGATGTCTGCGAGAGACGACCTCCCGCAGATCGCCGAGCGAATGGGAACGCCGTACTTCCTCGCCAAGCCCGGCGACATCGATACGTTTCTCGAGCTGCTCGCGCGCGCCTTGCGTGAACGAAGGCCCCCCGCCTCCGCTTGACCTGCAACATCATGTCGCACTCGCCGTAACCGTCCTCCCGTGCTACCATAAAGCTCCCCGCCGTCCTGCGTAAGCACGTCGCAGCCCTCTCGCGGTCTCTCACACTGAATTGGGGGTGCGCTCGCATGGCTGAACCGCCTGCCTCGGCAGGGAATCGTCGACTCTTGCTCGTCGACAACGATCCGTCGTTCACGCAGGTGCTCGAGCAGGACTTCCGCGCCCGCGGGTTCGAGGTCGAGATCGCCGGCACATCCGACGAGGCCCTTCGCAAAGCCGCGGCGGCGCCGCCCGATCTGGTGGTGCTCGATCTGCACCTTGCCGACGATGGAGCGCTCCGCCTGCTTCGAGTGTGGAAAGCCGAGGCGCCCACGTTGCCGGTGCTGCTGGTCTCCGCCAGCGCGTCCTTGCGGGTGGTGGTCGACGCGCTCAAGGAAGGCGCCCGCGGCTTTTTGGCCAAGCCGGTCGGCGCCGCCGCGCTCGTCGCCGAGCTCGAGGAACGGCCGAGAGCCGAGGGCGTCGAGCGCTTCTTCGCGATCGCGCCAGGCCTCCTGGCGATCGCGGGGTTCGACGGCAACTTCCGCATGCTGAATCCGGCCTGGGAGAAAGCGCTCGGCTATTCGATCGCCGAGCTGTGCGCGAAGCCCTATCGCGACCTGGTTCATCCCGACAACCGCGACAACAACGCCGACGAAACGCTCGAGACCCGCAACGGCCAGGCGGTCTTCCGGTTCGCGAATCGCTATCGCTGCAAGGACGGATCGTATCGATGGCTGGCCTGGAGCGCCACGCTCTCCGCGGCCGACGGGCTGATCTACGGATCGGCCACGGACGTCACCAAGAGCGTCCGGATGGTGGAGGCGCTACACGAGTCCAACCAACGCCTCGAAGAGATGCTGGCCAGCCGCGAGGTCCAGCTGCGCGAGTCTACCGTCAAGAACGATTCGCTGGTCGAATTGGGGCGCTTCAAGGACGAGGTCGCCGCGATGATCGTCCATGACCTGAAGAATCCGCTCTCGGTGATTGTCTCGAATTACGACTATATCCTCGATGGATTCGACGGCTCCGGCGATTGTCTCGAAGCGCTCCGCGATTCGCAGATCGCGGGACGGCGGATGCTGCGGCTGTTGACCAATCTGGTCGACGTCGCCCAGCTCGAGGAGGGAACGCTCGACGTGTCCACCTCGAAGGTCACCCTCTCGCAGCTCCTGCGACCGATCGCCGAGCAGCGCCGCGTGCTCGCCCGCTCGCGCAAGATCGCCATCGTCTTCGTCCCGTCCCCGGAGATCACGGTTACGGTCGACGCCGACCTGGTGACGCGCACGTTCGAGAATATCTTCGACAATGCGCTCCGGCAGACGCCGAGCGGCGGGACCATCGAGATCGAGCTGCGCGAGATCGGGCCGAACATCGAGATCCGGATCGGAAACTCCGGCTGCGCCATTCCAATCGAGGCGCGTAGCACCATATTCGATAAATACCGGCAGACGACCTCCGATGTCGGGCGAATGAGCCTCGGCCTGGGATTGTATTTCTGCCGCCTGGCGATCGAGGCGCAGGGCGGCGGGATCTGGATCGAGGAGACCGAGCGGCTGCCGACGGTGTTTGGCATCCGCTTGCCGCGCCTCGCTGCGAGTCCGGCTCGATGACACTGGCTCCGTCCCCGTCTAACGAAACGCCCGGCCGCATCCTGCTCGTCGATGACGACGACGCCTTGTTGCGGGCGCTGGCGCGCGGGCTGAAGCGCGTCGGTTACCTCGTCGAGTGCGCGCACGACGGGCAGAGCGCCGCCGGCGTGCTCGAGAGCGGCGCCTTCGACGTGGTGGTGAGCGATATCGCGATGCCGGGCATGAACGGCATCGAGTTCCTGCTCGCGGTGCGGCGCGTCGATCTGGACGTCCCGGTGGTGCTCATGACCGGCACGCCCGAGGTGGCCACCGCCGCCCGCGCGGTCGAGTTCGGCGCCCTCCGCTACCTGACCAAGCCGGTCGATCTCGACGTGCTCGGAAGGGTCATGGACCAGGCCATTCGAGTCTGCCGGATGGCGCGCGTCCGGCGCCAGGCGCTTCAACTGGTCGGCAACGTGCACCAGTTCGTCGGCGATCGCGCGGGGCTCGAGGCGCGCTTCGGCAACGCGCTCGATACGCTGTGGATGGCCTATCAACCGATCGTGTCGTTGGCCGAAAAGCGCACCTACGCCTACGAGGCGCTGGTGCGCAACGGCGAGCCGACGCTGGCCAGCCCGGTCGCCCTGTTCTCGGCCGCCGAGCGGCTGGGGCGCCTCCACGATCTCGGCCGTTCGATTCGCAAGAGCGTCGCGGGCGCGGCGAGCGCCGCGGAGTGCAAGCTGTTCGTCAACCTCCACTCGCTCGACTTCACCGACGCGGAGCTGTTCTCGACGTCGGCGCCGCTCTCCCGCTTCGCCCGCCAGGTGGTGCTGGAGATCACCGAACGGGAATCGCTCGATCAGGTGCCGGAGATTCAAGCGCACATCAAGCGGCTGCGCGAAATGGGATATCACCTCGCCGTCGACGACCTGGGCGCCGGATATGCGGGGCTGACCAGCCTGGCGCAGCTTCAGCCGGAGGTGGTCAAGATCGACATGTCGCTGGTGCGCGACGTCGACCAGGAGCCGACCAAGCGGATCCTGGTCGGCATGATGCTCGGCGTCGCGCGGGAGATGAAGATGGCGGTGGTCGCCGAGGGCGTCGAGACCGCCGCCGAGCGCGACACGCTGCGCGAGCTCGGCTGCGATCTGTTGCAAGGCTACCTGTTCGCGAAACCTGGCCAGCCGTTTCCATCGGTGAGCTGGAACGCTGCCTAAAGAGGACCTTCGATGAAGAGCGATTCTCCATACGCTTCCGTCACCAAGATGCTCACCGGGATCCAGGGATTCGACGAGATCACCGACGGCGGGTTGCCGCGCGAACGAACCACCCTGGTGAAGGGCGGACCGGGCTGCGGCAAGACCGTCTTTGCGCTTCAGGCGCTGGTCAACGGCGCGCGTCTCACCAAGGAGGCGGGGCTGTTCGTCGCGTTCGAGGAGAGCACGCGCCAGATCGTCGCCAACGCCGCCACCTTCGGATGGAATCTCCCCGAGCTCGAGAAGAAGAAGCTGTTCTTCCTCGATGCGCAGCTCTCTCCGGAAGTGGTCAAGGCGGGGGAGTTCGATCTGATCGGCATGCTCGCGCTGCTGGAGGCCAAGGCCGAAGAGATCCATGCCAAGCGCATCGTCTTCGACGGAATCGACGTGCTCCTGGCGCTCCTCGATGATCCGGTCGCCGAGCGTCGGGAGATCTATCGCATCCGCGATTGGCTCGCCAAGACCGGGCTGACCGGCATCATCACGCAAAAGGTCGGCGCCACCGACGGAGAGCAGCGCTACAGCTTCTTGCAGTTCATGGTCGATTGCGTGGTCGTGCTGCGGCATCAGGTGGTCGACGGCTCGGCGTTCCGCAATCTTCGCGTCATGAAATACCGCGGCTCCGGCTTTTCGGCCGACGAGTTTCCCATCACGCTCACCAGCGCAGGCCTGCAGCTCACCAACCGCGGCCCGACCGAGCTCACCTATGTCGTCACCGAGGAACGAATCTCCTCGGGACTCTCCCGGCTCGACCACATGCTGCATGGCGGCTTTCACCGCGGCTCGAACGTGCTCATCTCCGGAGCGCCGGGAACCGCCAAGTCGACGCTGGCCGGCCTGTTCGCGGTGGCCGCCTGTGAGCGCGGCGAGCGCACGCTCTACGTGAGCTTCGACGAAGGCGCCTCTCAGATCGTTCGCAATCTCCGATCGGTCGGCATTCGGCTCGCCCCCCATCTGAAGTCCGGCGTGCTCAGGATGTACTCGACGCGCACGCGTGGCCCCAACATCGAGGACCAGTTCGGCGAGCTGCGAGCGCAGGTGCGCGCGCACAAGCCGCGCTGCGTGGTGATCGATCCGCTGTCGGCGCTCTCGACCAAGCTCGCGCACCTGGCGTCCGCCGATGCGGCCCAACAGTTCCTCGACTACCTCAAGGGGGAAGGGATCACGGTCGTCAACACCTCCTTGATGAACGGGATCAACACCGACGAGGCGACCACCACCGGGATCTCGACCATCGCCGACACCTGGATCCACGTCTCCTACGTGGTGCAGGACGGCGAGCGCAACCGCGCCCTGACGATCGTGAAGTCGCGCGGCACCGGGCACTCGAACCAGGTCCGCGAGCTGACGCTCTCGGACGAAGGCGTCAGCCTGACCGACGTGTTTGCCGCCCAGGGCAAGGTGCTCATGGGCGTGGCCCGCTGGGAGTGGGAGCAGGAGGAACGGGCGGGGAAGAAGCGCACGCAGGTGGCCGCCGAGCTCAAGCGACTGCAGCTGCAGCTCGCCCAGGCCGAGGCCGCCGCGCGACTTCAGGTGGTGCAGACCGAAATGGATTCGCGCAGCGCCGAGATCTCGGTGCTGGAGGACGCCACCGGCTCGGCCTCGACGCTGCTGCGGACCGACCGCGCGACGCTGCGCAAGATGCGTCACGCCGACGAAGAGGTTCGGGTCGCCAAGCGGACCCGCGCCAAGAAGCGCGCGGCCAAGCCTGGCCGCCGGGGAGCCGCCTAGCGTGGCGAGGGTCAAGGCCAAGCTGCTGTTGCGGCTCTACGTCGCGGGAAGCGCCCCGAACTCGCTGCGCGCGATCGCCAATGCCCAGGCGATCTGCCAGGAGCACTTCGCCTCCAGGCACGAGCTGGAGATCGTCGATCTGCTCGCGCACCCGCAACAGGCGCTGGCCGACGGCATCATCGTGACCCCCACGCTCCTCAGGCTGTTGCCGTCTCCGGTTCAGCGGGTGATCGGCAACCTCAGCGACACCAAGCAGGTGCTGCTGGCCTTGGCCGACAAGTGAACGCCCGCGAGGAGCTGCACACCCAGGAGGTCGAGCGACGCCTATCCGAGGCGGAAGGGACCATCGAGGCGCTGCTCTCCGGTCAGATCGACGCGGTGGTCGATTCCAAGAGCAAGACGCCGGTGCTGCTCTGGAAGGCGCAGGATGCGCTGCGCGAGAGCGAGGAGCGCTACCGGCGCATCGTCGAGACCACCAACGAAGGAATCTTGACCACCGATGTCCACTCCAACATCACCTTCTGCAACAGGCGGATCGGCGAGATGTTCGGCTACTCCGCGGAGGAGATCCTCGGAAGGCCGCTGGTCGAGTTCTTGCCGGAAGCCAATCGGGCCAGGGCGACCTTGCGGCTCGCCCGTTCGCGCGATGGCGTCTCGGAGGAGAGCGAAGTCGGGTTGCAGCGCAAGGACGGCTCCGAGCTCTGGGCGCTGCTCAAGACCGGCCCGATTCGAGCCCCCGAGGGCAACTGGGTGGGCACGCTGGCCATGATCACCGACCGGACCCGCCACCGGCAGGCCGAAGAGGACTTACGCAAGAGCGACGAGCAGTACCGCCAGATCGTCGAGGCGACCACCGATGGGATCATCAAGATCGACAGCGCCGCGCTGATCGTCTTCGCCAACCGTAGGTTCGCCGATCTCCTCGGCTACCAGCCGCGCGAGCTGATCGGCGTGAGCGTGTTTGCCTTCATGAGCGCTGCGGCAAAGTTGATCGCGGCGGGCTCGTTCCAGGCGCGCCGCCGCGGGGTGAAGGATGAGGTCGACACCACGTTTCGTCACCGGGATGGAACCGATGTCGCGGTCAATATTGCAGGCACTCCCCTGTTCGACGGCGAGGGGCAGTACGTCGGCAGCCTCGGCGTGGTTCGAGACTTCACCGAGCGGAACAAGCTGCAGGCGCAGCTGATGGTCAGCGATCGCATGGCATCGGTGGGCACGCTGGCCGCGGGCGTCGCGCACGAGATCAACAACCCGCTGGCGGCGGTGATCGCGAACCTCGACTACATCGCCGGAAGCCTAGCGCGCATGGTCGGAGGCGACGCCGAGGAGGTCCAGGGACCGCTCGACGACGCGCGCGAAGCCGCCGAGCGGGTGCGCTTCATCGTGCGCGATCTCAAGGTCTTCTCGCGCTCGCCCACCGACGAGCCGCGGGGCCCGGTGGACGTGGAGGCGATCATGGAATCGTCCATGCGCATGGGCTGGAACGAGATTCGCCATCGCGCACGACTGGTCAAGCTCTACGGCCGCGTGCCGGGCGTCGAGGCCAACGAGGCGCGGCTGGGTCAGGTGTTCCTGAATCTGATCGTCAACGCCGCGCAGGCGCTGCCCGAAGGAAGGGTGGAAGACAACCAGATCCGCGTGTGCACCCGGCTCGAGGGCGAGCGCGTGATCATCGAGGTGGGCGACAACGGCGCGGGGATCCCGCCCGAGATCATCGGCCGGATCTTCGATGCGTTCTTCACCACCAAGGCGGTGGGCGTCGGCACCGGGCTCGGCCTGGCGATCTGCCAGCGCATCGTCACCGACATGGGCGGCGAGCTGACGGTGAAGAGCGAGCTGGGCAAGGGAACCACCTTTCGCGTGGCGCTCCCGGTGGCGCGCGAGGAGCACAGCGAGCCGGCCATCCGGATCGCCCAGGTTCCGCTTCCGGCAGCCGCCCGTCGCGGACGAATCCTGGTGGTGGACGACGAGGAGCTGGTGCTGCGCGGCGTGAAGCGAATTCTCGCCAAGGAGCACGACGTGGTGACCACCGTGGCCGCCCGGGAGGCGCTGGCGCTCTGCGCGGGCGGCGAGAAGTTCGATCTGATCCTGTGCGATCTGATGATGCCGGACATGACCGGCATGGACCTGCACCGCGAGCTCTCGCGCGTCGCGCCGGAGCAGGCGAACCGGATGATCTTCTTGACCGGCGGCGCCTTCACGGCGAAGGCGCGAAAGTTTCTCTCGGAGACTCCCAAAGAGAACATGGAGAAGCCGTTCGATCCGGCCAATCTTCGCGCGATCGTCCAGCGCTACCTGCGCTAGGCGCCAGGATCGAGGCGGCTCCCTTCGAGCTGCGCGTTGACCTCGGCGCCCACCACCAGCGCCAGGCTGGTCAGGTAGAGCCACAAGAGCACCACCGCCACCGTCGCGAGGCTGCCGTAGTAGATCGCGTAGTGGCCGAGGGTCTTGACGTAGGTTCCGAAGGCCCACGAGACCAGCGCCCACAAGAGCAGCGCCACCGCGGTGCCGGGCCACACGCGACGGCGCACGCGCGACGGATGATCGATCGACGTGCGGTAGAAGACCGCCAGCGCGACCGCGGCACAGGCGGGGAACACCAACAGCACGCCCACCCGATGCCAGCCCGCGGCGAGGATGCGCGTCAGCACCTGCGTGCCGAGCATCGCCTCGTTGAACCTGAACAGCACCCAGGTGGCCGCCGCCAGGCCTGCGATCCCGGCCACCACCCACAGCGTCGCGATCAGGCGCTGGCGCAGCCACGGGCGGGGACGCGCGCCGACCAGCAGCTCGAACACGTCCATCAGGTTGTGGATGCCGTTGGTGGTGAGCCAGAGAAAGCCGATCAGGCTCAGCGGTCCCGCCGTGAGGCCGCGCGCCTGGCCGATCTGGTGCAGCTCGCTGCGGAACAGATCGGCGACCACGTTGGGCATCACGCCATAGAGCGGCGCGGCGAGCGACTCGGCGCCCTGGCGCTGCACCACGTTGCCGATCAAGAGGCCGACCAGCACCAGCAGCGGGATCGCGCCCAGGAAGAAGTAGAAGGTCATGGTCGCCGCATGATCGAACGCGTGGTGGACGAACAGCGCCCGGAGGACCGTGCGCACGAACCGGATCAGCCGCCGTGGCCTCGAGACGACGGCCACCTCGCTCATCGCAAGAAGATAGGCACGGCGGCCCCGATGTCGACCGCTCGACTCTCCTTTCGGTCAACCTACCTTTACCAATATGCGGTTGACAGACTTCATCGCGCACCATCACAAGAAGATCATCAATGAGTGGGTCGAGTTTGCCCGCACGCTCCGCCCCTGGTCGGAGGGCATGAGCGACAAGGACCTCCGGGATCACGCCGAGGAGCTGCTCACCGCCATTGTCAGCGACATGGGCTCGTCGCAGAGCCGATCGCAGCAATCCGAGAAGTCCAAGGGCCGGACCGTTGGGGGAAGCCTCACCGCCATCGGGCGCAAGCATGCGTGCGAACGCTTGGAGACCGGGTTCAAGCTCGATCAACTGGTGTCGGAATACCGCGCGTTGCGGGCGAGCATCGTGCGGCTCTGGGCGGAGGCGCACGGGGACAAGCAGGGCGAGCTGACGCGCTTCAACGAGGCGATCGACGAGACCCTGGCCGAGGCGGCGGTTCGCTACTCGGACATCATGAATCACACCCGGGAGCAGTTTCTGGCCATCCTGGGTCACGATCTGCGCAACCCGCTCAGCGCGATCGTCATGGGCGCGACGCTCATGACCAAGTCGGAGAGCATCGACGACAAACAGGCGCGGGCCGCGACGCGCATCCTCAACAGCGCCACGCGCATGACTCGCATGGTCAGCTACCTGCTCGATCTGGCGCGCACGCGGCTGGGGTCGAGCATTCCGATCGCGCCGACGCGGGTGGATCTGACGACCGTCTGCGAGCAGGTGATCGCCGAGCTCGAGGTGGTTTATCCGGACAGTCAGCTGCGCTTCGAGTCCAAAGGGGATCTATCCGGTGAGTGGGACGGCGACCGGCTCACCCAGGTGATCTCGAACCTGGTCGCGAACGCGTTGCAGCACGGCCAGCCGCCCGTGACCGTCGTCGCTAAAGAGCACGGCGACCAGGTGGTGCTTCAGGTCCACAACCAGGGGCCGCACATTGCTGCGACTGCGCTCAAGCACATCTTCGAGCCGCTGGTTCGCCAGCCGCACCAGACCGGCGACCGGAACACCAGCGGGCTCGGGCTGGGGCTGTACATCGCGCGTGAGGTGATCGCGGCCCACGGCGGGACCATCGAGGTCACCTCGACGGAGAAGGCGGGGACCACGTTCACGGTGCAGCTCCCGCGTCACGTCCCCGACCAGGCGCACAAGGCCACCGAGCTAGCCGCGGTGGCCGCGGCGCACGTGAAACTGGTACGGCCGGCAGCCCGGTGAAGACCAGAACACCTCGCGCCCGCCGAGGCTCACCACGTAGATGTCTCCGAACAGGCGGTAGCCGGTGCGCTCCACCGAGCGCAGCGACTTGAGGTTGTTGAACTCGACGAACGAGATCAGGCCGCGCGCGCCGCGTTCGGTGTAGTGCTTGATCGCGAAGGTCATGCCGATGCCGTGCAAGCGCTTGCCGCGGTAGGCGGGCAGCGAGTAGCCCTTGTACATGTAGGTCCACGCCGGATCGAACTCGATGACCAGCGATTTGGAGATCGCCGTCGACGAGCGCGCGTACCAGCCGATCGAGGCCAGCCGCGCGCCGTCGAAGACTCCGACACACTCGTCGCCCTTGGCGAGCGCCACGTCGAGGAACGAGCGCGGCAGCTCCTCCGCCCAATCGGGGTGCGCGCTGGCGGCGTAGAGCTCCTCGTGGGTAGCGATCCGGAGCGCGAAGGCACCGCTGTCGAACAGCGCCGCATCCGCGTTCTCGAGGACCGCGGTCATCCCCTTGAAGATGCGCACCGGGACCACCTTGTTCAGCGCGCGGTACTCGAGATCGCGCAGCGCGGCGTTCATTCCGAAAGTCCGCGCGTTGTCGACTACCACTTGAACGGCCGTTCGAAGATCCACGGCCTCGGATTCTTGCGCACGCTCGCCCGGAGGGCAAGACGTGATACGTATTCCGCCATGAAGCGTACGGTAGTGCTGTTCTTCGGTTGCGCCCTCTTGTTGGGGATGTCCTGCGACAGCGCGCAGAGCCCCTCCGATGGCGGCGGCGGCAGTGACGGCGGCGTCGGTGGTGGTGGTGGCGGCGGCGGCGGTAGCGACGGCGGTGGCGGTGGCGGCGGCAACGACGCAAGCATCCCGGTGGGGCCCATCGACCTGTGCAAGGGACTGATCCAGGATCTGCAGCCGCACCCGATGACCGCGCTCGCGCAGCCGGCCGTCGGCGTGCTGGTCACCGACGCCGAGTTCGGCACCAAGTTTCGCCGCATCACCTCGGTCGCAGCCACCGGCGCCAGCCCGGCCACCGTGCCGCTCTACTCGACCATCTCGGCGTGGAACGCCGACGAATCGCGCCTGATGCTGTACAACGTCGGCGGCCAGCACCAGCTCTACGACGGCAAGACCTACGCGTTCATCCGCAACCTCGACATCAGCCCGGCCGACGTCGAGCAGGTCTACTGGCACACCTCCGATCCCGACATCCTCTTCTACGTCGACAGCAAGAGCTTCATCCGCTACCACGTCGCCGCGGACATGAAGGAGACGCTCAGCACGTTCGACTTCTGCACCACCGGCGCGAGCGGCGGCTCCGATCCGCTGTTCACCTCGTTCGACTCGGCGCGCATCGGCCTGCACTGCGACGATCAGGTGTTCCTCTACGACATCCCGTCTAAGACGGTGATCGCGCGCAAGACCCTCACCGAGAATCCGGCGCAGGCCGCGCCGAGCGGCACGCTGGCCTATCTGAGCGACACCGGGCGCGTGACCGACGCGGCGCTCAACGTGGTGCGCACGCTCGATCTCAAGGAGCCGTTCGGCCACGCGTCGCTGGGCCGCCTGCCCACCGGCGAGGACACCTGGAACGGCCAGGTCTTCGACAACGGCCCGATGGGCAACAGCGACATCGGCCTGTTGGTGGTCTTCAAGCTCACCGACGCCACCTCGCGCGTGGTGATCGGCCCCAAGACCGGCTGGCCCTATCCGACCGACGGACACATCTCCGCGCTGGCCTACCGCCAGCCGGGCTGGATCTTCCTCTCCGCGTTCGGCGATCTCGGCGGCAAGGGGCTGCTCGATCTGGAGAACGTGATCGCGGATACCAGCGCGCCGGGCGGCGCGATCTGCCGCGTGGGCCGCCACCGCAGCTGGGGCAAGAGCAACACCAAGCTCGCCGAGCCGTACTGGGCCGAGCCGCACACCGTGCCCAGCCCGAGCGGAACGCGCGCGGTGTTCGCCAGCGACTGGGGCAACGGCGCGACCGTCGACAGCTACGTCCTCGAGCTGCCCAGCTACACGCCCTAGCCTAGTGCCGGAAGAACAGGAACCAGAGAATGACCACGAGGAACAACGGGACGCCCGCCATCCACATGATGATCGGGGCCGCGACGCCGCCTTTTTCCGGCTTGGTGGTCAACGCTTTCTGCATTTGGAACCTCCTGTCTTCGAGAGTACGCAATACATGTTCCACCGTAGCGGGCCGCTCTGCAGACGGGCGCCTGCCTGCTAAGCCTGTTCTCTAGAAGTAGGCCTTGAGGGTGAATTGCAGGTTGATCGGCACGCCCGGCGTGTAGTGCACGTCGACCACGCCGGAGCGGGTGTTCTTGCCGCCCGCGTTCGGATCGGCCGCGAACCCCACGCCGCAGCGGTTGACGAAGCTGCCGTCGGAGAGCTGGTTGCCCGAGCCGGCGTAGTTGGGATTGCGTGGGTTGTTGGTCTCGTCGTAGGTGCACGAACGGTTGCCGAGCTGCGCCTCGCGCCACAGGGAGTTGAACAGGTTCTGCGCCGAGACCGACAGCTCGAGAAAGCGCCAGCGATAGGACGCGTAGGCGTCTACGATGAAGTAGCCCTGCGTCGTCACGCGGCTCGGATCGTAGTCGGGGTTGGGCTGGCCGTTGGGCAGGGTCCTGGACGTGAAGTACTGGTACTCGGGGCTGGTCTCGTCGAACGCCGGCCGCTCGCCGAGGTAGCGGAAGCGCAGCCCGCCGCGCAGCCCGAAGCGGGTCTTCGCGGTCAGCCCGCCGGTGAGGTACAGCTTGGGCGCGAGCGCGATCTGGCCGCCGCTGCCCTGATCCGGAACCGACGTCGAGGTCGCCTGCGCCAGATCGACGTCCGCGTACAGCCAGCTGACGATCTGCGCGCGCACCTCCAGATCGAAGCCGATGCGGCGCGTCGGGGCCGACGGCACGAACGCCGAATGATCGGCGTCGAACACGGTCTCGTTCTCGAGGTAGCTCAGCCAGAACGCGGCGGCGATGTCGATGCGGTTGAACAGGTGCGCGCGCGCGCCGAGCTCGCCGCCGTAGATGCGCGGGATGGCGTGCACCGTGAAGGTCGAGCCGTCGGCGTTGGTGCGGCGCACGTTGTCGCTGAGCGCCACCTGCGCCTGGTTGGTGTGAAAGCCCATCCCGAAGTTGACGTACAGCTCGAGTAGGTCGGGAATCGGCGTGATCACCGCCGAGGCTTTGGGCGAGACGATGGCGAATTCGCGCGTGCCCGAGGTCGGGCGCTGGCCGGCGCCGAGCGTCTCCGACAGATCGTTCACGTCGAAGCCGAAGTAATCGGTGCGCGCGCCGGCCAGCATACGGAAGTACTTACTGAAGACCACGTCCTCTTCGAGGTAGCCGGCCACGTTGAGCTGATCGACGTCGTCGTTGTTGCCGTCGAACGCCAGCCCGCTTGAGTCGACGTGCCGCCCGAGCCGCTTGCGAAAGTCGCCGTTCTGGCTCTCGACGTCCCAGCGATCGACGTGGATGCCGTCGTAGCGCAGCTCCGCGCCCAGCGTGGTGCGGAAGGACAGCTTTCGCCAGCGACGGTGAAAGTGGTAGGCGATGCGCGCGCCGGTGAAGGTGCGGCTGTCGTCCTGCTCGATCTCGGAGCCGTTGACCGGGTCTCCGAGGAAGAACGTGAAGTCGTTGAACAGCGCGAGCTTGTAGCGCGTGACGTAGACCGTCGCCTCGAACTCGTGGTCGCCGCCCTTGTACTTGAGAAAGCCGGTGAACATCTGCCGCTCGGTCTCGCCGCCTTCGGACGGGTCCTCGGAGCCGAACTGGCCGATGCGCGAGACGTCGCGCGAGGGAATCTGTCCCGAGCCGATCCAGCCGGAGCCGTAGGCCTGAAAGAACAGGCCGATCTTCAGCTGCGGCGTGACGTCGTAGGTCAGCTTGCCGAACAGGTTGTAGCGCTTGAGATCTTCGGACGCGGTGAACGGCCCCTTGTCGTACGCGGCCTCGAACGCGATCCACGGGTGCAGCTTCGAGGCCCAACCGGGGAGCGTGGGCGAGACGATCCCGACGAAGCGCCCTTGCGCCACCGCGCGCCCGGCGATCGACGGGAACATGCCCAGCGTGTACTGGATGCTGTTCGAGTCGAACTTCTCGCGCGTGATCAGGTTGACCGCGCCGGCCGTCGAGAAATCGCCGAAGCGCACGTCGTAGGGCCCCTTGACCACGTCGATGCGCTCGAGCGCCTCGGGGATGAGCCAGTGCAGATCGGCGTACCCCTGCCCGTGCGCGTGCGAGGGCATGTTGACCGGGATGCCGTCGATGAACACGCCCACGTCGGTGCCGTGATCGGCATCGAAGCCGCGCAGGAACAGCTGGTCGGCCTTGCCGCCGCCCTGGTGCTGCACCGCGAGCAGCCCGGGCACCACGCGCAGCACGTCGTTGGGCGAGGTGTGCGGGCGCAGATCGAAGTCGAGGTTGCGAATGGTCGACGCCGACGCGGCGCTGGTGGGTCCGCGTGAGACCACCGTGCTCTCGTAGGCGGGCGCAGCCTCCGCCGACGGCGCTGGCTCGGCGTCGACCTCGGCGGTCAGGTGCGGCCGGATGACGAACTGCTGATCGAAGAGCACTGTCGACGCGACCGCCTGACCGTCGCGCGTCGCCGGATGGAACTTGAATCGCTTCGCCGCAACCACCGCCGCCTCGTCGAGACCGAAGCCCGCGGCCTTCGAGATCTTGACCTCGGTGACCGTGCCATCCGCGCCAATGGCCAGCTCCAGGCCGACCACCCCGCCAATGCCGGCCTGGCGCGCCGCCTCGGGATAGAGCGGCTGGACCCGCTCGACCAACACCGGCGCGGTCAGCCCCGGTGTGGGCGCGGCCTCCTCTGCCTCCCCCGGCTCGTGCGCGCCCACGCGCGCCGCGAGCAAGCTCACGACGAGTAACGAAATTTTCAAACGCATGATTCTCCCTAGCGTCGCGCCATCTCACAAAACTGGAACTAGCGGATCAGATCCAGGTGGTGACGGGCGGGGCGCGGGCGGCGTAGGTCGAGCGGAGCGCGGCTGCGTGGGATTCGAACGCGACGTCGAGCGCGAGCCGTTCGATCGGCAGCGCGGGTGGCGGAAAGATCGTCGTGGGCGTCGACAGCAGCGACGACGCCAGGTGCTCGAGCGAGCCCGCGCCGTGCGCAGGATCGAACGGCGCCGGCGCGTGATGCTGGTGCGTGCGCGCCAGCAGGTCGTCGCCGAACGTATGCGGATGGCTCGGCGTCGCGCTCTCGCCGCACGCGACCAGTGTGAAGGCCGAATATTCGCAATCGATCGACAGCGCCCCCGCGTGCGCGACCTCCGAGAGCTCGAGCGCCGCCAGATCGGCATCGAACGCCGCGTGATGCGCCGCCTCGTCGAGCGGCGCGCCGGCTTCCTCGAAGAGCCCCCCGTAGATCGTGCCAAACGCGGTGTGCTGGTGGTCGGCCCCGTACCGATCGTGATGCAACCGGTGCAGCACCGGCACCGCGATCACGGTGGCCACATAGCTCGCGAGGACGGCGAAGGCGGCTAGGCGGGGGCGGCGCACGGAAGGTGCGACCACGCTACTACGACCGCCATGAGGAAATCAAAGTCACCCTCTGGCCCTACGAGCCGCTGGGCGAAGGATAATACCTGCTAAGCAGGTCTTGAAACCTGGATTGCAGGTCGATATACTTGCTTCATGTTGTTAGACGCCCTATTCGGAAACCGCACTGCGGCGAAGGTGCTGATCTTCATCGGCGTCAACAAGGACGCATACGCCAAGGAGATCGCCACCAGCACCGCTATCTCGCTCAACCTCGTACAGTCACAACTCAAGCGCCTCGAACGCGGCGGCGTCCTGGTGAGCAAACTGCGTGGGCGCATGCGCTTCTACTCGTTCAATCCGCGATTTCCGCTCGGAGATGATCTCGGAGCGATACTGCGAGACGCGATCGACTACATGCCCAACGACGAGCGCGAGATTTACATGGTACGTCGCCGGCCACGCGCACCTGGGAAACCATTGTGACCCGGATCGCGATTCACTCGAAGATCACGCGCGCCGAGCTGGCCGCCGTCGTCTACAAGGCGATCCACGAAGATCTCGGCGACGATCCCGTGCTCGTCGGCGGCGCGGTCGTCAGCATCTACACCGAGGGGCGGTACCTGTCGAACGACCTCGACATCGTCACTTGGTGTGACGACCAGAAGCTCAAGCCGGTCATGACCAAGCTCGGGTTTGAAAAGAAGGGCATGTACTGGCAGCACGCAAAAACCGACCTGCTCATTCAGTTCGTCGGGTCTCCAGTGATGATCGGGCGCAAGTACGTCAAGGTGCCGTCGCGGCTGCAGACCCCGGCCGGCGAGTTGTCGATCATCTCCCCGCTCGACTCAGCCTGCGACCGTCTGGCGTGGTATCTCGGCGAGAGTGATCCACAGACGCTCGAACAGTGCGTCGACATCATCGTCACGCAGAACGTGCCGCTCGCCGGCATCACGCGGTGGCTCAAGAACGAGCAGTGGCCCGAGCAGACCAAGAAGGCGACGATGGTGCTGCTGAAAAAGAAGGTCGCCCGACAACGGAAGGCTCTGGCGCCTTAGTCAGTCCGCAGATACTGTCTGCTGCGCTCCCCAATGAGAGGACTAGCAGCGCTCGTGCTTCTCCACTCCGCTCTCCTCGCGGTAGTGGGCCTTGCTGGTGGCGAGGAAAAGAGAACGGGTGCTGCGCGTGTTTCAGGAGTGGTTCGCTGGGATGATGGTACGCCGGCAGTTCAGGCGAGCGTCGAGCTCTCCGGGTGCCCGCGAGATGGAAGGTTGACCACCGAGCTCGGTCGCAGCGACGGATCGGGACGATATTCGTTTGAAACCAATTGTCTTGGGGTCGTTATCTTGACGGCTGCTCGTTCTAGGAGCGAGGGACTTCAAGTGGGGAGTGGTACAGAGCTGACTCTCCGTCTGGGTCCCGGGGACGTTCGGTTGGTCGACTTGCAGGTACGCCGAGGTTCGCACCGAATCTCGGGCAGCGTGCAGAATGATCGAGGCCCGCAGAGTCACGCCGAAGTAGCAGTAATCCTGCTCCGGACCGAAACGCCCACTCTTGAAGCAGTTGTGCGAACGAACGCAGAAGGCGAATTCGTCGCACGCGAGCTGCCAGTCGGTGAATACCGCATTTCAGCAAGCAGTCGAGGCTTCATCCCGGGCATGTTGGAACACGTCTCTGTCGACGGTCCACCGGTACATCTTCGCCTCGCCAAGGGCGCATCCATTCATGGAATAGTTCGACAAGATCCTAGAGCCGATTCTGTCGCAGTAACCGTGCAGTCGAAAGACGGGACTTCGGAGAGAATTCTAACCAAGAGAAGTTTCGTGTTTGAAGGCCTGTCGTTGGGCGAATATCGCATTTCGGCCCGTTCGGGGATGCGTTCAGCTTCTCAGGTTGTGATTGTGGAAGCGATTCGAGACTACGTGGTCAGTCTCACCCTAGCCAACCTCAAGTCACCCGTGGATTTGGTCGGACGCATCGTCGATGAGACTACGGGCAGCGGTGTGCCGGGGGCACTGGTAGTCGCGGTGCACGATGATGGACAATCGCTTGCCAGGGCGGAATCGACGAACGACGGATCGTTCACTCTTAGAGGTGTACCCGTTCAGCGTCCTGTCTCCGTTCGCGTTGACGCCATGGGATATCAACGAACGCTGCGATCGATTGACCCCGAAACGACAGCGGACTCGTTCGACCTCGGGGGCATCCCCGTGCGCAAGCAACAATAGTTCGGCGGGCTTGATCGTAGCTCAGGGGCGGGCGTGGGCGAGGAAGAAGTCGTAGCTGAGCGTGGTCGCGTCGGGGCCGGTCGGATCGGTGAAGGTCGCCGACGCCGGGCCGCCCGGCCAGGCGTGACCCGCGCCGTGGACCACGAAGGACTCGATCAGGAGCGCGCCCGCCTGATCGTCGTAGCGGCTCAGGTCGTAGCTGCGGCCGTTCGGCACCTGCAGGGTCGCGGTCGACGTCGCGGTGGTCGAGACCGAGCCGTTGTGCAGCCCGTCGTCCGCGTAGTCGTTGGTGGAGAGCCACTGCGCGGTGACCTGCTGCCCGTTGATCGGCGCCGCGACCGGATCGGCGTCGCCGTGAAAGACGATCACCGGCATCGGCCGCGCGAACGAAGTCATCGCTTGATACGCCAGCGGTCCCTGCGTCGCCGGATCGGGCCCGCCGGTCGGCCCGCACGGCTGGCCCGCGTACTCGCAGCCGGCGACCACGCCGATCGCGGCGATCAGATCCGGATAGGTCGCGCCCAGGATCACCGACATCGCGCCGCCCGCCGACGGGCCGATCACGTAGACCTTCTTGGCGTCGATCGACCAGGTCTTCATCACGGTGCTGGTGATGCCCGCGATCAGCGACGGCTCGCCCTTGCCGCGCTGCTGATTGCCCGAGTCGAACCAGTTCCAGCACAGCCCCGGGTTGGCCAGGCTCGACTGGACCGGGTACACGACCAGGAACGTGCGCGTGTCGGCGAGCGCCGTGTAGCGCGTCCCGGCCTCCTGCTGATCGACGGTGACGGTGCAGCCGTGCAGCACGACCACCAGCGGCACCGGCGTCGCGGGTTGATAGCCGGACGGGACGTAGACCCAATAGTCGCGCTGCCCCTGATCGTTGCTGTAGGTGCCGCTGACCCAGACGCCGGTTCCGCCGTCGGCGCGATCGGGCGACAGATCCGGCGACCGGTCGGACGACCCTCCGTCGATCGCGGTCGCGCCGTCGCCCGGCGCGCTTCCGTCGTTGCCGGCCGCGGGATCGTCGCCGCATCCGGCGCTCGCGCCGCAGATCCACACACAGGCGAGAAGGCGAAGCCAGCTCATGACGCGACCTCCTGTAGCAATCGGGCGACGGTCGTGGCGCCGGCCTCTCCGAGGAGGATCGTGTAGTGGCTCGCATCCTCGACGGTGCGCAAGCCGGCCTGGGGCGCGTGCCGTCGCATCCGCGCCACCACCTCGTCGGACAAGAGCGGTGGCAGGCCGCGGGCGGCGCCATGCGCGGCGCGGACGATCTCGATCGGAACCTCGACGCGGGCCAGACGGCGCTCGATCGCGTCCAGGTCGAGCATCTCGTAGTACGCCGCGCGAACCGCGGGCTCGCCGGCCTTGCCGCGCACGCCGGCGGGAACGGTGCGCGCGTCGTACGCCGCGAACGCGTCGACCCAGGCGCTGCACGCGCCGGCGAGGCCCGGGAGCGCGCGCCAGCTCTCGACGTACGCGTCGAGGGTCGGGTAGCAGCGGCGCACCCGATCGATCGAGTGCGCCATGGCCAGCTCGGCGAACACCCGCGGCGCGACGCCGGCCGGCGCAAGCGGCGGATGACCACCGTCGACCAGCAGCAGCCGGGAGACCAGCCCGGGCTCATTGGCCGCCAGCGCGGTCGCGACGTAGGCGCCGAACGAGTGGCCGACGATCGCGCTCGGGCCTAGATCGAGCGAGCGCATCGCGCGGGCGACGTCGCGCGCGTGCTGATCGATGGTGTACGGCCCTGGCGGTTGGTCGGAGTCGCCGTGGCCGCGCAGATCGATCGCCAGGAGCGCGCGGGATTCCGCCAGCTGCCCGGCGACGCCGACGAAGCTCATCAGCGACGCGGTCACGCCATGGAGCGCGACGATCGGCGGACCGTCGCCCGGCCACTCGCCGCACGCGAGGCCGACGCCCTCGCCCGGCAGTCTCCCCCGGCGAAACCTGGTCGATCGCTGGTTCATGCGCTCTCCTTCAGCGCCGTCGCGCGCTCGGCCGAACGCCCAGCATGCGCAGCGCCAGCTCGGCGTAGACCCCGGTCAAGTGATCGATCGGTCGGTCTCGCGTGGGCCGATACCAATGGGCGACCCGCATGCCCATCCCGCCGATCGCGGCGCCCGCCAGCCAGGGATCCGGCGGGTCGAAGACCCCCGCCTGGACCCCGCGCTCGATCACGTCGATCAGGAGCCCTTCGGCCTGCTGTCGCAGCGCCAGGGCCGGCGCCGCAAGGGCGGGCGACAGCGCGTGCATCTCGTTGTTGGCCACCACCGCCAACATCGCGTACTCCGCGTGCAGCCGCACGTGCGCGCACACCAGCGCCTGGAGCTGTTCGACCGGACCGCCGCCAGCGTCGAGCAGCGCGCGGGTCATCGCGCGCAGATGCTCCTCGTGACCGATGCGTACCAGCTCGGCCAGAAGGTGCTCCTTGGAAGGATAGTGATCGTAGAGGTTCGCCGGCTTGAGCCCCAGCTCCTTGCCGATGTCCCGGATCGAGGTACCGTGAAATCCGTCGCGCGCGAACAGCATCAGCCCGATCTCGAGGATCCGTCCGGCGGTGCCGCGCGGCAAGATGCCGGCGGGGAGCTTCGGGTCGTCCGTGAAGATGCGCGCGGCGGAGGCCTGGGACATTCCGCGATACTGACCGATCGATCGGTCAGTTGTCAAGGCCCGTCAGGGGTGGACGGTGATCACCGCGGGGCTGGCGGTCGGGGGCGTCAGGATGCGGAGGGCGCCGGCGGGTTGGTCGAAGGTGCAGCCGCCGCACTCGACCTGGTAGCCGTTCGGATAGCGGCGCGCGGGGACGGAGAGCTCGGTCACGCCGGTGCGCGCGGGGGAATAGGTGAAGGTGAACGTGGAGGAGGCCACGTCCCAGGCGTAGGAGATCGGATCGCCGGCGATGTACTCGGGGTACGGGCGGACGATCGCGTCGAGCAGCGCCGGCTTCTCGCTGCCGTCGGGGGCGAGCAAGCCATAGCCGTCGCTCTTGTCGTAGGCCCAGTACATGGTGCTCGCCGCCTGCGCGCCCGCTCCGTCGTACTGCGCGCCCATGTAGTCGGCGATCCCCGGGGCGGAGGCGTCGCCGCCGTACTCGCCGATCCACAACGCGGCCTTCAGGGTGCGCGCTTCGGCCGCCAGCTTGGCCAGGTTGTCGAGGATCGCCTGGCGGTGCGTGGGATCGAAGCCGCCGCCGCCCTCGGCGTTCTGGTCGTACGAGTGCGGCGCGTAGACCACGTCGGCGAAGCGGAACGGCTGAAGGCCGGTGGCGATCCCTTCGTTGCGACTGGCGGACGGCTCGAGAAACGCGACCCAGCCCGGCGCCGCGCCGCGCACCGCTGCGACCACCCGCTCGTAGGTGGGCGTCAGGCGGTCGGTCTCGAAGTCGAAGATCGAGTACGAGCCCCACGCCGGCTCGTTGAGCACGTCGAAGCCGATCACCGCCGGCGCGCCGTGCAGCCGCTCGGCCACGTGGCGCCAGGCGTCGGTGAAGCGCTGCTGCAGGTCCGCATCGGTCCAGAACGAATCCACGCACGCCATGACGTTCGGCTCGAGCGCGTTCAAGAACCACGGGTCGCGCGGCTGGAACGCCTGGTAGCGTGACGCGTCGCAGGTCCAGCGCGCCGCGCCGTCGTAGCCGAACCCTTCGCCGTAGATGTCCTCATGCATGTCGAGCACCACCTGCAGCCCGGCGGCCTGCGCCCAGCCGAGCCGCACCGCGACCTCGGACAGATACGCGTCATCGTACTGCCCGCGCTGCGGCTCGACCGCCGCCCAGGTCATCACGAAGCGCACCGCGTTGAGCCCCCAGTCCCGGCGGATGCGCAGGTAGTCGTCCGCCTGCTTGTCGTCGAGATACGGGCTCTGCTTCTGCGTGCCGGACAGGTTCACGCCACGCAAGATCGCGGCGCGACCGTCGGGCGAACGGAGCTGGCCGCCGCTCACGTGCCAGGACGGCGGCGGCGCGCTGCAGCCGGCGACCAGCGTAGCCAAGACCAGGGCCCGCATGCGCCGATGATAGACCCAAAGCGCAACCCTGCGTTAACGCGGCCTAGAGACCCTTCGACTTGAGATACGCGACCAGGTCGGTGGACGAGCCGGACTTCTCGGCCCAGGCGGACGGGCTGAAGGTTCCGGATCCCGCACAGCCGCCGTGTGCTGCGGCCGTGAAGCTGTACGGCGTTCCATCGAAGCCATTGTTCTCGGCCAGCAGCTTCACCATCTCGAGGTTGTCGTTCTCGACGGCGAAGAAGATCGCCGACCGGTTCTTGCCGTCGTAGAGGCAGGTGGCGTCGACGGTCGTGCCCGCGAAGGTGGGCTTGCTGGTCCGCACCCGCTGCTTGATCATGATGCGGCCGTTCACCCCGTCTCCCGCTCTCGCGCCCGCCCCGAGCAGGTACTTCACCATGTCGAGCTGGTTCTTCAGGGCAGCGGTGGTCAGCGGCGTGAACGTGGTCTGCACCTTGGTCTCGCTGGCATCGGTGAAGACGCTCCCCTGCTTGTTGATGTCGGCGCCCTTCCCCACCATCGCCTCGACCACGTCGACGAAGCCGCACTGCACCGCCTGTAGGATCAGCGGACCGTAGACCTCGTTCACCAGGCTCACGTCGGCCCCGTTGGCGATCAAGGCCAGCATCAGCTCGCGCTTCTTGCCCAGCCCCTGATTGAGCGACAGCTCCAGCGGGGTCATCGGCTTCAGCTTGCCGCCCTTGTTCTTCTGATTGATGTTCAGCCCCTTGCTCACCAGGAGCTTGACCACCTGATCGGGCGTGCCGATCCGGTCGTCAGGCAGCGTGGCGGCATACCAATCAGGCAGCTTCAGCCCGAAGGCCTGCATGTTGGTCTTCCCCTGTGCGAAACCCTTCTTCCACCCTTCGCGGGTCGGCGAGATCGAGTCGGCCAAAAGGTGCAGCATGTTGTTTCCGTCCGTGACGCCCTTCTCGACGCTCGCCCCCTTGGCCAGGAGCTGCTCGACACACGGCATGCAGCTGGTGCCATAGACGGCCGCCTGCAGCGCATAGGCTTCGCTCGGCTTCAGCGTCTTCATGGCCTGCTCCCAGACGCCGATCAACGATTGATTCGCCGCCTTCCCCTTGGCCTTCTCGGCCGCGATCAGCGGGCGGAAGGTATTGCCGGGGGACACGCGGTGGGGCCGGTTCGGATCGGCGCCCGCATCCAGCAGCAGCTTCAAGACCTCGGTGGAGTAATTCGCGGACGCCTGAAAGACCGCCGAGCCGGATCCGAGATTGGGGTCGGCTCCTTTCGACAAGAGCAGCTTGGTGATCTCCGGCCAGAAGAACGCCCAGGAGATGGCGGTGTTGCCGTCGGGGTCCAGCGCGTTGACCTTGGCGCCGCCATTGATCGCTTTGGTCGCGCCTTCCAGATTGCCGCCCTTGCACGCGGCCAGCAGATCTTCGTTGGCGCCCGCAAAAGCCTGGGCGCCGTACAGGCACAGGATCGACAGCAACGGCAGCTTGAGGAGTTTTCTCATGGGCGGGCAGACTACACCTGAAGACGCGCTTGCGGCACGAAGGTCTTCACCGGCGCGTCCTTGCCCTTGACCTGCACCGCCGGCGCCTCGAGCCAGTCCACCTCGAGGGTGGCGCGGCCGCGCGTCGCCTCCGAGCACAACAGCGGCTGGTGGTGCAGCTTGGTCAGCCCCTCGATGCGCGAGGCCAGGTTCACCGCGTCGCCGATCAGCGTGAACTCCTTGCGCTGCGGCGAGCCGATGTTTCCCACGATCGCCCGCCCGGTATGAATGCCGATGCCGACGTGCAGCTGCGGCTGCCCGCGCGCCGCACGCGCGGCGTTGAGCTGCCCGAGCGTGGTCAGCATCTTCAGCCCGCACCCGATCGCCGCGTCGGCGTGGGCCGGCTGCTCGAGCGGCGCGCCGAAGTAGGCCAGGATCCCGTCGCCGATGAACTTGTCGAGCGTCCCGCCCGCCTCGAAGATAAGCGGGGTCATCACCGACAGGTATTCGTTGAGCAGCTCGACCACCTCGCGCGCCTGCAGCTTTTCGGCGAGCGCGGTGAAGTCGCGAATGTCGGAGAACAGGATCGAGACCTCGCGCTCCTGGCCGACGCCGAGATCATCGCCGCGCTGCGCGATCTCGGCGGCGACGGACGGAGAAAAGTAACGCTCGAGCCGATCCTTGCGGATGGCGATCTGGCTCGCCCCACGCACCAGCTCCAGGGTGCGCTGCACCAGATAGACCGTGGCGGCGGCCACCAGGCCGAACACCAGGAGGCAGGCGCGCACCGTCGCGGCCGACAGCCCGATCCGCGTCACCAGCGCGAGCTCGAGCGCCAGCCCGATGAGCAGCGTGACCAGGACCAGGCGCCGGTTCAAGGTGTAGGTCGCGACGATCACCCCGAAGACCAGCACGCCCGCCGTCGCCGCCGCCTCGAACGCCGCCTGGTTCGCGAGGCCGGCGCGCTGCTCGGCCAGCACCAACAGCGCCTGCGCCGCGGCGAGCGCCGGCACATCGAAGAGCGGCACCGCCAGCGCGAACACCACCACGCTGCGAATCCGGCGGCGCAGCGCATAGAGCGCCAGCGCGACCGTCAGGTGGCCGGCGAGCAGCGGCAGCTGAACGACCGGCGAGGCACCGGACGGCGCAAAGGGCGCGGCCACCAGATCGATGAGGATCCAGGCCGCCACGCCGAAGCAGCGGATCAGGCAGCCGATGCGGATGTTGTCATCGATCAGCGCGCGCGTCGGAGACTGGCTCATCGCTCGCTCTTGCGGCGCCTGGCCCACGCCTCGGCCCACTGTTGCAGCGGCATCAGGCGTGCCAGCAGGTCGTGGCCGCCCGGCGTCAGCCCATAGCCGTCGTCGGCGTCGTGGTCGACGATCTCGGCCTCGCGCAGCTCGGCGAGCCGGGTGTTGAGCACGCTCGGGCTCACGCCGGTCGCCTGGAGGAGCGAACGAAAGTTCAGCCGCGCGGCGCGCAGCTCCCAGAGCACGCGCAGGGCCCAGCGCCTCCCCAGCAGATCGAGCAGCGCCATGACCGGCCGGTCGGTCTTGCGGCTTGCTACGTTTTTCATAGCATCCCCTGCGCCCTCATGCTATCAAAACCGTAGCACACAACTCTGGAGGCTTCAATGAACCCCCGCATCGCGCCCGCCATTCCTCCGTTCTCACCCGAGATCGACGCCGCGCTGAAGAAGATCATGCCGCCCGGCGTGCCGCCTCTGGGACTGTTCACGACGCTGGCCCGCAATCCGCGCGTGTTCCAGCGCTTCATGGCGGGCGGCCTGCTCGACCGCGGATCGATCGGCCTGCGCGAGCGCGAGATCGTGATCGATCGTACCACCGCGCGCTGCGCCGCCGAGTACGAGTGGGGCGTGCACGTGGCGTTCTTCGCCGTCAAGGCGGGGTTGACCGCCGCGCAGATCGCCGCGACCGCGACCGGCGGCGTGGACGATCCGGCGTGGTCGCCGCGCGAGCAGCTCCTGGTGCGCCTGGTCGATGCCCTGCACGAGACCTCGACCGTGGATGCTCCGCTCTGGGCCGCGCTGAAAGGCGAGTTTTCCGACGAGCAGCTGATCGAGCTGGTGGTGCTCGCCGGCCTGTACCACATGGTCTCCTTCGTGACCAACGCACTGGCCGTCCCACTCGAGCCGGCCGCGGCGCGTTTCCCCGCCCGCTGATTGCTCGGCATCACGTTGGTCCTCACCGCCGCCGCCTGCAACTCCAGCCACACCCAACCGACCGGCAGCGGCGCGACCATGTCCGCGGCCATCGGCGCCGGCGGCGGCACGGTCACCGTCGAGGGAACGACACGCCGGTCTCCGGGGCGCCGGCCAGCCTCGCCGTGTTCTGGTCCAACGCCGCCGGCGGCTACGACGCGCTCGCCACCACGCCCACCTCCGGCGCGTTCCAGGCCATGGTCACCCACTTCTCGGGGGGCGTGCTCGGGAGCATGACCGCGTCGTCTTCACCGTCGAGCTGCAGCGCCGCAGCCTGCGGAACGCAGCCGGCCTGCAACGTCACCTGCACGGGCGCGACCCCGTTTGCGGTGTGCGTCGAAGGCGCCGTGGACAAGCTCGGCGCCTGTGCCCAGGGATCCACCTGCACCTGCACGTCCATGGATCCCGCCCATAGCTGCAGCGAAGCGACCAGCGAATGCGGCGCCGGCTGCTCGACCTCCTGCACCGATCCAACGCCCTACCCGGCGTGCGCGGGGGCAAACCTCATGAAGGTGATGGGCGGCGGCTCGACCTGCATCAGCGGGCCGACCTGCGGGTGCACCTCAACCCCGCCCGACATGTCGACGGGCGGCGGCGGCGGCGGCAAGTAGCAACAACAGCAGCGCCAGCGACGCAAACGAAAGTGTGCCGTGCGGCGCGCCGGCAACGCCGCAACCCCCTTGCGTCGGGCCGCCGGGATTTCCGCCCCCGCCGCCGATCGCGCCGAGGTCGGGGCCGGTCGTGGCAGCGTCGCTCGCAGCGCTGGTGAGATCGGGCGCGTCCCCCGCCAGATCGGCGGTGTCGCCGAGATCTGCGACACCGTGACCGAGATCGGTGACGGGGTGATGCGCCATGTCGGGCGGCGGCGGGTTGCCCGGGACCAGCGTGATCAGCGCCTCGAGCTGGTCGTCGGCCGGACCGCCTTCGCCGGAGTCGCTGAACCAGGCGACCGCCTCTTCGAGCACGCCGAAATATTCGTGGTGGGTGCCGGGGACGCACTTCGCGCCGCTCGGCGCCTGGAAGGTGAAGTCGAACTGGAAGGTGGCGTTGGGCGCGACGGTGCCGGTCACGTGCGAAAGCCGGTTTGGCGCCAGCCACGTCGACGCCGCGAACAGGCTCGCGCGATCGCGCGGCTGCGTGGTGCCGAGCCGGGTGTTGGTGTCCCAGCTCTTGCTGCCGACGTTGCGCAGCACGATGTTGGCCGGCAGGCTCTCGCCGCACTTGAGCGTGATCGCGGTGGACGCGTAGGGGAACGACTGGCTGACGAACTTCGCGCCCCACGGCGCGGCGTGGCCCCACTGGCCGAAGTCGTCGGCCTGGGATTGATCTTCGTCGCAGCAGTTCGCGTCGCCGGCCGCGGTGATGCCGTTCTGCACCTGGCGCAGCTGCGCGCGCGGGTCCCATTGCCCGCCCGACCAGGCGTAGGTCTGCCAGCCGAACTTGATCTTGCCGGCATCGAACAGCCGCTTGACGACGTAGTAGCCGCCGTACGCGCCCACGCGGCCCAACCCGATCACCGAGGCTGCGCCGTCCATGTACGCGTTGATCGCGGTCTGATCGCCGGGCGTCGCGTCGAAGTCCACGCTGAAGTAGATCGGACGGCTGGCCGGCGCCCCGGCGGCCGCGGCCTGGGTGTTCGCCTCCTTGGCGTCGGCCGCGCCGGAGCTGAAGCCGCCCAGCGCGTCGGTGGCGCCGTACTCCCAGTTCGAGACCACGTCGACGCCGGCGGCGATCAACGCATTGGCCTCGCCCGCGAACAGGATCTTGCCGTGCGTCCCCGAGTTGTCGTAGCTGTAGTAGCGCGCAGCGAACGTGTAGCCGCCTGCGTGCAGGCCCGATGGGGACGGTCGCGCGAACGAGTAGTCGACGCCGTTCCGAACCGTGACGGCGGCGCTGCTCTCGTCGACGAAGTCATTGGGATTTGCGCAGCCCCCGATCCACGCGGCCAACGCCACGACCGCGACCGGGAGCTTGAATGAGCCGATACGATTCCACATCACGGATGCCAAGAGCACGTCACGTGCCACTTTGACGCGCTGCGATTCCGGCGACTTGGCGCGCGCGCGGTGCAAACAATCGATCACACGTGCGGCCAAAACGACTCCCGCGGGTTGCACTCGACGGTTGGATTTTCTTCGCTTGATATTTTTCTGACTATTGGTCAGAATTACATACATGAGTCAGAACCGCACTGAAGGACTGGCACCGCGTACGCTCGCGATCGCCTGGGTCGGCACGTTCGTGGTGCTGTTCGCCGCCAATGGGTTGACGCACGCCGGGCCCGGGTCGCGCTTCTTCGACGCCGAGCTGGCCGGGATCGCCTCGGCGCGCCGGATGGCTGGCGGCAGCCCGCTCTACGCCGCGCTGATCGACCTGAACCTGGCGCTGGCGATGTTCCTGCTGACGGTGCGCGGGATCCGTCCGGCGCACCTGCCGCGCGACGGGGCATTCGTCGGCGGCCTGCTCGGGCTGGTGGCATCGCTGACCTGGAACCTCGCCAACCACATCGTCATCGTCGGCTGGCCGATGGTGGTCACTCTCGTCGACGTGTCGTGGCACGTCGGCCTGGGCGCGCTCGCCGGGTATGTGATGGGGCGGCTCCTGGCGCGGGCGGAGCGACGCACCGCATGAGCCGCGCCGAGACCGCGGCGCGCGAACGGCGCCGGCTCGAGCGCAAGGAGCTGCGCCACACCCGGCAGCGGGCGCTGATCGTCCAGGCGGCGCGCGCGGTGCTGGAGAGCGTCGGGCTGGCGAGCCTGACCATCGACGACGTGGCCAGGGCCGCCGGCGTGGGCAAGCCGTCGGTGTTCTACTACTTCGCGTCGAAGCAGGAGCTGGTCGGCGCGGTGGTGGTGGAGCTGGCCGGCGAAGAGTGCCAGGCGCTGATCGCCGCGCTGAGCGGCTGCACGTCGGCCGCGGAGGCGCTGACCACCGTGGTGCGGACCCTGGTCGCGTTCTATCGCGGGCGCATCGGCACCTTCCGCGCGCATTACCTCGCGCCGCAGCTGTACGGGATCACCCGCGCGCAGCTGCTCGGCCTGGCGTCGCACACGCACGCGTTCTTCGCCGTCTGCGACGAGAAGCTGCGCGCCGATCAGCAGCGCGGCAGGCTCCCCGCCGACAAGCGGCCGGGCGATCTCACCGCGCTGGCCTGGACGCTCGGCATCGGCATCCTGTTCCGCGCCAGCCTGCTCGAGCCGGCCGGCGTGCGCACCGACCACTCCGTCGCGCAGCTCGAGCGCGAGGCGTGCGAGCTGATCGCGCGCTCGTTGGGACGGCGTCGCGATCTCTGATACAATCGCCCAGGAGCATGGAAGGATCGACGAACGTGGGGTTCGTCCACCGGCTCGGGTCGATCGGCGATCGACCCGACGATTCGGGGGCGCAGCGGCTGCAGCACCGGCTGCTGGTCTACATGGGCGTGCTCATGGCGCTCGGCGCGCTGGTGTGGAGCGGGCTCTCGCTGGCGTTCGGCCTCCTCGTCCCCGCCGCGATCCCGCTCGGCTACATCGTCGTCACCACACTCAACCTGCTCTGGTTCGCCTCCACCAAACGCTTCGGGGGGGCGCGCGCGATCCAGATCCTGCTCAGCGTGCTCCTGCCGTTCATCTTCCAGTGGACGGTCGGCGGATTCCAGGCCAGCGGCGGCGTCATGCTGTGGGCGCTGGTCGCGGTGGTCAGCTCACTCACCTTCACCACCTCGCGCGAGATGCTCAAGTGGCTGTTCGTCTACTCCATGCTGGTGGTGATCTCCGGGATGATCGACGAGGACATGCGCGCGCGCTTTCCCGTCGCGGTGCCGGAGCAGGTGAAGGTGCTCTTCTTCGTCGTCAACTTCGTGATGATCTCGGTGATCGTGCTGTGGCTGATCTTCTACTTCCTCGGTCAGCTCACCGTCGCCAACGCGGCGATCGCCGATCTGCGGCAGGAGGTCCAGCACGCACGGCGGCTCGGGCAGTACACGCTGGTGGAGAAGATCGGCGAAGGCGGGATGGGCGCGGTCTATCGCGCGCGCCACGGCATGCTGCGGCGACCCACCGCGATCAAGCTGGTGCGACCCGACAAGGCGGACGAGGCGACCATCGCGCGCTTCCAGCGCGAGGTGCAGATCACCGCGACGCTCACCCACCCCAACACCGTCACCATCTACGACTACGGCCGCACCGACGACGGCACGTTCTACTACGTGATGGAGTACCTCGACGGCGTGGACCTCGGCGGCGCCGTGCGGCTGGGCGGACCGATGGCGCTCGGGCGCGCGGTGCGCGTCTTGTGCCAGGTCGCGCAGGCGCTCGCCGAAGCGCACAAGAAGGGGCTCATTCATCGCGACATCAAGCCGGCCAACGTCCTGCTCACGCGCGCGCACGTCACGGACCTGGTGAAGGTGGTCGACTTCGGCCTGGTCAAGGAGGTCGCGCGACCCGGCGAGGCCGCCGATCCCTCGCAGACCCAGCAGGGCCAGATCACCGGAACGCCCGCGTACATGAGCCCGGAGGCGATCAAGCGGCCGGATCAGGTCGACGCGCGCAGCGACGTGTACTCGCTCGGCTGCCTGGGCTACTTCCTGCTCACCGCGTCGGCGGTGTTCACCTCCGACACCACCATCGAGGTCTATAGCAGCCACCTGCACGCCGCGCCTCCGCCGTTCGCCTCGCGATCGGCACGTGAGATCCCGGCGGCGCTCGAGGCGCTGATCTTCCGCTGCCTGGCCAAGCTACCCGAGGAGCGGCCGAGCACCGACGAGCTGGTCGCGGCGCTGCGCACGTTGGCGAGCGAGCCGTGGGCGCGCTGGGACGAGGCCGACGCCGCCGCGTGGTGGGTCGAGCACGCCGCCGCGCTCGCGGCAGATCGCGCCCGTCACGCCGAGTCGATCGGCGAGACCGTGGTCGCGCGCGCCTCCGGCGAGGCCATGGCCGACACGACCCAGGCCAGCAGCCCCGCCGCCGCGCTGCCCAGCGGCTAGCTCGGGATCGTCCCGGGAAGCAACGTCGAGTCAGCCGGACCCGGAACGGCAACCATCGCCGTCGTGGGTGCGACGAAATGGCTGGCGTCGGTCAAGAGGGTCTTGGTCTCGAGGATCCGTTTGAGCATCTCCAGCTCGACGGGCTTGGTCATGTGCGCATCGAAGCCGGCGGAGAGCGCCTGGAGGCGATCGCTCTCCTTCGCGCTTCCGGTCATCGCCACCAGCAGCATCGACGGTCCGAGCGCCGCGCGCACCCGCCGCGCGACTTCGTAGCCGTCCATCCCGGGCAGGCCGATGTCGACGAACGCGACGTCGGGCTTCTCGGCGAGGATGCGCGCCAGTCCTTCGACCCCGTCCCGCGCTTCCTGCACGTGGTGCCCGTGCTCCTCGAGAACGGCGCGAAAGAGCATGCGCATGTCCTCATCGTTTTCGACGTACACGATCCTGCGGGCACCGCCGGCCGTCGGCCGTGCGAGCTCGACACCATCGAGGTAGGTGGACAAGTCGTCCAGATACTTGCCCAGCGCATCGGTGTCGGCGCTCCCGGCCTCCTGCTCCAGGGCGGCGCCGAAGTCGGTGATGGCCTGGAATCCAA
>PNAM01000046.1:0-64749 GCA_003170275.1 Myxococcales bacterium
GACGAGATCGACAAGCTGGGCGCCGATTTTCGCGGTGACCCGTCGGCGGCGCTGCTCGAGGTGCTGGATCCCGAGCAGAACGTGAGCTTCCGCGATCACTACCTCGGCGTCGGCTACGATCTCTCGAAGGTGCTGTTCATCGCCACGGCCAACGCCACCGATCCGATCCCCAAGGCGCTGGCCGACCGCATGGAGATCATCCGCATCGCCGGCTACACCGAAGAGGAGAAGCTGGAGATCGCGCGCCGCCACATCGTGCCGCGCCAGCTCGAGGCGGCGGGGCTGGGGCCGCACGAGGTGCGCTTTCAGCCGGCGGCGCTGCGCTCGATCGTGACCGACTTCACGCGCGAGGCGGGGCTGCGCGATCTCGAGCGGTTGGTGGCGCAGATCTGCCGCAAGGTGGCGCGCAAGGTCGCCGAGTCGCACGACGCGGGCGCAAAAAATGGCCAGCCTACCGTCATCACCGCGCAGTCGCTGCGCAAGTATCTCGGCGCGCCGCACGCGCGGCTGGGGCAGGCCAACGAGATCGACGAGGTCGGCGCGGCGACGGGGTTGGCCTGGACGCCGTATGGCGGCGAGGTGCTGCGCGTGGAAGCGCAGTGGATGCCGGGGCGCGGCACGCTGATCCTCACCGGGCAGCTCGGCGACGTGATGAAGGAGTCGGCGATGACGGCGCTGTCGTACGCGCGCGCGCAGGCGGCCTCGCTGGGGCTCAAGGAAGGCTTCTACGCCGAGCGCGAGATCCACATCCACGTGCCGGCCGGCGCGGTGCCCAAGGATGGGCCGTCGGCGGGCGTGACCATGGCGTGCACGCTGGTGTCGATGCTCACCGGCACGCCGATCAAGCGCTCGGTCGCGATGACCGGCGAGATCACGCTGCGCGGGCGCGTGCTGCCGGTCGGCGGGCTCAAGGAAAAGCTGCTCGCGGCGGCGCGCGCCGGGCTCGAGGTGGTGATCGTGCCCGAGGAGAACCGGCGCGACATCGAGGAGCTGGGTGAGCGCTCGCTCAAGGGCCTGCGGGTGATTTTTGCAAGGACGATGGACGACGTGTTGGGAGCGGCGCTCAAGCGAAAGGCCGTTCGGACGAAGCGGGGTTCAGAGGGGGAGCGATGGCTCAAGTAGACTTTCAGCACCGGGAAATTGCGATCAAGCTGGTCTACTACGGACCGGCCATGTCGGGGAAGACCACCAACCTGCAGCAGATCCATGCGCGCATGGATCCGCGGCGGCGCGGCAAGCTGCTCACCCTCGACACCAAGGAGGATCGCACGCTCTACTTCGATCTCCTGCCGCTCGCGTTCAAGTCCGTGTCGGGCATCACCTGCAAGGTCAAGCTGTTCACCGTGCCCGGCCAGGTCATCCACAACACTACCCGCAAGGTGGTGCTACAGGGCTGCGACGGGGTGGCGTTCATCGCCGATTCGCAGATCGCCGAGACCAAGAACAACAATGAGTCATTCGCAAATTTGCGGCAGAACCTGAAAGAGAACAGGCTGGACGTAGAAGGAATCCCGATCGTCATCCAATTCAACAAGCGCGATCTCGCGAAGGTTCGCTCCGACGACGAGATCAAGCGCATCGCGCAGAAGGGGAAGGAGCCGATCTTCCCCGCGGTCGCGTTCAAGGGCGAGGGCGTGGTGGACACCTTCCTCGGGCTGGCGGCGGCGACCTGGGAGTCGCTCGAGACGCGCATGGGGCTCGGCTCCAAGCACGGCATCCCGCGCGCGGAGCTGCTCGGCGCGCTGTCCAAGCAGCTCGGCACCGATGTGTCGACGATCAAGCTGGAGGGCATCCGATAGCATCATGAGGAGAGACGCCGCCCTCAACGTCGACGCGCCGGTAACGCTCGACGAGCTGCTCGACCGCAATTCGCGGGAGACGCTCGCGCAGGGAGCGCGCGACCTGGGGGTGGAGATCTCGGTCACCGATCGCGATCAGCAGCGCATCGTCGGCGTGGCGCCGCCCAAGGAGGCGGACGCGGCGGAGGTCGACTACGATCAGGTCGTGCTCACCGCCGGCGGGCGGCTGTACGTGGTGGCGGTGATGATGCACGAGGGCGATGCGATCGGGCGCGTGGTGGTGGGGCCGTTCGCCGCGGACGTCACCGAGGAGCACGCGGCCAAGACCGGCGCCCACCTGGTGCGCGTGGCCGACGCGTTCATCCTCGAGGGCATCAAGCGCGCGATGTCGGCGCGCATGCACATGGCCACCGTCGAGGAGGCCAACCGCGAGCTGACCGAGAAGAACCGCCGGCTGGCCCAGGCGGTGGAGCGGCTGCAGGAGGCGGATCGCATCAAGTCCAACTTTCTGGCCACGGTGTCGCACGAGCTGCGCACTCCGCTCACGTCGGTGATCGGCTATTCCGAGATGCTGCTCGAAGGGATCGCCGGGGAGCTCAACGAGGAGCAGCGCGAGTACGTGCGCACGGTGATGGAGAAGGGCGATCAGCTCCTGCAGCTGATCACCGGCATCCTCGACATCTCGCGCATGGAGGCCGGCGAGATGCGCTTCGAGCGCGCGCCGTTCGACATCGACGAGGTGGTGTCGATCGCGCTGTCGACCATCGCGCCGCACGCGCGCCGCAAGAAGCTGCACCTGCAGTGTGACCTTCAGCCGTCGCTGCCGGAGGTGCTCGGCGATCGCGACAAGATCCGCCAGGTGCTGCTCAACCTGCTCAACAACGCGGTCAAGTTCACGCCCGACGGCGGGCGCATCGAGATCACCGCCGAGATCGGCAAGCTCTTGCCCGAGAAGCCGGAGTCGACCGTGGCCGGCCTGCACATGACGGTGCACGACTCTGGGATCGGCGTGCCGGCCGAGCACCACAAGCGCATCTTCGATCCGTTCTATCAGGTCGACAACACGTCGACGCGCGAGTTCGGCGGGACCGGGCTCGGGCTCAACATCGTCAAACGATTCATCGAGGCGCACGGCGGGGCGGTGTGGGTGGAGAGCCAGGAGGGCAAGGGCGCCTATTTCCATTTCACGCTTCCGCTCGCGCCGCTGCCGCCGCAAGCCCCGTAGGCCATGGACAGCTTTTTTCTCGAGCGCGTGGCGGCGATCGTCGCGCTGTTGTTGGGGTCGGCGTTCTTCGCCGGCGCGGAGACCGCGCTGTTCTCGCTCGGCCGCGTGTCGCGCGACACCCTCGCCACGCGCGAGGACAAGGGCTCCAAGCGGGTCATCCGGCTGCTCGGCAATCCGCGCCGGCTGATCGTCACCATCATCGTCTGCAACGAGGCCATCAACATCGCGACCTCGTCGCTGTCGGCCACGCTGGTCGCGCACCTGTTCCCGTATTGGCGCGAGGTGGTGCAGGTGATCGTCGCCGCGCTCTCGACCGTGCCGCTGCTGCTCCTCCTGGGCGAGATGACGCCCAAGTCGCTGGCCATCCGCATCGGCGAGCGCTGGGCGCGCGCGGTCTCGCTGCCGCTGTGGGGCGTGATGTACCTGATCACGCCGCTGCGCTGGATCCTCTCGCTGGTGGCGGGCGCGGTGCTGGCGCTGCTCGGCTCGCGGCAGATGAAGCCGAACGAGGGGCTGCGCGAAGAAGAGTTTCGCGCGCTGGTCGACGTCGGTTCCGAGGCGGGCGAGCTGCAGGTCGCCGAGCGGCGGCTGATCCACAACGTGTTCGAGTTCGGCGACACCACGGTCGGCAAGGTGATGACGCCGGGCGACAAGGTGTTCGCGCTGCCGTACGAGATGCCGCTCGGCCGGCTGGTCGAGACGGTGGCCGGCGAGCGCTACTCGCGCGTGCCGATCTACAAGACGTCGAAGGGCACGCGCAAGAGCGGCGCGCCGCCGATCGAGGTGGTGGGCGTGCTGCTCGCCAAGGATCTGGTCGGCTACGCGCGCGGCCAGCTCGAGGGCCACACCATCGCCGATCTGTTGCACCCGCCGCTGTTCGTGCCGCGCACCACCAAGTGTGATCGGCTGTTCCGCGAGTTCCAGCGGCGCAAGACGCACATCGCGCTGGTGGTCGACGAGTACGGCCGGCTGGCCGGCCTGGTGACGATGGAGGACCTCCTCGAGGAGCTGTTCGGCGAGATCGCCGACGAGAAGGAGGCGCGCACGTGAACCCGGTGTGGCACATGCTCACGCCGGCGTTCATCGTCTCGGGCTGCTGCCTGTTCGTCGAGATGTTCTTCGCGGCCAGCGAGCTGTCGGTGATCTCGTGCGATCGCATGGGCCTGCGCAAGGACGCGCAGGCGGGGCTGAGGGCGGCGCGGCTGCTCGAGAGCTTCCTCAACAACAAGCAGCGCTTCTTGGCGACCACGCTGGTGGGCACCCAGTTCTCGGTGGTGATCTCGACGGTGGTGATGACCTTCGCGCTGCACCACGTGAACCCGCACCGCGCCGAGCTGTACCTGCTGCTCGGGCTCACGCCGGTGACCGTGGTGTTCGGCGAGATCGTGCCCAAGGCGATCGGGCAGCAGCACGCGGACTGGGTGGCGCGCAAGATCGTCTTCCCGCTGTGGATCGCCTCGAAGGTGTTCTTGCCGCTGGTGTGGCTGCTCACGCGCTTCACCGGCTGGCTGACGCGCACGCTGCGGCTGCCCGAGCGCAAGCTGGTGACGCGCGAAGATCTCGAGCTGATGCTCAAGGGACCGGCCAACACGCGGGCGGGCGGCGAGATCACCGAAGGCGAGCGCAAGATGATCTCGCGCATCTTCGAGTTCACCGACACCACCGTGCACGACGTGATGGTGCCGCTGTCCGACGTGGTGGCGCTGTCCGAGGACGCCGATCTCGATCTCGCCGCCAAGGAGATCGTCGACAAGCAGTACACGCGCTTCCCGGTCTATCGGGAGCGCATCGATCGCATCGTCGGCACGGTGCACGCGTTCGATCTGTTGAAGGCGGGCCGGGAGAACACCAAGGTGGGCGCGATCGCGCGCGCGCCGATCTTCGTGCCCAAGAGCCAGGCGGCGGTCGATCTGCTGGTCGAGCTGCAGCGCGCGCGCCAGGGCATGGCGATCGTGGTCGATGAGTACGGCGGCGCGGTCGGCATCGCGACCATCGAGGACATCCTCGAGGAGATCGTCGGCGAGATCGAGGACGAGCACGACGTCGCGCCGCCCGCGATCCGCAAGGAGGCCGACGGCGTCTGGCGCGTCAACGCGCGTACGCCGGTGGCGGAGGTGAACCGGCTGTTACGCATCGAGCTGCCGGAAGGCGCCGACTACGAGAGCCTGGCCGGGTTGGTGCTGGACAAGCTCAAGCACATCCCGCGCGAAGGCGAGTCGGTGCGGTTCGGGGCAGTGCTGGTGAAGGTGACCAAGGCGTCGGAGCGGATGGTGGAGGAGATCCAGATTCGGATTGGGAGGCGGCGCAGCCCGGTTCGAGGGCCGGGAACGATTCCGGGGTAAGCTGGAGCCATGTCCTTCGCCGAGATCTTCCTGCTCCTCAACTTCACCGCGCTGTGCGCCATCCTGGTCGTCCTCTGGCAAATCCGCGACCACCTGGTCCAGCGTCGCGGCGAGCTCCCCGCCGATCAGCGCGAAAAAAAGTAGCGCAGATCAACGGCCGCCTCTCTCAGCCGGCCGGCGTGAACTGCGCCAGGTTCTCGATCCCCAGCGTCCGCTCGATCCCCGCGAGCTCCTCGACCACGTGCTCGAAGCCCTTGGGCCCGAACAGCTTGTGCTCCTGATCTTCCAGCTTGTCGCCCATCTCCTCGATCTCCTTCTTCCCCAGCAGATCGTGGAACGCGGGGAACAGCACGGTGTCCTCGCGCGCGGCGTGCGGGCGGTACATGCGGACGAACTGGCGAATCGGCTCGAGCGCTTGCTGATCCTTGCCGGCGGTCGGCGCCAGCCGCTCGATGGCGGCGGTCACCTTGCGGCCGGCGAGGTGCTGCTCGCGCAGGACCTTGACCAGCCCCGCCATCTGCGGGACGCGCGGGAACACGAACTGCTCTTCGTTCTTCTCGTGATACTCCTCGATGAAGCGCGCCAGCAGGTTCGCCGCGGCGCCCAGCGCGCCAGGTGGTAGCGCGACGTGCGTCTCGATCCGGCGGCCGCACTCCTCGTAGATCAGCAGCACGCGGTCGAGCACGCCGTGCTCGCGCATCAGATCTTCGGTGGGCGAGATGCCTTCTTCCTTGGCGGGCTTGGCAGGCGCGGGCGCGGGCGCGGCGAGCAGGGTCGCGGGCACGAGCACTGCAGCAGCGGTCACGAACGATCGGCGGCTTCGGTCCATGCGTCCACTATAGGGCGGGCGGCGCCGACTTCCATGCTATAGCTTTCCGCCGTGGACCCCAAGGCGGTACGCAAGCTCCTCGAGTCGGTGCGCGGGGGCGAGACGTCGATCGACCAGGCGCTCGGCGAGCTGGCCGATCTGCCGTTTCGCGATCTCGGGTTCGCGCACGTCGATCATCACCGGCACCTGCGCACCGGCTTTCCGGAAGTCGTGCTCGGCCTGGGCAAGACGCGCGAGCAGATCGCCGCGATCGTCGGCGAGCTCGAGCGTACCGGCGCCAACGTGCTGGCCACGCGCATCGATCCGGACACCGCCGCGTTCGTGACCAACGCCGTTCCCGCCGCGCGCTACGAGGCGCAGGCGCGCGCGATCGTCATCGAGCAGCAGGCGATCGCGATCACCGGTCGCGGGCCGGTGTTGGTGGTGAGCGCCGGGACCAGCGATCTGCCGGTGGCAGAAGAGGCCGCGCTCACCGCGCGACTCGGCGGCAGCCAGGTCGAGCGGTTGTGGGACGTGGGGGTGGCGGGCATCCATCGTCTGCTCGGCCAGCGCGCGCTGCTCGAAGCCGCCGAGGTGATCGTGGTGGTCGCCGGGATGGAAGGAGCGCTCCCGTCGGTGGTCAAGGGGTTGGTGAGCCGGCCGGTGATCGCGGTGCCGACCTCGGTCGGCTATGGCGCGAGCTTCGGCGGGATCGCCGCGCTGCTCGGCATGCTCAACTCGTGCGCGTCGGGCGTAACGGTGGTGAACATCGACAATGGCTTCGGCGCCGGCTATGCGGCCGCGCTGATGAATCGTCGCCGCGAGAAGACCCATGAATAAGCTGCAGGGCTGCGAGCTGTACTTCGATTGTTTCTCGGGCATCGCCGGCGACATGACGCTTGGCGCGCTGCTCGATCTCGGCGTTCCCGAATCCGCCATTCGCAGCGAGCTCGAGAAGCTGCCGGTCGCCGGCTATCGCTTCTGGCACGAACGCGTCAAGCGCGGCGCCCTCGCCGGCACCAAGGCGCACGTCGACATCGCAGCCGCGCACGATCACGCACACGATCACGCTCACGATCACGCGCACGATCACGCTCACGCGCACGATCACGATCACGCCCACGAACAACAGCAGCACCACCACCACGACCACCCCCACCGCCACTACCGCGAAATCCGCGCCATGCTCCTCGCGGCGCTCGGTGGCGATGTCCTCACGCGCTCGCTCGCCATCTTCGACCGCATCGCCGCCGTCGAAGCGCATCTGCACGGCACGACGGTCGACGAGGTCGCGTTCCACGAGGTCGGGGCGGTCGACTCGATCGTCGACATCGTCGGCTCCGCCGCGGCGCTCGCCTGGCTGCGTCCGACCCGCATCACCTCTCGCCGCGTCCCGCTCGGAGGTGGGCACGTCCACACCGCGCACGGGGTGCTTCCGGTTCCCGCGCCCGCCACGCTCGAGCTGCTCACCGGGGCCGAGGTCGAAGCCGGCCGCGACAGCGAGGGCGAGCTGACCACGCCGACCGGCGCCGCCATCCTCGCCGCGAGCGTCAGCGCCTACGGTCCGATGCCGCCGCTCACGTTGGTCGGCATCGGTTGGGGCGCGGGCGATCGCGAGCTGACCGATCGACCGAACCTGTTGCGCGTCGTCGCCGGCCAGCCGCAGCTCACCGAGCACACCGGCGACGTGCTGGTGATCGAGGCCAACGTCGACGACATGAGCCCCGAATTGTGCGAGCCGCTGTTCGAGGCGCTGTTCGCTGCGGGGGCGCTCGACGTGTGGCTGCAGAACATCGTGATGAAGAAGGGTCGGCCGGCGTTCCTGGTCTCGGCCCTGTGCGACGAGTCGACCCGCGAGGCGGTCACCGCGGCGCTGTTTGAGGAGTCGACCACCATCGGCATTCGCCACCACGCGATGTCGCGCACCGTGCTCGAGCGCGAGTTCGTCGAGGTGGCCACGCCGTGGGGCGTGGTCCCGATCAAGGTCGCCCGTCGCGCAGCCGGCGCCCCAGTGGTCAACGCAGCGCCCGAATACGAGGTCTGCCGCCAGCTCGCGCGCGCCCACAGCGTGCCGGTCAAGACGGTCTATCTGGCCGCGCTCGGCGAGTTCTATCGTCGCTAAATCACATGGTATAGTGATGGCTCGAGATGCCGCCGTCCACTGATCGGATTTTGGTCGTAGGGGGAGATGACTCTTCCCGCGATCGCTACGTGGCGGAGCTGCGCGGCGCGGGGTACGAGGCCGAAGGTCGCGCGGGCGTGCTCGAGGACGGCGAAGGCTGCGATCTGGTGTTGGTGGCGGGCGGGGCGCCGGGCTCGCGGCGCGACGGGTTCGGCGCGGTGGTCGACGCGGTGACCGCGGCGCGCAAGGCGTGCGGCGCGGCGGCGGTGCTCGCCTGCGTGCCGCGCGATGCCGGCGCCGACGCGATCGAGGCTTCGTTGCAGTCGGGCGCCGACGACGTGGTGGTCAGCCCGCCGTTCGCCGGCGCGTTGTTGGCGCGGGTGCGGGCCGGGCTCAAGATCGCCCAGTCGCGCGCCTCGCTCGAGCGCTTCGAGCGCTACGGGGACGTGCTGGTGCACATCGGGGCGCAGAGCGAGGTCTCGCTCGAGGCGGCCGACGCGCTGCACGACATCCTGGGACGGCTCGCCGAGGCGGTCGGCTGGACGCGCTCGGTGCTGATCCTGATGGGCGACGATCCGACCGGCATGCTGCTGGTGGCGGCCTCGGATGACGCGTCGCCGATGAAGATCCCGCTGGCGCTGGCGCGCTATCCGGAGATTCGCGCGTGCATGGAGACGCGCGAGCCGGTGCTGGTCGAGGACGCGGCGCAGTCGGCGCTGCTCGGCGAGTGGGCCGAGCTCGCGTCGCAGAAGGGCGGGCGGGCTCTCTTGGCCGTGCCGCTGATCGTCGACCGCCGGGTGGCCGGCGCGCTGCTGTTGCGCTCGTACCATGTGCGCCCGCCGCTGCCGCCGCGCGGGATCGATTTTCTGCGCCTGGCGTCGCTCACGCTCGGGCTGGTGCTGCGCGCGGGCAAGGTGTTCGAAGGTTTGCGCGAGCAGACCAACCGCATGTCGCTGCAGCGCTACAACGAGGAGCGGCGCAACCGCGCGCTCGATCAGTACAAGGACTTCTTCGAGAGCGCCTCCGACGGCATGGTGGTGCTCGACGCCGAGGCGCGCGTCTTGTACGTCAACCGCGCGGCGCAGCAGATGACCGGCTACGCGCAGGAGGGTCTGGGCGGGCGCGCGATCACCGAGATCGTCGCCGAGGCGCAGCGCACCGCGCTCAACACGGTCGTCAAGCAGGTCGCCGAGGGCGCGAACCTCGAGTCGTTCGATCTGCAGCTCTCCACCACCTCGGGCGAGACCATCACCGTGTCGGTGGCGTCCTCGTCGGTGCTCGCCGAGCACGGCTCCGCGATCCTGGCCTTTCGCGACGTCACCGAGCGGCGCGGGCTGGAAGCCGAGCTGCGCAAGACCAAGGACTTCCTCGAGCGCCTGATCGATTCGACCGTCGACGGCATCATCGCCGCCGATCTGCGCGGCACGGTGATGATCTTCAACCAGGGCGCGGCGCGGCTGTACGGCTACTCGCCTGACGAGGTGGTGGGCAAGCTGCCGGTGTGGCGCCTGTATCCGGAGGGCATGGCCAAGTCGATCATGTCCGAGCTGCGCGCGGAGGAGAAGGGCGGGGTGGGCCGGCTCGAGCCGTCGCGCCGCGACATCGTCACCAAGGACGGCGAGCTGGTGCCGGTGAGCCTGGCGGCCTCGATCATCTACGAGGACGGGCGCGAGGTGGCGTCGGTGGGGATCATCGGCGACTTGCGCGAGCGGCTGAAGATCGAGCAGCGCCTGGCGCAGGCGCAGGAGAAGCTGCTGCTCACCGAGAAGCAGGCGCTGATCGCCGAGCTGGCGGGCACCACCGCGCACGAGCTCAACCAGCCTCTCACGTCGGTGATGGGCTACTCCGAGCTGCTCAAGAAGAAGCTCTCGCCCGAAGACGCCAACTTCCGCGCAGTGGACATCATCCTGCGCGAGGCCGAGCGCATGGCGGAGATCGTGCGCAAGATCGGGCGCATCACGCGCTACGAGACCAAGACCTACGTCGGCTCGACGCAGATCCTCGATCTCGACAAGAGCGCCGGCGAGGCGCAGGCGCCTGCCGCGGATCCGGAAGGCGGCAAACGTGGCTGACCGCGAGATCGCCAAGCCCGGGAGATCGCGGGCGCCCAGGCGCGTGCGCGCCGCGCGGCTCCGCCCGCCGACGCAAGCGCAGGTGATGGAGGTGGCGTTCGCGCTCGCCAAGGAGCTCTCGCTCGAGCTGCGCGAGGAGGAGCTGGTCGGCACGTTCGCCGGCGCGCTGCGGCGCTTGTTGCCGGGGCGCCTCATGTGCCTGCGCGTGGTCGATCCGCGCACGCTTCAGCTCACCTCGATGATCGCCGATGGCAAGCTCGCCCACGGGCCGTCCATGCGACAGGCGCCGCTCGGGCTCAAGCGCTCGGCGCTGCGCCGCACGCGGCTGCCCGAGGGCATCACCGCGTCGGGCCACGTGCAGGTGCTGGATGCCTACGCGGCGGTGTTCGCCGAATCGGAGAGCGGCTTCTCGGTGCCGCTGGTCGCGTCGGGCGAGCTGTTCGGGCTGCTCAACGTGGAGTACCCGATCGGCCCCGCAGGAAGCGGCCTGGCGGCGGTCGATGAGCCAATGGTGATCCCGCTCGCCAACCAGCTGTCGGTGGCGCTGCGCAACCTGCACCTGCTCGCCGAGACCCGCTACTACCGCGACTACCTGCGGCAGATGATCGACGTAGCCAACGCGCTGATCGTGGTCATCGATCGCGACGCGAAGATCGCGGTCATGAACGCCGCCATGCTGCGCTACTGCAACTTCACCGCCGACGTGATCGGCACGCCGGTCAAAGAGCTGCGTGATCGCTCGGCCGCGCCCGAGCCGCGGCTGGGCACGCTGATCCTGGACGGCCTCGCCGGCCGCGAGCACACCGACACCGAGGTCTCGCTGGCGCGCGCCGACGGAACGCTCGGCCGCGCGGTGTTCAACACCTCGGTGCTGCACGGCTCCGACGGATCGATCGACGGCGTGATCGCCATCGGCCAGGATCGCGATCGGGTGCGCTCGCTCGAGCGACAGGTGATCCAGGCGGAGAAGCTGGCCACGCTCGGCCAGCTGGCGGCCGGCGTGGTGCACGAGCTCAACAATCCGCTCACCTCGATCTCGGTGTACGGCGAGTACATCGTGCGCCTGCTGGAGAAGTCGCCGGGGGACGCGGACAAGGCGAAGAAGATCGTCGAGGGCGCGGCGCGCATCCAGAAGCTGACGCGCGACCTCATGACCTACGCGCGGCCGTCGGGCGAGTTCGAGTCGGTGCAGGTCAACGACGTGATCAAGGAGGCGCTCACCTTCTGCGAGCACGTGGTCAAGCGCGCCGACGCGGTGATCGATCTGCGCCTCGCCGACGGCCTGCCGCGCGTGCGCGCGATCCGCGGCCAGCTGCACCAGGTGCTGATCAACCTGGTGACCAACGCCTGCCACGCGCTGCCGGCGCCCGACGAGAAGGTCACCATCGCGACCTCGCTCACCTACGAGGGGCGGCGCCTGCTGATCGAGGTGGCCGATTCCGGCGTGGGCATCGATGAGCTGGACCGCGCGCACGTGTTCGAGCCATTCTTCACCACCAAGAAGGAAGGCAAGGGCACCGGGCTGGGCTTGTCGATCGTCAAGAACATCGTCGAAGGGCACGGCGGGCAGATCGCCTTCGACAGCCACGTGGGGCAGGGCACCACGTTCTACATCACGCTACCGATCGAGTTGGAGAAGACGTGAAAGTACAGGACACGCTCAAGGAGCTGGAGACCGTCGCGGAGAAGAAGGCGATCCGCGTCTCGTACGAAAACATCGGCGGGGAGCTCGGCGCCGGCGGGCTGTGCAAGGTCAAGGGGCAGCATCGCGTGATCGTCGACAAGCGCGCCACCGACGGCGAGAAGGTCAACGTGCTGGCGCAGGCGCTGGCGCAGTTTCCGCTCGAGGACGTGTTCATGAGCGAAGAGACGCGCGCGCTGATCGCGCGTAACGCCGGCCTCAAGAAACCCTCCTAGTTACCTCAGAACGTGAAGCCGGGGCAGAAGTTGCCGCCGCCGCAGCTCTTCGCCGGCGCCGGGACCAGCACGCCGGCCAGCACGCCGCCCGCCACCACCACGCCGGCGACGGTCCAGAACCACCACGTCTTGTAGAACGGCTTGCGCACCACCGGCTTGGGCGGCGGCGCGTCCTTGGGCGTCTCGACCTCGGCCTCGTAGCTCACGTTCAGGTACAGCGTCGCCGCCAGCGTCGCGAGCTGCTTCTCCGCCTCGGCGACCGGCACGACTTTCTGCACGCGCGTCAGGCGGCGCCGCGTGCGCAGATCGTACAGGTGCGCATCGATCTTGAGCGTGCCCGGCGCGCCCGGCAGCGCGCGGATGAACACCGCGTGATCGACGAACAGCACTTCCTTCAGGTTGTCGGCGTTGGTCGGCAAGGTCTGCTCGCCGATGGTCTTCTCCACCGACGCGAGCGCCTGCTCGACCAGCAGATACTTGCCCGACCGCTCGAGCGGGATGGTCACCAGCTGTTGCACCTTGGCCGAGACCGCCGCCGGCGTGACCGCCTTGCGATAGCCTTCCTTCTTGAGCGTCACCCAGTGCTCGCCGACCGGCAGCCCCTCGCCGAACGTGGGCGTCACGCCGACGTACTTGCCGTCGACGTAGGCCTGCGCGGCGGACGGCTCCGAGCGGATCTCCAGGCTGCCGCGCTTGGCCTTCTCGACCTCGTGCTTGGCATCCTCGACGGGCGCGATCAGCTGCGGCGGATACTTGTTGGTGTCGAGCCGGAAGTCCTGCCGCCAGGTGATCAGGCGCACCAGCGTGCGCTGCGCGGATTTCTTGTCGCCGTCTTCGTACTGCGAGGCGGCGAGCGCCATCATCGCCTCGGCCAGCTCCTGCTTCTTGATGTACGGCAGCACCTTGGAGAGCGCGTCGACCGCCAGCGCGAGCTTCTTCTGCGCCACCGGCAGCTCGAGCGCCGTGAGCGCCTTCTGCCCCTCGGACAACAGCAGCCGGCCCTCGTCGATCTGATCCTGCGGCACCTCTTGCGCGAAGTCGGCCAGCCGCGTGTCGAGATCCTTCATCTCCAGACGCGGGTTGCGCTTGAGCCCATCGTCGAGCGCGCGCATCACCGGCACCACCGACTGATCGTCGACGCCCGGGTGGGCGAGCAGGAAGGTGGTCACGCGCACCGGCTGCGGACCCGGCTCACCGGACGGCGCCGAGTCGGGCTTGGACGGCGGCGAGCCTTCTTCTTGCGCGCGGGCGCACGGCCGCCAGGCGAGGAGAAGCACGAGAGACAGGGCGAGGGCGCGCGTCACGTTACTTGAGCTGGGTGAGCCGTCGGATCCTGGCGGAGAGCGTCGGGTCGGAGCTGGCATGACTGCGCAGCACCTGCCGCAGCTTGGACGCGACCTCGCGCCCCGCCGCGCCCACCTGACGCTCCACGGCGTCGTCGATCAACAGGTCGACCGCCTGGTCCACGCTGATCTCGCCCGCGCGCAGCCGCTCGGTGATCTTGGCCACCGGATCGGTCAGCGGCGCGGCGTTGGTCGCCGTCGGTGCGCCTACCGGCTCGCTCTGCGACGGCGCGATCTCGTCGACGCCGTCGGTGGAATCGACCTCGCCCACTTTCGGTGGGCCGTCGCCTGGACCCTTGATTCTCGAAGTCATGGCAAGCCCGGACGTTACCACGCTTTTAGCGCGGCTTGAAGCGCACGCGGCCAAATCCGTGCGCGGCGAGCTCGCGCTTGGCCGAGGCCGCCACGTCCTCCTCCTTGAACAGCTCGTCGAAGGTCTGGTTCTTGATCCACAGCTGCAAGAGGTCCTGGTAGTGCGGCGAGTTGGGGTCGAAGATCTCGCCGCCGGGGATGGTGTTCTTGGCCTTGACGCCCGCCGGATCGAGCTCGTACACCGCGCGCAACGCCGGGCCCTCGCCGTAGGTGAAGTCGTCGACGGCCAGGCCGTGCGCCCCGACGTCGACGGTGCCGTTGTCGCCGTGCCGCGGGTAGCCGTTGGCGAAGTCGGGATCGTTCACCTTCGGCAGGCGCACCGCGTCGAGCGGCAGCAGCCCGTTGATGGTCAGCGTGTGCAGCCGCCCCCAGGTCCAGGTGGTGGCGTCGGTCCCCAAGACCGGGATCAGATAGTCGATCATGTCGAAGATCGCCTTGGCCGCCATCTGCCGCTTGCCTTCGATCTCCGGCGTGTTGAGATCGTCGAACAGGATCGGATCGCCGTTCGCGGAGAAGCCGGTGGCCAGCTTCTGCGGCTCGGTGCACAGCCGCACCAGCAGCTTCTCGGCCGACTGCGCGTCGATGCCCACGCCGAGGATGTCGGTCTCGTCGACCAGCACCAGATCCCAGAAGCGCGTCACCCACACGTTGAACATGGCCGCCGCGCGCGAGTCCACCGGCGTGTCGAAGGTCCAGCTCTTCACCAGGTCGAGCGCCACCGGCACCAGCGCCTTGGACGGCGCGTCGGCGAACCCGACGGTCGAGGTCAGCTCCGGATGCGTGCCCGACTGCGCCATCTCCTCGATCAGCGCCTGCGCAGCGTCGAGGAACGTGGGCGCCAGCTTCTCGTCCCACTCGCTCACGTCGTCGGCCTGGATCGATTGTAGATCCTCGACGGTGAGCTTCTTCTGCGCGGACATCGCCTGGATGCGCTTGGTGATGCGCCCCACGCGCGTGCCGGCGTCGAAGCCGGCGCCGATGTACAGCGGCAGGCCGTCCACCATCGGCTCCGAGGCGAACGGATCGCCGTCGTCGGTGACGCCGATCGGATCGGCGTTGGCGGTGGCCAGGAAGCCGGCCGCCGGATCGAACGCGTGCGGGATGTAGCGCAGGTCGAGATCGCCCAGCCAGTCGGCCGAGCCGTCGCCGGGCAGCACCTTCCACGGCGTGGTGCCCGCCGGTCGTCGCGGCACGCGCTGCGTCTGGGTCCAGCCGAAGTGCCCCTGATCGTCGCCGAGCACCCAGTTCTGCCCGCCGACCTTGAAGCTCTTCTCGAGCGCCGCCTCGGCCTCCTTCACCGACTTGGCGCGATCGAGGCCGACCACCGCCAGCACCTCGTTCGACGGCTCGTGCCCGGTCCAGCGCACCGACAGCTCGCTCGTGCCGAGCGCCTCGAGCCCGTCGTGGGTGGCGTTGACGCGCGGCAGGATCGGGCCGTGATTCGGCACGTCGTAAAAGGTCAGGCTCACCGTCCTGACGATGTGACCGAAGCGGCCCACGTCGAAGCTCTCGACGCGCGGCACCAGCGCGACCTTGGCGCCGTTCGACATCGCGCACGGATCGGCTGAGCCGTCGCAGGTCACGACGCTCTCCTTGTACACGTCGGTGACGTCGAGGTTGCTGGTGGTCGCGCCCCAGCCGACGTGCGTGTTGGTGCCCAGGATCACGCCGGGCGCGCCGGGAAACTGGCCGCCGAACACGTCGACCGGCACCGATCCGCCGCGCACGATCAGGTGGTTCAGATAGAACACCGGCGGGTTGTTGAGCGCGAGGTGCGGATCGTTGGCCACCAGCGTGTGGCCGGTCGCCGACAGCTGCGGGCCGATCACCCAGTCGTTCGAGCCGTGGTCGGGGTGCAGCCAGCGATCGTTGCCGAAGTCGCGCACCATCGGCCGATCCGCGCGCAACAGCGCCAGCAGATTTCCGTCGCTGACCGTCGCGAGCGAGGCGCTGATCGGTTGCAGCGTCGAGAAGTCGCCGGGGAAGGTGTAGGTCGGATCCACCGGCTCGAGGATCTGCAGGTCGCGCGCGATCCCCTTGCGTGCCGCGCGCTGCACGTCGCCCGACATGTCGAATTGCAAGGCGCCCGCCGCGTCGAGCGTGGTGCGCGCGATCTCGGAATCGGCGTCGTAGCTGAGCTGAAAGCTGATCAGCCGCCCGATCAAGATCGAGTCCGCCTCGGTCCACGGCGGGATGGTCATCGGATCGTAGGCGAGCAGCAGCGCGGGCGGCAGCGTGTAGCGCCCGCTCTGCAGATCGGCGATGAACGCGTTCATGCCGGCGGCGTAGCTGTGCAGCGTCGAGACCAGCAGCTTGGCGTCGGGATCGCTGGAGAGCTGCAGCGCCGCGAAGGTGTCCTCGGAGGTCTTGCGCAGGTGGTGGATGCGCATCCCCACGTCGCGATCGATGATGCTCGCGTCGAGATCGCCGGCGATCTCCGACAGCGTGCCTGCCGCCGAGCGGCGCGCCAGATCGGCCTCGACGAACCGATCCATGCCCATGAAATAGGCCTGCGCATAGGCCACGTCCTCGAGCGACGCTCCATAGATATGCGGGATCCCCTGCTCATCGCGCACCACGTCCACGTCCGCCGAGAGGCCGGGCGCGATCACCACGTCGGTCTCGGGCACCGCTTCGATCGGGGCCGACGAGCAGGCCAGCGGAATAAGTGCCCCGAGCGCGAGCGTTAGGCGATACATAGGCGGACTATAGCGACCACCGACATGAGCGAAGCAAAAAAGAGCGGTGCGTTCACGCGCTTCTTCCGTGGCGCCGGATACTTCGCCAAGGGGTTCCGGTTCGCCGTCGATCACCGGCCGTTGTGGCCGTGGGTGATCGCGCCCACGCTGCTCACCACGGTGGTGGCCGGCGCGGGCCTGGTCGGCGCGTGGTCGTGGGGCAAGGCGTTCATCGACGGGCACACCGCCGGCCACGGCGCGTTCCTCGCGGCGATCCTCGGGTTCCTCTTGCTGCTGTTCGTGGTGTCGGTCGGCTACGTGGCGTTCGTGGTCACCAGCCTGATCGCCGCCGCGCCGTTCGTCGGCACCTTGTCCGAGCGCACCGAGAAGCTCGCCACCGGCGCTGCGGTGGTGCCCGAAGGCGCCGCGCACATCCTCGCCGAAGGCGTACGCGCGCTCGGCCACACGCTCTTGACGCTGCTCTTGTACGTGATCTTCTCCGGCGCGCTGTTCGTGCTGCAGTTCTTCGTCGCGCCGCTCGCGCCGTTCATCTGGGTCGCCAGCTTCTTCCTCACCGCGCTGTTCCTCGCCTACGACGCCTGCGACCTGCCGCTGTCGCGCCGCGACTTCGCCTTCGGCGCCAAGTGGAGCTACGTGAACCGGCACCTCGCCGAATCCCTCGGCTTCGGCGCCGTGGTCGCGCTGCTCCTCGCCATCCCCGGCTTCGGCCTGGTCGTCCCCGCCATCGCCGCCGTCGGTGGCACGCTGCTATTTCTCGAGCTCGAAAAGTAGCTGGTGGTATAAGAGCGCCGTGGTGGCGCGGCTCGAGGGTGTCGAGAAGCGGTTTGGGGTGCAACCGGTGCTGCGCGGGGTGTCCCTCTGCGTGGAGCCCGGCGAGCTCGTGGCGTTGGTGGGACGCTCGGGGTCGGGGAAGTCGACGCTGCTGCACATTCTCGGCGGGCTGGACCGGCGCTTCTCCGGGCGTGCGGAGGTGTTGGGGCACGATCTGCAAGCGCTCGACGACGCGCGGCTGTCGCGGTTTCGCAACACCGAGGTCGGCTTCGTCTTTCAATCGTTCAACCTGCTCGATCATTTGAGCGTGACGGAGAACGTCGCGCTGCCGGCGTATTTTGGCGACGGCCCGTCGGCGGAGTCGCGCCGCCGCGCGCACGATGCGCTGGGGCGCGTCGGCGTGATGGAGCTGGCCAACAAGCGTCCGGCCGAGCTGTCGGGCGGGCAGAAGCAGCGCGTGGCGATCGCGCGCGCGCTGTATGCGTCGCCGAAGTTGCTGCTGGCCGACGAGCCGACCGGCAACCTCGACTCCGAAACCGGCGCCGAGATCATCCGGCTGTTCAAGGAGCTCAACGCGGCGGGGCTGACCATGCTGCTGGTCACGCACGAAGAGCGCGTCTCGCAGGCTGCCTCGCGCGTGCTCAAGCTCGACGATGGCAGGCTGACTGGGCCCCTGCGCGCAGCGCAGGGTGGGTCGCAATGACCTTCGGCGCGCTGGGCGGGCTGGTGCGGCAGAACATCCGGCGCGGGCGGCGCGCGTTCGTGCTCGCGGTGTTCGGCATCGCGGTCGGCATCTCGTCGCTGGCGTTCTTTCTCGCGCTCTCCGCCGGCGTGCGCAAGGTCGCCGACGAGATCTTTCCCACCGGCCAGCTCGAGGTGGTCGCGGCCACGTCGAGCCTGGAGGCGGGCCCGCTGTCGCTGTTCTCGCTCGGCGGTCCCAAGGCGCTCACCGACGAGGCCGCCGACAAGCTCCAGGCCCGCCCCGAGGTCGCCGCCGCGCACCGCCGCATGCGCCTGTCGTTTCCCGCGCGCGCGCAGGGCGGCCACGAGATCCTCGGCCGCGACATCCGCGCCGAGCTGATCGCCGAAGGCCTGGATCCCGCGGCGGTGGCGGGGGAGGCCACTGCGCCCGAGCCGTTCAGCGACGATCCCGGCTCGCAAAAGGCGTGCGTCGCCGACACCGATTGCGCAGGCGGCGAGTACTGTCCCGTGGACACGCACGCCTGCGAGCGCCCGGTGCCGGCGGTGCTCTCGCCGTTCATGCTCGAGATGTACAACGGCGCGATCGCGCCCTCGCATGGCCTGCCGCGCGTCGGCGGATTCCTCGCCAGTCGCTTCCGCGGCTTCACCTTCACCGCCGAGCTGGGCGCGTCGTTCTTCGGCATCGGCGCCAGTCGCACGGGCGCGCCGCCGCGCGAGCGCCGCATCATGCTGGTGGGCATCGCCAAGCGCGCGGCCAAGCTCGCGCTCACGCTGCCGCTCGGCATCGTGCGCCGCTGGAACGCGCTCTACGGCGGCGCCGCCTCCAGCCGCGAGCTCTCCTCGGTGCTGCTCGAGCTGCAGCCGCACGCCGACGTGGCCCGCCTCTCGGCCTACCTCCGCGAGCTCGGCTACACCACCGCCGACTCGGGCGCCGAGCGGGTCGGCCTCGCGCTCACGCTGCTCACGCTCTTGTTCGCGCTGGTCTCGTTCGCCATCGTCGCGCTCGCCGGCATCAACCTGGCGCACGGCTTCTACCGCGCGGTCGCCGAGCGCCGCCGCGAGATCGGCGTGTTGCGATCGGTGGGCGCCTCCTCGCGCGACATCCAGCGCCTGTTCCTCAGCGAGGCCGGCGCGATCGGGCTGTGCGGTGGCCTGATCGGCCTGGGCGCGGCGCGACTGGCGGCGCTCGCGCTCGATCTCGCCGCCGGCCGCTATCTGCCCGAGTTCCCCTTCAAGCCCGACACCTATTTCTCATTCGACTGGCGAATTATTGGCGGAGCGCTACTGTGTTCCGTCTTGGCATGCATGGCCGGCGCCCTGTTTCCCGCACGCGCCGCCGCCAGGCTGGACCCGACCGAGGCGCTCTCAGCGCCCTAAGGAGACCCGATGAAGAAGGCAAAGATCGAGACCGACAAGGGCGAGATCGTGGTGGAGCTGTTCGACGACGACGCGCCTGGCACCGTCGAGAACTTCGTCGCGCTGGCCACCGGCACCAAGGAGTGGAAGGATCCCAAGACCGGCGAGAAGCAGACCAAGCCGCTCTACGACGGCCTGCGCTTCCACCGCGTGATCGACGACTTCATGGTCCAGGGCGGCGATCCGCTCACCCGCTACGAGGACCAGAAGGGCAAGTGGGGCACCGGCGGCCCCGGCTTCCACATCAAGTGCGAGACCGGCGGCAAGAAGCAGAAGCACGTGCGCGGCACGCTCTCGATGGCGCACGCCGGCCCCAACACCGGCGGCTCGCAGTTCTTCATCTGCCACTCGCCGCAGCCGCACCTCGACCGCAAGCACACCGTCTTCGGCCAGGCCATCTCCGGCCTCGACGTGATCGACAAGATCAAGGGCGGCGACAAGATCGTCAAGGTCACGATCGAAGGCTGAGGCGGGGCGTTACGGCGCGCGGGGCGGAGGAGGAGGCGGCGGCGGCGCGTCCATCTCGGTCCATTTCCCTCGAGAGCACATCAATAGATGGGTGAACCCCGGGGTCGTCCCGCACGCCATCCCGTCGATCGCGCAGGCCTTGCCTCTGGCATTCAGCAGATCTTTCGGGCACGAGCTCGCCCCCGCGCACGCCGCCACGAGCAGCAGCGAACCAGCGAGCGCATAGCGCGCGACACGTCGAAGCGAAGAGGCGATCATGAGGCTTAGCCTTTTTTTATTTCCACCGTCGGGGTGAGCAGAATCTCGATGCGCCGGTTCTTGGCCTTGTCCCGCTTCGCGCGCGGGTGGAACTCGGAGTAGCCGGCGGCGGTGAGGCGCGCCGGATCGACGCCCACCGTCTCGGCTAAAAAGTGCACCACGTTGACCGCGCGCGCGGCCGAGAGCTCCCAGTTCGAGGGAAACTGCGGCGTGTGGATCGGGCGATCGTCGGTGTGGCCGCCGATCAAGATCTGCTTGTCGGTGAGCCCCTTGAGCACGCCGCCGACCTTGGTCAGCACTTCCTTGCCGCGCGGCGAGATCTCCGCCTCGCCGCTCTTGAACAAGATCTGATCGACCAGGTTCACGCTGACGCGATTGGCGGCGCCCTCGGATGCCACGTCGCCGTCCTTCGAATCGAGCGCAGTGCGAAGGTCCGCGATCAACTTCTCGTTCACGTCGGTCTTCTGCTTGAGCTGTGCGGCGGTCTGCGCCTCCTTGCTGCGCTCGCTCTCGACGGTGGCGAGCCGATCTTGCGTGGTGAACAGGCCGCGCCGCAGCTCGGCCGCCTCGTCGCGCGACGACGAAAGCGCCTGTTTGGTGTGCACGCGCTCGTTCATGTTCGACGCCACCGACGTGGCCAGTCCGGCGCCGGTGAGCCCCGCGAGCAGCCACGGCAACGCGCTCAGGCGCCGCGGCGTAATCACGCTGTCGCCGCTGGTCGGACGCACCCGCGTGGCGGCTTCCTCACTGTTGGGCTCGTCCGCAATATCGTCCCAGACAGTCTTGCCCATGGCGGGATTTTACCACGCGGGCGCGCCAAACCATCTGCAACTCCATCGGTATGGATCCTCACCTACGAGGACCCTGCTGATTCGCGCGCCGCAAAGGCGTACGATACCCGGATGGCCGAAAGCATTCGCTGGCCGCTGGCTGCCGTCGCTGCGGCGGGGCTCCTTCTCGGCGTGATGCCGCTGTTGTGGATGCTCAAGCGGTTCGGCAAGTCGATCTTCCGCCGCCCGCAGCCGCCGGTCGGTGGCAGCCGTTACGTGCTGGCGCTGGTTACCAGCGCGCTCTTGATCGGCGCCGGCATCGCCGCGCTCGGCCTCGCGTTCGCGCTGCAGACCTGGCACAGCTTCACCAAGAAGACCCACATCGCCGAGGTGCAGTGCATCGAGCTGGCGTCGGGCAAGCTGCGCGTCTACTACGTGGGCATCGAGAGCGACGGCGCGCGCGGCCCCACCGAGATCTACGACGTCGACGGCGACGAGTGGACGGTCGGCGGCGACGTGCTGCGCTTCCGCCCGTTCCTCACGCTGCTCGGCCTCGAGACGGTGTTCAACATGAGCCGCGTCGAGGGGCGCTGGGTCAAGGCCGCCGACGCCAACGCGCACAAAGGCAGCGCCTTCGATCGCGCGGGCGGCACCGGCCCGGGCTGGCTGCAGCTGTATCGTGGGGGGACCAAAGGCCCGCTCGGCTGGATGATCGCCGGCGCGCACGGTCAGGCCGTCTCGCAGCTCCCCGACCGTCGCGCCGTCTACGACGTGTACGTGACCCCGAACGGCTTCATCGTCGACAAACGTTCGCTGTAAGGCGCGCTGCTATTTCTCTTCGGCCAGCTCGGCGACCTCGCCGTCGTCGGAGATGATGCCCTCTTCCTGCGCTTCGTTGAGCATCTCGATCGCCTCCTGGGCGCGCGCCCGCGGCACCGCGACGAAGAACGCGCCTGACATCGAGGCCGGCGCCGGAAACGCGTGCGAGCTCCGGTTGTGGATGTCCGCCGCGATGCCCGCCGGCTCGAGCACCTCGTCGACGGCCATCTGCGCCTCGGCCTGGTCCGTACACCTCAATACCTCGATCAGCTCGTCCTTGGGACCCTGTGGCATCGGTAACCTCCCTATATGCTTGAATTTACTTTGTAGGAGCGCTCGCTCGGGTGATATGCTACCAACTTAGCAACTGCGGGTACTTGGGGTCGCTCCTTTGAAGAAGCCGATTCAATTCGGAAAATACTATCTCCTCGACCGCATCAACGTCGGAGGCATGGCCGAAGTATTCAAGGCCAAGGCCTTTGGCGTCGAGGGGTTCGAGCGACTGCTCGCGGTCAAGCGCATCCTTCCGAACATCGCTGAGGACGAAGAGTTCATCACGATGTTCATCGATGAGGCGAAGATCGCCGTCCAGCTCAACCACGCCAACATCTGCCAGATCTTCGATCTTGGCAAGGTGGAGGACAGCTACTTCATCGCGCTGGAGTTCGTGCACGGCAAGGACCTACGCGCGATCTTCGATCGCTGCAAGCAGAAGCCGGTCGACGGGCTGACCGCCATGCCGATCGCGCAGGCCTCGTTCGTGGTGATGAAGGCGTGCGAAGGCCTCGACTACGCGCACAACAAGAAAGATCCGCAGGGCGGCGAGCTGCATCTGGTGCACCGCGATGTCTCGCCGCAGAACATCCTCATCTCGTACGAAGGCGAGGTGAAGCTGATCGACTTCGGGATCGCCAAGGCCGCGGGCAAGGCGTCCAAGACCCAGCAGGGCATCCTCAAGGGCAAGTTCGGGTACATGTCGCCCGAGCAGGTCCGCGGGCTGCCGCTCGATCGCCGCTCGGACATCTTCTCGCTCGGCATCGTGCTCTACGAGCTCCTCACCGGCGAGCGGTTGTTCATCGGCGAGAGCGATTTCTCGACGCTGGAGAAGGTCCGCAACGTCGAGATCCTGCCGCCGTCGACCTACAACCGGCGCATCTCCGACGAGCTCGAGCGCATCGTCATGAAGACGCTCGCCAAGGACATCGAGGATCGCTACCAGAACGCGATCGACCTGCACGACGATCTGCAGGCGTATATGTACACGGCCGGCGAGTTCTACTCGCGCAAGGATCTCGCGACCTGGATGAAGAAGGTCTTCGCTCAGGAAATGGAGCAGGAGGCCGTCAAGCTCGAGACCTATCAAAAGATGCCTCCTCCCGAGCTGCAGCGCCCGCAGGCCGCCGCCGCTGGAGGAGGGCCCGCGCCGGCGCCCCCCGGCGACGGTCGCGCGCGTCGCAACTCGATCCCACCACCGCCGCCCGCAGCGGCCATGACCTCGATGCCCGCGGGCCAGCGCATCTCCGGCCAGCACGCGGTGGTCGCGACTCCGCCGCCGCCCGCCCCGGCCGCCAAGCCGGCCAAGCCGGCCAACGGACACGTCCCGCCACGCGTGGGCGCGGAGTCCGAGCTCGGCTGGGACGACGAGGAGCTGGCTACCAACATCTACGATCAGCCCGTCGACGCGGCCGATTCTGTGCTCGAGGACAAGCCCGATCTGTCGCACATCGAGCTGAGCGCCGACGGCGCGGCGGTGCCGCATCCGTCGCATTCGCAGGCCATCCCGATCGTCAACGCCAACGGCCATCCGACGGGCGCGCGCAACGGCTCGGCCAAGACCTCGCGGCCGCTCGACTTCGTGATGCCCGCCGCCGAGGAAGCGCCGGGCTACGGCACGCCGATGCGCTCGCCGCTCGCGCGCCCGCGTTCGAACGCCGGCCTGTACGCGCTGGTCGGCGCGCTCGGCGTGGTGCTGTGCGGCGCGGCGGTGTGGCTGTACCTGTTCATGGCCAACAAGCCGGGAGAGGTGGTGATCACCTCCGATCCGGCGGTCGACGTGCAGATCCTCGTCGACGGCAAGCGCATGCCGGTGGATGGCACGCCGGCCACGCTCAAGCTCGAGCCGGGGTCGTACCTGGTGATCGTGCAGCGCGACGGCTACGTGCCGTGGAACGGTCAGGTCGAGGTCAAGGCGGGCGATACGGTGCGCAAGCGCATCACGCTCGAGCCGCTGGCGTCGAAGACCGGCTTCACGCTCTTGTCCGATCCGCCCAGCCTGCAGGCGTTCCTCGACGGCAAGACGCTCGAGGGCGTCACGCCGCTCAAGGTGCAATCGGTGACCCCGGGCAAGCACAAGATCGAGGTGCGCGGCCTCGGCGGCGCGACCTGGAGCCAGGAAGTGGATCTGCAGCCGGGCACCATGGTCGACCTGCACGCGACGGTCGCTGCGCTCGCCGCCAAGACCACCGAGCCGCTGATCGGGCCGCCTCCCGTCTTGAAGAAGGACAAGCCGGCGCCTGTCGTGAAGGCCGCCGCGCCCGTCGAGCAGCCCAAGGTCGCCGCGGCGATCAAGGTGGCGTCCGCGCCGGTGCGCGAGACCCAGCCGGCGCGCGATCTACCGCGCCTGCCCAAGGAAGACCGGCCGGTCAAGGCCGCGCGCCCCGCGCTGGTCGACGACGATCCGACCGAGAAGCCGGACAAGCCTGCCAGGCCGGTCAAGGCGGCAGTCGAGAAGTCGGCGGCGCCCGAGAAGTCGGCGGGCGGCGAAGGCTACCTGCGCCTCGGCTCCAAGCCGTGGACCAACATCGGCGTCGACGGCAAGGAGACCGGCCTGCACACGCCGCAGACCCAGCTCAAGCTGGGCGCGGGCTCGCACCGCATCACGCTCACCAACCCGCAGTTCAACATCAAAGAGACCTTCTCGGTCGACATCAAGCCGGGTGAGACGACCACCATGATCAAGGACCTGCGCCAGCAGGGCGCGGACACCGATTAAGCGGCTCGCCCTCCCTGCGACGGCGTTCGCGCTGTCGCTCCTGTACATCGTCAAGATTTGGAGCGCGGATCTCTGGTGGCACCTGGCCACCGGACGCTACATCGTCGAGCACCACGTCATCCCGCGCGTCGATCCGTTCAGCTTCACCGCCGCCGGCACGCCCTGGTACTCGGTCGATTGGCTCGCCGATCTGATCTTGTACGGCGTGCACCGCACCGCCGGCGTGTGGGGGCTCACCGCGCTGGTGGTGGGGTTCGCGTTCTTGCTGATCTGGTTCGTCGGCCTCGCGCTGCGCGAGCTCGGCCTCTCCGACGGCACCGCGATGGGCGTGATGGCGTTCACCGGCATCCTGGTGCAGCCGCGCTATTCGATCACCCGGCCGATGATCTTCGGCGCGATGCTGCTGTCGGCCTCGATCTGGCTCGCGCTGCGCTGGTGGCGCCTGCGCGATCGCAGCGTCCTCTGGTTCGTTCCGCTGGTCGCGGTGTGGCTGCCGATCCATCCCACCGCCTCCGTGGGCACGTTCTTGGTCGCCGGGCTGGTCGGTGCGGCGCTGATCTCGCGCGCGCCGCGCCGCGACGTGCTGCACGCCGGGCTCGCGCTCGCCGGCTGCGTCGCGCTGTTCGCGCTCACCCCGGCGGGCCGCGGTCACATCCGAACAACTCTAGGGGTCGCGCTCGGCCACGCGCCGATGGCGCTCGCGCTCACCATCGAGTGGCAACGCACGCGGCTCGGCGATCCCAAGCTGTGGATCCCGCTCGGCCTCTTGCTCGCCGCGCTCGGCTCCGCCGCCGTCGAGCGCAAGGGCCGGCTGATCCCGGCCGGGCTCGCGCTGCTCGGCGCGCTGCTCGCGTCGCGCTACCTGCGCAACCTGTACGAGGCGCTGCTCCTGTGCGCGCCGCTGTTCGGCCAGCTGCTGCAGGTCACGGCCGATTATCTCCGCAGAAAGGGCTTCAAGCTCGGCGCGTCTCTGTTGCCGGTGGTGCTCGGCCTCGGCCTGCCCGGGCTCTACCTGCGGCTGGTGCCGGCGCAGGCGTTCAACGCCGCGTTCGGCGTCGGCTTCGATCTCGGCCTGTTCCCGCAAGACACGCTAGCGACGCTCGAGAAGCTTCCGGCGGGCCGCTTGATCCACGACTGCACCTTCGGCGGCTACCTGATCTGGAAGAACATCCCGGTCTACTGCGACGGGCGCACCGTCGCGCTCTACGACAACCGTCGCGTCACCGAGCTGTGGCTGCCGCTGTACCTCGGCGAGCGCGGCCTCGAGGTGATCGGCGATCGCTACGACATCCGCTACGGCCTGGCGCGCCACGACACCGACTTCGAGCGCGGCATGATGAAGTCCACCAAATGGATCCCGCTGCACTACGATCGCTCCACTTCTCTGTTCGTCCGCGAGAAGTACGCCGCGGGGATCCCGCTCCTTGGTGATCTGCGATTCGTCGACGACGACGCGTGGATGAAGCGCTGGTACGAGCCGGTGCTCGCCGATCCGGTCCGCCGCGCGGCGCTGAAGGCGGCCGTGCTGAGGAGCTTTCAGCTCACGGCCGATAGTCCGACGCTGCTGCAGATCGTTACGTTCTTGAAGGAACGCGATCCTGCGCTTGCTGCTGAGATTCGTAGCGCGCTGTAGGGAAGCGGGAGGCTTGGGAAGTGCGGGCACGCTGGTTCCGGATTTGCTGAGAGGGGTGGGGCTGGCGGGCGGTTCGAGCGGCGGTGGTGCGCGGAGCGGCGGGGAGGTTGTGCGCGGCGGAAGGTTTGGCGGGGCGCATTCGCACGAACCGCGATTCCCGAATGATCGCGCGATCACGGGTTGGCTGTTTCATGCCGTGCTGGGGCGGGGAGGGTGCGGCTGAGTGGCGTGTCGCCGGGGTGCGTGAGAGGGGCCGTGGATGAGTAGCCAGGTTCGTGGCGGTGTGACCAGGTTCGGGTGCGGGACTGCGGTGGAGAGCGGGTCGCGGTAGCTCCACGGCACGTAGTGACCCGAGCCGTGCATGTGCTTGTGGTAGTTGAAGTGGACGTAGCGGAGGGCGCGCTGAACTTCGGTGGGGGACTGCAGGATTCGGGCGTGATAGCGGTCCGCGAACACCTTGCCGGTGCGGCCCATGATCTTGTTCAGCGCTCGGGCCATCCGAACGTTGAGGCCCTTCATACCGCGCGTGAGTGACTGCTCGTTCTCGGCCTCCACGATCAAGTGGAGGTGGTTCCCCTGCACGGAGAAGTTCACCAGCTGAAATCCAAACCGCAGCCGCCCCTTGGCGAAAGCGCCTGACAACGCGGCAAAGCCCTTCTTCGAGCGCAAGTCACACAGCCCCGCGGCCAGTCTCACCGTCACGTGCACCGGCAACTTGTGCCTGAACACAACTCTCCGGCAGTGCGGCACCTGCGGCCGCAAGGCCCGGCGCTTTCTCCCGGCACCTCTGCGCCTCCCGCCCCAGGTCTTCGCCACCGGTAATCTCATCATTAGCTGCGCTGACATGTTGATTAAGCTAACAGTAATCATCTCTCACTCATTTGTCAACGGAAAACACCCCCCAATCAGCCAAAACCGCCCTCCCACCACGGCATGAAACAGCCAACCCGTGATCGCGCGATCATTCGGGAATCGCGGTTCGCGCGACTGCGCCCCGCCAAACCCGCCGCCCCGCACAACCTCCCCGCCGCTGCGCGCACCACCGCCGCCCGAACCGCCTACCCCCCCACCCCTCTCAGCACTCCGGAACTACTGTGCCCGCACTTCCCAAGCCTCCCGCTTCCCCTCCGGCACCCGTCTCTTACTTGGGAACGAGCGCCTCGAGATCGATCCGCACCGTCGGCCTGCTCCCGACAATCACGAACAGATCCGGCGGCGCGTACGGAAGCGTCGCCTTCAGCGCACGATCGAAGTCGTCGCGGGCGCGCTCGGTGCGGGCGAAGTCGAACTTGTCGTGTAGCGCGAGCAGGCGGTTCTTCACGTCCTCGCGCGTGCGTTGGTCTTGCGAGCTCAGGTAGACCTCTTCGAGGTGACGGATGGCCGCCTCCTCTTCTCCTTCTTGCGTGAGGATGGTGGCGGCGAGCAGCGGCATCCACGAGGGCGCGCCGCCCACCAGCGCGGCGTGGCGCACGTACTCGCCGCCGATGCGCTTCCACTTCGCCTTCTCGACGGGATCGTCGCTGCGCATCTCGAACAGGTAGTTGCAGCCGATCATGAACGCGAGCTCCCAGTCGTCGGGGAACTGCTTGACCCCCATCTCGAGGAAGTGGCTCGACTCGAGCACGCCCTCGTTGGTGATCTGCCGCCCGTCATACATGGTCGCGACGCCGGCCCAGCGGTAGGGCGTGCGCCAGTTCGGGTCGAGCGCGACGATGGTGTCGAGATAGTTGTCGAGCCACTTGTAGTTGCGCGGGCCGGTGAGCTGCGCGCCGAAGTAGATGATCGCGCGCATGAGCACCAGATCTGCGGTGAGCTCGTGGTGGCCGAGCGACATGGCCTTGAGCGCCGAGGGGCGCGGCAGGTAGAGCGCGTCCTGCTCTGCTGGGAAGTGCTTGCGGCGCTCGAGCGCGTGGTTCTCGGTGAGCACGGTCGCCGCGATCAGCCCGAGACAGGCGAGCGCGACCAGCGACTTGGCGACGGGTCCTTCCACGGCCACGCGGAGAGCTTACAAGCGAAACGCCCGCCGCGCGAGTCGCACGACGGGCGTTCCGGATCGAAAAGAGAGTGCTACTCGATGTCGTTCTTGGAGAACAGACCCGAGCCGCCCGAGACCGAGCGATCCGACATGACGGTGCCCGACCGCTGGAAGGTCGAGTAGGTCGTGTCGCAGTCCAGGTTGCCGTAGGCGTACGCCTGGAAGGTCGCGGCCGTGTCGGTGCCGGTGCCGATGTACTGGTACCAGTAGTAGAACGGATCATCGACCGAGAAGTTGAGCGCGGCCCAGTTGCCGTTGTCGAAGATGGTCGGCGCCGGCTTGCACTTGTCGCCCGCCTGGCCACAGCAGGAGTTGGCGGTCGGCGACGGGCCGACGCTGCCCGGGAACTGCTTCGCCAGGATGTTGCCGCCGATGTCCGCGTGCTCACCCTCGTAGTACGAGACCGACGAGTCGAACAGCTTGCGCACGTTCATCGTCGCTTCGACCGTCTTCGACCGGCGGATGTACTTCATGAACGCCGGGATGGCGACTGCCGCCAAGATGCCAATGATCGCGACGACGATCATGAGCTCGATCAGGGTGAAGCCTTTCATTACTTTCTTTCTCATTGGTCCTCCTCCTTGGAAGTTTGAAAACCGTTCTAAAGATGTTCGTTGAGAATGATCATCGTGGTGTTCTGCGAAGTCGTGACGTACATCGTGTTGAGGGGGTTGTTCCGGTTGTTGTCGCAGATCGCGATCAGGTAGTACCAGGGCACGGTGGGCACAACGTTGCTGAACGCATTCTTGCCATTGGTGCCGGCCACCACAGCGCTCGTCAGTGACGTCCATCCGTTGGCTGCGCCAGCCACCGCCGCGTAACCGCAATACAACTGCTTCTTGTTCACCTGCAGCCCGAGCGACGGCGTGCTCGCCACGTTGGTCCAGAAGCTGGGCGGGCTGCTGGCGACCTTGGCGCACGGCTCGGCACACGAAGCCGACGGCACGACAGGATAGACGTCGAGCTCGTTGGTGGTGGCCGTCGTTAAGTAGGTGTTGGTTTCGGCTTTGTAGGCCTCTTCCTTCGCGCGAAGCTCACCGAACATGGCCGCTACTTCGGCACCGCGGCCCGAGTCTGAATACTTCTTGTACGCGCCGATAGAAATAACCGCGAGGATGCCGATGATGGCCACCACGACCATGAGCTCGATGAGCGTGAAGCCCCGGTTGTTCATCCCGGCGCCTCCCTGTGCACGTGACATGCCGCCTCCCTCCAGTGCAACCGCGCTGTGATTTTAGACCTTTGGCGATGGTCGGGGCAACTTTGGCGAGGGCGCGGACGAAAATTGCCGGCCTGGTGACAAAGAACGTCACCGCCGGCGTCGGTCTTCGACGTACATGGCGCCTACCCGAGATTGGCGTAGCATGACGCTTACGGCCATGAAGGCGCGCTATCCCGTCCGGCTCGCGGCGCTCCTGGTGCTCCTCTCGACCGGCCTCCACGCGTCTTCGATCGTCCACCCGTTCCTGCTCGACGACGGCGTGCAGATCTTTCGCAACCCGGCGGTGACCGCGGGCGCGCCGCTGGCGGCGTACTTCCTCGATCGCGAGACCACCTCGAGCCGGCCCGACTACAACACGCGCATCTACCGGCCGATGCGCAACCTGGCGTTTCGGGCGATCGTGACGATCGCCGGCGTGCGCCCGCTGGCGTTCGGGATCGCGAATCTGCTCCTGTACGGCGCTGCGGTGCTGCTGGTGCTCTTGCTCGCGCTGCGGCTTACCAACGATCGCGCGGCGGCAGCCTGGGCCACGCTGTTGTGGGCCATGGCGCCGGTGCACGTCGAGGCGGTGGCGTATGCCTCGGCGCTCGGCGATCAGCTGTCGCTGGTGCTCGAGCTGGCGGCGCTGGCGGTTGCGCTGCCGATGCTGGGTCCCGGCCCGAACGAGAATCGGACGCGGCCGGCGCCGCTGGCGCTGTCGGCGCTGCTGGCGCTCGCGGCGATGCTCGCCAAGGAGATGGCGGTGACCGAGCCCGGCGTGCTCGCGCTGGTGGCGATCGCGGTGGGCGCGTGGCCCTGGCGGGCGGGCGCGGCGCGCGTGCTGGTCGCGCTGCACGGCGCGGTGCTGATCGGCTACCTCGCGCTGCGCACCCACGTGCTGCACGCCATCGGCCAGGCAGCGATCACCGGCGCGGGGCTGCGGGCCGGGCTGCGCGAGGCGCCGTGGCTGCTCGTGCAGTACCTGCGCCTGACGGTGATGCCGCTCGGCCACGCGGCCTCGTACCGCGTGCCGCCCCCGACGGTGTGGGAGCTGCTGTTGGCGCTCGCGATCCTGGGCGGCGCGGTGGCGCTCGCCTGGCGGGTGAAGCGGCCGGCGCTCACGCTCGGCCTGGGCTGGTTCGCGATCTCGCTGGTGCCGGTGCTGCACCTGGTGCCGCTGTGGGCCGATCTGGCCGATCGGTTCGTGCTCTTCCCGTCGGTGGGGTTGGCGTTGACGCTGGCCGCGGGGCTGGTCGGGCCGCGCGTTCGCAAGCCGCTGGCGATCGCGGTGCTGTCGCTGGCGACCTGCGCGTTCGCGGCGGGAAGCGTGCTCGAGGCGCGCGCGTGGTGGTCGAACGGGCTGTTGTGGCGCTACGCCGTCGACCGGCAGCCCGACGCGCCGCTCGCGCGCGCCAACCTGGCGGCGATGATGATGCTCGAAGGCGATCCCGCCGGCGCGGTGGTGCAGCTCGAAGCGCTGCACGCGCTCGGCTATACGCGCTCCGATCTCGAGCTCAAGCTCGCGTGGGCGCGCGAGCGCGTCGGCCTGCACGCCAGGGCCGTCGAGGCGGCGCAGGCGGCGATCGCGCTCGATCCCGAGCTCGGTCCCGCGCACGCGTTCTATGGCGAGCTGCGCCTCGCCGACGGGGACACCGCCACCGCGCAGGCGCAGCTCGTCGAGGCGCGCCGGCTGGCCGCGCACCATCCGTCGACCGGGCTGCTCGGCTTCCGGCTGCTCGGGGTCGGCGGCACGGATCCGCGCGTCGCGTATCTGCGCGCCATCGAGGCGCTCTACTTCGACGACCCTTCAGCGGCGACCCGAAGCGCGCGCGAATGTGTGCGCCTTCAGCCCGATCGACACGAGTGCGAAGCGGTGCTCGGGCAGGCGCTCGCCAAGGCCGGCCCGCTCACCGCCGAGGCGCGCGAGCTGCTCACCCGCGCGATCGCGACGCTGCCCGACGGCCCCGATCGGCGCGGCAGCCAGGAAGCGCTGTGGGGCGCGCGCTAATGATCTCGAGTCAGTCGCGCTTGCCCTGCAGGCCGCGCACCATCGGATGGCCGGGGTGCGCGTGCGCGAACTCGAGCAGCAGCGTCTGGAACTTTTCCTGGTCGTGCAGATCGCGCGCGGCGAGCACCATGTCGTAGAGGAAGAAGTCGCGGTTGAACTGGCGCGCGCAGCGCTCGAAGATGGGCAGCGCCAGCTCGGGCCGGTGCGCCTCGGCGTGCGCGACGCCCAGGTTGCGGCACACCATGGCCACGTCGGGTTGGCGCGCATAGGTGACGCTCCACAAGGTCACGCCGTCCTGCCAGACGGCGCACTGCTGTAAGAGGAACGGCAGGCACAACAGCGACGGCGCGATCGCGAGCGCGACGCGCAGCGCGGGCCGCAGCGGCGACGCCAGCCGTTCGATCGCCAGCGCGAAGAGTGCGGCGAGCGCGGCCATCGGCAGGTACAGGTGCGCATCGCCGAGCTCGCGCAACAGCGGCACCACGTTGGCCACCGGCGCCACCGCCGCGCCGCAGAGGAGCAACAGCGGGAACGCGCGCGAGCGACGCACCGACGGTCGCGCCAGGGCGATCAGGAACGCGAGCAGCGCCGCCGCGCCCGCCCAGCTCGCCGGCTCGGTCAGGCGCGCTGCGGGCAACACGTAGACCGCGCTCAGCTCGAACGGCGGCAGCACCATCCGCAAGCTCTGCCCGAGCGTGCGAAAGGTGCGCAACGGAAACGGCGCGTTGAGCTCGGGGTTGATCGCGATGGTCGCGCGCAACAGCGACGCGGCGACCAGCGTGGCGACCAGCGCCAGCGCCGGCACTACAGCCGCGAGCGATCGGCGCGAAGGCTTGCGCAAGAGGAAGACCAGCGCGGGCAGCGCGAACACCGACGGCTGCGACAGCGCGCCGAGCGCGAAGAGAACATTGGCGACTGCGTCGGATCGCCAGGTGGGCGACCGGCGCAACCACACGAGCAGCGACGCGAGGCCGAACGTGGCGGCGAGCAGATCCTTGCGGCCGGTGACCCACGAGACCGGCTCCGCCGCCAGCGGATGGAGCGCGAACAAGAGCGCGGCGCCGATCGCAAAGGCGCGGCCGAGCCCAAGGCGCTGGCACAGACGCAAGACCAGCGCGGTGTTGAGCGCGTGCAAGAGCACGTTGCCGGCGTGATAGCCGAAGGGCGCAAAGCCGCCGAGGCGCCAGTTGAGCCACCAGGACAGCTCGGGGACGGCGATCGAATAACCGACGCGCGGCGTGATCCAGAAGGCCGCATCGAGGAGGTGCGGCGCGCGAACGTACGGGTTCTCGAGCACGTGCACCGCGTCGTCCCAGTTGACGAACTGAAAGCCGAGCGTGGGCGCGAAGACCAAAAGCACGACCGAGAACAGCGCCAGCGCCCACAGCGCGTCTCGTTTGCGCGCGCCCCCCGGCGCCTCAGCCACCGGAGGAGTCGCCGCTCGCGCCGCCGTTGCCGTTGCCGTCGTCGTCCTCGGCGGGACCGACCCCGAGCTTGGCCAGCCGGTAGCGCAGCGAGCGGAACGAGATGCCGAGCAGCTTGGCGGCTTCCTTGCGCACGCCGCCCGAACGCTCGAGCGCCTTCTCCAGCAGATCGCGCTCGATCTCGCCCATCATGCGCTCGAGATCGATCCCGCCCTCGGGGATCTCGGTCCCCGGCGTCACCGACGGCGCGGACTTGGGCTTGTGGTGCAGCTCGGGCAGCGACGCGCGCGTGATGCGATCGGCCGACTCGAGCGTGACCGCGCGCTCGATCAGGTTCTCGAGCTCGCGCACGTTGCCGGGATAGTCGTAGTCGCACAGGACGGCCATCGCGTCCGCTTCGATGATCTGCAGCGGGCGGCCGAGCGCCGCGGTGTGCTTCTTGAGAAAATGATCGGCCAGGAGCGGAATGTCCTCGCGGCGCGAGCGCAGCGGCTGCAGGTGCAGCTGGATCACGTTCAGCCGGTAGTAGAGATCGCGCCGGAACGCGCCGCGCTCCACCTCGGCCTCGAGATCGCGGTTGGTGGCCGCGACCACGCGAACGTCGAACTCCTCTTCGTTGGTGCCGCCGACCTTCTTGACCTTGCGCTCTTGCAGCACGCGCAACAGCTTGACCTGCATCTGCGAGCCGAGCTCGCCGATCTCGTCGAGGAACAGGGTGCCGCCGTCCGCCGCGGAGAACAGCCCCGGGCGATCGCTCACCGCGCCGGTGAACGCGCCGCGCACGTGGCCGAATAGCTCCGACTCGAGCAGCGCCTCGGGGATCGCGCCGCAGTTGACGCCGATGAACGGCCCGTCGGAGCGCGGCCGTGGCGACAGGTGGTGCAGCGCGCGCGCGACCATCTCCTTGCCGGTGCCCGACTCGCCGGAGATCAAAACCGAGGTCTTGGCCGGCGCGACCTTCTTGAGCAGCTCGAACATGCGCTGCATCGCCGGCGACTTGCCCACCATGCGATCGAGGCGGAAGCGCCCTTCGAGCTCGGCGCGCAGCTCGAGGTTGTCGCGCAGCAGCGAGCGCTTCTCGAGGGCGCGCTCGACCACCACGCCGATCTCGTCGACCTTGAAGGGCTTGGTCAGGTAGTCGTAGGCGCCGCGCTTCATCGCCGCGATCGCCGTCTCGGGCGTGGCGAACGCGGTCACCACCACCACCTGCGTGTGCGGCCGGCTCGCCTTGACTCCGTCGAGCACGTCCAGGCCCGAGCCGCCCGGCATCTTCAGATCGGTGATCACCACGTCGAGCTCGCGCGACGAGTACACCGCCTTCGCCGCCGCGGGCGAATCGGCGACCACCACCGTGTGCCCCGCGCGCTCGAGCGCGATGCGCAGGAACTCGCGCATCGAGCGCTCGTCGTCGACGATGAGGACGGTGCCGGTCGGGGGCATTGGCGCCCCTACTTTATCGCTTTTGCGCGATCACGACCATGAAACCGCCCAGCCGGCGCAAAAGCGGCGCGCCGGACGCCTTGGTCTCCAGCCAGGCGAGCGCCGGGCCGACCACCGGCAGCTTGTGCACGTACGACACCGGCGTGAGCACGCGCACGCCGCGCACCGACACGATCTCGAGCGAGGCGGGCAGGACCTGGCGCACGTCGTTCAGTGAGTCGTAGCGGGTGAACACGGTCTCGTCGTGGCTGTCGTCGGAGATCTTGGTCGGACGCTTGAGCCGCTTGACCAGATAGCGCAGCGACCACGGGTTGTAGAACTCGGCGACCACGTGCCCGCCCGGCTTGACCACGCGCGCCAGCTCGCCGAGCGCGGCGCCGATGCGCTCCACGTGCGCCAGCACCTTGAAGCTGTAGGCGAGATCGAAGTGCGCATCGGGAAACGGCAGCTGCGTGATCGACGCGTGCGCGACGGTCAGCCCGCGCCGGCGCGCGACCTCGAGCATGCCGGGCGAGATGTCGATGCCGATCGCCTCCGAGACGTGCGGGCGGATCTCCTTCAAGATCATCCCGGTGCCGCAGCCCGCCTCGAGCACGCGCCCGCCGCGCGCGTAACGCAGCGCGATCGCGGTCTCCAGCCGATCGATGAGCGCGTGATATCCATCGTGCCGCTCGCGCTCGTAGTTGGGCGCGAACTCGTCGTAGTACTGCTGGTTGGGCTTGTGCGCGTTCACCTGGGACGATCTAGCACGTACGGTGACCCATGTTAAGCTCGACGGCCGTGCGTCTGCGCCTGCTTTCCGAGCGATGGCCGGAGCTGCTGCTCATGCTCCTCGGGTTGGCGCTGCGCATGGCGCTGCCCGCCACCTACGACGTGCGCTGGAGCTACGACTTCGACGATCACCTGATGAACATCGGCTGGTTCGCCACCCGCGGCTGGACCTGGATCCCGCTCGAGATCTGCCGCACCGCGTACCATCCGCCGCTCTACTACGTGCTCGCCGCCGCGCTCACCGGCCTGGGCGTGTCACTGCAGGGGCTCGGGATGTTCTCGGCGCTGGCGGGCTGTCTGCGCTTTGCGCTGCTCCTGCTCGGCCTCGAGCTGCTCTTGCCCGGCCGGCGCGTGGCGCGACTGGCGGCGCTCGCGCTGGCGGCGGTGCTGCCTGCTTCGGTGCAGCTCGACGGGATGGTGACCAACGAAGGGCTGAGCTGCCTCTTGTGTACCGTCGCGCTGCTGCTGGTGGTGCCGCTGTTCTCGCGAGGAGGCGGCGCGCGTTGGCGTTGGGCGCTCACGCTCGGCGCGGTGCTCGGGCTGGCGCTGTTGGTCAAGGTGTCGGCGCTGATGATCGTGGCTGCGATCGGCGCGGCGGCGCTGGTCGAAGCTGCGCGCGATCGCAGCGCCGGCCGTTTGCGCCGGTTCGCGCCGCTGATCGCCGGCCTGGCCGTGACCGCGGCGGTGAGCGGCTTCTACTTCGTGCACAACCAGCGCGCGTACGGAAAGCTGGTGCTCTCCGGCTTCGACGGCCCCGAGCACGCGCGCACCGCGAGGTTCGACGCCATTCCGTATCTGCGGCGACGGCCGCTGTGGTTCTACGCCGGCTGGGACGCGCACATCTTTGCACGGCCCTACGCGCCGGTCGGGCTTCAGCCGGTCGCACAGTTCTGGACGCCGCTGATCGCCAGTACGTTCGTCGACTACTACAACTTCGCGTACGCGCCTTATCCCGATCCGAGCGCGCCGCAGGAGCTCGCCAACTTCCGCCCGCTGCGCCCCGACGTGCTGGCGGTCTCGCGTCCCTCGATGGCAGCCGGCGCGCTGGTGGCCGCGACCACGCTTTTCGCCTGGTGCGTGGCGCTGGCCGGGGTGTGGCGCCGCCGCGAGTGGGGTCGCCTGGCGCTGCTCTTCGTGCCGCTGTTCGCGCTCGCCGGCCAGCTCCATTTTTCGGTGAAGTACCCGGTCGATTCCGAGGGGATGATCAAGGCCACCTACCTGCAGTTCGCTGCCGCGCCGCTGTTCGCGCTGTTCGGCCTGGCGGTGGCGTGGCTGTGGTCGCGCCCACCATGGGGCCGCGTGTTGGCGTGCGTCGAGCTCGCGGCGGTCGCGGCGATCGGTGTCTATTCGTGGTACTGCCGGCTTATCTAGTCGCTCATTTGGCGTGCAGGCGCGCGAGGTGCGCGGCGGCCTTCGCGTCGCCACCGGCGGCGCCGCGCTGGAAGGCGGCTTCGGCGCGCGTCAGATCGCCGAGTTGCGCGTAGGCGAGCCCGAGGTTGCCGCAGGCCAGCGTGTTGCCTGCAAAGCGCCGCTCGACGCTCTCGTAGATCGGCACCGCGTCGGCCGGTTTGCCGTCGCACACCAGGGAATCGCCGAGCTGCTTGTAGGCGGTCGGGCTGTCCGGATAGGCGTCGAGCACGGGCTGGAACAAGGTCGCGTTCGAGCGCCACAGCCGCACCTGCAAGTAACACAGCGGCAGGTACGCGGCCACCAGCAGCGCGGGCGCCCAGCGCGGCACCTTCGGCGAGCCGAAGAGGAGGCAGAAGCCAATCAGCGGCAGGTACAGATAGGAGTCGGACACCGAGCGCGTGCGGTGCAGGAGATCCGCCGCCGGCAGATAGGTGAGCAGCGCGAAGGACAACGCAAACGCGGCCACCGGCGCGCGCCGTCGCAAGAGGATCGGCGCGGCGACCAGCGCGATCAGCGCCGCGGTTCCGGCGATCACCGACAGCCAGGGAACCGGACTCGAGAGCGGCATGTAGCGCGGCAAGAGGCCCACCGGCGCGAACAGGTGTCGGGACTCGAGCGCGGCGGTCATTGGCACGCGCAGCCACAAGGGCGGCGGCTCGGCGGGCAGCGCGCCGATCGCGTGCACGCCGGCGGCGGTGATGTACATGTCGACGAGCGCGATCGGCAGCAGCGCGAACAGCCAGTTGCTCTTGCGCTCGGGCGCGAGCAGCCGATCGTAGAGCCACAAGATCGCCGGCAGCGGCAGCGCCGACGGCTTGCACGCCAGCGCGACCACGTACAGGCACGCGGTGAGGATTGGCCGCGGCCGGCGGATGTGCATCACCAGCACGCCGACGAGCACGATCGCGGCGAGCAGATCCTTGCGCCCGGTCGCCCACGCCACCGGCTCGGCGACCGCCGGGTGAAACGCGAACAACAGCGCCGGCCACCAGCCGCGCTCGAGCCGCTGCGACAGCGCGTACACCAGCAGCACGACCGCTCCGTGAAACCCCACGTTCCAGGCGTGCGCCGCCAGCGCGCCGCGCCCGAGCAGCGCGTAGCTCGCGACGCTCAGCGGAATCGGATAGCCGTACTGCCGCGTCAGCCAGCTCAGCGGCGCGTCCACGTGCAGGTGATCGTCCCAGCAGACCAACGGAAAGAACGCCGCTTGCGCGAAGACGCAGCCGATCAGCACGATCAGCGCAGCGACGGAGATCGCACGAGATCGAGCGAGCACTGGCACCAGCTCCCGATTGTATGTCAAAGCGGGTAGGGCAGGGTGGCGCCGAGCACGGTGGTCAAGATCAGCACGATCGGCAGCAGCACCAGGAACACCAGGAACGTGAAGCCCATCACGTCGCGCGCGCGCAGGCCGACCAGCGCGAGCACCGGCAGCATCCAGAACGGCTGCACCAGGTTGGCGATCGCCTCGCCGAGATCGTACGAGGCGACTACCCAGCCCACGTGGACCTGCAGCTCGTGCGCGGCCTTGACCACGTAGGGCGCTTCGATGATCCACTTCGAGCCGCCCGAGGGCACGAACACGCCGAGCGCCGCCGAGTACGCGGCCATCAGCGCGGGAAAGCTGGCCTTGGACGAGAGGCTGACGAACAGGTGGGCGATGCGCTCGTTCAAGTGGGTGCTCGAGATCATGCCGGCTATCGCCGCGTAGAATGGGAACTGCAGGATCACGCCCCAGGTGGCGGGCGTGGCCGCGCGAACCGAGCGCATCAGGCGCGCGGGCGTCCCGTGTAGCAACATGCCGATCAGCAGCATCGCGAGGTTGATGGTGTTGACGGTCAGCGAGGTCACGCCGCCCGCGAGCGTTCGGAACAGGTAGGCGGCTCCGAGCGCGACCACCAGCCACACCAACAGCGGCGAATGCTCGATCCGTTCGCCGGGCGTGCGCGGCGGCGGCAGATCGTCCGTGTGATCGAGCGGCGGGCCGAGATCGATTCCCAGTTGCTGCGCATCGCGCGCTGCTGCACCCACCGGCGCGGCCAGCCACATCACCAACGTCACCACCACGATCTCCACCGCCACCGACGCGAAGCTCTGCCACAGAAAAATCGTGTGCGAGAAGTCGACCAGCCCGTTCGGGATCAGCCCGTCGTGCGCGATGATCGCACGCACCGGATCGGGCAGCGCGTTCGGCGTGGCCATCTGCAGCGCCGCCGATCCCGACAGGCCCTGCGCCCACACGCTGCCCAGGCCGAGCAGGCTCGATGCGGCCAGCGCGCGATAGTCGACGCCGCGCACGCGTCGCGCGATCTCTTTGACCAGCACCGCGGAGAAGATCAGGCTGAAGCCCCAGTTGATCCACGCCGAGGTCATCGCGAACAGCGCCACCAGCGCGACCGCGCCGCGCGGCGAGCGGGGCGCGCGATCGGCGAGCAGGCAGATCAGCCGATAGACCGGCCGCGAAGACGCGACCACGTAGCCGGTGACGATCACCAGCGCCATCTGCATGGTGAACGAGAGCAGCGCCGGGAAGCCGTCGCCCCACGCGCTGACCAGCGTGCCTGCCGGGACGCCCACGCCGAGCCCGGCGACGAACACGATCACCGTGGCGGCGAGCGCGAACACGAACGCGTCGGGCAGCCAGCGCTCGGCGAACGCGGTGAAAGCGAGGGCCAACCGCGCGATCATCCCGCGGTTGTATCAGCCGTGCGGAACGACCACCAGCGTGATCGATTTCGCCGGCAGGCTGAGCGTCACCTTGCCGCCGGTCACCGGTAGATCGGGCTGGGCCGCGAGGGTCGCGCCGCCGGCTACGTGCTGGAAGATCTTGGCGCTCGCGCCCGGCTGAAAGTTGTGCAGCCCGAGCGCGGGGCTCTGCGCAGCCGCACCCTTGTTAATGATGATCACGGTGACCGCGCCGGCCGCGTTGGTCGCGGCGTACACCGCGACTGAGGGCAAGGTGGTGGCCGCGCCGACCGAGGTGTCGCCGAACGCGCCGCCCGCGCCGTCGTAGTTGCGGAAGATCTTCATGCCGTAGTAGGCGGGCTGCGGCACGCCCTTGTCGTCGACGGGCGTGGTCCAGAAGTTGGCCAGCCGCACGCCGTACACGCCGAACAGGCCGAGCGCGTCGGCTTCGGCGAGCGCGGCGTTGGCGTCGGTCGGGGTGTCGAGGTTGAAGTTGTACTCGGTGATGCACATGCCCGTGCCCGGATACGCCGACGCGATCCAGCCCGCCACACGCGGCAACAGGCGCACTGGCTCGCCCAGCCAGCCATCGATCCACGAGGGATCGTGATAGGTCGCGTCCCACAGCGACGCGGTGTTCTCGAGCGGATCGCCGCCCTGCGGGTAGTAGTGGATATCGAGACAGTCGACCAGCCGCTTGCCGTTCGCCTTGTCGTACGCGGCGAGCTGCTGCAGGTACCACTCGGCGAGCGGCACCTTGCCGTGCGCGGCCTGGTCCATGAGGTTGTTGGTCTGATCGAGCCCCGAGTCGAACAGGTCGAGCACGCCCCAGCTCCCGTAGCCGAGCAGGAACGCGCCCGGGTCGGCGGCCTTGATGATCGGCGCGTAGTCGGTGGTCTTCTTCCACACCTCGTCGTAGCTCACCGGCGCGGGGTGGACATCCGCGTGCGTCGAGCTCCACAGCATCATCTCGTTGTCGAGCGCGTAGTAGCGGATGCCGCCGGCCTGCGCGTTGCCGAACTTGCCGGTCAGGTGTGTGAGCCACGACTGCTCGAACGACGGCGGCGCGGCGGTCGAGGTGGTGGTCGGATCGCCGGTGAGCGCGGTGCCGGCCGCGTTCTTGCCGTTGCCGCAGTTGGCGTCGTAGGGATCGGTGCTCTGCTGCGCGCCGTACGTCGCGATCGGAAAGCCGCAGGTGTGACCGCCGGAGGTCGCGCGATCCTTGGGCGTCCAGCCGATGGTCGGGATGGTCATGAGCGAGGCCGCGCCGCTCGCCTGGTTGTCGAGCACGAACTGGTCGCTGGTCGAGACGTAGCCGGCGGTGCCGTAGGTGGGATCGCCCTCGTTGTTGACGATGTTCTCGAAGTACCAATCGTTGGCGGTGTTGTGCACGTCGAGCATCCAGTTGAAGCGGGTCGAGCTGTTGCCGCCCCAACGATTGACCGGCACGTGCAGATCGGTGAGCGTCTGCTTGGACGCGAACGCGAGCCCGTAGACCTCGGGGTGGATCGCGTGCGGCGACGAGGTGACGTCGACCTGGATCGCGTCGCCGGTGATCGCGCCGCAGCTCCCACCATTGCACAGCTGGCCGGCAGGGCACCCGCCGCAGGTGCCGCCGCAGCCATCCGCGCCGCACATCATTCCCGCGCACGAGGGCGTGCAGTTGGCCGGCGGCATCATCATCTGGCCACCGTCGCCACCGTCGCCAGCGTTGCCGCCACCGCCGCCGTCGCCGCCCGCCTGCATCGGCGTGCCGGCATCGCAAGCTGCGGCGAGGACCACCATTGAAAGGAGAACGGATCGCATGAGCCCCCCTCTAGCAAGTCTCCGGCCGAACGCAACGTGCTGAAAGTACATACGTCGAGAGCGCGCTTCGTGGCCTTCCGCCCCCAAGGTGTAGCTTACAGGCTACGCCGGTTTCGCGGCCAGTTTCGCGGTATGATGGCCGCGATGGGTGCCGTCGACGAGTTGACGTTCGAAGAGTTGGTCGAGACGCTCGCTGCCTTCGAGCAGGAAAACGAGCCGTCCGACGTGGATCGCGCGATCCATCGCGGTGCCGTCGAGCGGCGGTTGATGGCCATCTTGAGCGCCGGCAATCGCGACGCCGAGCGGCGCGAATTCGTGCGCGTGCCGGGAGAGCTGACCGCGCGCATCTACCGCAACGACGAGGCGGTGATCGCCCGGGTGCGCGATCTCGGCGAAGGCGGCGTGCGACTCACCTCGGCGTGGGCGCCGGCGCAGGGCTCGGTGATCGAGATCGAGCTGATCCTCAAGTCCAAGCCGGCCATGCTCCACCCGCCGCGCGCGCAGGGACAGGTCGCCTGGGTGCGCCCGTTCGGCGAAGAGTACGAGCTCGGCCTCGCCTTTCACGCGCACGACGACGGCCACCGGCGCCGCATGCGCCGGGTGGTGGTCGAGTTGTTGCGCCGCCTGCCGCCTCCCGGTCTTCACTAACCAACGGGTCGGATGTGGACGATCGCGCCGCGAGCACCGTGGGCAGCTCCCGCTTGCTCAGACAAGTCCTCGCATGGTGCCCCGGCCGTGACCCGATCTAATGAGGGTGCTGCGGAACTCGCCGCGGGAGCAGCCCACGGTGCTCGCTGTGGTGATGCGGGCCGGTGGCGCTCGCGATAGAGAGTGGGCCACGAAGAACGCTGAGACGTTACTTCGCTACAAGTCCCTCCGATATCGTACTTCGGGGAGAACCTGATCGGAGCGGTGGTCTTCCTTGCTGGCTCCGTCGGGGATCCAGCCTGCGATCTCGTAGAAGCGGCGAGCGCGAGCGTTGTTTTCGAGTACCCAGAGCACGGCGATCTCGAATCCTCGGGCGCGTAGCTCGCTGATCGCATGGGAGAGCAGTGCTCGTCCCACGCCGGTACCCGCCGCACTCTCTTCCTGGTAAAGCGCGTAGAGCTGCCCGGTCCCCTGGGGCAATTCGGCGTCACCCGTCGGGCCGCAGGTGACAAAGCCGAGAACTTGTCCGTCGGCTTCTGCAATCCACGTGTGCGTAAGATGATCGGGCGCCAACTGCTGACGCCAGGACAGCTCACGCTCGTGTATCGACAAACGATCCAGGAAGGCGCCAGGCAGCAGTCCTCGATAGCCCCATCTCCAGCCGCGCACATGAATGCCCGAAATCGTCGCCGCGTCCTCTCGCGTCGCTCGCCGGATCATCATCCGCCTATGTTCTTAACACACGCTCGAGGAAGCGCTGTCTCGCGAGCGCCGGCGGCGCGCATTACCGCAGCGAGCACCGTGGGCTGCTCCCGCGGCGAGTTCCGCAGCACCCTCACAAGATCGGGTGACCGCAAACGCACCATGCGAGGACCTGTCTGAGCAAGCGGGAGCAGCCCACGGTGCTCGCGGCGCGATCATCCACATCTGAGAGGTTGACGGTAGTTGCCGTCCGCTGATACGACCGGCGGATGCATGAGTCGCCGTCGACGTCGCCTGCGCCCGAAGGGGGGCCTGAGCACAAGCCGTATGTCGACGCGGGCAGCAAGATGGCGGAGTTCTCGCCGCGCGCGGTGATCCTCGGCGCGTGCTTCGGCATCTTGTTCGGCGCGGTGACCGTCTACCTGGCGCTCAAGGTGGGATTGACCGTCTCCGCTTCGATCCCGATCGCGGTCTTGTCGATCATGGTGTTCCGCAAGCTCGGCAACTCCACCATTCTCGAGAACAACATCGTGCAGACCATCGGCTCGGCTGGCGAGTCGATCGCCGCCGGCGTGGTGTTCACGCTGCCCGCGCTGATCTTTCTCAACTCGCCGCTCGAGTACCACCGCATCTTCTTGATCGCGCTCGCCGGCGGAATCCTCGGCGTGCTCATGATGATCCCGCTGCGTCGCGCGCTGATCGTCAAGGAGCACGCCACGCTGCGCTATCCCGAAGGCACCGCCTGCGCCAACATCCTGATCGCCGGCGAAAAAGGCGGCGCGCTCGCCGGCAAGGTGTTCGCCGGGCTGGGCGTGGGCGTCCTGTACAAGCTGCTGATGTCGGTGGCGGGCTTGTGGAAGGAAGTGCCCGGCTTCTTCGCCAAGCGCCTGTTCCGCGGCTTTTCGTTGTCCGCCGAGGCCTCGCCGGAGCTGCTCGGCGTGGGCTACATCATCGGCTTTCGCAACGCCTCGATCCTGGTCGCCGGCGGCGTGCTCTCCTGGACGGTGCTGATCCCGTTCGTGAAGTTCGTCGGCGCGGGCGTGCCGGTGCCGATCTTCCCGGGCAAGGTGCCGATCGCGCAAATGGACGCGTGGCAGATCTGGGGCAGCTACATCCGCTACATCGGCGCCGGCGCGGTCGCGGCGGGCGGCGTGATCAACCTGGCGCGCGCGCTGCCGACCATCATCGGCTCGTTCCGCGACAGCCTGAGGTCGATGCGCGCGCGCAACCTCGCGGCCGGCGGCGGCGTGCTGCGCACCGAGCGCGATCTTCCGATGACCCTGGTGCTGGGCGGCTGCTCGGTGCTGGTGCTCGGGTTGTGGGCGCTGATCAACTACGATCTCAACCCCGGCCACGCGTTCCCCAACGCGGTCGCTGCGCTGTTGATCATCGTCTACGGCTTCTTCTTCGTGACCGTGTCGTCGCGCGTGGTCGGCATGATCGGCTCGTCGAACAACCCGATCTCCGGCGACACCATCACCACGCTCATGGGCACCTGTCTCCTGTTCGTGATCATCGGCTGGACCGGACACGCGTATGCGGCGGTCGCGCTCTCGATCGGCGCGGTGGTGTGCATCGCCGCGGCCAACGCCGGGGCCACCTCGCAAGACCTCAAGACCGGCTTTCTCGTCGGCGCCACGCCGCGCTCGCAGCAGATCGGCCTGATCGTCGGCGTGACGGTCTCGGTGCTGGTGATCGGCGTGACGCTGCGCGCGATGAACACCGCGTACCACAGCATCGAGCCGGCGGCCGCACCGTCGTACAGCGTTCCGGCGGACGCCAAGTACGCCGAGCCGATCGACTACCGCGGCAAGACCTACAAAGTCGCCTATATCAATGATGCGCAAGAGCTCGCCAACCTCGCCGACGGCAAGTACCTGATCGACGAGACCGGCCACGTCGCCTTCCGCTACGTCGACGGGATCGGCGGGCGCACGCTGGCCGCTCCGCAGGCGCGCCTGATGTCGCTGGTGATCAGCGGCATCCTCAACCAGAAGCTGCCGTGGACGCTGGTGCTGCTGGGCATCTTCATCGGCCTGGTGATGGAGCTGTGCGGCGTGCACGCGCTGCCGTTCGCGGTCGGCGTGTACCTGCCGCTGTCGACCACCACGCCGGTGTTCTTCGGCGGCCTGATGAAGTTCATCGGCGACAAGCTGAGCGCCCGACGCGCGCCGCCAGGCAGCGCGCCGCCCGCCGAGGACGAGGCCTCCGAAGGGATGCTGTTCTCCTCGGGGTTGATCGCCGGCGGCGCGCTGATGGGCGTCGGTGTGGCCGCGCTGATCCTCGGCGCGGGCAAGTCCGAGGGGCTGGCCAACGTGCTCGAAGCGCTGCGCGGCGATGGGGTCAAGGTCTCGGTGCCGGCCGACGTGCAGGTGCGCATCAACGGCGCCGCGCTCTCCGACGAGACGCTCAAGGTGCGCTCGCGCTGGTTCGACACCGACGTGGCGCAACCCGACGGCACGGTGCTCAAGAAGTCCGAGCTGCGGCCGGCGATCTTGTGGCCCGACGGCGCCAAGCCGTTCGAGTCGGTCGAGGTCGAGGCGCACGGCCCGGCGGGCGTCGACGATCGCCTGAGCCTCGAGTACGACGCCGAGGCCAAGGCGCGCACGATCGAGTTCGAGCCGGTCGAGACCTGGGACGCGCCGGTCACGGTGGAGTCGCTCGGGCCGGGCGTCGGCGAAGGCACGCTCACGAAGTGGTTGGTGAAGGAGGGCGCCGACGTCGACTTCGGCCAACCGATCGCGCAGGTGACCACGCCGGCCGGGCCGGTCGACATCAAGGCCGCGCAAGCGGGACGGCTGGCCAAGCACGAGGTCGCCGAATCCGGCCAGGTGCCGGTGCGCGGCTCGATCGGAATGCTCGAGCTGCGCGATCCGCCGATCGGCGCCGCCAAGCCACCCGAGCCGACGCTGCGCCGCCGCCTGGTGGTCGAGGCGCGACCAGGTTCCGACGCTACGGCGTTGGGCTTTTTCCTGCTTTTGTGTGCGGTGCTGGTGTGGAGCTCGCTCCCGCGTCCGAAGGCCGACTGACGGGCTTGTCCTTGGGCACCGGGATGTTCTCGGGATCGCACGGCGGCGCCAGCGAGATGCTGGTGCGCAGCTCGATGAACGGATGGAGCACGCGCTCCTCGACCAGCGCCGAGAACTGCGCGTTGGTGTCGACCAGCAGCTCGGGGACCGAGATGTGGTGGTCTTCTCCGACGGGGCGCGCGCGGGCCAGCAGCAGCAAGCTCCTGGTCACCTGCGCATCGCCGCGCGCGCTCGCCTCGGCGGCCAACATGCACGCCGCGCGGTTGCGGCTGCGCGACGGGGTCATGTGCGGCAGATCGATGGTGGTCACCGTGGTACCGGTCTGCGTGTCGAGATCGTAGGCCGCGCGGCTGGCGGTCACCGCCGGCGACTCGTAGATCGCGAGCGCCAGGCGCAGGTGCCCGGCGGCGCGCAGATAGAACCGATCGCGCCGCTCGGAGTCCTTGGCGCTCACCAGCCGCGCCAGCGCGAGCGACAGATACGCCGCGTTGGTCTCGAGTCGCTGCCGGAGCGGCGCGCCGCCCTCGGGCGACCAGCGCGCGATCGCCTGTTCGTAGCGCGCGAGCGCCGCTTCGATCCCGGCCGTGTTCGGCGTCTTGCCGCTCAACGCCTTGAGCGCGACCGCATCGGCGTGCACGCCGATCGCATCGGCATCGTCGTCGTGACCGCGCGCGAACTTGAGCACCAGCGGCTCGAGCTCTGGCTGCGTGAGCTGCGACGGCTCCTCGTAGGCGAGCTGCAGGAGCAGGCCGATCGCGTTGGCGGTGACCGCAGCGCCACCGGGCGCGTCCGCACACTTCGAGACCGCATCCTCGACGAACTTGGCCAGCGCCGCGCGATCGCTTCGCACCGCCACCGCGCGCAACGCAAAACCGTCGGACTGGCACGGCGACTTCTCTGCGAGCTCGGCGACCAGCGCCAGCTCTTCGGCGGTCTTCGGGCTCCACTCGGTCGGCTTGGGCGCGACGCCCAGGTGGCCGAGCAGCGTGAGGATGGTGCGCTCCTCGGGCGCGAGCTGCAGCAGCTTGAGCTCGGCGAGGTAGGTCGCCAGCGCGGCGTCGAGGTCTGCCGGCTGCTTGGCGTGCGGATCCCGCGCCACCAAGGTGTTGAGCGCTGCGGCCGCGCGCACGGCTGCACCCTCGGCCCCGGCCGGAGCGAGCTCCGCTGCGCGCGACAGCCAGGTGCGCCCGGGGGCGTCCCACAACACGGTCGTGCAGGCGACGCTCGCCGCCGCGGCGGCCGCCGGCGCGCGCGTCGTCTTGCTCTCGAAGAACGTGCGGCACGCATCCGGCACGGCGCGCTGCCGGCCGCCGCTCTCGATCGGAATCACGGTGAGGCCGACGGTCTTGAGCGCGCGGATCGCGTGATCGACCGCCACCAGATGCGCGTGCAGCACCCGCGCGAGCCGGGAGATCCGGTCCGCCTCGCCGCCCGTCGCTTCCGCCGCCGCGAGATACGGCTGCGCTTCCTTCTCTTTTCCGCCGAGCAGCAGCGCCGCGCCCAGCCGCGCCTGCCAGTGCGGATCGATCTTGGCGCCCGGCTTCGCGCCCTGCAGGTGCTTGCGCGCCAACGCCGCCGCCTCCGCATAGTGCCCGCGCTCCATCGCGACCCGGGCCTTGGCCGCGTCGCCCGTCGCCGCGGGCATCTTGGCGGCGAGCCGGTTGACCGTCGCGGCCGCCCACTCGCCGACCTCCGCCAGCTCCTTCGCCAGCTGCGGGCGCGGCTTGGCATCGCCGGGCTTGATGTTGAGCGCCGCGTTGAGCACCGGCAGGAACGATTCGTGAAACCACTCCGCCTGCGGCCCGCCGAACGACGCCAGCGCCATGGCCAGATCGAACAGCACCTTGTTGCCGCGCTCGGGCTTGAGCTCTTCCGACGCCAAGCTCTGCTCGATCGCCGCCGCGTACGCGATCGCCATCGGCGAAGGCGGGCGCGTGGAATCGCGCACCGCGACCACCTCGGCCACATCCACCTCGCCCGGCCCCATCGTCACCTTGGACGCGAGCAGCTTGGTGAGCTCGTTCAGCTCGGCCAGCGATTTCGGCGGCGCGGCGTGCGCCAGGCCGCCCAGCAGCACCATCATTAATATAGGTGAGCGCATCAGGAGATCCCCAGGTAGGCCTTGCGGACCTCGTCCGACGCGGCGAGCGTGGCGGCGCTGTCGCTCATCTTGATCTGCCCGGTCTCGAGCACGTAGCCGTGCTGCGCGATCGACAGCGCCATGTGCGCGTTCTGCTCGATGAGCAGGATGGTGACGCCTTCAGCATTGATCTCCTGGATGATCTTGAAGATGGTCTGGACGATCTGCGGCGCCAGCCCGAGCGACGGTTCGTCGAGCAGCAAGAGCCGCGGCCGGGACATGAGCGCGCGGGCGACCGCCAGCATCTGCTGCTCGCCGCCCGAGAGCGTGCCGGCCATCTGTTGCGCGCGCTCCTTCAAGATCGGAAAGCGCACCAGCTGCCGCTCGAGGTCCTTTAGGATCTCGGCGCGGTCCTTGCGAATGTAGGCGCCCAGCTCGAGGTTGTCCTTGACCGTGAGGTTGGGAAAGATGCCGCGCCCCTCGGGCGAGTGCGACATGCCGAGGCGAACGATCTCGTGCGGCTTGCGTCCTTCGATGGCCACGCCGTCGAGCTTGATGGTGCCGCGCGTGATCGGGATGATCCCCGACAGCGCGCGCAGCGTGGTGGTCTTGCCGGCGCCGTTGGAGCCGACCAGCGTGACGATCTGGCCCTTCTCGACCACCAGGTCGATGCCGCGCAGCGCGTGGATCGCGCCGTAGTGCACGTCGAGCCCCTGGACCTCAAGCAGAGCCAAGGTAGGCCTCGATCACTTTCGGATCCTTCTGGATCTGCGCCGGCTCGCCCTCGGCGATCTTGACCCCGTGATCGAGCACCACGACGCGCTCGCAGACCTTCATCACCAGCCCCATGTCGTGCTCGATGAGCAGCACCGTGCACTGGAACTCGTCGCGCACGCGGCGGATCAGCTCGCGCAGCTCGCTCTTTTCCTGCGGGTTCATGCCGGCGGCCGGCTCGTCGAGGAGCAGCAGCTTGGGCTGGGTGGCCAGCGCGCGGGCGATCTCGAGCCGCCGCTGCTGGCCGTAGGGAAGGCTCTTGGCCTCCGCGTCCGCGAACGCGGTCAGCCCGAACAGCTCGAGCAACTTGCGCGCGCGCTCGTCGATCTCGGCTTCCTCGTTGCGATACCCGGCGGTGCGAAAGACCGCCGCCCACATGCCGCGCCGCGCACGCAGGTGACAGGCGACGCGCACGTTGTCGAGCACCGACAGCTCGCCGAACAGGCGGATGTTCTGAAAGGTGCGCGCCGCGCCGGCCGCCGCGATCTGGTACGGCTTGAGCCCGAGGGTCGAGTGCCCGCCGATGTGGATGTCGCCCGCCTGCGGCGCATACACGCCAGTGAGCAGGTTGAAGATGGTGGTCTTGCCGGCGCCGTTGGGCCCGATCAGGCCGGTCAGCGAGCCCGCCTCCAGCGTCAGCGAGAACTCGCTGACCGCCTTGAGCCCGCCGAACGCCAGCGACACGTTCTGCACGTCGAGCGCCGCGATCATGCCGCCGCCCGCTTGCGACCGCGGAACCACTGCCAGATCTCGCTGGTGCCGAACAGCCCCTTGGGCCGCACGATCATCACCACGATCAGGAGCAGCGCATAGCTGAGTAGGCGCAGCGATCCGGGATCGATGGTCACCGATCCCAGGTGGATCTCGGGCACCGATCGCAACAGCTCGGTGAGCCCGGTGAGCGTGATCGCCGCGACCGTCGCGCCGGAGATCGATCCCATGCCGCCGAGCACGACCATGATCACCGCGTCGAACGACTTCATGAAGTTGAACTCTTCGGGCCGCGAGGCGGTGCCGGCGCCGAGCTGGTGCGCGAACAGCGCGCCCGCCACGCCGGCGAAGAACGCCGCCAGCACGAACGCGCTCACCTTGTAGCGCGTGGTGTTGACGCCGATCGCCTCGGCGGCGATCTCGTTCTCGCGCACCGAGAGGAACGCGCGGCCGTGCGTCGACTCACGCAGCCGGTACGCGCACATCAGCGTGATCGCCACCGCGGTCCAGGTCCAGCCGAGCGTGTTGTACGACTGCCCGTGCGAAAAGCCGAGCGCGCCGCCCAGGTGGATCGGGCGCGCCCACGCGGCGACGTCGTGCATCTCCGACGGGTAGAGCACCGGCGGGGTCGCCTGCAACAGCACGCGGATGATCTCGCCGAAGCCGAGCGTGACGATCGCCAGGTAGTCGCCGCGCAGCCGCAGCGATGGCAGCCCGACGATGTAGCCCGCCGCGCAGGCGACCAGCCCGCCGACGATGATCGACACGAAGTACAGCGCGTAGCCGGCGAACGCCTCGTGCTTCAGGACGTCGCCGAACAGCGAGTAGCCGCCGTAGTAGGTGACCACGATCGATCCGTACGCGCCGAGCGCCATGAACCCGGCGTGGCCGATCGAGAACTGGCCGGTGAGCCCGTTTACCATGTTCAGGCTGACCGCCAGGATGATGTTGACCCCCATGTCGAAGAGGATCTTTTCCGTGTAGGTCGCGGTCGGGATGATCAGGCCGAGGCCGATCGCCAGCGCGACCGCGATCGCCACCGGCAACGCCGAGCGTCCGAGCGCGCGGCCGGGGGTCATCGGCGCAGGCGTCATACCTTCTCCACCACGCGGCGGCCGAGCAGCCCGCTCGGTCGCACCAGGAGGATCACGATCAGCAGCGCAAACGCGATCGCGTCGCGGAAGGTGGTCGACAGATAGCCGGCGACGAACTGCTCCGAGAGCCCGAGCAGAAGGCCGCCGAGCATCGCGCCCGGCAGGTTGCCGATCCCGCCGATCACCGCGGCGACGAACGCCTTCAAGCCATACAAGATCCACGACGCGTCGGCCGGCTGCTTGATCTGCCCGTAGGTGACGCCGACCAAGAGGCCGGCCGCGCCGGCCATCGCCGAGCCGATGATGAACGTGAGCGAGATGATCCGATCGACCGGGATTCCCATCAGCCCGGCGACGTTGTGATCGACCGACACCGCGCGCATGCCGCGGCCGATCTTGGTGCCGAACACCAGCCACTGCAGCGCGAGCATCAGCACGAAGGCCGCGCCCACCGCGATCAGCTCGACGGTGCGCACGTTGATCCCGGCGATCTGGAAGGTGTGCTCGGAGAGCTGCGGAAACTGCACCACGTTCTTGCCGAAGATCACCTGCCCGAGGTTCTCGATCAAAAGCGAGACGCCGATCGCGGTAATCAGCACGTTGATGCGCGGCGCGTGGCGCAGCGGGCGATAGGCGAGCCGCTCGATGAGGAACCCGGTCAGCGCGCACGCGGCCATGGCCAACAGGAGCAGCCCGCTCGCCTGCACCGGCGTCGGCTGCATCATTTCGTAGGCCTTGGCGAAGCGCCAGGAGAAGAACGCGCCGAGCATGAACACGTCGGAGTGCGCGAAGTTGATGAACTGCAGGATGCCGTAGACCATCGTGTAGCCGAGCGCGATCAACGCGTACAGGCTACCGACGGAGATTCCCTTGAAGAGGAATTGAAGGAACGCGGCCAAGGGTCAGGCTACAGAGGGGCTATGGACGCGGCGGTCTGCGTGCTCTTGCCGACGATCTTGAGCACCACCGCCGGTTTGGTGGCGTTGCGGTTGGCGTCGATGCTGATCCTTCCGGTGATCGCCTGGAAGTCCTTGGTCGCCGCCAGCGCGTCGCGCACGGCCTTATGATCGATGGTGGCGGCGTGCTCGATCGCGTTCTTCAAGATCATCATCGCGTCGTAGCCGAGCGCGGACATCGAGTCCGGCGCCTTGCCGTGCAGCTTGGTGTACTTGTCGACGAAGTTGCGCACCTCGGGGCGGTTCTCGTCCGAGGAGTAGTGGTTCGAGTAGAACGCGCCCTGGATCGCGTCGCCGCCGATGTCCTGCACCGACTCCCAGCCGTCGCCGCCGAGCAGCGGCACGGTCAGCCCGATGCCGCGCACCTGCTTGGCGATGTTGGCCACGTCGGTGTAGTAGCCCGGGATGTAGATGGCCTCGGGCGACGCGCCCTTGAAGCGGGTGAGCTGCGCGGAAAAGTCCTGATCGCCGCCCTGGTAGGATTCCTTGGCCACTACCGTTCCGCCGAGCTTGACCAGCGAGTCCTCGAAGTTCTTCGCCAGCCCCTGCGCGTAGGCCTGCCGCTGATCGATCAGGATCGCGACCTTCTTGAGGCCCAGCCCGCTCTTGTCCTTGGCGTCGGTGGCGAAGCGCGCCATCACGTAGCCCTGGAACGGATCGATGAAGCACACCCGGAACACGTAGTCGCCGGTCTCGGTCACTTTCGGATTCGTCGACGACGGGCTGATCATCGGCACGCCGTGCTGCTGCGCGATCTGCCCGCCGGCGATCGACAGCGACGAGGCGACCTCGCCGATGATGGCCAGCGCGTGGTCGTTGGTGATCAGGCGCGTGACCGCGGTGCCGACCTCGGAGGTCTTGCCCTGGTCGTCGTAGTTCACCAGCCGGACCTTCTTGCCCTTGATCCCGCCGGTGCTGTTGATCTCCTCGACGGCCATGGTCAACCCGTTGTGCGTCGACTGGCCGAAGGTCGCCTCCGAGCCGGTCATCGAGCCGTATTCACCGACGACGATCTCGGTCATCTCGGCAGGCTTGCCGCCCGCCCCGTCGTCCTTCTTGCAGCTCGAGCAGGCGAAGCCGAAGGCCAGGGCCGCAATGAGGAAGGCGTTTCGCACAGGGGACCCCTCGTAAAGGTGTGCAGAGCCGTAGCAATCCGCCGGTCGAATGTCAACGACCACGCCGACTGTGATAGAACCGGCGCGGGTGCGTAAGCTCGTCTTCTACACGGTGGCGCTCGTGTTGTTGAATGTGTTGCTGCTCGTGCCGGGGTGGGGACGGTTGCGCGCCGTGCCTGGCGGGCACCATCTAAAGGTAGGGCTGGTGTTCGACGTGGGCGGTCGCGGCGACAAGTCGTTCAACGACGCCGCGTACCACGGGCTCGATCGCGCGGTGCGCGAGCTGGGGGTCGAGGCCGAGTACATCGAGCCCGGCGAAGGGTCCGATCGCGAGAGTGGGATCCGGCTGCTCGCCGCGCAGGGGTTCGATCTGGTGATCGGCGTGGGGTTCATTTTTTCCGACGATCTGTTCGCGATGGCGAAGGAATATCCGAAGACGCGATTCGCGTGCATCGACTACGCGAAGTTCGACGCGCACGGGTTCGTGGTGCCGCCCGAGAACATGGTGGCGCTCAAGTTCCGCGAGGAAGAAGGCTCGTTTCTCGTCGGTGCCTTGTCCGCGCTGGTGTCCAAGAGCGGGACCCTCGGCTTCGTCGGCGGAATGGACATCCCGCTCATCCACAAGTTCGAAGAGGGCTACAAGGCGGGCGCGGCCGAGGTGTGCAGCACGTGCAAGGTGCTGGTCGGCTACGCGGGCGTGACCGGCGACGCGTTCAAGAATCCGGCGAAGGGAAAAGAGCTCGCGCTGGCGCAGTACGCGGCGGGCGCGGACATCGTGTTTCACGCGGCGGGCTCGACGGGGCTCGGCGTGTTCGAAGCCGCGCGCCTGCGCGACAGGTACGCCATCGGGGTCGATGCGGACCAGTGGTCCGAGGCGCCGGGCCGCGTGCTCACCAGCATGACCAAGCAGGTCTCGGTGGCGGTGTTCGATACGCTGCGCGATCTGAAGGCCGGCGTCTGGCACGGCGGCGTGCGCGTGTTCGGGTTGAAGGAGCAGGGCGTCGACTACGTCTTCGATGAGCACAACCGCGCGCTGATCGGCGACGCGGTGCGCGCGCGCGTCGAGGAGCTGCGCCAGAAGATCATCGACGGGCAGATCGTGGTGCCCTCGGAGCGCCGGCCGTGAGCGACGAAGCGACGGGCGAGGCGATCGGCTGCAGCCACCTGTGGAAGCGCTTCGGCGACACGGTCGCCAATCGCGACGTGTCGCTGTCGGTGCGGCGCGGGGAGATCCACGCGGTGATCGGCGAGAACGGCGCAGGCAAGTCGACCCTCATGCGCGCGCTGTATGGCCTCGAGCCGCCCGACGCCGGCGAGGTGCGCCTGGGCGGCGAGGTGGTCGCGCGCCCGTCGGTCGCGGAGGCGATTCGCCGCCGGGTGGGCATGGTGCACCAGCACTTCATGCTGGTCTCCACGCTGACGGTGGCCGAGAACGTGGTGCTCGGCAACGAACCGCGCCGCGGCTGGCTGCTCGATCTCGAGCGCGCCGCCCGCGAGATCGAGGCGCTGGCGCGCACCTACCAGCTGCGCGTCGAGCCGCACCAGCTGGTGTCGAGCCTGTCGGTGGGCGAGGCGCAGCGGGTGGAGATCGTCAAGGTGTTGTGGCGCGGCGCCGACGTGCTGATCCTCGACGAGCCGACCGCGGTGCTCACGCCGGCCGAGGTCGACGAGCTGTTCGGGGTGCTGCGCGGGCTGGCCAAGGCGGGCAAGACCATCATCCTGGTTACCCACAAGCTCGACGAGGTGCTGGCGCTCGCCGGCAACATCACGGTCATGCGACGCGGCGAGGTGGTGGCCACGCTGCCGGCGCGCGGCGCGACCCCGGCCGATCTGGCGCGCGCGATGGTCGGGCGAGATGTGCTCTTGAGCGCGGTGCGTGAAGACGAGCCCACGCCGCGTACGGCCCGCGTGCGGCTGGCCATCGAGAAGCTGACGGTGGCGCGCGACGACGGCTCGATCGCGCTCGACGGCGTCGACCTGGAGGTGCGCACCGGCGAGATCCTCGGCATCGCCGGCGTCGAAGGCAACGGGCAGACCGAGCTGGCCCTGGCGGTCGCCGGCGTGCTGCCCGCGCGCTCGGGCAGCGTCTCGCTCGACGGGGTGAACGTGACCGCCGCGCCGGTGCGCGCGCGCCAGCAGCGCGGGCTCGGCCACGTCCCCGAAGACCGCCAGGGACGCGGGCTGCTCCTGTCCATGTCGCTCGAGGACAACCTGCTCCTCGGCCGCGAGACCGCCTATACGCGCGCGTTCTGGCTCGATCGCAAGAAACTGCGCGCTGACGCCGAGGTGCTGATCAACCGGCTCGACGTCCGGCCGCCCGATCCGACCGCGCTGATGTCCTCGCTCTCCGGCGGCAATCAACAGAAGGTGGTGGTCGGTCGCGAGCTGCAGCGCACGCTCTCGGCGCTGATCTGCGCGCAGCCGACGCGCGGCGTCGACGTCGGCGCGATCGAGCGCATCCACGCCGAGATCTTGAAGGTGCGCGCGTCCGGCGGCGCCGTGCTGCTGCTCTCGGCGGAGCTCGACGAGATCCTCGCGCTCTCCGATCGCATCGCGGTGCTCTATCGCGGTCGCGTCGTCGGCACGCTCGACAACCTCAAGGATCGCCGCGTCTCCACCCGCGCGGTGGTCGGCGCGCTGATGCTCGGCGCGACCTCGGACGGCAGCGCGTGAATTCGCTCGCGCGCGTGCTCGCTCCGCCGCTGTGGGCGGCCCTGATCGCGCTGGCGGCGTCGAGCCTGCTGATCCTGGCGGTGGGCGGCAGCCCGGCCGAGGCCTATCGCCTGCTGGCGGCGGGAACCTGGGGCAACGCGTACGGCATCGGCCAGGTGCTGTTCAAGACCACGCCGCTCATCTTCACCGGCCTGTCGGTCGCGATCGCGCTGCGCGCGGGGCTCTTCAACATCGGCGCCGAAGGCCAGCTCACCGTCGGCGCGTTCCTCACCGCGCTGGCCGGCGCGCACGTCGGAGGCGGCCCGTTCGTCGCCGTGCCGGTGTGCCTCCTGTGCGGCTTCGCGGGCGGCGCGCTGACCGGCGCGCTCCCGGGCGTGCTCAAGGCCACGCGCGGCTCGCACGAGGTGATCAACACGATCATGCTCAACTTCATCGTGCGCGCCGCGATGGTCGGCATCGGCCTGCGCACCTTTCTGCGCGAGACCATCCACACCGCGCCGATCCTGCCAGCCGCCGAGCTGCCCCGATTGGCGACCTGGTTCCCGTCGCTGGCGGGCTCGGCGCTCAACGTCTCGCTGCTGGTCGCGCTCGGCACCGCCGCGCTGGCGACCTGGCTCTTGTTCCGCACGCGCACCGGCTTCGTGCTGCGCGCGGTCGGCCAGTCGCCCGCCGCCGCCGAGACCGCCGGCCTGCACGTCGGCCGCGCCACCGTGCTGGCCCTGGCGCTCTCGGGCGGAATCGCCGGGCTGGTCGGCGCCAACTTCGTGCTCGGCTACAAACATTATTATGAAGACGGCTTCTCGGGCGGCATCGGCTACATGGGCATCGCGGTGGCGGTGCTCGGCCGCATGCACCCGCTCGGCGTGGTCGCCGCTGCGCTCCTGTTCGGCACGCTCTCGCAGGGCGCGCTGGCGGTGAACGCGCTGGTGCCCAAAGAGATCGTCGACGTGCTGCAGGCGGTGATCATCTTCGCGGTGGTCGCGGCGTCCCCGGAAGTGCGCCGGCTTCTACAGAGGCGCGTCTGATGGGCGCGTTCCTCTCGCTGGCGTTCCTCGCGGCGGTGCTGCGCATCAGCGTGCCGTACGTGCTCGCCGCGCTCGGCGGCACCTGGTCCGAGCGCGCCGGCATCATCAACATCGCGCTGGAAGGATTGCTGCTCACCGGCGCGTTCGCCGCGACCATCGGCGCGTACGCCTCGGGCAGCGCGGTAGTGGGGATCACCGCCGGCGCGCTGGCCGGCGCGCTGCTCGCCGCGCTCTACGCGCTGCTGGTGATCCGCTTCGGCGCCGATCAGATCGTGTGCGGCATCGCCATCAACCTGCTCGCCGACGGCGCGACGCGCTTTCTGCTCAAGGTCACGTTCGACTCCTCGTCGAACTCGCCGCGCATCGCCGCGTTCGGATCGGGCGGCGCCGGCCCGTCGCTGATGCTGGTCACCGCCCTGCTGATCGGGCTCTCGCACGTGCTGCTCTACCGCACGCCGTTCGGCCTGCGCGTGCGCGCGGTCGGCGAGCATCCGGAAGCCGCTGCTTCGCTCGGCGTGCGGCCGCGCCGCGTGCGGCTGGTCGCGGTGCTGCTGTCGGGCGCGCTGGCGGGTCTCGGCGGCGCCTGGCTGGCCGCCGATCAGCATCAATTCGTCGCCGGCATGTCCAACGGGCGTGGATACATTGCGCTGGCCGCGATGATCTTCGGCAAGTGGCGCCCGACGTGGGTCGCTGCCGCCGCGCTGTTGTTCGGCGCTGCCGAGGCGACGCAGATCGCGCTGCAGACGGCCGGCGTCGGCCTGCCCGCCTGGGCGGTGCAGATGCTGCCGTACGTCCTGACCATGGTCGCCCTGAGCGGATTCATGGGGCGCGCCAAAGCCCCGTCCTCTCTTGGCAAGCGCGATGAGGCGTGATACCAATGATCGGCTATACCCTGATGATCACTGATACTGAGAGCCCCCCCGGAGGAGGCGATGTCTAAGCAGATTCTGTTGGTGGACGACAGCGTCACCATCCATCGCGTGGTGGAAATCACTTTCGCCCGCGAGGACTACCAGGTCACGGCGGTCAAGAGCGGAGACGAGGCGATCGCCAGGGCCAAGGATTTGCGCCCCGACGTGGTGCTCGCCGACGCGGGGATGCCCGGCAAGACCGGGTACGACGTGTGCGCCGCACTTCGCGCAGACGCCGCGCTCGCCGGGATCCCGTGCTTGATCCTCACCGGCAATTTTTCGCCGTATGACGAGGTCAAGGGCGGCAAGGCCGGCGCGGACGGGTTCATCGTCAAGCCGTTCGAGACCCAGGCCCTGATCGACAAGGTCGCCGACGCGATCAAGAAGGGCACGGGCGCGCGGCCGGCTCAAGCAGCCGGGCAGGCGGCAGCTCCGCCACCGCCGGTGCCGATGCCGGCTCCCAAGCCGCCGGTGCCGATGGCCAAGCCGATGAACGTCGAGCCGCTGTCGAAGCCGTTTTCGTCGGTGGCGCAAGAGGCGAAGAAAGACGATCCGATCGAGATCGCGGTCGAGAAGCCGCGTCCGCCGGTGCCGATGCCAGTGCCCGTGCCGCAGCCGCGCAGCGCGCCGGCCAAGACCATGATGGGGTTCGCCGCGGTGACCCCGCCGCCGCCGACCCCTGCGCCGCCGCCGCCACCGATGGTGGTCGCGCCTCCGCCGCCGGTGGTCGCGCCGATCGCTGCGCCCGCACCGCAGCACGCCAAGGCGCCCGCGGCCATGCCGTCGAACGTGCCGCAGATGCCGCGGCCGTCGCTGATTCCGGGTGCGCCCACGCCGCAGGCCAAGGCTCCCGAGCCGCCCAGGCCGGTGCCGTCTCCGCCGCGCGCGACCCTGATGGGAATTCCGGCGGTGAACCCGAACGCGTACGGCCTCGGTGCCGTGCCGATGCCGCCGTCGCCCCTACCCAAGCCGGCCGCTCCCTGGGCACCACCGGCCCACGCGCCCGCGCCGCCGGCTCATGCGCCCGCGCCACCGATGCCGCCGCCGCCTGCACCGCCCGTCGCGGTCGCGCCGAAACCGGCGATCGCGCCGATGGTCTCGGCGGTGGCCGATCGCGCACAGGAAGAGATCTCGGCCAAGGGCCCCGAGTACGAAGCGGTGGCCAAGCTGTCCCGCGAGATCATCGAGCGCATCGCGTGGGAAGTCGTGCCCGAGCTGGCCGAGACCATCATCCGCGAGCAGCTCGACCGCCTGGTAAAAGAGCGCGGACAGTAGCCTCCCGCTTCCGATGAACGAGCTTCCAAAGGCATACGATCCGCAGCAGGTCGAGCAGAAGTGGTATCGCTTCTGGCTCGAGCAGAAATATTTCCACGCCGACGCGCAGATCCCGAAGGCGCCGTTCTCGATCGTCATCCCGCCGCCCAACGTCACCGGCTCCTTGCACATGGGCCACGCGCTGTTCGTCACCATCCAGGACATCCTGACCCGCTGGCGGCGCATGGGCGCGTACAACGCGATGTGGCTGCCGGGCACCGATCACGCAGGCATCGCGACCCAGATGGTGGTCGAGCGGATGATCAAGGCGCAGGAAGGCAAGAGCCGCCACGACCTGGGACGCGAGGAGTTCTTGAAGCGCGTCTGGCAGTGGAAGGAGAAGCACGGCGGCCGCATCACCGAGCAGCTCAAGGTGCTGGGCGCCTCGCTCGACTGGGATCGCGAGCGCTTCACGATGGACGAGGGCCTGACCCGCGCGGTGCGCGAGGCGTTCGTCCGGCTGTACGAGGAGAAGCTGATCTTCCGCGCCGAGCGCCTCATCAATTGGTGCTCGCGCTGCTTCACCGCGCTGTCCGATCTCGAGGTCGAGCACGCGGAGACGTTGGGCAGCTTGTGGTCGATCGCCTATCCGGTGCCCGGGACCGACCAGCGGCTGGTGGTCGCGACCACGCGGCCCGAGACCCTGCTCGGCGACACCGCGGTCGCGGTCCATCCCGAGGACGAGCGCTTCAATAAGCTGATCGGTAAGCGGGTGACGCTGCCGCTCACCGGCCGCGAGATCCCGGTGATCGGCGACGCGACGCTGGTCGATCGCGAGTTCGGCACCGGCGCGGTCAAGGTGACGCCCGCGCACGACTTCAACGACTTCGAGACCGGCCAGCGCCACGGGCTGCCCTCGATCTCGATCCTCGACGCGTACGGCAAGCTCAACGACGCCGCGCCCGCCAAGTATCGCGGGCTCACCGTCGAGGAAGCGCGCAAGGCGGTGCTCGCCGACCTGGAGGCCGCCGGGCTGCTCGTCGAGGTCAAGCCGCACCAGCTCTCGGTCGGTCGCTGCCAGCGCTGCGACACGATCGTCGAGCCGCGCCTGTCGCTGCAGTGGTTCGTCAACGCCAAGGTGCTGGCCCAGCCGGCCATCGAGGCGGTGCAGAAGGGCCAGACCCGCTTCGTCCCCGAGAGCTGGACCAAGACCTACATGCACTGGATGACCAACATCAAGGACTGGTGCATCTCGCGCCAGCTGTGGTGGGGCCATCGCATCCCGGTCTGGTACTGCGAGCACGATCACGTGACCGTGTCGCGCGAGACACCCGGCGCGTGCGTCACCTGCCAGTCGACCCAGCTCAGGCAGGACGAGGACGTGCTCGACACCTGGTTCTCCGCGTCGCTGTGGCCGTTCTCCACGCTCGGTTGGCCCGAGGTGACGCGCGAGCTCAAGACCTTCTATCCCACGTCGGTCATGGAGACCGGCTACGACATCCTGTTCTTCTGGGTCGCGCGCATGATGATGATGGGGCTGCACTTCATGAAGAAGGTGCCGTTCCGCACCGTCTTCTTGCACGCCATCGTCGTCGACGAGAACGGCGACAAGATGTCCAAGGTCAAGGGCAACGTGATCGATCCGCTCGACGTGGTGTACGGCGCGACGCTCGAGGAGCTGCTCAAGAAGGCCAAGGACGGCCTGGCGCCCGAGAGCGCGCTGAAGAACATCGAAAAAGCGTTTCCGCAGGGCATCCCGTCGGCGGGCGCCGATGCGCTGCGCTTCACGCTGGCGGCGATGGCCGCGCAGGGGCGCAACATCCGGCTGGCGCTGCCGCGCGTCGAGGGCTACCGGCACTTCGCCAACAAGCTGTGGAACGCGGCCCGCTTCGCGCTCATGAACATGACCGGTTACGACGCCGATCGGTTCGCCGACGCGCTGCGCGGCGACAACGAGTCGCACCGGCTGACGCTCGCCGATCGCTGGATCCTGTCGCGCCTGCAGCGCACCACCGCCGAGGTCGACGAGGCGCTCGAGGCGTTCCGCATCAACGACGCGGCCAACGTGATCTATCGCTTCGTGTGGACCGAGCTGTGCGATTGGTACATCGAGATGGCCAAGCCGGCGCTCTACGACGAGGCCAACGAGGTCTCGGTGCAGCAGCGCAAGCGCGCCGCGCAGGGCTGCCTGGCGACCGCGCTGGAGACCGCCTGCCGGCTGCTCCATCCGTTCATGCCGTTCATCACCGAGGAAGTCTGGCAGCAGCTGCCCAAGCCGACCGGCACGCCCGGCTCGATCATGATCACCATGTACCCGGTGGCCGATCAGAGCCTGATCGACGAGAACGCCGAGCGCGAGATGGACGTGTTGCGCAACGTCGCGCAGGCGGTGCGCAACCTGCGCTCGGAGTACAACGTCGCGCCGTCCAAGGAGCTCGACGTGACGGTGCAGACCGCCTCGGCCGAGGTGCAGGCGACGCTCGAGCAGCACGGCGGCCTGGTCAAGCGGCTGGCGCGCATCGCCGAGCTCAAGCTGAGCGCGCCGGGCGACGCGCCGGCCGGCACGGTGGCGGCGGTGCTCGCCGAGGGGCAGGTGTGCGTGCACCTGGCCGGCACCATCGACGTCGCGGCGGAGACCGTGCGCATCGACAAGGACCTGGCCAAGACCCAGAAGGAGCGCGACTCGGTGGCCGGCCGCTTGTCCAACGAGTCGTTCGTCTCGCGCGCGCCGGCCGACATCGTCGAGAAGGAACGCGCCCGGGTGGCCGAGCTCGAGGAGAAGATCCTCAAGCTGCGCTCGAGTCTCGAACGGCTGAAGAAGCTCTAAGGGGGACCCATGGCTGCCAAGGCGCTCGAGCTCCTGGTCCAGGACACCGGGCTGGTGCTCATCGACGCGCAGGTCAAGCTCGCCAACGTGATGCCGCAGCCGGTGCTCGATCGCGCGCTGCGCAACTGGCTGCTCCTGGTCGAGGCGGCGGCGCGCATGAAGCTGCCGGTCGCGGTCTCCGAGCAATACCCGCAAGGGCTCGGCCACGTGATGCCGGTCTTGAAGGAGGCGATCTCCAAGGTGATGCCGCCGGCGCGCTGGCTCGAGAAGACTACCTTCTCGTGCTGCGAGGCGCCGCTGTTCGATCAGTTCCTCGGCGCCGGCCGCAAGACCTGGGTGGTGGCCGGCATGGAGTGCCACATCTGCGTGTACCAGACCGTGCGCGGGCTCTTGCATCGCGGGTTCAAGGTGCACGTCCCAGCCGATGCGGTGGTCTCGCGGCAGAAGCACAACTTTCGCGCCGGCCTCGCGCTCATGGACAAGGCGGGCGCGGTGATCACCTCGACCGAGACGGTGATCTTCGATCTGCTCAAGAGCGCGCAGGGGGACGACTTCCGCGCGCTCTCCAAGCTCATCAAGTAGGCGCGCAGGTTGTGACGCGCGCGTTCTGGCTGGGCGACTTCGACGCGCGGCGGCTGGCGCTGTTCCGAATCGTCTTCGGCGCGGTCGTCCTGGCCCGGTTGTGGGCGCTGCCGACCGTCGACCTGGCCAGCGGCTGGCCGATGCGCCTGGTGCTGCTCGCGGTCGGCTACGGCGTGTTCGGCGCGCTGATCCTCGGGCACCGCACCCGCGGCGTGGTGGTGCTGGCGTTCTGCGTGCTCACTGTGTTCAGCGGCGCGAGCCTGGTGCTCCTCGATGGCGCCGAGCGGGCCGTCCGCCTGGTCGCCTTCTGGATGATCTGGACCGACCTGGGGGCGAGCTGGAGCCTGGACACCGTTCGCGGCGCGCAGCCGTCCCGCCGGTTCGTCGTCGCGCTGGCGCCGCGCTTCGTGCAGCTGCAGCTGGTGATCGGGATCGGCCTGGCGATGGTCTCCGGCGCGCTCCAGCTGGGCTGCGTGCTCGGCGCGTTCCTGGTCGCGCTCGCGTTCCCCATCGATCGCGCGCTCGCGCTGCTCGGCCGCCGCATCCGGCCGGCGACCGTGATCTTCGACGGCCGTTGCACCTTCTGCCGGCGCTCGATGGAACAGCTGCTGCGCCTCGACGTCCTTCAGCGGCTGGTCCCGCGCGACGCCCACGATCCGGCGGTGCGCGCCGAGCTCCCCGCGCTCGATCCCGAGCGCTGCCAGCGCGAGATCGTGCTGGTCCGCGCGGACGGCGCGATACTGGGCGGCTTCGACGCGTTTCGCGCGCTGGCCTGGCGCCTCCCGGCGCTGTGGCTGGTCGCCCCGTTCCTCTATCTGCCGCTGGTGCCGTTCGTTGGGCGGCGCGTCTATCGCAAGCTCGCCGCGCGCCGGTTCGAGCTGGCCGGCGCGTGCAAGATCGGCCCGCTGGAGCCGCTGCCACGCCCGACCGCCGAGCAGGGTCCGGCCCGCCGCGAGCCCCATCACCTGGCGCTCGCCGCGCTGCTCGCGCTCCAGCTCGCGTTGGTCGGCTGGTCGCTGGCGGCGCGAACTGGCGCGGTCCCGCCGGCGCGCTTCGTCGAGGCTGAGCTCCGCCTGGTCGGTCTGAGCCAACCGCCCGCATGATAAGCTCGCGGCGCGTGCGGATCGATTTCGACCAGGAGCCGCACCCCACCGCGATGATCGAGCGGCCCGGCCCGGTGCTCCGCTGGGTGTTCACCCGCTTCTTTCGCGAGATCACCTTCCCCCCCGAGCTGGCGCAGCGGATCGCCAAGGCCTCCGAAACCGGCCAGGTGATCTACGTCTGCAGAACGCTCAGTTACATCGATTACCTCTATTTCACTTTCGCTTTTCTGGCGGCCGGGTTGCCGCTCTCGCGGTTCGCCAACGGGGTCAAGACGCTGCTCCTGCAGCCGCTCGGGCGCATCGTGCGCGGCGCGTTCCTCCTGTGGCGCAACCGGCGCACGTCCCACGTCGAGGAGTTCAACCAGGTGGTCCGCTCGGGCGCGTCCGCCATGCTGTTCCTCAAGCGGCCGCACACGCTGTTCGGCTGGGAGCCGGCCGGGTTTCGCGGGCCGTATGTCGAGGAGGCCATCCGGCTCGAGCGCGAGCGTCCGCCCGGTGCGCGCCCGATCGTCTTCGTTCCGCTGGTGCTCTTGTGGGGATCGCCGGCGCTGCGCGCGGCCAAGACGCGGCGCGGGATCCTCGACGTGGTGTTCGGCGAGCGCGAGGCGCCGGGCCGCGTGCGCGCCCTGTGGATGTTCTTTCGACACTTCAAGGAGTCTCAAGTAGTTGCTGCTCAACCACTTGATCTTGCTGAGTTTATAAAAAACGAAGGTGATCTCCCCGACGACGTGCTCGCGCGCCGGCTGCGCTGGCATCTGGCGGGCCGGCTGGAGTCCGAGGTGCGCGTCGTCCTAGGCCCGGTGCGCAAGGGCGCGCGGCGGATCGGCGAAGAGGTCCTGCGCAGCCGCAAGCTGGTGGCCGAGGCGCAGGTGATCGCCAAGGCCGAGAACCTGTCGCCGCAGGTCGTCACGAGGCGCGCCCGCGCGGCGCTGCGCGAGATCGCGGCCGAGCCCAAGCCGTGGGTGTTCGACGTGCTCAAGCCGATCCTGGCGTGGGTCTGGCGGCGCATCTTCGACGGCTTCGAGGTCGACCTGATCGGCCTCGAGCGGCTGCGCGAGGCCGCGCGCAAGGGGCCGCTGATCCTGGTGCCCTCGCACAAGAGCCACATCGACTACCTGGTGCTGTCGTACGTGTTCACCGAGAACGATCTGGTGCCCCCGCACATCGCGGCCGGCGCCAACCTGTCGTTCTTCCCGCTCGGCTTCCTGTTTCGCCGCGGCGGGGCGTTCTTCCTGCGCCGCTCGTTCAAGGGCGACAAGCTGTACGGGGCGGTCTTTCGCGCCTACGTGCGCAAGCTGTTGCGCGAGGGCAACAACCTCGAGTTCTTCATCGAGGGCGGGCGCTCGCGCACCGGCAAGCTGCTGGCGCCCAAGCTGGGCCTGCTCGGGATGGTGGTCGAGGCCGCGCTCTCGGATGACGGTGCCCACGCGCGCCGCGCCCAGATCGTGCCCATCTCGATCGGCTACGAGAAGGTCATCGAGGAGAAGGCGTTCGCCCGCGAGCTGGCCGGCGGCGAGAAGAAGAAAGAGGACGTCAAGGGCCTGCTCAAGGCGACCCGCGTCCTGCGCGGCAACTATGGCCGGCTCAACATTCAGTTCGACGAGCCGTTTCCGCTCGGCGCGACCCTGCGCGACGCGGGCGCGATGGTCGCGTGGGACGAGGACCAGAACGTGGTGGTGCCGGCCGACGAGACCCTGTGGCGCCACGCCACCCAGCGGCTGGCGCACCGCATCGTCTACGGGATCAACCGGGTCACCGCGGTGACCCCCACCGCGCTGGCCGCGGCCGCGCTGCTCGCCACCGGCCGGCGCGGCATCACCCGCAAGGAGTTGCTCGAGCAGGCGCAGTTCCTCATGCGTTGGGCGCAGCGGGTGGGCGGCCGGCTGTCGCAGGCGCTCCTGGGTCCCGGCGCGAACGCGATGAGCCTGGACGCGCTCGACCGCGCGCTCGACCTGCT
>PNAM01000046.1:64862-105123 GCA_003170275.1 Myxococcales bacterium
CGCGCTCGCGCTGCTGGGCGCCGCGCCCGAGGCGGCCGGCGCCGATCGCATCGTGGCGCGCGGCCTCTTGCGCGAGCGGACGCTGCGCCTGTCGCGGCTGCTCAAGCTGGAGTTCTCCTACCGCGTCGGCGAGACCTTCGAGGCGATCTTCGATTCGACGGTGGCCGGCCTGGTCGCCGCCGGGCTGCTCAAGCCCGAGATCGTCGGCGACTCGGCCGAGGCCTTTCGCGCCGGCGCGCCCGACAAGCTGGCGCTGCTCGCCGGCCAGCTGCGCGATTTCGTCGAGGCCTATTGGGTCGCTGCCCGCGGCCTCGAAACCATGACCGCGCCGCTCGCAACCAAAGACCTCGTCCGCCGCATCCACGATCTCGGCGAGAAACTGTTCTACACCGGCAAGCTCGAGCGACGCGAGGCCTGCACCGACACCAACTACCAGAACGCCGTCGCCTACTTCGTCGAGCGCGGCATCCTGATCGCGGAGGACAAGCGCGTGCGCCTGGCCCCGTCCGCCGATCCCAAGCGCCTGGCCACCGAGATCGCCGACCTGATGTCCAGCCGATAGCGCGTTACGGTCAGTTCGAGCGCTTGTCGCCTTCTTCGAACAGGACGTCCTCGGACATGTCGACGGCTTGCGCTTCCAGGCGGGCGCCGGACAGGTCTTCGGTGGTCTTGCGCAGGCGCTCGGTCAGCACCTGCACGAACGACCACAGGAGCTTGGTCGCGAGCACCGGCTCCTTGCGGATGATCTCGTAGAAATCGCGGCGGCGCAGCATCAGCGCGCGGCTCGGCTCGTCGGCGGTGGCCGAGGCCGAGCGCTTGGAGCGATCCACCAGCGCCATCTCGCCGAAGTGCGCGCCGCGCTCGAGGTGGGTGATGAACGCCTCGGCCTTGTGCAGCCGCACCTTGCCCGAGAGGATGATGAACAGCTCCTCGCCGTCCGAGCCTTCCTTGATGATCGGCTCGCCCGGCTTGTAGTCCTTGACCACCGTCACGTTCAGGAGCCGCATGATCTCCTTGTACGTGAGGTGCTTGAACAGCGGCATCCGCTTGAGGACCTCGACGCGGTTGGCCAGATCGCTGGCGCGCGCCGCCGACTCCTTGGCCTCGCCCGCCTCGACGCGCACCACCACCGCGGTGATGTTGTCGTGGCCGCCGCCCGCGTTGGCGAGCGCGACCAGGGTCTTGGGCGCATCGGCCACGTCGTCGGCGGTGAGGATCTCGGGGACGTCGCCTTCCTTGAGGTAGTGGTGGAGGCCGTCCGAGCAGATCAGGAACTGATCGCCGGGCAGCACCTCGAAGTCCATGGTGTCGACTTCGACGCTCTCGTAGGCGCCGACCGCGCGCGTGACCGCGTTCTTGTACTTGGCGTACGGCGAGCCGTCGATCTCGTCGCGCTTGATCTTGCCGCGCCGCACCAGCTCGTTGATCAGCGAGTGATCTTCGGTGAGCTGATGCACCTGTCCCTGGCGCAACAGGTAGATGCGCGAGTCGCCGACGTGCGCGATGAACCCGCGGTCCCCGGCGATCAGGAGCGACGAGGTGGTGGTGCCCATGCCGCGCTTCTCGGTCTCGATCTGCGCGCGCGAGTAGATGCTCTGGCAGGCGGTCTGCACCGCGTGCTCCATCATCACCAGGATCTCCTGGCGCGCGTTCATGTCGTGCGCGGCGGTGTAGCGGGAGATCACGTCCGCGTTCTCGCGCACCACCCGCGAGACCTCATGGACCGAGATCTGCGACGCCACCTCGCCCGCCGCGTGCCCGCCCATGCCATCGGCCACGACGAACAGGTGCAGCTTGGGATCTACGAGGTAGTTGTCCTCGTTGTGTTCACGCTGCCGTCCGACGTCGGTTGCGGCAAAGAACTTGAGATCCAAGCGACTCCCTCACGACGCTTTGGACAAAGCGGGCGCCCCGAGCATCGCCCACACCCACTTGTTTCGCAAGCCTTTTACGGCCCTGAGAGCCGGTCGAGCACGCCGCGCGCGAGCTCATCCGAGATCAGCTGCTCCAGTCGCGCCTCGTTCGCGCTGCCCGACAGCAGCACACCGTTGACCAGCAGGCTGGGGCTGTAGTTGAGCCCCAGTCGACGCAGCTCGACCTGATCGCGCTCGAGCGCCACGCGCAGCGTGCCCAGCCGGCGTTCGTCTGCCATCCGGCCGAGGTCCATCCCGACGGTCCGGGCCATCTGCTCGAGCTCCGGCTTGCCCGGCCGCGGGTGCGCGGCGGATGGTCGGGCGGGCAGCGCGAGGTCGTGCAGCTCCCAGAACCGCCCTTGATTCTGCGCAGCGACGGCGAACTCGGCGGCGGTCGCCTCGAGGCCGAAGGAGGCGTAGGGCGGCACCCAGTTCTTCCACACCTCGCGGATCGCGCCCGGGTGCTTGTCGCGAGCGCGGGCGAGCAGCAGCTCGAGGTCGGCGCACTGCGCGCAGCTCAGGTTCGAGAACACGATCACCGTCACCGGCGCGAGCGAAGGCCCGCGCGCGGGCGCGCCGCTCAGGTCCACCTGCACGCGCCGTGGTGACCCGTGCGAGTCGCCGGTGTCGGTCTGTCGCTTGCGGCGCTCGTCGAGCAGCCGCTCGTAGAGCCGGCTCAAGGGCACGCCGCTCTCGAGCAGCGCCTGGGCGCGTGGACGCGCCGCCTGGATCGCCGTCGCCAGCGCGTCTTCGTTGGCCCACAGCCGATCGAGGTTGACGAACACCTCGCCGGGAATGTGCCCGTGGGCGCGCGCGCGCAGCTCCTCGACCTGCGGCCGGTAGGTGTGCGCCTGCAGCGCGGGCTCGAGCTGTTTGGCGTCGAGGCCCACGTCGGCGCCGATGCGCACCAGCTCGGAAAGCGTCAGCGTGGGCGAGCGATCGCGCAGCAGCCGATCGCAGAATTCGAAGAAGCGGCCGCTGGCGCCCGCAGCCATCGCAGCCTCGAGCGCCAGGTCCGATCCGGGCGAAGAATAGCTGGTGAGGTGAACGACCTCGCGCGCGTCGGGGTTGCGCTCGACCGCGCGCCGCACCACCTCCCACGCGGCCGACGCGGCGGGCGGGCCGAACGCGAGGTACAGGTCGATGGTGACCGCCGCGAAACGCGGCCCGCGCACCGGGTCGGCGGCCGCCGGCACGTGGACGACCTCGTGCGCCGCCGCCGTCGGCAGGGAGTCGGCGCGCGCCGGGATCGCGCCCGCCACCGCCAGCCAGATCGCCCACCCGCGCACGTCCCGATCCTAGCAGCAGGCTTGGCGCGCTGCTTGCTCAACCGCAGTCGCAGCAGATGAAACGCCCCGGTTCCGCGCGGACTTCGGCAGGTCGCCAGGGTCTTCAGACCCGAGGAGAAGGACCCCATGGGGTCTAAAGGAGAACGCACCATGAACCGCTCCTCTTCGCTCGGGCTGCTCGGCTTGGTGGTGCTCCTGGCGCCGTTCGGCTGCGACTCCTCGCCGGGCTCCGGCGGAGGAGACGGCGGCGGCGGCGGCGGCGACGGCATGATGAGCGGGGCCGACGGCGGCGATTGCGCGCCCGGCTGTCCGGCGCTCCAGGTGTGCCGCTTCAATTCGTGCATCGATCCGCCGGCCGCGTGCACCACCGACGGCACGTGCGAAGACGACAGCTACTGCGAGATGGGCGAGTGCATCCCCTACGGCATCGGGCCGCGCGGTCCGTTCAACACCCAGTGCAAGCGGCTACAAGTGCTCGGCCTGTTCGAGCCCAAGCCGCAGTGCGAGTGGACCGGCCCGCCGGCGTCCGACCCGTACCCCGATCACAAGAACGTGTTGTCCACGCCGCTGGTCGCGGACTTCAACTTCGACAACGACCCGACGACCCTCCATCCGTCGATCGTCTTCGTCAGCTACAATTGCGAAGACGGCGGCTGCGGTGCGGAGCCCGGCTGCTATGGCGTGATCCGCGTGCTCGACGGCGCCACCTGCCTGGAGCAATTCGCCATCGCCGGCACCGGGTTGATCATCGGTTCGGTGACGCCGGCGATCGGTGACATCGACGGCGATGGCCGGCCCGACATCGTCACCGAGCACCAGGGCGGCGGGGTGATGGGCTTCAAGTTCGATCCCGCGCAGGGCAAGTTCGTCGAGATGTGGACCAACTACTCGAGCTTCAACGCCACCGGCTGCCACTGGGACTCGCTCGCGTTGCACGATCTCGACGACGACGGCAAGCCCGAGATCGTGCAGAACGGGCCGTACCCGGCCGCCTACGACAACCAGGGCCAGCTCCTCGACGGCGCCACCACGAACACCAGCTACTCGGAGTTCCTCCATCCGGTGCTGGCCGACGTGGACAACGACGGATCGGTCGAGATGCTCGACGGGCGCGAGGCGTTCCGTTTCGACAAGACGACCAAGAAGTGGGTGATCGCGGCCGGCATCAGCGGGCCTTCGATCGGCCAGGTCGCGCTCGCCGACTTCGGCACCTTCGGCGCCAACCCGGCGCTCGACGATCGCACCAAGCTCGACGGCGTGCCGGAGCTCGCGGTGGTGAGCGACTCGATGGTGCGCGTGCAGACGCTCGACGGGCGCGTGGTGTTCGGGCCGATCCCGCTGCCCGCGACCGACGCGGCGATGACCCGCGGAACCGGCGGCGCGCCGACCATCGCCGACTTCGACGGCGACGGGCGCGTGGAGATCGGCGTGGCCGGCGCGACCGCCTACGCGGTCTTCGATCCCGACTGCGCGGGCACCGCGAACCTGTTCTGTCCGACCGGCGGCGCGGGCGGCGTGTTGTGGTTCCGCGCCTCGCAGGACGCCTCGTCGAACGTGACCGGATCGTCGGTGTTCGACTTCGACGGCGACGGCAAGGCCGAGGTGGTCTACGCCGACGAGTGCTTCTCGCGCGTGTACGACGGCCGCTCTGGCGACGTCCTGTTCTCGCAGTACCACACGTCGTGCACCTGGTACGAAAACCCCATCGTCGCCGACGTGGCAGGAAACTTCCGCTCGGCGGTGATCATCCCCTCGAACTCGAACTGCATGGTGATGTGCCCCGCGCTCGATCCGATCCACGACGGCGTGCGCTGCGACGTGAGCGCCGACTGTCCGGGCACCACCACCTGCCTGCGCGAGAACGCCGCCGACCCGTACGGCCGCTGTCGCTGCACCTTGGCCGCCGACTGCGGCTCGGCCAGCCTCGACTGCGTCGATCCGATCGCCGGTCCGTCCGCGCAGGGCAAGGTGTGCCGCGCCACCCACCCGGCGGGCGCGGCGCAGCACGGCATCCTGGTCCTGCACGACGCGCTCGATCGCTGGGTCGACTCGCGCTCGATCTGGAACCAGCACGCGTACTCGGTGACCAACGTCAACGACGACGGCACCATCCCGAAGACCTCGGCGTGGAAGCAGAACTGGAAGGATCCCAAGCTCAACAACTTCCGCCAGAACGTGCAGGGCGCGCTCGATCCGCAGAACGTCCCCGATCTGACCGCGGCAGGCAACGCACCGCCCGGCGTGCAGGTCTCGCTCTCGTGCGACGCGGGCACGCTGCACTTGAAGGCGCGCATTTGCAACCGCGGCACCGGCCCGGTGGCGGCCGGCGAGCCGGTGACCTTCTACAACGGCTCCAAGGCGGCGGGCGGCGCGCCGATCTGCACCGGCATGACCACCATGACGCTCGCGCCGGGCACCTGCGAAGTGGTCGGCTGCGACTGGGCCAATGCGCCCACCAGCCCCACCGACGTCGAGGTGCACGCCGACGACGACGGCACCGGCAAGGGCACCTCGACCGAGTGCGAGGAGTCGAACAACCTCGGCACGCTCAAGGGCGTCAAGTGCGACACCATCGGCTGATCAGCCGGGCGGATGGTAGAGCATCACGTAGACCAGCACGCCGGTGACCGAGACGTACATCCAGATCGGCAGCGTGTAGCGGACCAGCTGCTTGTGGTCGACGAAGCGCTTCTTCCAGGCCAGGAACACCGTGCGCACGGCCAGCGGCGGCGTGATCACCGCCAGGATCATGTGGCTGATGAGCAGGCCCAGGTAGATCGCCTTCCACGCGCCGGAGCCGGGGTAGCGGTGCGTGCCCGAGACGTAGACGCGCGTCAGGTACGAGATCAAGAACACCGTCGAGACGATGAACGCGCCGCCCATCAGGAAGCCGTGCAGGCGCCGTTCGCCGCGGCGGATCGCCACCCAGCCGCCGAGCAGCAGCAGCGCGGCGGTGCCGTTGAGGGTCGCGTTGAGGAGCGCGAGCGTCGCGCCGAGACTGCTGGAATTGGATGAGATCACACGCCTCCGTGTTCGAGCAGCTCGGCGAGATCTTCACGAAGCCGCGCCATGCTCACGCCGTCGGTCGCGTCGTAGAAACCGCGAATCTGTCCCTTGCCGTCGACCAGCACCAGCTTGGTGCCGTGCAGGATGGTGAAGCCGTCGGCGTTCTCGGTCGACTTCTCTTTTTCGAGCCCCTGCTTGAAGCCCTTGACCACCGCGTCCTGGATGTCCTGCGCGGGACCGGTGAGGAACGTCCACAGCGCGGGATTGGCCAGAAAGCCCGTCGCGTACGCCTTGAGCCGCGCGGGCGTGTCGCGATCCGGGTCGACGCTGAACGAGACCAGGCGGGTGCGCGCGTCGGCGCCCCGGTTGGTGAGGTAGCGCTGCAGCTGCGCCATCGCCTCGGTGAGCCGCGGGCACGCCTCGGAGCAGCTGGTGAACACGAAGTCGGCCACCCACACCTTGCCCTCGAGCGCGCGCGACTGAAACGGCGCGCCGTCCTGATCGGTCAGGTTGAAGGTGGGGACCGCACCGTAGCTCGGCAGCTGGCGGCGATGCGCGCGCGCCACCAAGGTCGCCGCCGCCGGGATGGTCAACAGCGTGACCGCGAACACCGTCCACAACCAAGGGCGCTTGATCATGCCGGCGCTCATCCGGCCTTGTTGCCGCGCCGCGAAGCCATGTATGCGGCCCAGACCGTCGCTGCCACCGCGAAGCCGAGGACCACGGCGAGCTCCACGGTTGCCGGCGTGCCGCCATAGAGCGCGCGACGGATTCCGCTCACGCAATAGGACATCGGGTTGAGGCGCATCATCCAGCCGATCCACGAGGCGGCGCCGTGCAGCGGGAACATCGCGCCCGAGAGGATCCACAACGGGATCAAGAGCACGCTCATCACCACGTGATAGCCCTGCGTCGAGTCGAGCCACCAGGCGATCCCGAAGCCCATCGAGGAGAGACCAATCGACGTGAACAGCAACATGCCCGCGCACAGCGGCCAGTCGACTACGCGCACGTCGAAGCCGGCCAGCGGCAACAGCGCGAGGAACACCGCCGCCTGCGCGAGCGCGATGGTCACGCCGCCGAGCGTCTTGCCGAGCACCAGCGCGGTGCGCGACGCGGGCGCCACCAGCACCGCCTGCAGGAAGCCTTTGTGGCGATCTTCGATCACCGACATGGTGGTGAAGATCGACGTGAACAGCACCACCAGCATGATGATGCCGGGGTAGAAATACTGCAGGTAGCCGATCTGCTCGGCGCCCTGCATGCGGAACGAGCCCGCCAGCCCGGAGCCGATCACCAGCCAGAAGATGAGCGGCTGCACCAGCGCACCCACCACGCGGCTGCGCTGCCGGAAGAAACGCCGTAGGTCGCGCGACACCAACACCGCGATGGTCGCCAGGTTGAGCTGCAGCGCGCTCGCCGGCTTCTCTTCGCGGGCGTGCTCGACCGCTTCGACGCGCTCCATCAGTTGGCTCCCAGACCGCGGCCGGTCAGCTTGACGAACACGTCGCCGAGCGTCGGGCGGCGCAGGCCGACGGAGGCGAGCCGGCCGGGCGCGAACAGCTCGACCAGCCGCGGGATCAGCGCGTGGCCCTGCGGCGCCTCGATCACCACGCGGCCGTCGAGCACGCGCGGCGGCGTCGGGGTCAGCGCGGCCACCTGCCTGGCGACCTCGTCCGCGCCCTCGGCCTCGATGGTGATCACGTCGCCGCCCACCTGCTTCTTGAGCGCCTCGACGGTGTCGCAGGCGATCACGCGGCCGGAGTCGAGCACCGCCAGCCGATCGCAGTGCTCGGCCTCCTCGGGCTGGTGCGTGGTGAGCAGGATGGTGAGGCGGCGCGAATGCTTGAGCTCGTCGAGCTGTTGCCAGATGCGCCGCTGTGTGGCCGCGTCGATGCCGCGCGATGGCTCGTCCATGATCAAGATCTCGGGATCGTGCAAGAGCACGCGCGCGATCTCGAGCCGGCGCCGCATGCCGCCCGAGTAGCGCTCGACCGGCTCGCCGGCGCGATCGCGCAGCTCGACCAGCTCGAGCATGCGCTCGATGCGCGCGGCGGCGGGCTTGCCGGTCAGGCCGTAGAGCGCCGCGCCCAGCCGCAGGTTCTCGATCCCGGTCAGCTTGTCGTCGAGGCTCGGCTCCTGGAACACCACGCCGAGCCGCCGGCGCATGCGCGGATCGGTGGGCGGCGCGGGCTGGCCGTCGATGAGCACGCGGCCGGCGTCGGGCGCGAGCAGGCCGGTCAGCAGGTGAAACGTCGTCGACTTGCCGGCGCCGTTCGGTCCCAGGAAGCCGAAGGTCTCGCCGCGCGCGATGTCGAGCGTGAGCCCGTCGACCGCCACGCGATCGCCGAAGCGCCGCGTCAGCCCCTCGAGCCGCAGAAACGGAATCATGGGCGGCTGAGGACGAGCGCGACCAGGAGCGCGGGCAGGTAGATCAGTGTGTAGAAAAAATACCAACGCGCCCAGCGATTGCCGGCTTCGCGCGACAGCCCGTAGACGCCGAGGGCCACCAGGCCGCCGCCGAGCGCGAGCGCCGACGCCAGGTAGAACGCGCCGCCGATGCCGGTGCGCACCACCTGCAGCGAGACCGCCATCATCAGCAGCGAGTAGAGCGCGATGCGCTCCTTGGCGCCGGCGATGCCGCGCTCGACCGGGACGATCTTCAACCCGGCGGCGCGATACTCGTCGGCGCGGAACAGCGAGATGGCGATGAAGTGCGGGAGCTGCCACACGAACAAGATCAGGAACAGCGCGATGCCGGCCGGCGCGAGCGTGCCGGTGGCGGCGGTCCAGCCCATCAGCGGCGGCATCGCGCCCGGGATCGCGCCGACCAAGAGCGCGGCGGTCGAGCGGCGCTTGAGCGGCGTGTACGCGAGCACGTAGATCACCAGCGACAGCCCCGCGAGCAGGCCGGTGAGCGGGTTGACCGCGAAGGTGAGCAGCGGCACCGCAACGGCGCTCGCGGCCACGCCGAACGCGAGCGCGACCGGCGGCGCCATCCGTCCCGACGGCAGCGGGCGGTTGCGCGTGCGGGTCATCAGCGCGTCGACGTCGCGCTCGAGGTACATGTTGAGCGCGTTGGCGCCGGCGACCACCAGCGTGACGCCGAAGAGCGTGGCCAGCACCAGCGCCAACGGGTGCGGCCCGGGCGCGAGGTACAGCCCGGTGAGCGTGGTCACCAGCACCATGAACGTGATGCGTGGCTTGCCGAGCTCGACGATCGCCGAGACGGTGGCGAGGGCGCCGGTGCGTTGCAATGCCGCGGTCTTCACGTGGTCACCGGCGCGGCGTACGGCCCGTCGGCCGCCGGGGCGCGCACGCCGAGCGGGCCGCGCGCGATCAGGTGCAGCGAGACCAGATCGGCGAGCAGCAGCGCGGCGACGCCGAGGTGCGCGGTCACCGGCACCACGTCGAGGAACGAGGTGATCGAGTAGAGGCCGAGCGTGATCTGCACGACCACCAGCAGCGGCGCCGCGACCGCGAGCGCGCGCACCACCGTCCGTCCGCGCGCGGCGCGGAAGGTGACGATCGCGGTGCCGATCACGTACCCGAGCACCAGCAGCGCGAACAACCGATGGAACATATGCAACTGGAGCGCAGGCACCGCGCCCGCCGGCCACGCCGAGCCGCGGCACAGCGGAATCTCGGTGCACGCCAGGCCCGCGCCCAGGTGCCGCATCAGCGCGCCGACCAGCATCTGCGCATACACCAGCCCGGCCGCCCACGCGGTCATGCGCCGCACGTTGTCGGGCAGCGGCGACGGCGCGACGGCGGTGCGTGTTCGCAGCACGATGTACAACAGGATGCAGAAGAACAGCTGCGAGACCGCCAGGTGCGCGGTCGAGACCATCGTCGGCAGGCGGTAGATCACGGTGAGCCCGCCGAGCACGCCCTGCGCGATCACGCAGGCGAGCGCGGCGATGCCCAGCCACTTCATGCCGCGCCGCCACAGCCACACCAAGAGCACGATGGTCAACAGCCCGACCGTGGTCGCGACGATTCGGTGGCTGTGCTCGATGAGAATCCCGCCTTCCATCTTGGGCAGGAGCGAGCCATAGCACAACGGCCAGTCCGGGCACGCCAGCGACGAGCGCGTGTTGTGGACCAGGCCGCCCATGACGAGCAGCACGAAGGTGAGCGACGCGGTAATGGCGGAAAAGCGGTGCAGGGACATCGTGTGAACCTGCTCGGGGACGGCCCTCGAGGACCGTCCCCGTTCAGACGTTACTTGGCGGTGGCGGTCTCGGAGCCGGTGAACTCGAACTTCACTTCGGCGGGCTTGCCGTCGACGACGGTGACTTCGCCCTTCTTGGTGCCGAAGCGCTCATGCCACGCCTCGACTTCGTACTTGCCGGCCGGGACGCCCTTGATGCTGAACGTGCCGTCCGCGCCGGAGACCGCGAAGTACGGGTTGTTCTGCACCCAGACGTAGCCGGTCATCCACTGATGAACGTCGCACTTGAACTTGAGCATCGCGCCGTTGTCGGTGAACTTCTTCTCGATGCTCGGCGTGTTCGGGACCTGCGCCTGGTTGAACAGAGTCGAGGTGCCCTTGTAGGTGTGGACGTTGTGCAGCGTCGGGTCGCCGTTCTTGATCGCGACCGTCTGGCCGGCGACGACGCCCTGCACGCGCGGGCGATACATGCAGTTTTCCTGCGCGATCGTCGCGGTGTCCTTGGGCGCTTCGGCGGCGGGGGCGCCGTTGATGTGGATGAGGACGTTGGCGAGCTTGCCGTCCTTGGTGGCGACGACTTCCTCGTCCTTCATCTTGGTCTTGCCGCAGAACGGATCGGTGGTCCGCTTGAGGTCGGCCATCTCCGGCGCCTTGCCGGTGATCGTGACGGTGCCCTTGACGTCGCCCTTGCCACCCGCGGGGGCGGCGGCGGCGGCGGGAGCGGCGGCGCTCGGTGCGGCGGCCGGAGTCGGCGCAGCGGCCGGTACGGGCGGCGGCGGCGTCGGTTCAGACTTCTTCTCGTCGCAGCCCGCGACGAGCACAACACCCAGGGCGATCATGGAAAAATTACGAAGCATGTGGTTTCTCTCCCTCTTGTCGGCGCAATGAAAAGTCGCGCTTTCGATTAACTCACCGAGATCAATGTGTCAAGTGGGGGTTGTCTTAGACACTCAGCTTGGATCCGCCAGTCCGGAGCACAAAGTCGGGATCTATCGCGACGTTGATGCACGTCACCTGGTCCGAGGCGAGGGCTCCCTTGAGCACCGGAACCAGCTGCGCCGGATCCTCTATATGGTGGCCGCGGCCGCCGAACGCCTCCACTACGCGGTCGTAGCGGGTCGGGGCGAGCTTGGTGGCGGGCGCGCGCTCGGCCCCGAAGATCATGATCTGCGGCCCGCGAATCTGCCCCCAGGCGGCGTCGTTGGCGACCACCACCGTGACCGGCAGCTTCAAGCGCACGCAGGTCTCGAAGTCGAAGCCGTTGAGCCCGAACGAGCCATCGCCCGAGAGCACCAGCACCTTCTTTTCGGGATACAGCTTCTTGGCGGCCAGCGCGAACGGCGCGCCGACGCCGAGACAGCCGAGCGGGCCGGGATCGAGCCAGTGCCCGGGGCGCTCGGGCGCGAGCACCTTGGCGGCCAGCGCCACGCAGTCGCCGCCGTCGCCGATGACGATGGTGTCCTCGTCGATCGAGTCGGCGATCGCGCGCGCGAGCCGGTAGTGATTGATCGGCCGCTCGTTCGACTGCTCGTACCCGGCCAGCTCGCGTCGCTGCTTGTCCTCGCCGGCGCGCAGGGTCTCGGCCCACGGTGCAAAGCGCTCCGGGCGCGCGCCCAGCCGGGTGGCGGCGGCTTCGAGCTGCGCCAGGATCGATCGCGCATCCCCAACGATGCCCACGTCGGCGCGGCGATTCTTTCCGATCTGCGCGGGATCGCGATCGATCTGGATGATCTTCGCGTCCTGGTTGATGCCCGCGCCGTAGCCGACGCGGAAGTCGAGCGGCGTGCCGACGACGATCAAAAGATCGGTCGAGCGAAACGCCAGCTTGCGCGCGAGATTGAGCGCGTGCGGATTCGAAGCGGGCAGGGCGCCGCGCCCCATTCCGTTCATGACCGTCGGGATCGACAACGCGCCGACCAGCGCGCGCAGCGACGTGGCCGCGTCGTCCCACCAGATCTGCGAGCCGACGAACAGCACCGGCCGCTCGGCCTTGGCGATCAGCTCGGCGGCGCGCTCGACCTCGTCGCGATCGCCGGGCGAGCGCGGCTGCGGCGCGAGCGGCTCGGGCTCGATCGGACTCTCCACCTGCGCGGTCAGCACGTCGAACGGCAGCTCGAGGAACACCGGCCCCGGCACGCCCGAGACCGCGTGACGGATGGCGGTCTGCACCATCTCCGGCAGCCGGCGCGGATCGGTGACTGTCTGCGCCCACTTGGTAACGGTGCGCATGAGCGGGACCTGCTCCATCTCCTGCAGCGCGCCGCGCCCGGCCAGCCGCAGCTCGGCCGCGCCGCCGAGGACCACCAGCGGCGAGTTGGCCAGCCGCGCGTTGGCCACGCCGGTCACCGCGTCGGTGACGCCCGGCCCGGCGGTGACGATGGTCACGCCCGGCCCGCGAGTCAGCCGGGCCCAGGCATCGGCCGCGTGCGTCGCCGCCTGCTCGTGCCGGGTGTCGACGATGTCGATGTTCTCGCGCAGGCAGCCGTCGTAGATCGGCGCGACGTGCCCGCCGCACAGCGTGAACACGCAGCGCACGCCCTCTTTGGCCAGCGCGTGCGCCACCAGGTGACCGCCGATCGAAACCGTCATGGCCCCTCCCAGTCTCAGCGAATGATCGGGTTGACGTCGCCCATACAATTGATCGCCAACACGCGCGGCACGCCGTGCTCGGTCTCGAAGCGCAGCGCGGTGACCGAGCACGGCGAGATGCGCAGGCGGTGGTAGTTCGCGAGATCCATGCCGAGGTAGTGCGCGATCAGCACGCGCAACGGGCCGGCGTGCGAGACGACCATGATGTTCGCGCCGAGCTCGTTGTCGCCCAGCGCTTGATCGATCGATCCGACCATGCGATCGCGCGCCGCGTGCAGCGTCTCGCCGCCCGGGATCGCGTCCGAGAGCGGGCTGACCAGGAAGCGCTTGTACTCGTCCGACACGCTCACGTCGGCGTACTTCATGCCCTCCCACTTGCCGGCATGGAAGTCGGTCAGCCGCGGGTCGCGCGCGACCTCATTGTCGTGCGAGGTCGCGATCAGCTCGGCGGTCTCGAACGCGCGCGGGAGCGGCGACGACAGCACCTCGGCCACGTCGACCCCCTTGAGCCGCGCGGCGAGCTCCTCGGCCTGGGCGCGCCCTTCGACCGACAGCCCGATGTCCCGGCGCCCCGCCACCCGGCGCTCCCGGCTCCACTCGGTCGCCCCGTTCCGTACCAGCAACAGCGTGGTGTGCATGTGGAAATCGGCACGCTATCACGGAACCCGCTTGACAGGCCACCGCCCCCAGGATAAATCCCTTCGCGCGCTTGATCGGGGATCGTCTAATGGCAGGACGGCAGACTCTGGATCTGCCTATCAAGGTTCGAATCCTTGTCCCCGAACCGGGGCCGATTCCAGGTCGGTCCCACGGCCCCATAGTCTAGCGGTTAGGACGCCGGCCTCTCACGTCGGAATCCCGGGTTCAATTCCCGGTGGGGTCACGAACCAAAGCCCGCTGAGCCCAAAAGGTTCAGCGGGTTTTCTATTTCAGTGGTCGCTGCGCGACGCCGGCCCGATCCTCCAGCGCTCGCGTTCGATCCATTTCCTGCGTAGGATGCGACACCTTGAGGAGGGTCCGATGAGCGCGACCAGAGGGTTGGGGTTGGTGATGGGCACGCTGCTGTTGGGGGTGGGGACGCCTGCGCGCGCCGAGTTCGATGAGTTCAAGGTGTTCAAGCCGGAGCCCGGCCGCGACGTGGTCAAGCCCATGAAGCCCGATTGGTGCGGCGGCTACAAGGGCGAGGATCACAGTGGCTGCGACGACCATTGTGTAGAGCGCAAGCTGGGGAGCTTCGTCAGGCAGTTGACCGGCGGGATCGGTGAGTGGGGTCTGCCGCTGATCGCCGGGCTGGCGTGCGACTTTCCCAACAACGCGGACGTGCAAAAGCAGGTCGCGTACTACCGCCAGAGCTGGATCAACTACACGGGGCTGTCGGAAAAAGACGATCGCGAGGCGCTGAAGCTGTACGCCGCTCATCCCGATCTGAACAAGCTGCAGGAGGAGTCGTGCGCCAAGCTGACTGACGCGCCGCGCTCCCAGTCGGCGCAGGGCCGGCAAAAGTACGCGATCATCCAGGCGTTGTGCACGAAGGACCGGCTCGGGCGGGGCAGCTCGATGACGGCCGCCGAGTCGCCGCTGGACAACCTGCTGTCGCTGGAGCGTCCGGACCAGCGGGTGTCGGAGATCGCGCGCGCCTGGTACCTCGTGCACGGCCTTCCGTCGTACGAGCCCAAGCGTGACGACTTCAGCATGATGCGACACGAGGCCGGCGAGGTCTACCCGCTGTTGAGCCTGTTGATCTCGCGCATGGACCGAAAAGCGCTCGATGCCGAGATCGCCGCGCTCGGGCTGACCGGCCTGCTGAGAGGGCGCGCGATCGTCTTGTTTGGCGACGCCATGAACATGGCCAAGACCTGGGGCGAGCTGGTCCGCGAGGACGCCAAGCGCGATCCCGCAATGACCAAGGCGATCGAGGGGGCCGAGCGTGCGTTCACCGACTGGAGCAAGGTCTATCAGGATCACAAGGCCGCGCTCGATCTCGCCTATGCGGTCGAAGACAAGATGATGGCGCTCTCGGACAAGGCCCGGTTCGACCAGCCGAACGCGATCGGCTGCGAGGAGCTGCGCAAGACGTTCAAGGAGTACCTCGTCGGCCAGAAGCGGAAGACCAAGGACGACGTCAAGAGCGCGGCGACGGACGTGGTCGGCTACCCGCTGTTCTCCCGGTTGATCCTGTGCGACGCGGTCGAGGGGCGCTGGGCGGATGCCGCCGCCGAACGCGAGATCCTCAAGAGCGGGCGGTTTGCCGCCGGCCCGTACACCGCGGCGTTCTGGAGCCTGGCCGACAGCGGGGTGACGGTTCGCAAGCATCCGGACTTCAGCAGCGATGTGGTGTCGGCCGCGATCACCTGGACGCTCAACAACCGGTTCGACAGCGTCTCGACGTTGAACGAGGTCTATGACGGCAAAGGCGGCGTCTCCGAGGAAGACTACCGGGCGAACGGGCACATGATCGAGCAGGGGCGGGTGGGCGCGGTGAAGAAGAGCAAGGACGGGATCGAGGTCTCGTTCAAGAAGGAGAAGTGGTCCGAGCCAGACTTCAAGTGCACCAACAGCGGCCGCATCTCCCAGTATGAACGCGACGGGACACCGGTCTACATCTCGCACTGCGTGATGGCCGGCAGCCACGTCGTCGAGTTCCAGCTCGACCCGCGCGTGTTCACCGATCGCTCGGCCGCCGACGTCAAGGTGGGCCAGATCATCAAGGTGGTGACCTCGCGCAAGAGGGGCGAAAAAGGCCCGCCGCCGTCGTTTCTGCTCGAGACCGACGCGCCGGCGCCGGCGAAGGGAAAGAAGCCGCCCGAGGCGGTGAGCTACTTCGGCATCAAGCTCGGCGGCTAGCATTTTCGGCGAGCGGCCGGTTCTAGACGAAGGGGGTGGAGAGCTCCTCCAGTCGGGCCCATAGCGTGGATGCTTTCTGCGCGTCGGCGGCGGGGTCCTGTTGGGGCAACTCGATGCGGCCCATCGTGTTGTGGTAGTAGGCGCCGCGAACCAGATTGGGCTGGGTCGCGCACCACAGCGGCGTTTGCGCGCCGGCTTTAGCATCGATCAACATGGTGCGCCTCATGAACGCTCCGAAGCCCGAGGACGCGCCGCCGCCGAGCCCGCTGGCCACCACGCCGGGGTGGACCACGTAGACCTGCAGAGCTGGATGACGCCGCTGGAGCTCGCCGGCGAACCAGAGACTTCCGAGCTTGCTGCGGCTGTAGGCGAGGCCGCCGCCGCGCGAGCCTTGGTAGGCGAAGTCGGAGGTGCACTCGCGCGCCCGGATGTAGATATCGCCGGTCAAGATCACCACGCGCCCGTCGCGCAGGAGGCCTCGATCGAGCAGCCTTCTCACCAGGACGTGGTGGCCCAGGATGTTCACGGCGAACGCGATCTCATGACCCTGCGCGGAGGCGGCGTAGTCTTGCGGCCAGATGCCCGCGTTCGCGACCAGGATGTCAACGGCGCGATCCCGGACCAGCGCCAGCAGGTTTTCCGTCGCCGTGACCACCGAATCGAGGTTCGACAGGTCGAGCGGTAGGTAGCGGATCGACGACCCGGTCTCGCGAGCGATCTGGTCGCAGGCCTCGGCGGCCGTGGATGCGCCGCGCGCCGCGATGATGACCTCGGCCCCGCGCTTGGCCAACCCACGGCTGATCTCCAGGCCGATCCCCGCGTTCCCTCCAGTGACGACCGCGAGCTTGCCGTCGAGACGAGGGGTGTCGGGGCATCGCGGCGTACGCGCGCCCTGGCGCCAGATCGCGCGGCCCAGTCGAAGTGGCAACCACGTCGAGGGAGTGGTCGTCCTGTTCGCATAGTCCATCGCGGTAGGCTCTCCCGTCCGAGCACCACCCGCCAGCCCAATCGGGGCCGGAATAGACGGACGTGGGCGCGTGTTGGCCCACCATGACCCTATGGCAGCGCTACGTGGCGTCTCGGGCTCGGCGGCGGGTGCGGCGGGAGGCGCGCCTATTAATGAAGGAGGCGCGGCGGGTCGGGCGGCGCCATGCGCACCGGCTGCGGGCAGAGCAGGCCGGGCGGCTTGCGGAGCGCACGGCGGAGCTCGCGCGGGCGCTGCGGGAGCGCGACGAGGTCGAGCGGGCGGCGCAGGACGTCGAGGCGCTGCTCGATGGGGAGCTGGCGTTTGCCAAGAAGTCGGCGGTGCGGCAGTACGCCGAGTCGATCGGCGGCGCGGTGTTCATCGCGCTCTTGTTGCGCTCGTTCGTCGTCGAGGCGTACCAGATCCCGTCGGGCTCGATGATCCCGACGCTGCAGGTCGGCGATCACGTGTGGGTCAACAAGATGGTGTACGGGCTGCGCATCCCGTTCACGGACCTCAAGGTTGGCACGCAGATCCGGCCGCCACGGCGCGGCGAGATCATCGTCTTCAGCCACCCGAAGAGCGAGCACGAGGATCTGATCAAGCGCGTGGTCGCCGTCGGTGGTGACACCATGGAGCTGCGCGACAACGTGGTCTACGTCAACGGCACCGCGGTCGCGCGGCGCGATCAGGGGCCGCTGCGCTACTACGACTTCGACGAAGCGGGGCAACACTGGTTCGCGGGCGACGCGCAAGCCTACCAGCAGCAGCTCGGCGGCGCGGTGTTCACCACGCTGCAGGATCCGACGCAGCGGGCGCGCGGGTTCGGCCCGGTGCGCGTGCCCGAGGGGCAGCTGTTCGTCATGGGCGACAATCGTGACAACTCGTCGGATTCGCGCTACTGGGGATTCGTGCCGCTCAATCTGGTGCGCGGGCGCGCGATGGTGGTGTGGTGGTCGCGCGGGCAACCCGAAGGCGTGCGCCTGGGCCGAATCGGGCATCTACTCAGATGAGCGGCGGCTGCGTCCACCGGGCTGGTGTGCTCGTCGCCTGCGTGGCGCTGGGGTCGGCTGCGAGTCAAGCGCAGACCCAGCCCGCGCCGGCCGGCAACCTGATCGGCGTGGTCGGCCAGGCGCGCTTTTCGCCGCCGCCGCGCAAGCCGGGCCACAGCGCCTGGATTCCGTTGCGCCACTTGCGCCAGGAGCCGAACCTGTGCGTCCCGACGTCGGCGGCGATGGTGCTCGCCTGGCTCGGCGACCCGCACAGCCCGCGCGAGATCAAGGCGCGCGCCATGGGGCGCGCGTACGATCCCGCCGCCCCGTTCACCTTCTACACGATCACTTTCTTCACAGACCTGCTGCGTGGCATGACCTCGCTCGGCTACCAGTGGCGGGTTCACAGCTATGACAACGACCAGGCGGGCTTCACCACCGGCGTCGCCGAGCTCGAGCAGAGCCTCGACGCCGGTTGGCCGGTGCTCCTCGACACCACGCTCTTCGGTGGGCACACGCTGGTCGCAGCGGGCTATGACGCCGCCCGCCGCGAGGTGATCTTCGTCGACCCCAACCTCGACGCGCCGGGCCTTCGCCGGCTCACCTACGACCAGCTGGCCGCGGTGTGGAATTCCCGCAACGCCGGGTCGCCGCGCCGCGGAGCGGTGTTCACCAGTCCGAAACCGAGAACGCCTCGACCAGCGCATCGAGCGCCAGCGGGAGCGGCGGACGGAGCGCTGTGCCCGCGAAGACGTCGGCCATCGCGCCCGACAGGCGACCGCCGCGGACGTAGTGTCGTCCGCCGCCCAGCGCGAACAGGTCGGCGCAGATGCGCGTCGCCTCCTGCGACACGAACGTCTTGGTGCGCAGCACCCGCGCTCGATACGCGGCGTCGCCGCCCGGCCGGGATCGCGACGCCGAATCGAGCAGGTAGGCGCGCGCCGCTTCGTAGCGCATCTGCGCCTCCGCCAGGCGCAGCCGCAGCGCGGGCGACGCCGGCGCAGGTGAGCCGAGGGTGCGCAGCATCGACAGCGCGCAGCCGAGCGGAATGGCGGCGAACAGGCAGAACCAGTATTCGAGCGGGCGCGCGGTCTCGATGAATCCCGGGAAGCCGAGCGGCGTCGCCGGCTGCGCGGATTGATAGCGGACGGTGTGGCTCTCGGTGCCGCGCATCCCGAAGCCGTTCCAATCGTCGAGGATGTCCACGCCCCCGGCGCGCGTCGGGACCAGGAAGAACTCGACCACGCCGCAGCCGGGCAGCTCGTCGGCCGTCGGCTTCGCCGTCGAGAAGAAGACGTCCGCGTGGCTGCCGAACGACCCGAGGATCTTCTCGCCCGTCAGCGCGAACCCACCCGCAGCGGCCCTCCTCGCGATCGTCCTGGTGGCGGCGAGCGAGCCGCCCGCGCCTTTCTCCGAGTTGCACGCGGCGTAGATCTTCCCGGCGCGGTACTCGGCGGCGATCGCTTCGAGCTGGGCGAGCGTCGCTTCGCGATGCGCGGGCGGCGCCAGCTCGGGGGCGCTGGCCAGGCCGCCGGCGAGGCCGAGCGGCATGGTGGCGAGCAGCGCGGTTCCCGGGCACGCCTCGGCGATCGCTTCGATGATCTCGACCGCCTCGCGCAAGGCGATCCCGGCGCCGCCGAGCGACGGCGCAAACGGCGCGGCGAGGACGCGCGCCTCGACCAGCTTCGCGACGTTCGCCGCGGGGTAGGCTTCGTCGCGCGAAAAGGAGCGCGTGAGCGCACGGACGTCGTCGATCATGTCAGCAGACGGCGTTGACGGCGCGCATCAGCTTGTCGAGATCGAGCGGCTTCTCGAAGACGGGCAGGCCGGCGGGCGCGCGGTGCGCCGCGGAGGTGATGATCAAGACGGTCAGCGTCGCCAGCCGTCCGTCGGCTCGAAGCTGATCGAGGACCTGAAGTCCATCCATGACGGGCATGAACAGATCGAGCAGCACGACACAGGGTTCGACGTTCTCGAGGATGGCGAGGGCGGCCTTCCCGTTCGCGGCCGTCTCGACGGTGTAGCCTTCGAGCTCCAGTAGCTCGCGCAGCGTGTCGCGCGACTCGGCTTCATCTTCGACGATCAGAATGATCTCGTTTGGTGTCGGCATGTCTCTCTCTCAAGATACCAAAGTCGGTAGGGTAATGGTGAACGTGGTTCCCTCGGCGTCGGTGGAGCGACACTCGATGCTGCCGCCGTGCGCGGCGACGATCTGTTGGGTGATGAACAGGCCGAGACCCAGTCCCTTGGAGCGTTCGCTGCGCACGGCGCTCTGTCGATACGGATCGAAGAGCACCGGGATCAGCTCGGACGGGATCGGTGGGCCGAAGCTGTGCACGGTGAGAACGGTCGCGTCCTTGCGGGCCGAGACGCGCACCGTGACCGGCTTGGAAGGGTCACCGTGCTCGAGCGCGTTTCCGATCAGATTGGAAACCACCTGCGCCAGGCGATCTTTGTCCCACGAGCCGCTCCCGCCGGTGGGCGAATCGAAGCGGATGTCCCGGCTGGGGTAGACCAGGCGCAGCTCGTCGATGATGCCGGTGATGACGGCGCCCAGATCGGTCGGTCTCTTTTCCACGCGGATGCCGCCGGCCAGTCGGCTGCGTGTGAGATCGAGTAGCTGCGCAACCATGTTGGTCATGCGCTGCGTGCTCGACAGGATGCGGTCGATCGTCTTGGCGTCCCCAACGTTCCCCTTTCGCTTCATCAAGCTCGCGGCCATCATGATCGCGTTGAGCGGATTGCGAAGGTCGTGGCCGAGGATGCCGATGAAGGTCTGCGCGAACTGGGACTCGGCCTCGGCTTCGCTCCGCCGGTTCACCTCGGCTGCCAAGTCTTCCTCGGCGCGCTTCCGCTCGGTCAGGTCGCGCGTGATCTTGGCGAAGCCCACCAGCTGGCCGCTCGCGTCGGTCACCGGCGTGATGACCACGTTCGCCAGATAGCGCGCCCCGTCCTTGCGGACGTGCTCTCCTTCGATCTCCAGGCGGCCTTCGCGAACCGCGGTCTGTAGCTCGCGGTCGCACTCGCCGGCGCGCACGTACTCCTCGGGATAGAAGCGAGAGAAGTGCTGGCCGATGATCTCCTGGCCCCGGTATCCGTTGATGCGTTCCGCGCCCCGGTTCCAGGTGGTCACCTTGCCGTCGCGATCGAGCGTGATGATGGCGTAGTCGGTCACGCTCTCCACCATGAGCCGAAAGCGTTCTTCGCTCAGATCGCGCTGGGAGGTCGCGACGGCATGGGCCTGCTCGACCTGGCGGAGCAGGCGCGCGTTGTCGATCGCGAGCGCTGCCCGACCTGCCAGCTGTTGCGCCAGCTCGAGATCCTTCTCCGTGTGATTGCGCCCGGACTCCGCCATCGCGATGGTCAGGACGCCGATGGTCTTCCCGTGCACCGTCAAGGGAACGCCGATGTAGGACGAGAGGTGAAGCTGATCGATTAGCCTGAGGTGCTCCTCGTCGACGGCAGCCGCGCGGAGCAGCTCGTGGGGAATCGCCGGGATGAACTCGGGCTTGCCGGTCCGCAGGATCTCGTGGACGCCCGTCTTGGCGTTCGGGTCGCTCGGATAGCGACGCTCCAGCTCCTCGACGAAGGTGAGCTTGGCGGGGTCGACGTGCGCGATTGCGACGCGCCTGGTCCGATCGCCTTCGACGAGATCGATGGCGCACCAATCGGCCAGCACCGGCACCGCGAGCTTGGCGACGGTCGCGAGCATCTTCTCGTAGTCCAGCGACGAGCCCAGCTCGTCCGCGGCGCGCAACAGGAACGTGCGCTGATGTTTCTCGCGGATCTCGTCGGTGATCTCGCGAAAGAAGTTGATCGCGTAGAGCACGCGCTTGCCCGACAGATCCTTGGCCGGCACCGATCGCACCAGCGACCAGCGCTCTTCGCGCGTGCCGCGCACCCTGAACCGAAGCGGGATCTCCTCGCTCGACCGGCCCTCGAGCGCCGCCCTGCCCGGCATCTGCTCCGCGGGGAAGGGCGTCCCGTCGAAGTTGAACATCTCGAACCGGCCCACGACTTCCGTCATCGGAGCCGCGAGCAGCGCGTCGGGTGAGTCGTATCCGATCAGCTTCGCCGCCGCTTCGTTGGCGTAGACCAGCCGTCCGCCCGGGTCCTGGACGGTGATCCCGATGTCCACGCCCTGGAGGACCACGCTGAACAACTCGCGCGCGCGGGTGACCTCCTCGGCGCGATGCCGTTTCTGGTCTGCGTCGCGCCGCTGGACCAGGGCCGCCCCGACCACCAGCAGGAATGCCAGCGCGCTGCCGACGAAGAACGTCATCGTCCATCGCCACCGGCGGATCACTTCACCTTGCCGGATCTCGGCGAGGCGCCGTTCCTCGCGGTCCATCTCGGCGACCACGGCGCGCACCTCGTCCATCGAGCGCTTGCCGTCGCGGATCGCCGGCAAGAGCTGCGCGCCACCCTTGCCCGCGTCACGCAAGGAGCGCAGGTTCGACAGCCGCTCTCCGACGAACAGGAGCAGTCGGTTCAGTCGCTGGTGCTGATCGGCGTTGTCGGCCGTGAGGGCGCGGACCTGGTCGAATTGTGCCTGCCACGTCGACAGCGCGCGCTCGTACGGCTCGAGGAACTGCGGATCGCCGGCGATCACGTAGCCGCGCACACCGGTCTCGGCATCCACCAGGGTAGAGAGGAGTCCGCCGAGCGAGACGCGCACGTCGTCGGTGTGTTTCACCAGGTCGGTCGCGCGTGACAGGTCTGAGAGCGAAAACACGCCCAAGAGAACCATGGCCACCAACAGCGATGCGAGGGCCAGAGGCCACCGACGAATCACGTCCTGAAGCTACGCACCGGGGGCGCAGCCGTCAACGCCTGCTACGCGCGCGGACGTTCGAGCCATCCCGCAAGCACGGCTACCGGTAAGATCACCAGCGCGCTCACCGCCAGCGCGGTCGTGTTGGGCGGCACCGGCCCAAAGCTGGAGCCGATGCCGACCGCGAGCAGCACGCCGAAGAGGATCCACACGCCGCGCCTTCGCTTGCCGGCGGTCGCCTGCCAGTAGAGCCAGCCTCCCGCGAGGAACATCCCCACCTCGACGGCGATCGTCGCCGGCCGCGAGCTCCACAGCCCGAGCCCGTAGCGCTGCGGATTGCCGGGCCAGAGTTGCATGTCGGGTCGATGCGCGATGAAGTCGAGCACCCAATGGCTGAACACCACCGCGCCCAGGACGGCCGCGCCCCTGCGGTCGCGCTCGAGCGCGAGATAGAGGCCCGCGAACAGCAGGCTCCACAAAAGCGCCGTCGCCAGGCTGTGCGAGTAGGGCATGTCGTAGAGATCGAGCGCGTTGACCTGCGTGATCCCGGGAACCAGGCGCACGTGCTCGACGCCCGCCAGGATCAGCACCGGCCAGATCAGGTCGAGCGTCTGTGCGGCGACGAACAGCCAACCGAGCGATACACGCGGAGCCGCCCGCTTGGCGGCCATCCCGACGGCGAAGTGTCCCAGGAGCATCAGCCGGCCTCTGGACACAGTCTCACGTTTCTCCCCGGACTGTGAGATCCTGAGGCCCGGCGCGCTGAATGGAAAAGCTTCCGCACGGCGACACCCGGATCGGCGGTCGCTTCGACCTGCGGCGACGGCTGGGCGCCGGCGCGTTCGGCGTGGTGTACGACGCCTGGGATTACGCGCGCGAGCGGCGGGTCGCGCTGAAGCAGCTCAAGCGCCTCGATGCGCAGGCGGTGTTGGGGTTCAAGCGCGAGTTCCGCGCGCTGGCCGACCTGGCGCATCCCAACCTGGTCGGGCTGCAGGAGCTGCTGGTCGATGGCGAGCAGTGGTACTTCATCATGGACTTCGTCGACGGCGTCGACTTCCGCTCCTGGGTGCGCAGCGGCGCGGCGGACCTCGGCGGCGAGACTGCGCCGGGCGGTGGCGTCGAGCGGCCCGAGCGAAGACCGGACGGCGTGCTCGACGAGCCGCGCCTGCGGGCGGCGCTGCAGCAGCTCGCCGCGGGAGTGCTCGCGCTGCACCGGAGCGATCGGCTGCACCGCGATCTCAAGCCGTCCAACGTGATCGTCTCCGACGAGGGCCACGCCAAGCTGCTCGACTTCGGCCTGGCCGGCGCGCACGACACGCCCGACTTCACCGCCGCGATGCTGGCCGGCACGCCCACCTATATGTCGCCCGAGCAGATCGAAGGCCGCCCGATCGGGCCCGCTTCCGATCTCTACGCGCTCGGCGTGATCGTCTACGAGCTCCTGTGCGGCGAGCCGCCGTTCGTCGGCCCGCAGCGCGCGGTGCTGCACGCGCAGCGCCATCAGTACCCCACGCCGCCGTCGGATCGGATCGAGAACGTGCCGCCCGATCTCGAGCTGTTCTGCCTCAAGCTGCTCGCCAAGAAGCCCGAGGAGCGCTACGCCTCGCCGCGCGCGGCCCGGCTGGCGCTCGAGGCGTGCGGCGCGCCGTCGTCGCGCTCCAAGTGGGGCGAGGTCGGCTCGGGCCAGTACGCGGCGCTGCGCAACGCCGAGCTGGTCGGCCGCGACTCCGAGCGCTCGCTCCTCGAGGCGCTGCTCGACCGCGCGCGCGACGGCGCGTGTCACATGGCGCTGATCTCCGGCGAGTCGGGCATCGGCAAGACCGCGCTCGCCGAGGCGCTGCTCGCCGAAGCCGCCGAGTCGGGCTGTCTGGTCCTGCGCGGCGCGTGCCGAGAGCACGAGGCGGTCACCTACAACGCGTTCGACGCGGTCGTCGACGGCGCGGCTTCGGCGGTCGAGCGTCTGGTGGCGCGCGGCGTGCTCTCCCAGGCGCAGCTCGCCGAGGAGGCCGAGGACTTCGCGCTGCTCGGGCGGCTGTTCCCGGTCCTGCGCGAGCTGCAGGTCGGGCTGCCCGAGTCGGGTCCGTCCGCCAATCCCGCGCACGAGCGCGAGCGCGCGTTCGCGGTCTGCAAGCGGCTCATCGAGCGCGTCACCGCCACGCGGCCGATGGTGATCCTGCTCGACGATCTGCACTGGGCCGACGAGGACTCGCTCGCGCTCTTGTCGCACCTGCTCGCGCCGCCGAGCGCCAAGGGCCTGCTGGTGCTCGCCACCGCGTGGCCGCCGCCGAGCACCGACGGGCCGCTGCAGCGCTTTCTGCGCGCGCAGCAGCAATCGCCCGACGGCCTGCTCACCCACGTCACGCTCGGGCCGCTCAGCGACTTCGAGGCCGCGCAAGTCGTCGAAGCGGCCACCGGCGTGCTCGACGAGCAGACGCTCGATTCGGTGCAGCGCGAAGCGGGCGGCAACCCGTTCCTGCTGGTCGAGCTGGGGCGCCTGGCGTCGGAAGAAGGCATTGCGCGCCCGACGGTGCGCGAGGTGACCCGCCGCCGGCTCGCGCTGCTCGACGACGACGAGAGGACCCTGGTCGAGCTGGCCGCGCTCGCGCCCGGGCCGGTGGACGCCGAGCTCTTGCACGCGACGCTCGATGCGTTTTCCCGCCCGCTCTCGATCGAAGGCGCGGGCCTGCGCCGGCTGGTCGGGCTCAAGATCCTGTGCGAGACCGGGGCGCGCACCCGCTCGCTCGACGGCGTGCGCTACGACTTCTACCACCACCGCATCCGCGAGACCGTCAAGGCGTCGATCCCCGAGGCGCACAAGCGCAAGATCCACCTGCGCTTCGCGATCGCGCTCGGCCAGCTGCGCCCCAACGACTCCGAGGCGCTGGTGCGCGAGCTGGTGCTGGGCGGCGACGAGACGCGCGCCGCCACCTACGCCGAGGCGGCCGCCGAAGCGGCCATGACCCGCCTGGCGCACGCGCGCGCGGTCGAGCTCTATCAGCTCGCGCTGCGCTTCGCCGGGCCCACCGATGGACGGCGGCTGCGCGTGCGGCTCGGCCAGGCGCTCGAAGGCACCGCGCGCTTCGGTGAGGCCGCCGAGCACTACCGCGCTGGGCTCGAGGGCGAGCTGTTGTCCGGCATCGATCGCACGCGCGTGCAGATCCACCTGGCCAACTGCCTGATGCACGTCGGCAAGGTCGAAGAATCGGGCGCGCTCGTCGAGGACGGGCTGCGTGCGCTCGGCCATCGCCGCAACCGCGCGCGCGCGCTGCACGTGCTCTCGGTGTTGTGGATCCTCCTGCGCACCCTGGCCGCGGGGATGTGGAAGCGTCCGCTGCGCAAGCTCGACGACGCCGAGACCGAGACGCGCCTGTTCGCCTACAGCCTGGCGGTGCCGCACTTCCAGTTCACCTCCCGCAACCTCGAGCAGCTGGAGTTCGCGCTGCGCTATCGGCTGCTCGGCATGCGCTCGCCGGCCGCCGAGATCCGCCAGGAGGCGCACGCGATGGCGCTGATCCTGCTGCTGCCGTTCGCGCACCTCGGCGCCGGGCTGCGCCGCAGCGTCGACCGGCACTTTCAGCGCCTCGAGCTCAACCACGCGAAGATGGCGTCGGAGCGCGGGCGCGCCTGGCTGCCCATGCTCAGGGCGCTCTACTCGATGGTGTCGGGCCGCCCGGATCAGGCGATCGCCCACTTCGATCTCTTGATCGACTACGCGTTCGCGCGCACCGGCTACGTCGCGCTGCAGCGCCACAACGCGCTGTTCCTCGCCGGCGCCTACGACAAGTACGTCGCCGACGTCGCCGCCACCGCGCAGCACGACGGCGGCGGGCTCAAGCCGCTCGACATCGCACGGCTCGCCTACATCGAGCGGGTGCGCGGCCATCACGAGACCGCGCGCCGCCTGATCGAGGACATCGCCAAGATCGCGCCCGAGGACGTGCCCTGGACGCACCGCTCGCTCTACACCTACCAGCTGGTCGAGCTGCGCCTGCTCGAAGGCGACACCTCCGAGGCGGCGCGGCTGGCGCGCACGCTGCTCCCGCGCATCCGCCGCGCCGCGGTCTCGCCGACCACCGGCGCGTTCGAGTCGCTCGATTCGGTCTGCCGCGCGTTCCTCGCCGAGGCGCGCCGCGTGAAGACCGCCGGCGGCACAGGCGCGCACGATCAGGCCCTGGCGCTGGTGCGCGAGGCCGAGCGCGCGCTGGCCAACGTTCCGGTGCTCTCGCCGCCGCTGTTCGCCGCGCGCCTGCAGCACGACCGCGCGATCGTCGCGCTCGCGCTCGGCCGCAAGAAGGAAGCGCTCGCGCTGCTCGACGAGGCCGAGCGCCTCTCACGCGGCGGCGTGATCCCGTGCTTCCGCATGCGCCTGTGCGAGGATCTGCTCGAGGTGCTGCCGCTCAACGATCCGCGCCGCTCGGAGCTCGCGCAGGAAGCCGCGACCATGGCCTGCGCGCTGTCCATCGAGCGCCGCACCTACTCCGCGCCCTGGCTGTTCCGCGCCCGCTGAGCGAGTCTCGATCGGGCGACTATCGGGCGGCGTGCTTGGGCGCGCGCGCGTGCAGCCAGGTCGACAGGTTGGCCGACTCGCGCTGCTTGACGTCCGCGCACAGGTGGATCGCTTCCTGCGCCCGCTTGAGCGCGCGCTCGGACGACTCGACCTTGTGCGCGGGATCGCCGAAGAAGCGCAGCACGTCCTTGCGCGCGTCCTCGTCGCAGAAGCTCGCGGTGGCGCCCACCAGCCGCTCGAACCCGAACGGCGGCGCCTTCTTGCGGAGCGCCTCGAAGTTGCTCTTGAGGAACGTCCACGCCGCCGCGCGCCCCTTCGGGTTGCCCATCAACGTGCCCATCAGCCGCGCCACGTCCTGCACGCGCACCTCGTCGGTGAGCGTCAGTGCGAGCGTGCGCTGCACCAGCGCCGGCGCTTCGAACTCGCCGAGCGAATGGAGCAGCCGGCGGTGCTCGTCCGGCGTTCGCGCCGCGCGCAGATGCGCCAGGTACGAATCGTAGGTGGCCGCCGTGCCGTCACGCGCGCCCAGCGTGATCACCACCTCACCGACCGTTCCTTCGATCGACGCCGGATCGTCGAGAGCCTTCGGCAGGCGCCGCGCCACCTCGTCGAGCACGTCGCGCGCGCGCGCCGCGCCGACCAGCACGCCGAGCACCATGCCGCGCAACAGGCGCTGCTCGTCGCGCTCGTTGGGCTTCGGCTCCCAGCCGAGCTCGCGCTGCAGCGGTCGCACGAGCTCTTCCACCAGCTGCGCGAACGCCGGCCGATCGCGCTCGTCGAGCAGGTACTCGTCGAGGAAGCGTAGGTGGCCGGTGAGCTCCTCGGTCACCGCGCGTTCGCGCTCGCCCCGGTAACCCTGCACCAGCTCGAGATACGCCTTGAGCGGGGCCGAGCCCTGCCGCACCAGCGCCCACGCGTCGGACTCGAGGCCGAGGCGCTCCGGCGCATCGAGCGCCCGCTCCGCGATCGCCCCCAGTTGGGCCAGCTCGTCAGGCCGGTAGCGCACGCGATAGAAGCCGGCGTGCTGCGGATTCACCACCGCCCACGCCGCGCAGCCCGGCGTCTTGAAGACCAGCTTCGCCTGGTCGCCGCGCATCAGCGTGCACTCGGTCGCGTCCGCGGTGCGCGCGCACACCGGGATCAACCAGCTCGCGCTCGAGTGCTGGGCCGGATTTGCGAAGAAGCGCTGCTGCGTGAGCGAGATCGTGGTCGTCCCCGGCGTCCCCTGGCAGCTCCGCTCCGCCGAGACCACCGGGAACCCCGGCTGCTCGAACCAACTGCGCGCCACCTCCGCCACCGGCTGGCCCGACGACGCGGCCAGCGCGCGCCATAGATCGTCCGCAGTCGCGTTGCCGTTGGCGTGCTCGCGCAGGTACGCGCTGACGCCTCTTTGAAACGGCTGCTCGCCCAGGTACAGCTCGAGCATTCGCAGCACCGACGCGCCCTTGGAGTAGGTGATGCCGTCGAAGTTCTCGTTCGCTTCCTCCGGGCTCTTCACCGGCGTGCGGATCGGGTGCGTCGAGACCAGCGAATCGAGGCCGAGCGCGTAGCCCTTGTCGCCCTCGAAATCGAGCCAGATCTTCCAGTCGGGCCTCAGCTGGTCGACGACCTTGTTCTCCATCCAGGTGGCGAACGCCTCGTTCAGCCACAGATCGTCCCACCACTTCATGGTCACCAGATCGCCGAACCACTGGTGCGCCATCTCGTGCGCGAGGATCAGCGCCACGTTGCGCCGCTGATTGGCCGACGCGGTCTTCGGATCGGCCAGCAGCGCCGCCTCGCGGAAGAAGATCGCGCCGGTGTTCTCCATCGCGCCGGCCGCAAAGTCGGGCACCGCCACCAGATCGAGCTTCGAATAGGGATACGGAATCGCGAAGTAGCCGCCCAGCTTCTCGAGCAGCGCCTCGGCGGTCTCGAGCGCGTAGCCAGCCAGCTTCTCCTTGCCCGGCGTGGTGTACACGCGAATCGGCGTCTTGCCCGGTCTGGTCGCGCCCTTCACCTCCACCAGCGGCCCGACGGCCAGCGCCACCAGATAGCTCGACATCGGCGGCGTCTCGGCAAAGCGAACCGTCTTGTGCTTGCCGTCGGCGTCCAGCTTCTCGTCGAGCACCGCGCCGTTCGACACCGCCAGGTGCTTGGCGTCGATCACCGCCGCGACCTCGAAGCGTGCCTTCATCGCCGGCTCGTCGAAGCAGGGAAACGCGCGACGCGCATCGGTCGCCTCGAACTGCGTAAAGGCGTAGCGCCGCCCGTCCGACTCGGCCGCGTACAACCCGCGCAGCTGAGTGGACAGCTTCGCCGACCACTCGAGGGCGAGCTGCGCCTTGCCCACCGGCAGCTCTTGCGCGAGCTCGAGCCGCACCTGCTCGCTCTTGGCGTCGTAGCTGACCTTTGCCGGCCAGGTCTGCCCGCCGGCCGTCACGGTCGCTTTTTCGACCGTCAGCTCCACGCCGTGCAGCTGCACCTGGCGAATCGCGCGCGTAACCTCGACATCGATGGTCTCGTGCCCACGGAACGTGCCCGCCGCCAGCTCCGGCGCGAACGTGATCGAATAGTGCGACGGCGTCGCCGGCAGGCGGAGCGATTCCGGTTTCTTGGCGAGCGCGGACGTGGCCAGGCCGGCGACGGTCAAGACCGTGGCGGAGAAGATCTGCAGGTTCATGGGGTGAGGCCTTGGCTGGGGTTGCGCTACTGAATGGTGATCGAGCTAGTCCACTGGTTGTGACCGCCCTTGGCCGACTGCGTGAACAGGTCGATCGGGTAGCCGCCCGGCTGCGCCTGCTTGGTTACGTTGATCATGAACCGGACCGTGTCGCCGGCGTTGGCGGTGCCGCTCGTGGGAACCAGGGTCACGCCGGTGCCGACGTCGGTCTGCAGCGACCACTTGATGCTCCCGACGTCGCCGAACGCAAACGGCTCGAACTGGGCCTGCACCATCGCCGTGCCGTTCGCGTCGGTCTGGATCATGATGTCGGGGGTGCGCGGTTCCATCGCGGGCGAGCTCTCGACCGCGACGTTGAAGTACGGCTTGTTGGACGGCGCCGGCTGGCAGGGGTCCAGGTTCCCGGCCGCGGCCGCCGCGTTCGACCACAGACGCGTCACGAAGTAGGTGTTGTCGATGGTGCCGGCATCCGGCTCCGCCTGCGACGCGACGTACGAGTTCTGCAGCCCGTTGCAAAGATCGCCGTTCTCCCCGCCGAGCCCGTTCTGGCTGGCCGACTGCGACACGTAGGCCGGCTTGGTCTGCGGATGCCCATCGGTCGCGGTCTCCGCCAGCTCGTGGCTCGTGACGTAGGTGAGCGCGTCGAACAGCGTGTTGCCGGCGAACCCGTCGCACTGCAGGTTGATCGCGTACGGCACGTAAACCTTCGAGCCGGTCGCGATCTTGGTCTCCGAGTGATAGCCGCCGTACTCGCCGCCGGCGCCGCCCGAGGTGCAGCCCTGCGCGCCGAACATCGTCGAGTGCGTGGTGACCGGGACCATGAACGCGAACACCGTGTTGGCGTTCGGCGTGGGCCACTGGGTATCGCCGGCGACCGTGCCCGCGATGTGCGCGCGGATCAGCGGACCGACCGCAGTATCGTCGAGCGTCGCCGGCTTGGCCGCGTTGATCACCAGCACGCCCATCGCCTTGCCCTTGCCGACGCCGTACTCCTTCATCGCCGTAAGCCACCACTCGTCGCTCTGCACGGCCCAATCGACGAACTCGTTCATCCGCGCGCCCAGCGCCTCGTCGCCTGCCCAGACGATGGTCCACACTTCCATCGACGCGAAGGTCGTCCCGCCGAAGTAATCCATCTGCAAGAGCGGCGGATGATCGGTGGGATCGCGGCCCTGCAGCATCATGTCTGCGTCGAGCCCGGCCATGTCGGCCACCATCAGCGGCGTTGCGAGATCATTGCCGCCCGGTGCGACGGCGTTATCCGAACAGCCGAAGACGAGCAGTGGAAGGATGAGGAGCGAGCGTGCTACCAGGCGATGCATGTTGAGAGCCTCCACAGTGGCGGCGGGTCCTGCAATGGACAGTCCATCACAGTCACACGGTAACCGGCCGAAACTAGCACAACTCTAGAAGGTGGGGGTAGTCCACCCCGGGGCGCTGTCCTACACTGACGTACCGCCCTGCAACGGATGCTCGACTAGCCGGTGAGATGATCCCCCACCTCGGCGCAAAGCGTTGTCAGCGTTCAGAAATTAACGCTGCGCGTCCAGCCGCGGCGAGCACCGCCCACAAGAGCACTGCACAGCGATTCGGCCAGTGGGAGCGGACCCCCCGCTTGCGTCGGCCTAAACGCGGCGGTCTCCCCGAAACTATGCAGGTTTTTGGTCTGCGAGCGTCGGCGCGCGCCTTGCTCTAGGGCTCGGCATGCGTTCCTCATTCGTGTTCTTGTGCGTGCTTGCTGCGGGCTGCGTGGGGGGCGTCGGTCCGGTTCCTGGCGAAACGACTTCGGCGATCATCGGCGGCGTGACCGATACCGCGGATCCCGGCGTGGTGCTGCTGTTCGCGCAGGTTCCCGGCGCGCAGAGCGGCTCGCTGTGCACCGCCGAGGTGATCTCCCCGCACGTGGTGCTGACGGCGGCGCATTGCGTCTCGCCCAGCGAAGTGGGCGCGAACGCCAAGTTCGCCGTCTACGCCACCAACGACTTCAATCAAGCGACCGCGGCGCAGACCCTGGCCGTGAAAGAGACCCACCCCAACCCGACCTGGGACGGCAACAACCTCAACGCCGGCCACGACGTCGGCATCGTCATCTTGAGCGCGCCCACCACCATCAAGCCGCTGCCGTACAACCAGTCGGCGATGGCGCAGGCGATGGTCGGCCAGGCGGTGCGCTTCGTCGGCTTCGGCCTCAACGACGCGGCGGCGCAGACCGGCGCCGGCGTCAAGCGCCAGACCTCGACGGTGCTCACCACCTACGACAACGTGCTGCTGCACTTCAGCGACGGAGCGCACGAGACCTGCAACGGCGACTCCGGCGGGCCCGCGTTCATGATCATCGGCGGCGTCGAGACCATCGTCGGCGTGACCTCGTTCGGCGACGTGAACTGCGCGCAAGGCGGCTACGACACGCGCATCGACGCGGAGATGGCGTTCATCACCGGGTTCGTGACCGCGAACGATCCGTCCTCGTCGACTCCGACGCCCACGCCCACGCCGACCCCCACGCCGACTCCGACGCCCAGCACCGGCGGCGGCGACACAGGTTCTGGCTCGCCCGGCACGGGCGGCTCCCCCACGACCGGACAGCCGGGCGGGCCTTCTTCTACCGCGATGGCGCAGCTCGGGGAGCGCTGCACCGTCGACGCGGAGTGCGAGTCGAACGCCTGCGGCGTGGGCATCAACGGCTACACCGTGTGCGTCACGGGGGCCAACGCGGCCAACGGCACCATCGGCGGCTGCACCGTCGCGAGCGGACGCTCGAGCGACGCGACCGGCGTCGCGCTGCTCCTGCTCGCGGGCGCGCTGACCCTTTTACGCCGACGCAGCCGGCTGCAGCGCGCCTGACGGCGAGGGAAAGCCGCGGAAGCGATCGAGCTGCGCGGCGCGCGCAGGAAGATACGTGGCGGCCAGTTGGCGCAGCCGCGCGCCGTCGACCAGCTCGATCGGCACGTCGAGCCCGGCGAGGCCCGCGTTCGAGATGTGATACGGCGTGATCAGCATGCCGACGGCCGCGCGCTCCGCCTTGACGTACTCGGACAGCTCGACGATCAGCGGCTGCTCGACCACGTCGCCCGGCGGCGACGGCGAGAGGAACACCACGTAGCGCGACGCCTGTAGCGACGGACCATCGGGATCCTTCGGCGCGGCGATCAAGCGACGCTCGTCACCGCGCACCTCCTCCTCGACCACCACCAGGCCAAGCTGATCGAGCAGCGCCACCGCCAGCTCGCGCAACGCGCCGCCGCTCAGGCGGGGTCGCCGGTCGTTGCTCAACCGGTCAGCCTCGACCGCGCGCGAGAGATTGGGGTTGGGCGCAAAACACGCCAGCAGCAGCGCCAGCGCAAACATGAAGATCACCGCAAACAGCACAATCGCGATCATTTGCTACCAAAGGTAAGACGTCGCCGGAGCCGGACAAGCTACGGCTTCTTCGCCTCGGGCGGCGGGTCCGGCGCGTCCTTGGCGCTCAGCGCGTAGGCATCGATGCGCTCGCGTTCGTCGGCGCGTAAGCCGATCAGCTCGAGCCCGACCTGAAAATGGTTTCCGTCGCGGCGCACCCAGGCGACCCGGGCGGTCACGGTCAGCGGATCGGGATCGCCCGCGCCCGCCAGCTCGAGCCGCAGCACGAACTGCGTGCCCACGTCGACGTGCTGCTTGAGCTGAAGGCGCAGCCCGCCCGCGCCGACCTCTTCGGAGAACGCGACGCTCAGCGACTGGACCGGCGCGTAGCTGACCCGCAGCTTCTTCAGCACACGCACGTGCTTGCGCGCCGCGCTCGCCGGAGCACCGCTGGGCGGCGGCGGCGGTCCCGCCAACCGTGTGCGCAGCTCGCGCCAGCGCGCCCGCTCGTCGTCGGACGCCTTCTTGTCCGAGACCTTCGCGCTCAGCGCCGCGAACTCGGCGATCTCCTCCGGCGTCCCCCGCTCCACACGTTCACTGTATCGCGGGCTCGCCGGGCGCGCAAAATCAGCGAATCGGAGGGTTCCGCCACAGCTTGCGTAGATACAGCGCGCCGCCCGGCAGCATGACCATCCCGAGCGCGAACGCGGTCCACGCGCCCGGCTCGTGACGGACCAGCCCGTGCACCGCCCCCCACGCGATCAACACCACCGACAGCACCAGCGTGGCCGAGATCAGGATCTTGTGCGCCGTGAGCAGGCGCATTAGCGTCCCAACAGATAGCGGCGCAGGAACTTCACCGCGACCGAGCCCTGACCGATGAGCGCCTCGTTGAACGCGCGCTGCGACCATTTGGCGCCCACCTTCTTCTTGTAGTCGGCCTCGAGCGACTTGATCTCGTCGAGCCCGAGGAAATACTGCGCGAGCTGCGTCGAGTCGAGCTTGGCGCGAATCAGCTTCTTCTCGGCCATCGCCTTCTCCTGGAAGCCCTCTTCGACCATGAAGCGCACCGCCTCCGCGTCGGTCATCTGCCCGCTCTGCAGCTTGATGTCGAGCAGGATGTTGGTGGCGACGATCATCTGCCCGCGCAGATCGTAGAAATGGAACCGGTCGTTCATCTTGTCGCCCCAGCCGAGCCCGACCATCAGCCCTTCGCCGTAGACCGCCCAGCCCTCGACCATCGCCGCGTTCCACAGGACGGCGCGCAGCGAATTGAGATTGCGCTTCGAGTAGAAGTACTGCGTGTGATGGCCGGGGTACGCCTCGTGCGCGGCGACCAGCTGCACCTCGTAGTTGTTCTGCCCGCGCAGATACGACTCGACGCGATCGGCCGGCCAACTCGGATCGATCGGATCGACGTAGTAGGTCGCGTGCCACACCGGCTTGCGATCGAGCACGCCCGGCGCCAGGTACTCGGCCGCCGACGAGCCGCGCTTGAAGGCGGGCATCGGCTCGACCAGCAGCGTGTCCTTGGGCGGCAGCGCGAGCAGGTCGTGCTTCTCGATGAACGAGCGCAGCGCATCGAGGTTGCGCCCGTGCGAGGCGACCAGATCTCCCGGCTTCGGATGGTCCTTCGACAGCTCGTCCTTGACGCGGTTGATCACCTGCGTGAGCCGGGCGGCGTCGAGCTTCTGCCCGGAGAGATCGGGCTCCTTGGGCCACAGCTGCTTGTGCAGCCGCAGCGCCACCTGCGCCAGCTCGCCGCGCGCGCTGGCAAACGCCGCCTCCGCGCGCGACACCACCTCGGCGGGCGTGAGCGTGGTCTGCAGCGCGAGCGGGAACTTCTTGCGATACAGGTCCGCGCCCAGCCGCCAGTCGCCGCCCGGCTGCTTGGCCAGATCATCGACGAGGTACGCCTGGTACTTCTTCAGCGCGTCGATCGCGCGGGCGCGCGCCGCTTCGCCGATCGGATCCTTGGCGGTGAACTCCTTGACCTCGGTCTCGAAGAACTCGAGGCGTCCCTGGTTGCCCTTGATCGCCTGCTCGACGTACTCCTTCGACGCCTTGCGCCGGGCGCCGCGCAGCGCAGCGATCTCTTGCGTGAGGAACTTCGGCAGCGCGTCGAGCTGCGCTGTCACGCTCCTGCGCCGCTCGGCGTCCGGCGCGAAGTCGCCGTGGATGATGTCCGAGAGGCGGCCGGCGACGATCTCGCGCGGATCGTAGTAGGGGAACGAGTCGTTCAGGCGCGGGTCCCACTCCCAGTCCTTGATCTCGCGCAGGTACAACAGCTCGAGCGCGATCCCGTCGGCCAGGATCGCCTGATCGATCTCGTCGTCGAGGTTCGCCGGCCTGGTCTTCTCGAGATCCTTCTTCAGCGCGGTCAGCTCCTGGTCGCGCGCCGCCAGCGCCGCCGGCGACAGATCGGGCAGCTTGCCGTCGAAGCGGTGGTCGCCCATGAAGGTGGCGAGGTGCGGCTTGGCCTTGAACAACCCGTCCAAATACCGCTGTGTCAACGGATGCTTGGCTGACGCCAGCGTCGGGAGGAGCAGGAGCGCCAGGTAAACGGTTGTCTTCATGGGCGGGTTTTACCTTTGTCTCGAGCTGGCGTCTAATCCTTCGTGAATGCAGCGTTACTGAGGGTGGTGGACGACGACCAGGTACAGCTGGATCGTTTTCGCGCCGGAGACCGCAAGGCCTTCGACGAGCTGGTGCGTCGTCACCAACGGGCCATCTTCCTGCTCGGGCTACGCTACCTCGGCAACGTCGAGGACGCGCGCGATCTCGGGCAGCGCGCGTTCGTACAGGCGTACCAGCAGCTCGGCGCGTTTCGCGGCGACGCGCGCTTCCGCACGTGGATCTACCGGATCGCCTCGAACCTGGCGCTGGACGCGTTGCGCAAGCGCAGCCGGGACACCCGCCTCGAGCTCGCGCTCGACACGCCGCAGGAGCTCGGCCGCGTGCGCGATCAACTGGCGGAGCTGGAAGAGAACGCGCGCTTGCGAGCGGCGGTGGCCGCGCTGCCGCCCAAGCAGCGGCTGGTGGTGGAGCTGCGCATCTTCGACGATCTGTCGTTTCGCGAGGTCGGCGACATCGTCGATTCGAGCGAGGCGGCGGCCAAGGTGAACTTTCATCACGCGCTGAAACGACTGCGCGTGCTTCTCGGGCCACAGAACGAGGAAGGCGAAGGACGATGACCGACGACGAGCTGGTGCTGAAGCTGCGGGCGAGCGCGCCGCGTCCCAAAGAGCTGGACGACCAACGCTTCTGGGCGGACTTCGAGGCCGGCGTGGCGCGCCGGATTGAAGGAAGGCCGGTGCGCCGCGTCGGCTGGCGCCTGCCCGCGCTGGGCCTCGGCATGGCCGCGGCGGCGGCGTTCGCGCTGATGATGTTCTCGGGCAGTCACCCGTCGAATCCGATGCCCGGCGTGACCCATTCGGTCGCCGCCGAGGACGAGCTGGTCGGTCCGGGCGACGCCACCGAGTTGGTCGACGATCTCGATCTCGACGAGCTGAAGGCCGTCGAAAACCATTTCAACGGAGGAGTGTAGTCATGCGTTTGCGTCTCGTCACCCTGGGTGCCCTGCTCGTCATCGTCGGTATCGGCACCGTGGCCCACGCGCAGCCGGACGAGCCGGCGTTGCGCGCGCGCATCCGCGAGCGCGTGCGGATGGCCACCGAGCAGAAGCTGATCGCCGCGCTGAGCCTCGACGCCGGCACCGCCGCCAAGCTGACCGCGGTGATCGATCGTTTCGACGCGCAGATCGCCGACCTGCAGAAGGCCAACGGCCAGCTCTTCCGCGAGCTCAAGCAGTTCCTCGACCGCGGCGGCAACGACGCGGCGACCATCAACGGGCTGGCCGATCGCATGCTCGACAACCGCACCCGCATCCACCACCTCGAGACCGACCGCTCGCACGACGTGCGCCTGGTGTTGAGCCCGCAGCAGTACGGCCGCTTGATGATCGCCTATCCGCAGATCACCAAGGATCTGAAGAAGGAGATGTGGAAGGCGTTCGCCGAGAAGCGCGCGGGCCGGCCGGGCGCCGCCCAGCAGCCCGAGCCGGACATCGAATAACCTGCCTTGAAAGCATCAGACGCCCGTCGACATCTCCATCATTCGATCGATTGGTTTCTTCGCGCGGATGCGCAGCGCCTCGTCGAGCTCGAGGCGGGGCGAGAGATCGCGCAGGCACAGATAGAGCTTCTCGAGCGTGTTGCGGCGCATGTGCGGGCACTGGTTGCAGGCGCAGCTCTCGTCTTCGGGCGGCGCGGGGATGAGCGTCTTTTGGGGCGCGTCGCGCCGCATTGCGTGCAGGATGCCCTCTTCGGTGGCGACGATGAGCGTCTGCACCGGCGACGACACCGCGTACTTGAGCAGCGCGGTGGTGGAGCCGATGAACTTCGCGTGGCGCAGCACCGTCTCCTCGCACTCCGGATGCGCGATCAGCTCGGCGCCCGGATTGCGCAGCATGAGCTCGATGATCTTCTTCTCGCTGAACGTCTCGTGCACGATGCAGGTGCCCTGCCATAGCACCATGTCGCGCCCGGTCTGCTTGATCACGTAGCGGCCGAGGTGCTTGTCGGGCGCGAAGATGATCGGCTGGTCCTTCGGGATCTGCTGCACGATCCTGACCGCGTTGGACGAGGTGCAGATCACGTCGCTCATCGCCTTGACCGCGGCCGAGCAGTTGATGTAGCTGACCACGTAGTGGCCGGGGTGCTGGTCGAGGAAGCGGCGGAACGCCTCGGGCGGGCAGCCGTCGGCCAGCGAGCAGCCCGCTTCCAGATCGGGCAGCACGACGATGCGCTCGGGGTTGAGGATCTTGGCGACCTCGGCCATGAAGTGCACGCCGGCGAACACGATCACGTCGGCGGTGGTCTTCTGCGCGGCGCGCGCGAGCCCCAGGCTGTCGCCCACGTGATCGGCCAGATCCTGGATGTCCGACTCTTGATAGTAGTGAGCGAGCACGACCGCGTTGCGCTCTTTCTTGAGCCGCTCGATCTCCTCCTCGAGCTGGTGGGCGGGCGGCATTGGTGCGACTTTCTGCAAGAGTCCCATGAACCCAATGTGCGACTTCCCCTCCCCTTTGTCACGGGGTAGCCTGTCCGGCATGAGGAACCCGCGCGCGATCGGATTGTTGATGCTGTTGTCCTCCACCGCCTTCGCCGCCACGCCGTCCAGCGGGCAAGAGTCGCTGCTCGACAATGTGCCGGAGGCCGCGGTCGGCGCGATGGTGGTGCGCAAGAGCGCGCTCTCGCTGGCGCGCACCTTCCTCGATTCGAGCCCGGGCATGAAGCAGGAGATGGGTGCCTATCTCGGCAAGCAGATCGGCGTGGATCTCACCAACGTCGAAGGGCTGGCGGCCTGGTCGACCCAGCTCGCGGGCCAGCCGACCTGGGCGCTGCTCTTGCGCCTGAGCAACCCCGGGGTGCTCAAGGGCGCGGTGCGCTCGTCGTTCGACGGCACCGATCTGGTGGCGCTCGGCCCGCTCACCGCCGCGGTGGTGCCGCAGGGGATCCTGCTCGGCACCGAGTCCGAGGTGCGGGTCGGGATCGCCGTGGCGCACCACAAGGCGGCGGGCATCACCTCCAAGGCACGGCTCGGCGCGCTGACCGAGGTGGATCGCTCCGCCGACATCGCCAGCGGCCTGTTGGCGAGCGCGATCGGCGACGCGCAGACGGTGGCGATGGCGCAGCAGTACGGCGTGCAGCTGATCACGCTGGTGGTGCGCAACAGCGGGCTGATCACGTTGGAGGTCAGCGGCGATGCCCAGCGCCTGGAGTCCGCGCGCACCCTGCTCAACAACGGCGCGCAGGTGATGTTGCAGCAGCTCAAGCTGCTCAAGGATCGCGCGGTGGCCGAAGACGGCGGCGACGTGATGGCCGGGATCGGCACCATCTCCAGCTACTACCAGGCGACCGCGTTCTGGAAGGAGTTCGCGCCCAAGTCGGTGGGCGGCAAGTTGCAGAGCACCTATCAGCTCCCCGAGATCAAGACCGCGGGCGCGTTCGTGCCCATGATCGGCATCGCATCGGCGGTGGCCATTCCGGCGTTCACCAAATACATCCGCCGGTCCAAGACGGTCGAGGCCACCGTCAACGTGCGCAAGCTGTACGACGGCGCGGTGGCGTGGGCCGAGGGCCAGGCCAACCGCAAGAAGCCGGGCTTCGCGTTCCCGCGCTCGACCGGGTGGACTCCGTCGCGCGGCTGCTGCGGCCAGCCGGGCGACAAGTGCGCGCCCGATCCGAAGGCGTGGAAGGACCCGACCTGGCAGGCGCTCGGCTTCAGCGTCGACGATCCGCACCACTACCAGTACCGCGTCACCTCCGACGGTAAGGGCAGAAAGGCGCGCATCGTGGTCGAGGCGCGCGGCGATCTCGACTGCGACGGCAAGTTCTCCAGCTTCAAGCGCACCGGGACGATCGGCGAGGACGGCGCGATCTCGGGCGGCAGCGGGCTCGAGATCCACGACGAGATGGAGTAGCCGTCAGGCCCCCATCGCCTCGACCACCGACAACAGCAGCTCCTTGAGGAGCCGATGCGCTTCGGGGCGCATCGAGGTGAACTCGAGCCCGACGCGATAGACGGTCAGGTCGTCCTTGACCAGCGGGCGCTGGTTGACGATGCGCGCGTGCAGGATCAGCAGCTCGCCGCCGCCCAGGTCAGGGACGGTGATGTCGATCTCCTCGTAGAGCACCAGCGGCTCGGCGACCGTCATGAGCAGCCCGCCGGTCGAGATGTCCTCGAGGATCGCGCGCAGATCGTCGAGCTGACCGAAGCGGATCTCGATGCGCCGCGCCACTCGCGGGTGCGCGCGCCGCCCGCCGCCCGAGGTCGACAGCAGCACCTCGATGAGATCGAGCAGCGCCTGTTGCATGGCCGGCTCGACCAGGTCGAAGCGCACCGCGAAGGTGTGCGCCTGACCGGGCCCCAGCGTGTGACGGATGACCTGCGCCATCACCGCGATCTCGGCGCCGTCGAGCGACGGCAGGAACAGCTCGAGCGTCTCACCGACGGCGCCCACCGATGCGGCCACCTCGAAGCGCGCGCCGCCCTTGGAAAGATCCTTGAGCTCCGCCTCGACCATCTTGCCGGCGGGCGTGGAGACTTCGATCTTCGTCGAGACGTGGATTCGCGCGTGAACCCGCTGCTCGGGGCCGGACATCGCGCGCTACGTTAACACAGTCGCCCTTCCACACGCCGTCAGG
>PNAM01000024.1 GCA_003170275.1 Myxococcales bacterium
AGCTTGATCAGGTCGGCGGCGGTGCCTTGCAGCGGTGTGTTGATAGCGGTGCGCTCAGCGAATCCGCGTTGGTTGGGGTTGCGGCTTTCAATGTCGGGAATGGGCCGAATGCGGCCGAAGAGCGTGCGCACGCTTCCCGTTTGACGAGTAGCTGCAAGGGTCTTTTCGATAAAGGCCTGCACACCCTGGTAACGGGCAAAGTAGCGGTCGATATACTGGCGAGCCTGCTGTTGCGGAATGCCCAACTGTGCGGCCAGGCCGAATGGCGAGATGCCGTAAACGATGCCGAAGTTGACGGCCTTGGCGCGGCGCCGCAGCTCCGCCGGCACGGCTTCGCCTGCCGGCACCGCGAACACCGCGCGCAACAGGCCGATGCCCAGCCCGTCGCGCACCACGCACAACACGTTCTCCACCGTCGCGAAGCCGAGCGCGAGCGCCACGCCGTAGACCACGCCGTCGAGCGGCTCGTCGAACTCCTCCCACCAATAGATGAGCGTCAGGAACACCAGCCACTTGGCGAGCTCCTCGACGGCGGCGGCCATCACCAGCGCCTCGAACAGGCGCGCCTCGACGCCGCCGAGCGCCAGCCACACGCGACCCACCCACAGCTCGAGCCCGCGCGCGGCGAAGTAGGCCGGCACGATCGCCAGGCAGCCCTTGGCGAACGCGAGCGCGACGTGGCCACGCGGCTCGGGCTCGTACCGATCCTTCAGGTAGAAAAACACCAGCAGGAACAGCGAGGGAGCAGCGCCGAGCGCAACGCTGAGCGCGATCACGTTTTCAGGATATACCTAGCCGTGCTTCGAACGGAGCACGAAGAACACCGCGGCCGCGATGATCACCGCGACGGCGAGGAAGATCCCGATCATGGTGCCCTTCGACGGCGCGCCCGGCTCGGCGGGGTGCACCACCTGCTGGCCACCCACGGGCCGCGGCGCATCGAGCATGGTCACCGCCAGGTTCTGCTCGGCGAAGAACGTTTTCATGCGCGCCACCAGCAGGTTGTAGGCCGGCTTGTCGAGCGGGATGCGCGCGCCCTTGAACCGCTTGGCGTGTAGATCCGCCAGGTATTCGTAGGTGCGGACCTCGGCGCTCTTCTCCATCTGGTTGGCCGAGCCGGCGACGATCACCGCGCCCGAGCCGTCCTCGGCGATCAGCTTGACGTGCTGCACCGACTGCTTGCCGCCGCCGGTCGACGGTCCGTCGGGGGCCGACATCTCGACCCGGTGGCCCTTCACCTTCTGGTCACCGATCTTGATGTTGAACAGGTCGGCGAAGCCGAGCGCCTGCATCGCGAACTGCGTGTGCTTTTGCTCAGACATGAAAAGTACCCCTCAGGACCTTAATCTTACTATAGAAACAGGACCATGCCCAATCGTCTGGCGCAAGAAACCAGTCCCTATCTGCGGCAGCATGCCGACAATCCGGTCGATTGGTACCCGTACGGCGAGGAGGCGCTCGAGCGCGCACGAGTCGAGAACCGCCCGATCCTGTTGAGCATTGGCTACTCCGCCTGTCACTGGTGTCACGTGATGGCGCACGAGTCGTTCGAGGACCACGAGACCGCGGCGGTCATGAATGAGCGATTCGTGTGCATCAAGGTCGATCGCGAGGAGATGCCGGACGTCGATCAGATCTACCAGCAGGCGCTTCAGCTCCAGGGCGAAAACGGCGGCTGGCCGCTGACCATGTTCCTCACGCCGCCGGGCGTGCCGTATTTCGGCGGCACCTACTTTCCCAAGCAGGAAGGCCACGGGCGTCCGTCGTTTCGCCGATTGCTGGTCGCGCTCTCCGAGGCGTTTCGCACCCAGCCGGAGGCGGTGGCGCAGAACGCGCGCCAGTTCGCCGACGGGCTCAAGCAGCTCGCGCGGCACGGGCGCACGCCGGGATCGACCGAGGCGGTGGCGCCCGACAGCGTCGATCGCGCGGCGACCCGGCTCGCGCTGCGCGTCGATCTACGCGAGGGTGGGTTTCAGGGCGCGCCCAAGTTTCCCAACCCGAAGGCGATGGAGCTGATCCTGCGCGGGGCGCGGCGCGCGGGAACGAACGAGGGAGACGGTAAGCAGCTCCTCGAGTGCGTGGCGCTGACGCTGCGCAAGATGGCCGAGGGCGGGATCTACGATCAGCTCGGCGGCGGTTTCGCGCGTTACTCGACGGACGCGCACTGGCTGGTGCCGCATTTCGAGAAGATGCTCTACGACAACGCGCAGCTGCTGACGCTGTACGCCGAGACCTTTCAGCTCACGCGCGATCCGCTGTTCGAGCGGGTGATCCGCGAGACCGTCGCGTACCTCGAGCGCGATCTGCGCTCCCCAGATGGCGGGCTGTACACGGCCGAGGACGCGGATTCCGAGGGCATCGAGGGAAAGTTCTACGTGTGGACACCGGCCGAGCTGCGCTCGATCCTCGGCGCGGAGGCGGCCGAACGGTTCGCGCGCGCGTACGGCGTGGTCGAAGGCGGCAACTGGAGCGACCCGCATGGGCACGGGCCGGTGGGCGCCAGCATCTTGCACGTGGTCGAGCGCCCCGCCGGCGCGCGCGAGCGTGAGCTGCTCGACGAGTCGCGGGCGAAGCTGCTCGCGGTGCGCGGACAGCGCGTGCGGCCGGGGCTCGACGACAAGGTGCTCACGTCGTCGAACGGACTGGCCATCGCCGGGCTCGCCGAGGCCGGGCGCGTGCTGTCGGAGCCGGCGTTCGTCGACGGCGCGCGCCGCACCGCCGCGTTCGTGCTCACGCACATGACCGAGGCCTCGCAGGGACGCCTGTTGCGCACCTACAAGCACGGCCAGGGCGGGCGCTTTCCCGGCACGCTCGACGACCACGCGCTGGTCACCGACGGGCTGATCGCGCTCTACGAAGCGAGCGGCGAGTCGCGCTGGCTCGAGGACGCGTTCCGCCTCACGCGACTGGCCATCGAGCTGTTCTACGACGCCGGCGAGTGCGCGTTCTACATGACCGCGGCCCACGATCCCGGCCTGATCGAGCGCCCGGTGAGCTCGTTCGATCACGCGGTGCCGTCGGGGATGAGCGTGTGCCTGGAGAACCTGGTCCGCCTCGGCGACGTGTGCAACCAGCCGGCGTGGATCGAGATCGCCGAGCGCGTGCTGCGCGCCCACCAGGCGCGCGCGCTGGAGAATCCTTTCGGGTTCTCCAACCTGCTCAACGCGCTGGACCTGTGGCTGGCGCGCCCCACCGAGATCGTGCTCGCCGGCGACACCGACGGTGCGCTGGCCCGAGCGCTGGCGGGCGTCTATCTGCCCAACCGGGTGATCGCGCGCGCCGACGGCGCCCCGCCGCTCTTGAAGGCGCTCACCGACGGCAAGACCGCGCTAGACGGCAAGCCCGCCGCGTACGTATGTCGCGCCTTCGCCTGCCAGCGCCCCGAGACCGATCCGGCCGCGCTCGCCGCGACTCTCGCGCGCTAGCGCCTCGAATAGCCGGGGCGCCGGATCACCTGGAAACTCTCCTCGGGCGACGGGGGGACGAAGTGCGGGTTGACGGCGTGGAACAGCTCGTCCGAGACCGGGCCCCAGTAGACTCCCGCAGGTTTTTCGTCGTTCCGCAGGTGGATGTTGCCGAGGCATTCGGCGTCTGACGCCTCGATCCAGTACAGCGCGTGGTCGGCTGAGGCCGACTCGAACAGGGACCGGACCCACGCGCGGCCTCGAACTGTATTCCCGGCGAAGTCGAGCACGACCGGGACGCCCTGACGAAGGAGGTCCGGCACCAGCGAGCCAATCACCTTCCGGCAGCGACCCGAGGCATCGAGGTAGTCCTCGAGTGAGCGGACCGCAAACCCGAGCGTCGAGATCCACTCGTCCTCGCAGATCACGATCGCCGGCAGCGACCTTCCCAGCTCGCGCGCCAAGGTGGTCTTGCCGGCTCCCGCCTTTCCGCAGATGAAGTGCAGTGTCGCCATGGCGAGCATTCTGCCAGAACAACCGGATCGGGATTCGAGGTAGGATGCCCCTTGAACGGAGGCTTCATGCGTCACTTCGTCCTTTCCCTCTCGATTTTCGCGCTCCTGATTCCGGCGTGCGACGGTGCGAACGGTGGACGCCGCGGTGGAGGTGGTGGAGGTGGCGGGGGCGGCGGCGGCGGTGATGGTGGCGGCGGGAGCGGCAACATCCCGAACTGCGATCCGTCGAATGCACCCACCGACGGAGATCAGGACCACGACGGCTACACGCCGGCGCAGGGCGATTGCAACGACTGCAATCCGACCATCAATCCGGGCGCGGTGCAGATTCCGGGCGACTCGACCGACTACGCGTGCAACGGAATGCCGGGCGTGGTGTTTTCGTGCTCGCCGTCGAACGGGATGCGCGACGCCACGTCGCTGGCGCAGGCGATGGATCAGTGCGACCCACGCTTCTTCAAGGGCGCGATGCTGCTCGGCCCCTCCGACATGCGCGCGCGACAGGTCGAGCCCAAGCTCGGCATCATCATGCCGCGCGCCGGCTCGAACATGGCGTACATCTCGAGCGGCATCGCCGCCGACAAGAGCGATCCCACCTTCGACACGATGAACGAAGAGGACCCCGGCACCAGTCTCAGTGACAGCAATACGGCGCCCCATCCCTATCCGAGCATCAAGCCCAACCCGATGTGCTCGGGGGCGACGGGCGCGATGCAGACCGAGCCCTCGACGGTGAACGACTACACCGAGCTGGTGGTCAAGCTGCACGCGCCGACCAACGTCAACTCGTTCTCGTTCGACTTCCAATTCTTCTCCGCCGAATACCCGGTCTACGTGTGCACCTCGTTCAACGACGAGTTCCTGGTGCTGCAGGAATCGAGCGGCGAGTTCCAGTCGGCGACCAACATCGCCTTCGACATGCAGCACAATCCGGTCACGGTGAACAACGGCCTGTTCACCGTGTGCACCAACGACCCCTCGCAGCCGTACACCCAGCATTGCACCCACCCGGTCACCGGCATCAACGGCACCGGCTACGAGGATCCGCCGGGCGGCGCCGGGGGCGGCATCCCCTGTATGACCAACAACGACTGCAGCCTCTTCGGCGTCCAGTGCGTCATGGGCATGTGCAACCTTGGCGGCCTTGGCGGCTCGGGAATCCCGGGCGGCTCGACCGGCTGGCTCACCACCACCTCGCCGGTCACGCCGGGCGAGGATGTGACGCTACACTTCATCATCTTCGACGAGGGAGACCACATCCTCGACTCGTCCGCGCTGATCGATAACTTCCGCTGGGGAACTTCGGTCGTGACGACCCCGAGCACCAATCCGATTCAGTAGTTGCTGCTGGTTTGATTCACTGAATCGTGGTGGGGCCTTGCACGGCATTGACCGACCACTGGAAGTTGTCGATCAAGACCGCTGAATCGTAGATGTGATCGCCTTCGTCGAAGATGATGAAGTGCAGCGTGATGTCTTCGCCCGGCGTCACCGGCGCGGTGGTGGTGAGCCAGCCGGTCGAGCCGCCGATCGGCTCCGAGCCGTTCGTGTCCTCATAGCCGGTGCCCGCGATCTCGCTGACCGGCTTCTTGCAGTGCATGGTCTGCGGCGTCGACGAGTTGGTGCACACGCTGAAGAAGCCGTTGTTCACGGTGATCGGATTCTTGGCCGCGTCGAAGGAGATGTTCTTCGCCATCGCGAACTCGTTCTTCGACTCCATCTCGACGAGAAACTCGTCGTTGAACTCGGTGCACACGAACTCCGGGTACTCGGCCGAGAAGAACTGGAACTGGAAGGAGAACGAGTACGCGTTGGTCGGCGCTCTCAGGTGCACCACCCACTCGGTGTAGTCGTTCACTTCGGTCGGCTGGGCCATGCCGCACATCGGCGCGGCGGGCAGGTTCGGCTCCGGGTTGGCGAACGTGTTCGACTCGCCGAGATCGGTGCCGATCTGCGGCTGCACGTAGCCCACGCCCTTCTTGTCGACCGCCTTGCCCGTCGACAGGAGCACCATCGAGTCGCCGGACTGCGGCTGGATCACGCCGAACGAGCCGACGATGTTGCGCGCCTGCGCCACCGACGGTCCCTTGAAGCTCGAGGAGGTGACGAAGCGCGGGTCGCACTGCTCCATCGCGCCGGCCAGCGAGGTGCCGTCGAGCTTGCCGATGAGGTTGCTGCAAGGGGGTACCACTTCGTCGATCTGCCCGTCGCAGTTGTCGTCGACGCCGTTGCCCGCGACCTCGAGCGCGCCCGGGTTGACCAGCGACGACCAATCGTTGCAGTCGCCCTGCGCAATCGAGTAGCCGTCGTGATCGTAGTCGGCGTTCGGATCGGGCGGCAGCAGATCGGGCTGCTCATCCATCCCGCCGCCGCCGACGCCACCGTGGCTCGGGCCACGCGATCGTCCCGGCTCCCCACAACCCGCCACGACCAGAACGAAGGCCGCCAACCACGCTTTCTTCACGTCCATCCTCCCTACCATTCGGCAGGGGACGGACTCTCGTCGATTGGCTGGGGAAAGGCAAGTGACAGCGTCTTACAAGAACGGAAAGCTCGTGCGAGGGCGGGCGTTTAGCGGGGGCCGGTGCCGGCGATCTTGGTCGTCGAGTAGGGCGTGGTGTTGGAGTTGCCCATGATCGCGGGCGGCGCGACGCCGTTCCAGTAGTTGTTGGTGAGGTCGGCGCCCGGGTTCACGTTGCCGCTGGCCGGCCCGTACGGGTCGGGGTTGTTGGTGAAGTTGTTGTTGTTCACCTTCGACAGCGCGTTCATCTCGCTGGCCATGAAGCCGTAGGTCGAGCTCTCGAAGTCGTTGAAGGTGACCAGGAAGGTGCCTGTCGAGTTGAAGTGGCAGGCGCAGTGCTGGCCCGGGGTGGCGCCGCCGTTGCCGTAGACCTTGTTGTGATCGAAGGTGAGGTTGCCCGCGCCGTTCATCACGATCGCGTCGCCGCCGGTCACGTGGAAGGTCGAGTCGGTGATGGTGACGGTCTCGCCGGCCGCCGGCGTGCCCGAGATGCCATCGGAGCCGCCGTTCTCGACCAGCATGTAGCTGAGCGTGGCCTTGGTCGCGAGCGTCATGCCCACGCCGGTGTAGTTCGAGAGCGACGTGTGGTCGGCCTTGCACTGCGCCGCGCCCTCGTTGCAGGTGAGCGGCACGTTGGTGTAGTTCACCTCGGTGTAGTTGAGGTCGATGCTGCCGCCCGACTGAACGATCACGCCGCCCCAGCTCATGCCGGTGGTGGCCGGGTTGAAGATCACGTGCTGCGCGGTGGTGCCCGAGGTGACCAGGGTGCCCTTGACCACCAGCGATGCGCCCGAGGCGACGCTGACCACCGTGCCCGCCGCCGCCGTCACGGTCGCGCCGGCTTCGATGGTGGTGGTAGTGGTCAACATCATCAGGCCGCTCCAGCTCACCGAGCTGGTGATCGACGTTCCGACGCCGGTTCCGGTCATGCCGGCGAGATCCGGGTTCTGCCCGCCGCCGCCTCCGCCGCCTCCTCCGCCGCCTCCACCGCCCATGTCTGCGCCGCCGCCTCCATTGTTCATGTTCATGGGGCCCGTGCCGGGGTCGTACTGGGTGGTGAGGCAGCCGGCCATGAACACTGCGAGGACGAGGGTTAGGTTGCGCATGGTAGGACCACCTTGCGAACCCGGTACCAACCCATCGAAAAGTGAAGTCCGTAGAAATACGGACAGTTGCACTGCCCACCGGCGACGAGCGGTGGGGAGCCTACACCCCAGTCTGGGGCGATCTACTGGGGTGCGACGTCGAAGCTGTCCTGCACGTTGCCGGTCGCCTGGTCATAGACGGTGACGTAGATGCGGTCGTCGGTCCCCTGGCGAACGGTGCCGTAGCCCCAGAAGCTGCCGCTGGCGAGCGGCGCGCCGCCGCAGCCAATCACCACCGTGCGCACGTCCTTGCGCGAGTGGCGGTACTCGTGCGAGTGGCCGGTGAGGAACAGCGTGTACTTGTGCTGCGTCACCAGGTCGTAGATCTGCTGGAACTCCGGATGATCGGTGTTGCCGTCGGGGTGGTGCTTGGAGACGAAGGTGTATTTGGCGCGCGCGTCGGCGTCGGTGAGCTGCTGGGTGAGCCAGCCCTGCTCGGTGGCGTCCCAGACGTCGTCGGCGAGGACCAGGAAGACGGCCAGCCCGCTGGCGGTCATGACGTCGAAGCGGTAGTACGGCGTCGACGCGATCGGCTGGAGCGCGTCCATGAACGCGGTGTAGTTGGCGTTGTTGCCGTAGCTCCCGAGCGTGCACAGCGTGGTCGCCTCGCCCGAGCACTCGTGGTTGCCCATGGTCATGAACACGGTCTTGCCGAGCAGCGACGCGGCGCCCACGTAGTTGGCCATCTGCTGCTGCGCGCCCACGACGGCCGCTGGGCCGCTGCCGCAGTTGAACATGTGATCGCCCTGGTCGACGGCGAACTGGACGTTCTGGTTCTTCAGGCCGGTGAAGATGTTGTTGATGATCGACTGCGGATACGCCGAGGGGGCGCACTCGGCGGGCCGCGTGTCGCCGGTGATGCCGAAGAGCAGCCGGTCGACCGTGCCGCCGCTCGCGCCCACCGGGCCGGCGACGATGATGCCGGGCGTGGTTCCGCCGTCGTTGACCGCGCCGGTGCCGCCGTCGTCGGTGCCGCCGACCATGGTGGACGCGCACGACTCGGTGTTGGGGAAGCAGGTCTGCGCGAGCCCGCCGGTTCCCATCACCGTCGCGCAGGAGAAGCCGTCGGGGCAAGCGTCGCACGAGCGGCCGCAGAAGCGCTGGTCCGAGACGTCGGCGAAGCACGGGTTGCCGCCGCACTGCGAGTCGTTGTCGCAGAACGCGCACAGCGCGTTGGTGGCGCGCGTGGAGCCGCAGGCGGGCAGGAGCAGCAGCAGGCAGAGCAGGCTTCTCATCGATCCTCTATTATGCCGGGCCATGAAGGTGGAGTTCACCGTTGCGAAGGTCGAAGCCGGTCAAACGCTGGCGTCGATCCTGCGCAAACGCATCGCGGATCTGGCGTGGTCGCGCGCGCGCATGCTGGTCGAGACCGGCAAGGTGTGGGTCGACGGCGCCCGGCTCACCGACGCGGCGCAACGGCTGAAGGCGGGCCAGGCGGTCAAGCTCGACGAGGCCAAGCCGGCGCCGCTGCCGGCGCTGCGCACGCCGATCGTGTTCGAGGACTCGCACGTGGTGGTGATCGACAAGCCGACCGGCGTCTCGTCGGTGCCGTACGAGAAGCGCGAGAGCGGCACGGCGATGGATCTGGTGCGCGACGAATGGCGGCTCAAGGCCAAGCGCTCGCGCGCGAAGGGCGATCGGCCGTCCCCGTCCGACATTCCGCTGCACGTGGTGCATCGCATCGACAAGGATACCTCGGGGCTGCTGCTGTTCGCCAAGACCAAATTGGCCGAACGCGCCATCGGAGCGCTGTTTCGCGAGCACGACGTGGAGCGAACCTACCTGTGCGTGGTGCACGGTCAGCTGACCGATCGGCGCATCGAGACCCGGCTGGTGACCGACCGCGGCGACGGGCTGCGCGGCTCGACCCGGCACCTGAAGGAAGGCAAGCGGGCGGTCACGCACGTCAAGGTGCGCGAGGCGCTGCCGCGCTGCTCGTTGTGCGAGGTGCGGCTCGAGACCGGCAAGACGCACCAGATCCGCATCCACCTGGCCGAGGGCGGACATCCGCTGGTGGGCGAGCGCGTGTACATCCGCGACTTCACCAACCAGGGGCACGAGCCGATCGAGAGCCCGCGCCTGCTCTTGCACGCGGCCACGCTCGGGTTCGAGCACCCGATCACCAAGAAGCGCATCCAGCTGGAGTCGCCGCTGCCCCCCGATTTTCTCGTCGAGCTCGAGCGGCTGCGTCTGAGCTAGTCGGCGCGCGGCGGGAGCAGGCCCTTGTCGGCGAACAGCTTCTGCCCTTCGCCGTGCAGGACCTCGTCGACGAACTGGCGCGCGGCGGCGAGACGCGGCGTGCCGAGGAAGATCGCGATCGGATAGCGCGCGTGCGGATCGTCGGCGACGCGATCGGCGATCTGCAGGGGCGCTTCGGGGTGCGCGGCGTTGTAGGTGCCCACGTCGGCGGAGAAGGCGAAGCCGACGTCGAGGGCGCCCTTGGCGAGCTGCTCGAGGACCATCGTCCCGGTGCCCATGTACGAGAGTCTTTCGTTGAGCGCGCGACGGAGGCCGAGCCGCCCGAGCGCCGCCTCCGCGCCCAAGCCGGCCGAGTCGCCGCCACGGCCGTCGGCGAGACCGATCTTCTGGACCCAGGGCGTGACCGCGAGCGTCTTCAGGTGCGCCTCGGCGGCGCCCGAGCGCGCCACCAGGCACAGCGGATTCGAGGCGTAGTCGCGGCGCTCGCCGGGATTCAGGCGCGCGGCCAGCGGCGCGAGCAGGTCGCTCGAGTCGGCGGCGATCACGTCGAGCGGCACGCCGCTCTCGAGGAGCTGCGCCGGGGCGCCGAAGATCAGGCTGGCGGAGGTCTCCGGATGGCGCAGCTTGAAGGCCTGCACGATCCCTTCGAACGGCTCACGCAGCGACGCGGGCGCGCCGACGATCAGCGGCTGCGACGAGTTGGGCACGTCCCGCGAGGTGCACCCGCAGGCGAGAACGGTCCAGGCGACGAGCCAGCGCATCCTCCATTATTTAGCACACTGCAGGGTGGCGAACCCAACCTGCATGCGCTCGTCGCCCTCGGTCTGGTAGGCGACCGCCTGCACGCCGCCGGCGACGGCCAGGCGCAGGGTGAGCACGCCGCCCGCCGCGCTGGTGACCAGGTCGTCGCGCGCCACCTTCGCGCCGTCGAGCTGAAGGCAGCGCAGCTGGTCGGCGGAGCTCTCGGTGCCGTCGGCGCCGGTGGCGATGGCGATGCGAAACAGGCACAAGCTCGATCCCACCGCGCTCGGGCTCTGCCCGTCGGTGAGCTTGACGGGCCTGGGCGCGGCCGGCGGCGTGCGCCACACGCTCGAGTCCTGCAGGTTGGCGAACAGCACGCCGTCGAGCGCGAACGACGGCGTCGAGCCGGCGCCCAGATCGATGCGGCCGCTCACGCCTTGCGGGGCGAGCTCGGCGACGAACACATGGTCCGCGCCGTCGAGCTGCTCGACCCAGGCGGCGCGTGCGCCTGCGCCGGTAGACGCGAGCGCGACCGCCGGCTCGACCAGCGCCCCCTTGGCGAGCGCGAGCGGCTTGCCGCGCGGCTTCCCGGCGTTGTCGAGCCAGGTGACCATCTCTAGCGGCGGATTCGAGCTCCAGGTCCACCACGCGACGGCGAACCCGTCGTCGAGCCGGACGGCGGCGAGCGCGCGCGCGTTGGGCGACGAGATCGCGGGCAGGACGTCCGAGCGCGGCTTGCCGTGCCCGTCGACGCGCCGGAAGACGATCACCGAGGTGTCGGGCTGATCGACGGTCCACAACACCGCGAAGCCGTCGCCGTCGGGCACCACGTGCGGCTCGGCGCCGCCGCGCTCGAGGTCGGCCACCTCCACCGACGGGCCGAGCGGGTTGGCCTGCGCGTCGAGCGCCAGGAAGTGCACGCCGCGGTGGGTCTCGTCGGTCTCCTCCCACACCACGCCGAACACGCCGCCCGACGCGGCGACGTCGGGGCGCACGCTGCCGCGGCTCGTCTCCGAGACGCGCCGCTCGTGGATCGTGCACCGCGGCGGGGCCGGCGCGCGTGCGACAGGCGGCGGGTCGGCCGGGCGCACCCCGGTCTTGACCGCCGGCCCGCAGCCGCACGCGAGGAGCACGAGCATCGACACGCGTCGCATGGGCCGATTATATTCACGGTTCTGCCATCCGCGAGGCGACGTTGCTGATCGAAGTCGAGAAACTGACCAAAGAATACCGCGTGCAGGAGCGCAAGCCCGGCCTGCGCGCGGCGCTGGCGTCGGTGTTTCGCCGGCAATACAAGCAAGCGCGCGCGGTCGACGAGCTGTCGTTCCAGATCGCGGCGGGCGAGCGCGTGGGCTTCCTCGGGCCCAACGGCGCCGGCAAGACCACCACGCTCAAGGTGCTCGCCGGCCTGCTGCACCCGACCGCCGGGACGGTGCGCGTCGACGGGCGAGATCCGCGCAAGCGCGATCACGAGTTCCTGCGCCAGATCACGCTGGTGATGGGGCAGAAGCAGCAGCTCTTGTGGGATCTGCCGCCCTCGGACACGTTCGACATGAATCGCGCGATCTACGATCTGCCGCGCAAGCAATTCGACGAGACGGTCGCCGAGCTGACCGAGCTGCTCGATCTCGGCACGCTGGCGTCGCGGCCGACCCGCCAGCTCTCGCTCGGCGAGCGCATGAAGTGCGAGCTGGTGGCCGCGCTCCTGCACCGGCCCAAGGTGCTGTTCCTCGACGAGCCGACCATCGGGCTCGACGTGTCGATGCAGGCCACGCTGCGCACGTTCATCCGCCAGTACAACGAGCGCTACTCGGCGACCGTGCTGTTGACCTCGCACTACATGGACGACGTGACCGCGCTCTGCCCGCGGGTGATCGTGATCGACAAGGGACGGCTCAGCTACGACGGCGATCTGCAGGCGCTGGTGCACCGCATCCGCCCGCACAAGCGCGTGGTGGTGCGCATGAGCGACGGGGTCGAGCAGACGCTGTCGGTGCCGCAGGGCGAGCTCAACGAGCGCATCGCGCGGCTGCTCGCGGAGGGCCAGGTCGCCGACCTGACCATCGAGGATCCACCGCTCGAAGAGGTCATGCGCGAGCTGTTCGCCGAGACCCGCGCATGAACGCGCTCAGGCGCGTGCTGCGCGTGTACCCGACGCTGCTCAAGATCGGCTTCGCCGAGGCGGTCGCCTACCGCGCCGAGATGCTGGTGTGGATGCTGTCGATGACCATGCCGCTGGTGATGCTCGCGCTGATGGCGGCGATGGCGCGCGATGCGCCGGTCGGCCGCTTCGACGCGGCGGGCTTCACCTCCTACTATCTGGCGGCGCTGATCGTCGGCCAGATGACCGGCGCGTGGGTGGGCTGGGAGCTGATGCGGGAAATCCGCGAGGGCTCTCTGTCGCTGCGCCTGCTGCGGCCGATCCATCCGCTGATCAGCTTCTCGGCCGACAGCCTGGCGGCGATCCCCATGCGCGCGGCGTTCTCGGTGCCGCTGGCGGTGGTGCTGCTGCTCGCCGCCGGTCCGAAGAGCGTCACGCACGATCCGGCGATCGCGGCCATGTTCGTGCTCTCGCTGGTGGGCGCCTGGCTGATGAACTTTGCGGTCTCGGCGATCATCGGCACGCTCGGCCTGTTCATCGAGAGCTCGTACAACGTCTTCCAGGTGTGGATGGGCGGCTTCATGGTGCTCTCCGGATATCTCCTGCCACTCGAGCTGTTCCCGCCCTGGCTGGAACGGTTGGCCCGCCTGACGCCCTATCCGTATCTGCGCGGGCTGCCGGTCCAGCTCCTGTGCGGGCTGCAGGGGCGCGAATCGGCGCTGCGCGATCTCGGGATCCAGTGGGCGTGGGCGCTCGGCGCGCTGCTGCTGCTGCTGGCGCTCTGGCGCCGCGGCATCAAACGCTTCGGCGCGTTCGGAGGCTGATGCGCTACCTCCGGCTCCTAGCCGTACAGCTGCGCGCCTCGATGCAACTGGCGATGCAGTACCGCGTCGACTTTCTGATCGGCCTGGTCATGACGGTGTTCCTGACCTTGGTGAACATGGTGCCGATGATCGTGGTGTGGCACGCGCGACCCGAGGGATCGGTGATCGGCTGGTCGTTCCCCGAGGCGCTGCTGGTGATCGCCTGGTTCACGCTGTTGCGCGGCGTCCTCGAAGGCGCCGTGCAGCCGTCGCTGATGGCGGTGGTCGAGCACATCCGCACCGGCACGCTCGACTACGGCCAGGGCCACGCCACGCCGTTCGCGCAGGTGCTGAGCGAGAAGCTCGGCGTGCCGTTCGAGAAGGTGCGGCTGATCCAGGGCGACAGCGACGAGCTGATCGCCGGCGGCGGCACCGGCGGCTCGCGCTCGATCACCGCCAGCGNNCCGCACCGGCACGCTCGACTACGTGCTGCTCAAGCCGGCCGATGCGCAGTTCCTGGTCTCCACCCAGCGCTTCGAGCCGTGGCGCGCGGCCGACGTGCTGGCGGCTGTAGCCATGATGATCTGGTCGTTCCATCGCCTTCAGCGTGCGCCGGCGCTGGCCGACGTCGCCACCGCGCTGGGGCTCACCGTCGCGGCGGCTGCGCTGGTCTACGCGTTCGCGATCCTGGTGATCAGCGCGGCGTTCTGGGTGGTGCGCCTCGACAACCTGATCTATCTGTTCAACTCGATCTTCGACGC
>PNAM01000049.1:0-102152 GCA_003170275.1 Myxococcales bacterium
CGGCACCGCGGCGATCTTGAACGAGAGCGCCACCACCAGGAACAAGATGCCGATCAGGAACAGCGGCTGGCCCGAGAGCCGGCTCGCTTCGCCGGCGATCACCTTGAGGTTGGTCGAGCCGACCGCGCCGTAGATGAGCGCCATGCCGTAGAGCAGGATGGCGGTGGCGAACGCGCCGGTGAGGAAATATTTCATCGCCGCCTCGGACGACTTGGGCGAACGGCGCCAGGAGCCGGTCAGCACGTACACGGCGATCGACATGGTCTCGATGCCCAGGAACACGGTCACCAGATCGCTCGCCGCGCCGAGGATCATCATGCCGGCGGTGGCGAACAGCAAGAGCGCGTAGAACTCGCCGAACTCGAAGCGGTGCTCGCGCATGTACGACTCGGCGATCATCGCGGTGAGCGCGGCGGCGGCGAGGAACAGGCAATCGACGAAGATGCTCAGCTTGTCGACGGTGATCATGCCGCCGAAGATCACCTTCGGCGGACCGTCGGCCGCGGACCAGGCCATCAGCTCGAGCGCGAACCCGACGCCGCACGCGGCGAGCGTGAGCGGCATGAGGTAGCTGCGATTGGGAGCGGAGCCGCGCGCGGTCCCGCCGGCGAACGCTTCCAGGAGGAGCAACAAGACGCCCGCGGTGATCAGCGCGAGCAGCGGCGCCGAGATCCCCAGCTGCGCAACATCGAAGCTCACTCGCCACCTCCCGCGTGGACCGCCTTGTCGGCGGAGTCGGGATTGGGCGCTGCAGGCGCCGGCGCGGCTGGTGCGGCGTTCGGGTCGGGCATCATCTTCGGCGCCATGCCCTCTTCGAGCTCGACGGCGTTCTTGGCCTGGAACGCGGTCATGGTGCGCTTGACCGCCGGATCGATCGTATTGAGGAAGGTCGCCGGATAGATGCCCAGCCAGAAGGCCATCAGCACGATCGGCACGAACACCACCACCTCGCGCGCGGTCAGGTCGGGCAGATCCTTGTTTCGCGAGTTGTTGAGCGGGCCGAACATCACCTTCTGGAACAGGAACAGCATGTACACGGCCGACAGGATCACACCGGAGGTGGCGATCACCGCCAGCACCTTGGGGTGCGCGAAGAACACCGGCAGGTTGTTGGCCCACGAGTGATAGGCGCCGAAGGTGCCGTTGAGCACCAGGAACTCACCGACGAAGCCGGACAGGCCGGGCAGGCCGATCGAGGCCAGCGTGATGATCAGGAACGCCGCGGTGAAGCGCGGCATGACCGCCGCGACGCCGCCGAACTCGTCGATGCGGCGCGTGTGGCGGCGGTCGTAGAGCACGCCGATGCAGAGGAACAGGCCGCCGGTGGAGATGCCGTGCGCGAGCATCACGATCACCGCGCCGTCGATCGCCTTCTGGTTCCACATCGCCAGGCCGAGCACCACGAACCCCAGGTGCGCGACCGACGAGTAGGCGATCATCTTCTTCATGTCTTTTTGCGCGAACGCCACCAGCGAGCCGTAGACGATGCCGATGGTCGCCAGCACCGAGAGCAGCGGGGCGCACTGGCCGAACGCGTAGGGGAAGAACGGCATCGCGTAGCGCAAGAGGCCGTAGGTGCCGAACTTGAGCAGCACCGCCGCCAGGATCACCGAGCCCGCGGTGGGCGCCTCGACGTGCGCGTCGGGCAGCCAGGTGTGCAGCGGGAACAGCGGCACCTTGATGCAGAACGCCAACGCGAACGCGCCGAAGCACAGCATCTGCTCGTGCGGCGAGAGCACCAGCCGCGTCATCGCCTGGTAGTCGAACGACCACGCCTGCGTCGCGTCGTGGTGCTTCACGTACATATAAAGGATCGCGACGATCATCAGCAGCGAGCCGACCATCGTGTAGATCACGAACTTGATCGACGCGTACAGCCGGCGATCGCCGCCCCAGATCCCGATGATGAAGTACATCGGGATGAGCATGATCTCCCAGAACACGTAGAACACGAACAGGTCGAGCGCGAGGAAGGTGCCGATCATGCCGGTCTCGAGCACCAGCATCGCCACCGCGAACTCGCGCACCTTCTTGTTGATCGAGCCCCAGGTCGAGAGCAGCACGATCGGCATCAAGAAGGTCGTGAGCAGGATCAGCCACAGCGAGATGCCGTCGACGCCGAGGTGATAGTGGATTCCGAGCGTGGGGACCCATTCGGCGTCGACCACGTGGTTCCAGCCGGCCGGATCGAAGCCGGGCAACAGGAACAGCGACGCGAAGAAGGTGACCAGCGAGACCACCAGCGCGCCGCCGCGCAACAGGCCCTCTTCCTCACGCGGAAACAGCATCAGCAACAGCGCGCCCGCGAGCGGCAGCCAGGTGATGACCGAGAGAATCATTTGACCGTCACCTTCTTGGTCTCGACCGAGGTCGATTCCCAGCGCGGGTCGATGACCGTGAGGGTGACCTTTTTGTCGCCGGCCGAGTCGTACACGTGCCGGAACAGCGTGGCCTGTTGCGGGCCGGACAGCTTTCCGTCGTGCCAGTCGACCTGATACTGCAGACGCTTGCCGGCCGATCCGGCGCCGAGCGCGGTGACCACCACCTCGCGGCCGTTGGCGCGCGCGTCGAACTGCTTGGCGTCGCGCGCGGTGAAGGTGGTCGCGCCCCACAGGATGATCGCCGTGCCGGCGATGATGCCGATCACGTAGCGCTGCACGTCGCCGTTCTGCAGATACTTGACCAGCTTGCCGACGCCGCCGACCAGGAAGCCGACCCCGTTGACCAGCACCAGATCGATCAGGAAGCTGTCGACCGCCTTCCACAAGATCAGCGCGGTCCAGCGGATCGGGCGCACGATCAAGAAGTCGTAGATCTCGTCGATGTAGTACTTGTGCAGCACGGTCTTGTACAGGCGCGGCGCGCCGGCGACGAAGTTGCGCACCGTCTGCGAGAAGCCGTGGCCGTAGAGCAGGTACGCCAGGCCGATTCCCGACAAGCCGACCGCCGATGCGATGCCCGCCGAGATCAACCACTGGCGCAGATTCTCCTCGCGCGCCTGCGCGATCAAGACCGGCGACAGCCACTCGCCGAACTTGTCGACGCCCTCGCCGAACGCGTCGGGCATGCCGAGGAACCCGACCACGATCGAGCCCAGCGCCAGGATCCACAACACGCCGGTCATCGCCGGCGGGCTCTCGTGGATGTGCGCGAGCTGCTCGTCGGTGCCGCGGAACTCTCCCTCGAACACCAGGAAGTAGAGGCGGAACATGTAGAACGCGGTGCAGCCGGCGGCGGCGAGCAGCGCGACGTACAAGATCGTGCCGAGGTGGAGCGCGAAGAAGGCCTCCAGAGCATTGGGGAAGGGCAGCGACATCTTTTGATCGATCAACGATTGGGTCACCGCGCCGAGTGGCCACAGCGCGGCGTGCGCGCCGCCGAGGATCGCGTCCTTGGACCAGAAGCCGCCGATGCCGGGGAAACCGGCGATCGCGAGGCAGCAGATGAGGAACGTCCAGCGCGTGTGCGGGATGTACTTCTTGAGCCCGCCCATGCGGGTGATGTCGCCTTCGCCGCCGAGCGCGTGCATCACCGAGCCGGCGCCGAGGAACAGGCCGGCCTTGAAGAACGCGTGGGTGACGAGGTGGAAGATGCCGCCCTGGTAGTTCGACGTGGCGTGCAGGTGGCTGCCGACGGCGGCGAACATGAAGCCGAGCTGGCTGATGGTCGAGTAGGCGAGCACCTTCTTCATGTCGCGCTGGGCGATGCCGATGGTGGCGGCGAACAGCGCGGTCGAGGCGCCGATCGCGGCGACCGCGGCGAGGGTGACCGGCGCGACCTCGAACACCATGTGCAGCCGCGCGACCACGTACACGCCGGCGGTGACCATGGTGGCGGCGTGGATCAGCGCGGAGACCGGCGTGGGGCCGGCCATCGCGTCGGGCAGCCACACGTAGAGCGGAATCTGTGCCGACTTGCCGGTGGCGCCGACCAGCACCAGGAGGCCGATGAAGTACGCGGCCGGCATGCCGAACCACAGCGGCGTGTGCAGCGCTTCGGTGAAGCCGCCCAGGTTCGAGTACTTGAGCGTGCCGGTGACGCTGAACAGCAGGAAGATCGCCAAGAGCATGCCGAAGTCGCCGACGCGGTTGACCACGAACGCCTTGCGGCCGGCCAGCGCGTTGGCGTCCTTGTCGAACCAGAAGCCGATCAGCAGGTACGAGCACAGCCCGACGCCTTCCCAACCGACGAAGGTCACCAGCAGCGAATCGCCGAGGACCAGGATCAGCATCGAGCCCATGAACAGGTTCAGGTAGGCGAAGAAGCGGGTGTAGCCCTCGTCGTGCTCCATGTACGAGGTGGAGTAGACGTGGATGAGGAAGCCGATCCCGGTCACGACCATTGCCAGGATCGCGTTCAGGTGATCCATCATCAGGCCGGCGGCGAGGTTCAGATCGCCGGCGAGGATCCAGGGCGCCTCGAAGAAGGTGTCGGTGAGCGTGCCGCCGGGCGGCAGATCGTGGTGCAAGAGCCACACGCCGCGGAACGCGATCAGCGCGGCGCCCAGCACCGAGCCCAGGCACACCACGGTGACCGCGTCCTTGCCGGCGCGTTTGCCGAACAGCAGCGCAAAGGCGGCGCCGATCAGCGGGAGGAGCGGAATCAGGTGCAGCGGGTAGGCGGCTGTCATTTTTGCGCTCGGGTCGGAGGCCTAGTGCTTCATGAGCGTGAGCTCGTCGATGTTCACACTGCGCCGGTTACGGAAGATGCCGACCACGATTGCCAGGCCGACCGCGGCCTCGGCCGCTGCCACCGCCATCACGATGAACGCGAAGGCGTGGGCGTGCGAGTCGTGGTGCGCGCGGCCGAACGCGACCAGCGTCAGGTTTGCCGCGTTGAGCATGAGCTCGATCGACATGAGCACGATCAGCGCGTTGCGGCGCAGGATCACGCCGAGCACGCCGATCGCGAACAGCCCGACCGCGAGCAACAGAAAGTCCTGGATTGGGATCATCTAGTGATGCCCCCCGGCATCGTGTCCGCCCGAGCCGGCGGCCGGCCCTTCGACGCCTTGCGTGCCCTGCGCGCCGTAGGTGAGCGAGGTGTGGATCGAGTGATCCTCGGGCGCGATGTCCTTGTGGACGCGCGCGACCACGACCGCGGCGATCACCGCGATCAAGAGCAGCACCGAGACCGCCTCGAACGCGAACAGATAATCGGTGAACAGGATGGTGCCCACCTCGGCGACGGTGCCGAACTCGGCCGACGGCGCGTCGGTGTGCTGCGGCACCACCTGCTTGAAGTACAGGCCCATCTTGTAGACCAGGTACAGGAGCGAGGGCACGCCGACGAAGCTCTTGAGCAGCACGCCGCGCCAGGCGAGCGCCTCGGTCTCGTCGCGGTTGAGCACCATCACGACGAAGATGAAGAGCACCATGATCGCGCCGGCGTAGACCAACACCTGCAGCGCGGCGAGGAAGTGCGCGTAGAGCAGCGCGTAGCACGCGGCCAGGCCGAAGAAGGTGGCCACCAGCGACATCACCGCCGCGACCGGATTCTTGCGCGTGATGGTCCAGAACGCGCCGCCCAGCACCACCGCGGCGATGATGAAGAAGGTGATGCGCGGCCCCGACAGCGCGCTCAGCTCACCGACGGGAACCAGGCGGCCCTGGATGGACGGCGCGAGGAGCAGCATCACGCGTGGCCTCCGCCCGCCGGGGGACGCTGGCCGATCTGGTGCAGCCCCGGCGGCGCGCGCGGCGGCTCGGGCTGCAGGCCCGGCTTGATGCGCGCCTCGAACTCGCCGCGGAACTTGGTGAGGAACCCGAGCATCGGCCACGCGGCGGCTTCACCGAGCGGGCAGATGGTATTGCCGGCGATGCCGTGCGCCACCGACGCCATCAGCTCGACGTCGCCGGGCCGGCCCTCGTGCTTGGCGACGCGCGTGCAGATGCGCGCCAGCCAGCCGGTGCCCTCGCGGCACGGCGTGCACTGGCCGCACGACTCGTTGGCGTAGAAGCGCATGATGCGCGCGCAGACCGCGACCAGATCGGTGTCCTCGTCCATCACGATCACGCCGCCCGAGCCGGCCATGGTGCGCAGCGGCTTGCCGCCGCCCATGTCGAAGTTGACGCCCGGCCTGACCTGCACCGGCTTGATGCGCTCGTCGGTCATGAGCGCGTCGAACTCCATCGGGATGTCGAGCTCGCTCGCGTCGAGCGGCGGCATCGACGAGCCGCCCGGGATCACCGCCTTGACCTTCTTGCCGCCCGGCACGCCGCCGCACACCTCGTCGATCACCTGGCGCAGCGGGATGCCCATCGGCAGCTCGTACACGCCCGGCTTGTTGAGGTGGCCCGACATGCACAGGATGCGAGTGCCGCCGGAGCGCGCGGTGCCGAGCTCGGCGAACCACTGCCCGCCCTTGTCGATGATCGCCGGCACGTTGGCGATGGTCTCGACGTTGTTGACGATGGTCGGCATTCCGAACAGGCCCTTGACGGCCGGAAACGGCGGCTTGAGGCGCGGCCAGCCGCGCTTGCCCTCGAGCGCGTTGAGCAGCGAGGTCTCTTCGCCGCAGATGTACGCGCCCGCGCCGCGGTGCACGGTCACGTCGAGCTTGAACGCGCCCTTGGCGGTCGCGACCTCCCGCCCGATGTGACCCTTGGCGTAGGCCTCTTCGACCGCGCGCTTCATCACCGCGGCCTCGCGGATCATCTCGCCGCGGATGAAGATGTAGGCGTGCGTGCAGCCCAGCGCGTAGGCCGAGATGATCACCCCCTCTATTAATAGGTGGGGATCCCAGAACAAGATCTCGCGGTCCTTGCAGGTGCCCGGCTCGGACTCGTCGGCGTTGATCACCAGGTAGACGGTCTTGGAGTCCTTCGGGATGAACGTCCACTTCATACCCGTGGGAAAGCCTGCGCCGCCGCGGCCGCGCAGGTTCGACTTCTTGACCTCGTCGACGATCGCCGGCGGCTGCATCGCGTAGGCCTTCTTGAGCTGCGCATAGGCGCCGCGCTCGGTGGCCTTGTCGATCTTGTTGGCCCCGTCGACCCCCATGTTGCGGAGGACGATCTTGGGCATGTTCTCGAGGGTGGAGGGCACTTAGTGGCCTGCTTCCTTCAGCGGGTGCGTCTTGTGATCGGGCGGCATCTTCTTGATCTCGTCGAGCGCGCGCAGCGCGGTGTCGGGCGTGAGGCGCAAGAAATATTGCTCGCCCGCGATCAGGCACGGCGCATCGGCGCACGCCGCCAGGCACTCCTCTTCGACGATGGTGAACTCGCCGTCGGCGGAGTTCTCGCCGGCCTTGCAGCCCAGGCGCGCCTCGATCGCGTGCAGCACGTCGTAGCCGCCGCGCAGCATGCACGAGACGTTGGTGCACACCATGAGCACGTGCTTCCCGGTCGGGTGCCGGTGGTACATCGTGTAGAACGTGACCACGCCCCACACGTGCGCCGGCGAGAGCGCGAGCACGTTGGCCACCAGATCGATGGTCTCGTCGGAGACGTAGCCGAACTCGTCCTGCGCCAGGTGCAACACCGGCAGACACGCGGCCTGGGCGTTGGGATAGCGGCCGCGGATGGCCTCGATCTGCTGCAGGGCCTCGGGGGAGAAGGCGAGTGACATTTCGGTGCGTGGAGAATCGCGAGTTGCCGACGGATTGTCAAGATGGCTACGAGTGGACGGAATCGCGAAAAGAGGTAGTATCGGGCCGCCATTAAGGGGGCATCGAATGAAGCGCGCACTGGTTCTCGTCGCCGCACTCGCCATCACCGGCTGTACCACCAACAACACGACGATCGTCAATGACGACCTCGGCGGGCAGGCGGGCCCCGACGGCTCGGGCCTGGCGTGTACGCCGAATGCAAAAGAGTGCGTCAACGACACGCTCGCGCGCGTGTGCCCGGCCGACGGCTCGGGCTGGCTCGCGGTGCAGTGCCAGAACGGCGACACCTGCCTCAAGGGCGACTGCGCGCTCGACCCGACGACCGCGACCTGCAGCCCCGGCGACGGCGCGTGCATCGGCAACACCACCGCGCTGCGCTGCAACGCGAACGGTGTCGGCTTCGCGATGGCGACCTGCCCCGCCAACACCCAGTGCTTCGGCACCGGCCAGTGCTTCGGGACTTGCGTGGTCGGCGAGTCGCGCTGCGACAACTCGGGCAGCCTATCGACCTGCACCGACGGCGTGTCGTTCACGGCGGCCGGATGCCCGACCGGCCAGCAGTGCGTGACCGTGCAGACCACGCCCTCCGGCATCGCCCTGTGCGTGCCCGCCACCGACTGCCAGCCCGATCCGAACGGCTGCGACACGGTGTGCGGCAACAAGCTCAACTCGGCCGCCGACCAGACCAAGTTCACCAGCACCTGCGTGGCCACCGCGTCGGGCTTCCATTGGCAGGCGGCCAGCTGCCTGGCGCCCGCGACCTGTTTCCCGACGGCGGGCGTGTGCGGTACGTTCGGTGATCTGATCCAGGCGTCGTGCGCGCAACAGTGCATCGTCGGCGACGTGCGCTGTGGCGTCGACGGCGTGTCCACCGAGACCTGCGGCGCCGACGGGACCTTCGGGCCCGATGTGGCCTGCACGCCTGGCCTCCTGTGCTTCACCCCGACCGGCGCGACCAGCGCGGTGTGCGGCGACGCGGTGTGCTCGGTGGGGGCCAAGGGCGCCTGCGCGATCGATCCGGCGGACGGCAAGACCAAGCTGCGCGCGTGCGGCGCCAACGGCCGGGTCTCCGACGCGTTCACCGTCTGCGCCGCGCTGTGCGTCCCGCTGCCGCCGGGCAACCCGCTGAACGGGCTCGTCCCGGGTAGCTGCGGCGTCGAGTGCCAGCCCGGCGATCAGCGCTGCGTTCCGTTCCCGGGCGGGCCGCCGAACACCGCCTTCCAGACCTGCCAGAGCGGCGTGTGGAGCGCCACGACCACCGCGTGCAACGCGGCCACGACCGACCAGTGCTTCGACTTCGTGGTCGGGATCAGCCCGCGCGCGGTGTGCGGCGCTTGCGCGCCCGGCTCGACCCAGTGTGGCTCCGGTACCACCGGGCTGCAGACGTGCGGCACCAACGGGCAGTTTGGCGCCGCCGTCGCGTGCGCGGTCGGCTCGTGCGTGGCCAGCGGGATCGCATGCGTGGCCGACTGCGTTCCGGGTCGCAAGGTGTGCGTCGGTGCAAAGGCTGCCGGAGGCGCAGGCGCGGCACCGGTCTCGTTCGGAACCGTTGCCAGCGTCACCTGCACCGCCGCTGGGACCATTCCGACGACGCCCACCTGCCCCAACGGAGCAGGCTGCTGCGCCGCAGTGGCCGGCGTGCCGACCAGCTGCCGCAGTGATCAGGCGGGCAACGCGCTCGGTTGCGTTCCGTGCGCCGGCGGGCTCAACGAGTTCGGCGTGGCCGACACGCGTTGCAACACGGGCGGAATGATCGAGACCTGCAAGGCCGACTCGAGCGCCTGGCAGAACCCGATCGCCTGCACGATGCCCTACACCTGCCAGCTTCCGCAGGCGCCGGCGGTCACGGGCGCGTACTGCCACTTCTGCCAGGGCGCGGGCGGCGGGTCCGGCCCCCCGGCGTGCTCGGACAGCTTCCTGTCGGGCTTCGGCCTGAGCTGCGCGGCGTTCGGCGAGGGCGCACCGATCGACTGCCTCGATAGCACCGGGACGGACGTGGCGGACTGCTGCAGCAACGATTGCTTCGCGGACACTGGCGCTCCCGCGTTCTGCGGGCAGTAACCCTCAGCCAGCTTCTTCCGTGCCGCGGTGCTCGTCGATGGCGCGCACCGCGGCGCGCGCTTTTTCGGTGCGCGGATCGGCCGCGGCGCCGGCCGCCCACTGCTTGAGCGTCCATTCCGCCTCGCGCTGCACGTCCACGCTCGGGTCGAACAGCGCGATGTGGCGCAACAGCGGCACCGCCTCGGCATCGCCGATCTTGCGCAGCGCCAGGATCAGGTTTTTCTTCCCCGCCGGTGACGCGGTGTGCATGGCCGCCTCGATGGTCGGGATCGCGCGCCGCCCGTAGCGGCTCAGGTACTCCGCGGCGTCGGTGGCGGTCTTGCCTTCTTGCTTGATGGCGAAGGTGACGTGCGCGCGAATATCGTCTTCGCTGGAGTCGGAGCACGCCGAAAGCATGAGCAGGATCAGACACGTGCGCTGGATCACCACGGCAGTATACATTGCAGAGAAGCAGTCGCGCTGCTATGAGGAATAGCTAGATGCGCCCGTCGCCGTGGTCGGTTGGCTTGATCATGATCCTGATGGGCGGGATCGGGGTCTCCGGGTTTGGACAGGGCGCGCCGCTCTCGCCCGCAGCGTACGCCGTCTCGGGCGCACTGGTGGTGGGCGGCGCGGCCATGTTTTTGCGCCGCCCGTTCTCGTTCTATGTGGCGATCACCGCGGCGCTGCTGCTGTCGGCGAGCGGGCTGGCCGCGATGCTGCACCATCCTGAGCTGGGCCTGCCGGTGCATCCGGCGATCTCGGTGGTGGTCGGCTTCTACCTATGCCTGCGCGCGGTGATCGCGCGTCCCGGCCTGCGCCCGCCCAGTTCGCGCGCGGTGCCGTCCGAGAACGATCAGTGAGGCCCGCGCTGGCCCTGCTCGCGATCCTGGGGTCGGCCGGCCTGGCGCACGCACACGGCGGGCTGCCGGTCAGCCAGCGAATCTTGCGTCAGGGCGACGGCTCGAAGCTGTACGTGCCGGTCGTCTACTGGGGCGTGTGGGTCGGCGGCGACGGCACGCCGTGGAAGTGGATCTGCGAGGAAGAGATCAACACCAACCGCAACCGGCACGTCGCGCTGTCCACCGACGGGACGTTCTACGCCACCGACGTGCGCGGGCTGACCGTCTCCACCGACAAGGGCTGCACTTGGAAGGCGTTCGCCGGCGGCGAGGTGGCCGACAAGCGGATCACCGACGTGACCGTCGATACCGTGGACGGCGCGCTCGCGTGGGTGACCAGCGCCGAATCGGGCGGCCCGACGCCAGACGGCGGCACGCTGCCAGGCGACAACGCGCTGTTCGTCACGCACGATCACGGGAGCACGTTTACCCGCGTGCCAGGCCTGGCCGATCAGAACACGCGGCTGTTCCAGAGCGTGCGCATCGGCCCGACCAGCCAGACGCTGTACGTGGTCTCGACCCAGCTCGGCGACGGCCCGGTCGCGGTGCACCGCTCCGACGACGGCGGCGTCAGCTTTCACACCTACCTGGTGTCGTACACGTTGGGCGGCCTGGCGCCGTACGGGATCGATCTGCTCGCGGTCGATCCGCGCAACGCGATGGTGGTCTACCTGCGCGTGTTCGTCAGCGGCACCGACGCCGACGGCGGCGACATCGCGCGCCAGGCGCTGTTGCGCTCGAGCGACGGCGGCGCCACGTTCGCCGAGCTCGCCACCATCGACGGGATCATGGCGCCGTCGGGCATGAGCCGCGGCATCGACGGCGTGGCGATCGACGTGACCCGCAACCAGGTGCTGGTCGCCACCGCCATGGGGCTGCTCTCCGGCGACGATCCGGGCGGCGCCGCGACCGTGACGCTGCAGCCGATCAGCACGATCTCGCAGGCGCAGTGCGTGGACGTTCACGCCGGCGAAGTGACCGTGTGCTCGACCAACTACATGCCCGACAACGCCGCGCTGGCCCGCTCCGACGACGGCGCCAAGACCTTCCAGACCATCTTGCAGTTCGTCGACACGGTGGGCCCGGTCGATTGCCCCGCCGGCACGCCCGTCGGCGATCTGTGCCCGTCCTACTGGGAGATGTACGGCTCGCAGCTCGGCATCACCTTCAGCGACGGCGGCGTGGAGGTGATGGACGGCGGAACGACCCATCCGCCGGGCGGCGGCTGCAGCTGCGAGGTGGGGGCGCGCGCGGCATTGCAACCCACCCTGCGCTCCGCGCCGGGGCCCATCCGGTGGCTCAGCCTGGCGCTGGTGCCGCTCGCGATCGCTTTGCGCCGCCGGCGATCTCGCGACGCTTGACGCCGGGTCGGGCGGTTACTTTTTCTTGGTGGGGGGCGGTTCGACGATCGGCACGTTGCGCTCGGCGATCTTCTTGCGAAGCGTGTTGCGGTTGAGGCCGAGGATCTCCGCCGCCTTGAGCTGATTGTAGCCCGTGCGCTCGAGCACCAGCTCGATCAGCGGCCGCTCCACGCGCGAGATCACCTCGTCGTACAGATCCTCCATCGGATAGCCTTCCATCCGCTGGAGCAGCGCGCGGATCTTGGCGCGCACCATCTCTTCGAACGAGAGCTGCTCGACCGGCACGCGCTCGGTGACCGGCGGCAGCACCTGCTCGACGTCGCCGAGATCGACGGTGCCGCGCCGCTTTCGCAGGCACAGCCGCCGCACCACGTCGCGCAGCTCGGCCACGTTGCCCGGCCACGAATACGCCTGCATCTTGTCCACCGCGCGCTTGGCGAACACCAGCCGATCCACGCCGACCTCGCGCGCCTCGGTGCGGCCGAAGTGATCGAGCAGCACCGGCACGTCCTCGGGCCGGCGGCGCAGCGCGGGCAGCACGATGCGCATCGCGCCCAGCCGCTCGTACAGCTCGGCGTCGAACAGCTCGTCCGCCACCGCGCGCTGCAGATCGACGCCGGTCGCCGCCACGATGCGCACGTCCACGTGCAGGCCGGTCGACTCGCGCCGCTTGTCGCCGTCCTGATTCCGCCGGATCGCGCGCAGCAGCTTCTTCTGCGGACCGCGGCCCACGTGCGCGATCTCTTTCACCAGCAGCGTGCCGCCGTTGGCGCGCGCGAGCTGATCGTCCACGCCGGGCGGCTCGTCCTCTTCATCCGGATCGACGCGCACGAAGTCGTGGTTGCGGCGCGGCCCGATCTCGTGGAGCAGCCGCGCGACGCGCTCGCGGCCGGTGCCGCGCTCTCCCTCGATGAGCAGCGGCGAATCCGCGTGCGCAGATTCCTGCACGCGCTCGCGCAGCTCCTTCATTGCTGCCGATCCACCGAGCAGCTGGTCACGAAGTACGAGAGGCGCCATGAGCGCGAAGTATTACGCGACTTCGCGGCTCACCTTGTCAACGTCAGAAGCGATCGCCGCTGGAAATTTTTTCTCTTGCATCAGCGACGAGAAATAGCGTGTCGCGATCTCGCGCACTTGCACCGGATCGAGCACGTGAAACGCCTGCTCGCGCACGTGCGCGGAGTCGCGCAGGCCCTTGGTGTACCAGGCGACCGCCTTGCGCAGCTCGTGCACCAGCTTCTTCGGCGCCGCGTGCGAGACGATGTAGTCCAGGTGGCGATCGAAGACGCGCGCGCGCTCGTGCACGTCGGGCGGCCCCGGATCGGGCCGGCCCGCCAGGCGTTCGCGGATCGATCGGAACAGCCACGGATTGCCGAGCGCGCCGCGGCCGATCATCACCGCGTCGCAGCCGGTCTCCTCGCGCATGCGGAAGTAATCGTCGATCGTCAGCACGTCGCCGTTGCCCACCACCGGCACGTTCGCCGGCACCGCTTCGCGCACCTTGCGAATGATCGCGCGATCGCTCTTGCCGGAAAATCCCTGCTCGCGCGTGCGGCCGTGCACCGTGATCATCGCCGCGCCCGCTTCGACCATCGCGCACGCGAACTCGGGCGCGTTCAGGTGTCGCTCGTCCCAACCGGCGCGATGCTTGACCGTGACCGGCAGGTGCGCGGGCACCGCTTCGCGCACCGCGCGCACCAGCTCCTGCGCCAGGTGCGGCTCGTTCATGAGCGCGGAGCCGCACGCTCCGGCCACCACGCGCTTGGCCGGGCAGCCCATGTTGATGTCGATCAACGAGGCGCCGATCTCCACGCCCATGAGCGCGGCGCGCGCCATCAGATCGTGCTCGCGGCCGAAGATCTGCACACCGAACGGACGGCCGTTGAGCGAAGGGGTGAGCTTGTCCATGGTCTTGCGCGCGCCTTCGGTGAGCGCGTTGGCGGAGAGGAACTCGGTGATGGTCAGGCCGACGCCGAGCTCCTCGCACACGGTGCGGAAGGGCAGGTCGGTGACCGCCGCCATGGGCGCCAGGACGACGTCGGGCGTGACGTGCAAATTCGCGATACGCATCGATTTCGGGGGGATTTATAGCAGAAATCAGGCGGCGCGCGCGTGGCGATACCAGGTGCCGTGCAGGCGGGTGGCCTCGGTGGGCAGGAACAGCGCGTCTTCGTAGCGCGACGTCGCGCGCCGGCACAGCCACGCTTGCAGCACGGACAACAGCCCGTATCCATTCGTGGAAAGCCACAGCCCCCAGGCCACGCCGTTGGACGGCCGAAGCGGGGTGGCGAGCAACAGCAGCGACAGCGCGAAGATCACGCCGTTGAGCCAGAACGCCCACGCCGCGGCGTTGCGCGCCTTGAAGTAGGCCTCGCGCGGATCGCGACGCAGCAGCGCGAACCCGGTCGCGTACAACTTGGCCGCGGTGATCAGGCCCGGGATCGAGACCAGCCCGATGCCGCCCGCCACCAGCCCGAACGCGCCCATCAACAAGCCCGGCACGAACATCTGCCCGAACAACAGGCAGCTGAACGCGGCCACCTTGATCATCCGTGGAGCCTCGCGCAGGTACGCGGGCACCGTGCCCGAGTCGCGATAGAGCGACTGCTCGACGGAGTGCGTGGGCAGGCGGCCGATCTCGACCTCGCGCCAACGCCAGCGCCACTTCTTTTCGACCAGCACGTAGGGCAGGGCGGCGGCGAGCACCAGACCGAGGGGGATGGCGACCAGCATGAGCGCTTCCACGATCCATTGTACGTAGGCGGGCCGGGAATCCTTTCCCGACAGATGGTAGGGTAACGTCATGAAAGCGCTCCTGTTCGAACACGCCGACCACGAAGGGGCCGGGCTCCTGGGCGACGCGCTGACCATCCAGCGCGCGAGCGTCGACAAGCGGCGGCTGCATCGTGGCGAGGCGCTGCCCGAGAGCATCGACGGATACGGCGTGGTGATCGCGATGGGCGGGCCGATGGAGGCATGGGACGATCCGCGTCACGCGTGGCTGGAGGGCGAGGCGCGCCTGCTGGCGGACGCGGCGCGCGCGGGCCTGCCGACGCTCGGGGTGTGCCTGGGCGCGCAGCTGCTCGCCCGCGGGTTGGGCGCGCGCGTGTATCGGGGGCCGGCGCTCGAGATCGGGCTCTTGCCGCTGACGCTCACCGACGAGGGACGCGCGGACGAGCTGCTCAAGCCGTTCGATCAGCACCCGGTGCTGCACTGGCACCACGACACGTTCGAGCTGCCCGAAGGCGGGGTGCGGCTGGCGTCGTCGGCGGCGTACCAGAACCAGGCGTTTCGGGTGGGGACGAAGGCCTACGGCGTGCAGTTTCACGTCGAGTGCGACCAGCCGATGCGGGCGCGCTGGGGCAAGGTCGGCGAGAAGGAGTTGCGCGCGGCGGGGATCAATCCCACGTCGCTGGCGGCGCCCGAGACGCGCGCCATGGAGGAGCGCGGGCGGCAGTTCGCGGCGGCGCTGGTGAAGCTCGTGAGGTGACCCCCCTTGCGCGCCGGCCGGTAGGGGTGTAGGTTCGCGGCCGTGAAGCTGTTCGTCCTCGTGGCCTTTTTCGCGGCGCCGTCGCTGGCGCTGGCCGACTGGTCGCCGTCGAAAGATGCGCGGCCGGCGGTCGTGCAGAAGCTGCCGCGCGGCTACGAGAGCCAGATTCTCGTCGGGTCGAAGGATGCGCCGCAGACTGCCAAGTCGCCGGTCGCCCTGCCCGTCTCGAAGCTGAAGTAGCTCCGCGCGCGCTAGTCGATCGCCGCGCGGCGCATCGAGTCGAGCAGCGCGAGCACGACGCCGGGATAGATCCCGAACTCGATCTCGGGATGGTGCTTCAAGAAATATTTGGCGAGCCAGCCGAGCGAGTGGACGTCGAACGAGCCGTCGACGTGCAGCACGCACTCGCTCGGGTCCGCGCCGGGAGCGATCTCGAACCCGAGCCGGATCGCGCGCGGCTCGCCAGACACCCAGCGCAGCTCGAGGCGCCGTCCTTCGTCGCGCGTCGCGTCGGCGACGAACTCGAAGCCGACCGAGAAGAACGCGACCTTGAACTTGAGCTGTACGGTCACGCGATCACCGTCGCGCTTGATGCGATGGATCATCGGCACGCGCGAGGCGAACGAGTCGACATCCGAGACCACCGTCCAGACGCGCGAGGCGGGCGCGCGGATGCGCATCGAGCCGGTGGCGCCCACGGGCAGTCCGGTCGGCCCGAGACGAACGTGGACCACGGGCGATTCGGTGACGTCGGCGAGGTTCGTCACGTGAGTGCCTCCAGCTCTTCGGGCGTGTTGACGTTGGTCAAGCCGCGCAGCGTGGGGTCGACCGCGCGCAACGCCGGCTCGTCGAGCCAGGTGACGTCGAGCTCGGCGAGCAGATCCATCACGCGCAGCGCGCCGCGGGCGAGTCGCGCGTCGATCGCCGGCAGCGCCGAGCGGGCGAACCGCGCGTGCAGCGGCTGCGGTCGCTCGCCGAGGCGCGGCACCACCGCCTGCGCGCCGGGCGCGTGATCGCGCACCAGCCTCACCAGGTTGCCGTCGAGAAACGGCAGATCGCAGGCGATCACCAGCAGCGCGTCGGCGGCGCTCGCGTAGAACGCCGCCTGGATGCCCGCCAGCGGCCCGAGCCCCGGGTGGCGATCGAGCACCACGCGCGCGCCGCGCACGCCGGAATAGGGGACCGGATCGCCGGTGACCAGCAGCACCTCGCCGGCCAGCGGGGCGAGCACCGCGAGCTGGCGATCGACGATGCGCTGCCCGTCGATCTCCAGCAGCGCCTTGTTGCGCCCGCCCATGCGCCGCGCACGCCCGCCTGCGAGGATCGCCGCGTCGACGATCACTTCGCGCCGGCCAACCGCTGGTACCAGGGGAGCAGGCGCGGGCACAGGCGCGCGAGCTCGCCGGCCATCACCGCGTCGATCATGTACAGGTTGCCCCACACCGCCGCGTCGGCGAGCGTCGGCTGCGCGCCGAGCAGATATGGCTGCGACTCGAGCGTGGCCGCGAGCGGCTCGAGCAGCGTCGACAAGCGCGCGCCGAGCTCGCCGCGTTGCGCGCGCCAGGCGTCGATGCAGCCGGCGCCGAACTTGCGCTCCTTGACGATGCGATAGAGCGCGGCGGCGTCGGGGCGGCCGCCGTTGAGCGCGGCCATGCGCTCCTCGACGTGCGGCGCGGAGAGGCGGAAGGCCACGTCCTCGAGGATCTGATCGGCCCACTGTTCGAACACCACCGCCGCGCCGGCCAGCGCGCCCGGCCGCAGCGACGGCGCGTGCTGCTGGTCGAGCCAGGCGGTGATGCGCGCGGAGTCGGTGACCACCGTGCGCCCATCGACCAGCACCGGCACGTGGACCGATCCGCCGGTCGCGACCATCAGCTCGCGGCGATCGAGGTACGGCACCTCGACGATCTCGTACGCGAGGTGCTTGAGCTCGAGGCACTTGCGCACCTTGGCGGCGTACGGGCTGTAGGCGAATTGAAACAGCTTCATGGCGCCGGATCCTAAGCTAGGATGCGCCGCATGTCCGAGAAACTCGAACGTCATCAGTTCGTGCGCTCGCACGGGCTGGCCAACGATTACCTGGTGGTCGACGGTGCGCGACTCGGCTTTTCGCTGACCGAAGATCGCATTCGCAAGATCTGCGACCGCCACACCGGCGTCGGCTCCGACGGTATCCTCGAGGTGGTGGCGGCGCCCGCGGGCTTCGACGCGGCGGTGCGCATCTACAATCCGGACGGCTCCGAGGCGGAGAAGAGCGGCAACGGGGTGCGCATCTTCGCCAAGTTCTGCCTCGATCACGGGTATGTCGCGGCGGATCAGCCGGTGAAGATCCACACGCTCGGCGGGCCGGTCGAGGCGAGGCTGGTGGCGCGCGAGCGGAACCGCACCGTGCTGCGCGTGTCGATGGGCAAGGTGAGCTTTCGCTGCGCGGATCTGCCGATGACCGGCGCCGACCAGACGGGCGAGTGGGTGCAGCGCAAGCTGACCGTCGGGGATCGCCAGTTCACCGCGACCTGCTTGTCGGTCGGCAACCCGCACGCGGTGCTGCTCGACGCGCCGTTCGACGAGGCGACCGCCAGGAAGTACGGGCCGCTGGTGGAGAACCACGCGCAGTTTCCGCGGCGCACCAACGTGCAGCTGGTGCGCGTGCGCGATCGTTCGACGGTCGAGGCGCTCATCTGGGAGCGCGGCGCGGGCTGGACGCAGTCGTCGGGCTCGAGCTCGTGCGCGGTCGCGGCGGCGTGCGTGCGCGCCGGGCTGACCGATCGCGCGGTCCAGGTGGTGATGCCGGGCGGCACGCTCGACGTGATCGTCCACGACGATTGGAGCCTCGAGCAGGTCGGCTTCGCGCAGGAGATCGCGCGCGGCACCATCAGCGACGATCTGCTCGCCGAGCTCGATCTTTAGAACGCGCGGGACTGGCAGCCGTCGACCACCAACGTGGCGCCGGCGATCCAGCTTGCGCGCGGGGAGCAGACGAAGGCGACCACGTCGGCGATCTCTTCGGGCGTGCCGAAGCGGGCGAACGGAAGCTCGTAGGCGACGAAGGCGGCGATGCCGGCGGGATCGGCTTGTTGGCGTCGTTCCCAGCCGCCGCCGGGAAACAGGACCGAGCCGGGGGCGACCGAGTTGACGCGGATGTTGTGCTTGGCGAGGTCGCGCGCCATGGCCTTTGCCAGGCTCATCTCGGCGGCCTTGGCGACGTTGTAGGTCGGACCGCCGCCGGCTTCGCGGCCCCAGATCGAGGTGATCATGACGATCGCGCCGGCGCCGCGCGCTTTCATCTGCGGCAGCAGCGCCTGCGACATGCGGTAGGCGGGCCACAGGTTGCGGTCGAGGATCGCGCGCAGGTCGGCTTCGTCGACGGCGTCCCAGGTGCGCGCGCCGGAGCCGCCCACGTTGTTGACCAGGATGTCGACGGCGCCGAACGCGGCCAGCGCGCCTTCGGAGATCGACTGCACGCCTTCGGGCGTGGTGACGTCGCCGGTGAGGCCGATCGCCTGACCGCCGCGTTCGTTGGCCGCCGCGACCGCGCGCTCGAGATCCGCGCCGCCGCGCGCGCACAGGGCGACCCGGCAGCCTTCGCCGGCGAGCGCCAGCGCGATCGCGCGGCCGATGCCGCGGCTCGAGCCGGTGATCAGCGCACACTTTCCCGTCAGTCCGAGATCCATGCGCGCAGCGTACTATAGCCGAGCACGATCCCTGCGCCGACCAGCAGCGCGCCGACGAGACCGCCGCTCTGTGGCCTGCGCTTGCGCAGCACGCGATCGGGATCGGCCAGGAGCTGTCCCCACGCGTGCACATGGTGGCGCAGCCGGGCCATCGGACGGGACGCCTCGCCGCGCCGATGCGCGAGGAACCACACGCTGAAGCCGATCGCGACGACGGTGCCGACGCTGAGGCCGGCGGTCACGCGTGGGTGCGCGCGCAGGTGCGCCGGTAGATCGACGGCGTGCTTGATCTTGGCCACCGTCGCGCGCGCGCGATCGATGCGGTCGTGTACACGCCGCTCGAGCTCCCCGATCAGCGCCTGCGTACGATCGCGCAGCTCGTCGACCTCGCGCTCGATGCCGAGCACGGCTTGGGAGCTCAGATCGCCAGCTGGTCTCTCGTCCATGAGATCTCCTTCTCCAGCGCGCGACTGGAGCGCGGCATCAGCGCGCGGACCCGCCTGGGCCAGCCGATCGCGGTCACGATGATCGCGGGCGGCAACAGCGCGCCGCCGACGATCAGCGCGCCCAGCCAGTAGGTGTGATCGAGCGCCGCGCCAAGCCCCATCGCGGCCGCGACCAGGAGCAGGACCACGGCGGCCAGGGCCAGCGCGCCGCCGGCACCCACGATCTGGGCGGCGGTCCGCTGCTTGGCCCATTGCTGCTCCGCCTCCAGGCGCGCCAGCTTCACCTGCCGCTCGACGAGTAGCGAGGCGTCGGCGAGCAGCTCGCTCACGAGCTCCCTGCTCGACATCGATTCGGGAGTGGATGGGTGGTGCAAGGCAGCCCTCCTCGATTGGAGATGTTGCAGATGGCGTTCCAGGTCGAGCGCTGTGATACAGTCGCCACCGATGCTCGACCTCCACCAGGGATTTTCCGGGCACGAGCTCGACGAGGTGTCGCCGACAGTGGCGTCCGTCGCATTGGTGCAGCTCGACGCGGCGACGGCGCTGGCGCGGGGGCAGTGGAAGCGTGCGGCGCGCGGGCAGGTGGCCGCGGCCCGCTTGCTCGGCCAGGTCATGTGGCGCGGGGTGCGCGAGAGGATCATCAAATGAAGAGCGCGGGTCGGTAGCCATGGAGCGCGGGTCGGAGCGTTCGCTGGTCGAGTTGGCGCTGGCGCCGTTGCGCGGCCGCGACGACATCACCGCGCTGGTGGTTGGCGTGTCGCCTGGGCTGTTGGTCGGTGCGGATGGGGTGCGTCGCGTCGATGTGGTGGGCGAGGGCGAAGTCGCCGGCGCCGGCGACGATCCGATGCTCCACCGCCACGCTGGCGAGCTGGGGATGTTCTTGAAGCGCGTGCGGCTCGGCGCCGAAGGAGGCGTCGAGGGCGGCTGGCTGGCGGTGATCGTGGCCGATGCTGCGTTCGGCAACGATGCCGGGCTCGAGAAGCTCGAGGCTGCGCTGCGGCCGGGCGGCGTGGTGGCGCTGCGCTCGACCGTGCGGGATACCGAGCTGATCGTGCGTATGAGCGCGCGCTTCACGAACGTGGCCGAGGTGGCGGTGCCGGTCGAGGTGGAGGGCGCCGCGTCGCTGGATTATGTCTATCGCGGGCGCCGCCATGCGCGCGAGGCGGCTGGTGGGGCTAGCACGGTCAACTAGTCCTCGGCCGGCGTCACGGCCACGCAATTCTTTCCGCTCGCCTTCGCCGCGTACATGGCGGTATCCGCCAGGCGCAAGAGCGCATTCTGCCGTCGCTCGAGCGATCCGAACGGGCCGACGTGCTCGTGGTAGTTGGCGACGCCGAACGACGCCGTCACGCGCAACCCGGCCACTCCGATCCCCAGCTCCTCGGCGCCCTGCATGAGCGCGGTCTGCTCGATCGACAGGCGCAGGGACTCGGCCACCGCGAGCGCGGCGTCCGAGTCGGCGCCGGGCAGGATCACGCAGAACTCGTCGCCGCCGTAGCGCGCAGCGACCGCGCCGGGCGGCAAGGTCGCTTGCAGGAGCTGGCCGATCTCGCGCAGCGTGCGGCTGCCGGCGAGGTGGCCGTACGAATCGTTGACCACCTTGAAGTTGTCGAGATCGAGGAAGATCATCGCGATCGCGGTGCCGTCGCGCTCGGCGCGCGTGATCTCTTCGTTGAGGCGGCGGTGCAGGAAGCGATCGTTGTACAGGCCGGTGAGATCGTCGCGCCGCGCCAGCTCGCGGGCGCGGATGGCGTCGAGCGCGTTCTGGATCGAAGACGAAATGTACGCGGCGAAGATTCGCAGGAGCTCGAGATCCTGCGCCGAGTAGGCGTTGCCACAGCGACGGCCGCGCAGCTCCAGCACGCCGCAGATCGACTCGCCGAGCACGACCGGCACGCCGACCACGCCGTCGGCGACCAGCGGCTCGCCCTTCGAGTAGATGGTCCCGATCACGCCCTGGTCGGCCGGCACGCGGGCGCCGAGCGTGTGCGGCCTGGACTCGCCGAAGCAGGCGATCACCGTCAGCCGGCCGGCTTGCTGCCCGGCCAGCTTGGCGCGCGGATCGTCGAGCAGGATGGCGCCGCCGTCGGAGGGCACGAAGTCGTCGGCGCGCTGGAGCACCTCGCGCAGGTGCTCGTCGAGCCGGATCTCGAAGCGCTCGAGATCGCGATCGCGACGGGTCCGCATGAGGAAGCGGGAGATCTCCTCGGGCGCCAGCGTGAGAATTTGCGGCGCGGCGTCGGCCAAGCCGTTCAGCCTCCGAGCTTCATCTTCAGATAGCTCTTCACCGCCACCTCGATCTGCTCCGCTTCCTCGTCGCTGGTGGCGATCGGCGGGCGCACCTTCTTCATCGACTGTTCGAGCTCGCGCTTGAGATCGGCGCGCGCCTTGGCGTCGCTGAGGATGTGATCGGTGGTGCGGCCGCGCACCTCCTTGTCGGCCAGCTCCACCACGTAGCGGCGCAGCTTGGCGAACAGCGCGTCGCCGATGAACTGGCGGATCTCGTCCTCTTCGTTGGTCATGCGCGCGATCAGCGACGACTCGCGCGTGCCGGCCTTGGCGGCGTGCTCGGCGGCCAGCCCGTAGGCCACCCGCAGCACGAACGCATCGTCGACCGCGCCGGCCTTCTCGTGGTCGGGGATGAGGTCGAGCTGGGTGAGGCAATACGAGAGCCCGGCTGCCAAGAAGCGCCGGCCGGTAGAGGCGACCGCCTCGTTGGTCATGAGGTCGAAGGTCGCTTGAACATCGTTGGGCAGCTCGGAGGTCCACTCCTGAAAGCGCCGGGCGTGCCGTCCTGCCTTGTCCATGCCCTCCTCCTCTCGAGATCGGGGAACCGCCAGAATATCACTAAAGAACGCGGGTGGGGCGGGCGCGCGGCAGCTCGACGGTAAAGGTCGATCCGTGCCCGAGCTGCGAGGCCACGCGGATGCGCCCGTCGTGGCGGCGCACGATCTCGGCGGTGATGTGCAGGCCGAGGCCCAGGCCGCCGCGGTGCAAGGAGACGGCGTTGGCGGCGCGGAAGAACGGCGAGAACACCTGCTTGAGCTGCTCCTCGGGGATGCCGATGCCGAGATCGGTGATCTCGAGGGTCGCGGTGGCGCTGTCGCCGCGCAGGTTCACGCGCACCACCGCCGACGCGGCGCTGTAGCGGAGCGCGTTGCCGATCAGGTTGGTGAGCACCTGCTCGATGCGCACCGGGTCCCACACGCCGCGCACCGACGCGTCGCCCTCCAGCCGCACTCGCAGCTTGTCGCTCGGCTCGGTCGAGGTGGCCAGCTCCACCGCGTCGTTCGCCAGCACGACCAGATCGCACTCGGTGGGTTGGATCGGCACCTCGGCGCTGTTCAGGCGCGTCGAGTCGAGCAGCTGCTCGACCAGCTTGATCAGCCGATCGACCTGCCGCTTGATCCGCTGCAGCATGGTCGCGCGCCGCGCCTCGTCGGTGATGGCGGTCGGATCGAGCTCGAGCAGCGAGGTGGTCGCGCGCAGGCTGGTGATCGGCGAGCGCAGCTCGTGCGAGGCCACCCGCAGAAAGCGGTCCTTGGCGTCGGCGAGAGCGCGCAGCGGCGAAACGTCCTGGAAGCCGGTCACCACCGCCTCGACCTCGCCGCCTTCGTTCGCATACAGCGGCGCGGCGACCGCCAGCACGGTCATGCGGCGCTTGTCGTCGGGGCTCACCAGCAAGAGTTCGCGCGGCGGCGGATGCTCGCCGCGGAAGGCGCGCATCACCAGCAGCTCCTCGGGTGGGATCGGCTTGCCGTCGATGGCGAAGCTGCGTACTCGCTGGATCGACTGCCGCCAGCCACCGTCGGTGCTCTGCGAGAAGGCTTGCGAGAACGCGCGCCCGGCGGCGTTCAGGTGCAGGGTCTCGCCCTTGCGATTGAGCACCGCGACCACGATCGGCAGGTGCTCGATGGTCGCGTCGAGGCGCCGGCGCTCGGCGTCCGAGGCCGCCTGCACGCGCGCGCGCTCGAGCACCTCGGCGGCCATGGTGGCCAGGATCTGCATCGCCTCGATCTCTTCGGCCTCGTAGCGGCGCGGCTCGCCCGAGGCGGCGAACAGCTGCCCGATGGCCTGGCCGCGGTAGCGCAGCGGGAGCAGCACGAAGGAGGCGGTGCCCTTCTCGCGCACCACCTGGCCGATGGCGGTGTCCGCTCGGAGCACCGCGGTGTCCTCGACGACATACGGGTGGGGAGCGGCGAGCGACTCGGCCAGATACGGCTCGTCCAGGGACAGCTTGGTGCCGACCAGCGACTCGTCCTTGCCGATCCCCACCATGACCTTCGCGGCGTTTTCCTCGACGAGGATCTGCGAGATCAGCCCGCGGTCGGAGCGGGTCAGCTTGAGCGCGGTGCCGAGGATCAGCGCATGGATCTCCGCCTCGGCGCCGGCGGTGATGGCGCGCTCGCCGAACTCGCGCAACAGCAGCGCCAGGCGGGCGCGCAGCTCGACCAGCCGGTGCACGCGCGCGTTCTCGATGGCCATCGCTTCCTGGCCGGCGATCGCCTCGAGCGTCAGCAGCGTCGACGGCAGGAACGTGATCGGCTCGCGGAAGTCGAGCCCCAACAGGCCGACCAGGCGGCCCTCGACGCGCAGTGGCAGCACGATGATGCGCTGAAAGCCGTGGCGTCGAGCGGCTTCGATGGTGCCGTGCGTCTCGGAGCGATCGCCGACGTCGATGATCTGCGCGGGCCCGGTGGCGAAGCGCTCGTCGATGCCGTGCGCGGAGATCTCGGCGGGCGAGAGGTCGTCGGGCACGTTGCGCATCACCACGCGCTTGTAGATGCCGCGGCGCGCGTCGCGCAAGTAGATGGCGCCGGCCGGCGCGTGCGCCACCTGCAGCGCCACCTCGAGACAGCGGCCCAGCACCTCGTCCAGATCGAGCGAGCGCGCCACCGCCTCCGACACGCGCTGCAGCGCCTGCAGCTCGAGCACGTTCTGCGCCAGCTCGCTGGCCGCCTTGCTGGTGACCTGCAGCGCCTGATCGAGGATCGGGCCGAGCATGGCGCCGACGGTGGTGAGCCGCTCCAGGGTGGCGGCGTCGAACGCGTTCGGCCGGCGCGCGGCGCAGTCGAGCACGCCCACCGGCCGGCCCGCGGAGAGGATCGGCGCCGACGCGCAGCTCGCGTACTTCAGCTGCGCTGCCCGCGCTCGCAACGCCTGGGGCGCGTCGCGCGAGCAGTCGATCGCGACGGCCGCCGAGAACAGGGTCTCGAGCGTAGGATCGGGTCCGGCTGGCTCGCGTGCGGCGTCGCGCGGCAGCTCGGGCCACCAGCTGTGCAGCGGGTGGCGCTCGGAGCCCGCGACCACGCACAGCTCGCCGCCGTCCGCCCCGACCGCGCTCAGCGCCAGCTCGAGCGCGCGCTCAGCGAGCTGCGCCGGGGGCAGCACCGCCGCGCCGAGCCGCGCCAGCTCGGCTACAATGCGATAGATCTTGCCCCCGTCGTCCATCACTCGGCTCAGGGGCAGCGTTCGAAGGGGACGTGGCGCGCGGGCAGGTTGCGCGGCCCCATCCGCACCCACTCGGGCCGCACGTGCCCGTCGATCATCAGCTCGAAGCGCGCGCAGCCGCCGACGATGTGCGCGTCGAAGCCGTCGGGCACCTCGCCCGCGACGCTGCTCTCCACGTCGAACTGCACCGCGTCGCCCACCAGCGCGATGCTGCTCTTGAGCTCGGGGCGCGTGGTCTGCAGATCGGCGACGCTGCCGCGCACGCCGGCCATCGAGCCCTGAAAGCGGTGGCTGTGCCCGCCGGCGGTCATGCGTACGTGCCAGTTGCCGTCCGCGACCCAGATCCAATAGCCCGGCTGACCGCTGTCGACGGTCGTCTTACCGAGCAGCGGATGCTTGGGATCGAACGTGGTGCACGCGGCGAGCAGCGGAACGCCGAGGCACAGAATCAGTAGGCGCAGCACCGGGCGAGACTATCACGATCACGGGAGGCAAATCTTGCCCAGCACCGCCGGTCGCGCAGCGCCGGTGACCTGCACCACGTTGGCCGGCTCGGCGTGGATCGCCTGCACCGCGAGCACCGCGAAGGCGACCGCTTCCTTGGCGTCCGCGGACACGCCTTCGTCGAACGCGCGCACGGAGAGCGGCGCGAGGCGGCGCCCGAGCTCGGCCATGAGCGTGCGGTTGTGCGCGCCGCCGCCGGCGATCAGCACCTCGTCGATCGCGCCGCGCGGCAGGAGAAAGTCGCGGTAGCTGCGCGCGATCGCCTCGGCGGTGTACGCGACCAGCGTGGCGAGCAGATCGACCGCCGCGCGCTCGCGGTGCGCGCTCGCCCACGCGGAGACCACGGCGGCGCCGTAGCGCTCGCGGCCGGTCGACTTGGGCGGCGGGCGCGGAAGGAAGTCGTCCTCCATTAATAGGCGCGCCAGCAGATCGTCTTGCACGCGGCCGCGCGCCGACCACGCGCCGTCGCGATCGATGCTGTCCGCGCCGCCCGACGCCGCCGGCGCCAGCGCGTCGATCATCATGTTGCCGGGTCCGTTGTCGAACGCGAGCAGCTGATCGAGGCGATCGGTGACCAGCGCGACGTTGGCGATCCCGCCGATGTTCTGCAGCGCGCGCGTGCGGCCCGGCTTCCGGTACAGCGCCCAGTCGCACCACGGCACCAGCGGCGCGCCTTCGCCGCCCACCGCCACGTCGGCGACGCGAAAGTCGGCCACCGTCACCACGCCGGTGCGCGCGGCGATCACCGCCGGCTCGCCGATCTGCAAGGTCGACGGCACGCCGCCCGACGCGCACGCTGACGGCGGCTGGTGCCAGATGGTCTGGCCGTGCGAGCCGATCAGGTCGACGTCGCGCGGGCGCAGCCCGGCCTGCGCGATCACGTCGAGCGCGGCAGTGGCGAAGCGCTCGCCGAGGCGGAACGAGCCCTCGCACACGGCGCGCGCGTCGCCGGTGAACAAGCGATGGATCGCGCTGCGCTCGTCGGTGGAGTAGGCGGTGGTTTGAAACGCGAGCAGGCGCGCGCGCGTCTCGGCGCCCCAGCCGTCGATCTCGACCAGCGCCGCGTCCACGCCGTCGAGCGAGGTGCCCGACATGAGCCCGACCACGCGCTTGCTGCGCGCGGCGAGCAGGCGCACCAGCGGATGCTGCTGGTTCATGTGCGGTGCGCGCGGATCAGATCGCACAGCTCGCGCACCGCGCCGTTGCCGCCCGGACGCGTGGTCACGTAGTGGACCGCGGCGCGCACTTCGTCGACCGCGTCCGGCACGGTGGCGGCGAAGCCCACCTGGCGCAGCAGCGGCACGTCGACCAGCTCGTCGCCGCAGAACGCCGCCTGGGCCGCGCTGAGGCCGAGCGCGCCCGCCACGTCGCGAAACACCGCCGGCTTGTCGGCGATGCCGAAGTGGGCGCGCGTGATCCCGAGTGACTGGGCGCGATCACGGCCCGACTGCACGTCGCCGCCCGACAGGATCGCCACTTCGACGCCGGCGTCCTGCAGCAGCTTGATGCCGTAGCCGTCGCGCACGCTGAAGCGCTGCGACCAGATCCCGCCCGGCGACCAATACAGGTTGCCGTCGGTCAGCACGCCGTCGACGTCGAGGCAGAGCAGTCGGATGCCCTGCAAGCGAGCGCGCTGCTCTGCGCTGAGCGACATGGGTCCACATTGTCACGCTGGAACGGCCGCTGCAAGGAAGTGACTGCGAACCCATTTGCCCATGGAGGTGAGAATGAACCGCCGCATTGGAAATCTGCTCCGGATCGGGTTGCTCGCCGCGCTGCCGATCGCCTGGTCGGGGATCGCCCTCGCGCAGACGATCGTCACCGACCCTCCGCCGTCGATCGCGAATGATCAGCGGGCGACCGATCGGCTCGACGACCAGACGCCGGCGCCGGTGGGCACCTCCGGCTCGAGCGGCGTGTCGAGCGGCGCGGCCGGCGTGGGCTCGGAGTTCAACGGCTCGGCCGGCGCGGTCGATCGTGACTTCGACAACACCGTCGGCAGCCACAAGGAGCTGGGCACGCCCGACAAGGATCTGACCTTGCCCGACACCGGCCTCAAGTAGCCGGCAGGCGGTTGGCTGCGCGGCGGGTGCCCGGTTGTCCGGCGCCCGCCGTTTGTCTATCCTCGCCGGGTGTTGCGTTCCGTCCTCGGCTTGATCGCGCTGTTTTCGTTGGGCGCGTGTGGCGACGCGCCGTTCGATCTCGATGCGGGCGCCTCGCCGGCGCTGGGCGCTGCGTACGTGCGGCAGCGCGGCTGCGCGGCGTGCCACCAGTCGGGCGACACGTCGTTCGGCGAGCTCTCGGGCCAGGAGGTGCCGTTTGCAGGCACGCTGGTCTACGGCAGCAACCTCACGCCCGATGTGCTGACCGGGCTCGGCAACTGGTCCGATGTCCAGATCATCCGCGCGATGATCGCCGGCGTGGACGACCAGCTCGCGCAGCTGTGCCCGCCGTCGCCGCACCTCGGCGATCTGAGCGAGCTGGAGGCGCGCTCGATCGTCGACTACCTGCGCACGCTGCCGCCGGTCTATCGCGCCGACGTCCCCGCGAGCCTGTGCCCGCCGCTCAAGCCGTTCCTTCCCGACCTGAGCGTGGCCGGCAGCGACGATGGAGGGACGCCGTGACGCGCGCGCGCGGCGGCCTCGCTCTGGGATTGGCCCTCCTGACACTCTCCTGCCAAGGCAGCAAGGACGCGCCGCCCGGGCCGCCGATCAAGACGTTCTTCACGGCCCGGCGCACCGACTCGCGCTTCTACACCGCCAACCACATGCAGGCGTCGATCGAGATGCAGATCTCGGGCGAGCCATTCGCGCAGCTCCTCGGGCGCCAGCTCGGCGGCTTCAACCGCTTCAGCCGCACGCCCGATCTGTACGTGAATCCCGCCACCGGCGAGACCATCGTCGACACGCTCGGCTACGCCACCGCCATCGAGTCGTACGAGTACTCCAAGCAGCCGATGAACAACCTGTCGTTCGAGTCGGGCGCGGGCGTGTCGGTCATGTTCGCGCCGCTGATCAACCCGGCCAACCTGACCGGCGACGACGCGTTCAACCTGCTGGTCGATCGGCTGCAGCACCTGGCCGAGGTGAGCAACTCCGGCGGTCCGCCCGGCCGCAATTTCGTGGTCTCGCCGCCGCCGCTCGCCAACCCGCTCAACTTCTACGGCTGGCCCGGCTTCTGGCCGCAGTTCGCCGAGTACCGCTCGTTCGATCCGGCCATCACGCCGCCCGGCGGCGCCACGCGCGGCTGCACGTTCACCGGCGGCTATCTGGCGGCGTCGATGGGCGTGCAGGTGGTCGGCGATTACGAGTGCGGCTACAACGGGCTCAACCTGGCGATGCGCGATCAGCAGGTGGAGAAGGTGCTGGCGCCCGACGCGCTCGGCTACGCCACCTGGAAGCAGTCGCTGTGGGTGATCAACTACTGGCAGAACCTGCACGACGTGGCGAACAATCCCATCACCGTGGTCGCCGACGCCGATCTGCCGATGATCGGCGTGCCCGCCAACCAGGTGGTGGGCCAGTACGCCGATCCGACCGATCCGACCGGCGTGCGGCTGCTCGACGGCGTGCCGGGCGTGTACCTGGGCGACATCACCATCGAGGGCTGGCAGGGGCTGGCGATGATGGACGAGATCCACAACAAGGCGCAGCTCCTGCTCGGGAGCTTGACCACCGGCGACGGCGTGCAGCTGGGCGGGTTTGCCTCGACCAAAGAGGCGATCGATTACGACGCGAGCGCGCCGCTGCGCTGGTGGCCCGAGGCGGTCGCGGTGACCGAGGTGGCGACGGCGCCGGCGGAGAACCTGGCCAACAAGTACTTCCCGCAGCCGACCACCTTCGCGATCCTGACGGCGTCGAGCCGGCTGCGCGATCTGAGCGCGCTGGCCGGCGGGTTCGGCACCTGGTTCGCGCTCACCGATTTCGCCAACCCGCAGGTGGGCGGGCAGCCCTCGTCGCGCGCGACCTTCGACGGCGATCCGCTGCCCGCCGACAACCAACTCCCCGACGGCGAGGACACTTCGCACGATCGCGCGCTGGCGGTGATCAAGGTGGCGTTGATCAACCTCGATCGGCTGCACTTCGATGTGTCACACCAGGTGTTGGTCGATCGCGTGACCGTGCAGGGCGGGCAGGTGCAGCGCGGCACGACGGTCGACACGCACGACGCGGCGTACGCGATCGTCGGCATGCGGCAGGCGCTGCGCGCGATCTCGTCGACGCTCGCGCTCTACTCGAACGACACGCCGGACACCATCGGCGCGCCGACCCGGCTCGACGGCGCGAAGAGCGGGGCGCTCGCCGGGCGGGTGACGCAGCTCATTCGCGCGCAGGCCGATTTTCTCGCCGACAAGATCGTCGGCGCCGACGGCAGCGTCGCCAACTCGTACGATCTGGCGGCGGGCGCGCGCGACGGCTCGCCGACGCTGCTGCAGTCCGAGGCGGCCGCGATCCGCGGGCTGCTCGACGGATACCTGGCCACCAGCGATGAGCGCTACCGGCAGACCGCGGAGCGCGTGTATGCGGATCTCGAGCGTCGCTTCTGGATGGAGGACGTGCGCGCGTTCCGCACCACCGCGGGCGTGGACGACCCGCTCACCTACACGCCGCTGCAGTTCGCCACGCTCGAGGGCGCGCTGCGCCAGTACTGGAAGCTGGTGGCGCGGCGCTCCGGGCAGGAGCGCGTGGCCAACGATCTGCTGGAGCGCTTCCGGCGCACCTTCAAGCTGGTGGTCAACGGCTGGGACGACGCCAACGCCGACGACGTGGTGCAGTACAAGGACGAGTGCACCGGCGCCGGGCTACAGATGGCCGAGCGCGCGCTCACCGGCGAGCTGGCGCGGCCCGGCGACGAGGGCGATCGCGATCACGATTGCGTGCCCGAGATCTCGTCGGTGGGGCTGCCGTCGGCGCTGGCCGGCGAGATCGTGCTCGAGCGACGGAAGTGACGCGCGCGCGCGCGGCGGAGCTGCTCGCCGGCGTGGCGGTCGTGGCGGTGGGCGTGAGCCGGCTGTGGGCGCGCCCGCCGTGGCCCGACGACTACGACGCGATCGGGTTCGTCGCGGCGCTCGATCGCTTCGATCTGGCGGCGCTGCAACCGCACTTTCCGGGGTATCCGATCTACGTCGTGCTGGGCAAGCTCGCGCACCTCGCGCTGCCCGCGCTCGACGCGGCGACGTCGGTCTCGGCGGTCGCGTCGGCGTTCACCGCGGCGGGCCTCTACCGCATCGGCCGAGCGCTCGGCGGTTCCGCGGCGGGCCTGGCTGCGATCGCGGTGTACGCAGCGGCGTTCCTGCCGTGGCTGCTCGGCTCGGCCGCGCTCTCCGACGGGACCGCGGCGGCGTTCGCGGTGTGGAGCTTCGCGCTGTTGTGTGGCGACCGGCCGCGCTGGGCGGGCGGCGCGCTGCTGGTCGCGCTCCTCCTGGGCGTGCGCGCGAGCTACTGGCCGCTCGCGATCTCGTGGGCGGCGATCGTGCTCACCGACGGGCGCGCGACGCCTCGAGATCGCCTGCGCGCGGCCGCGGCGGGGGTGGCCGGCCTCGCGCTGTGGATGATCCCGTTCGTCGCCCGGGTCGGCGGGCGCCCGCTGTGGGCGATCGGTCGCACGCACCTGGCCGGCCACTTCCTCGCGTGGGGCGGCAGCGTCGCCACGCGCCCGGGTCTGGCCGCGCGCGGGTACGCGTTTGCGCGCGGGCTCGCGTACGACGGCTTCGCGCCGAACGGATGGCTGCTCGCCGCCGCCGCGCTGTTCGTCGCGCTCGCGTGGCGCGGCCGGCGCCCGACGCGTCGTGCGTGGATCGTAGCGGCGTGGCTGGTGTTGCCGTACGCGCTGTGGGTGCTCTTCGGACAGAACGTGCTCGAGCAGCCGCGCCACCTGTTGCCGCTGGTGATCGCCGCCGGCCTGGTCGCCGGCCTGCTCCTCGGCGCGTCGCCGCTGTACGCGACCTTGTGCGTGCTGGTGCTCGGCGCGGCGTCGCTGCCGCTGTTGCGCGAGCGACGCGAGACACCGCCCGCCGCCGTCCAGGCCGTCGACTACGTGACGCGCACCTTCACCCCGCGCAACGTGGCGATCTTCGGCGGCCGATCGATGCGCTTCTTTCGCGGCTCGCCGTTCGTCACGCGCGAGCGCACCTGGCTGTCGGAGGTCGACGTCGAGCTCGAGCGCCTCGACGTGCTGCCGCCGAACCTGCTGGTCACGTCCGAGGTCGAGCCCGACCCGCGACGCGCGTCGCGGCTGGTGACGCTGGTGACGCTGTGTCGCGATCCACGGCTCGATCGCGCGCAGTCGTGCTTGACCCTCTCGTCGTATAGAATCGGGGCCTTCAGATGAAGCGCGCCGTCTTCTTGCTGTCGATGTGCCTGACCGGCTGCAACGCCGCGGGGCCACCGGCGCCGGTCGCGCCGCTGCCGAGCGTGTCGTCGACGATCGCGCTGAGCGCCGACGACCGCGCGCTGTGGGTGGTGAACCCCGACGCCGATTCGGTCTCGGTGATCGATCCGGTCACACGCGCGCTCAAGACCGAGATCTTGTTGGCCGCGGCGCGCCCGGTCCCCGATCCCACCACCGGCCGATTCGAGCCGACGGTCAAGCCGCGCGCGCTGGCCATTCTCCCGGCGGGCAACAAGGTGTACGTGGCCGGGCAGACCGCCAACCGGGTGTTCGTGATCGACGCGCAGACGTTCGCGGTGCTCGGCTCGATCCCGGTCGGCGCCGAGCCCACCGGCGTGGTCGCCTCGCCCGACGGGCACGCGGTGTACGTGGTCTCGCACGAAGCCGCCGAGGTCGCGCAGCTCGATCCGCGCGCCGACACGGTGACCGCGACGCTGAAGGTGGGCGAGCATCCGTGGGGAGCGGGCGTCAGCGCTGACGGCGCATCATTATATGTGTCGCAGTTCCTGATCGCGCCCGGCGTGACCGTGATCGACACCGCGACCTTCACCACTCGCAACACGGTCGAGCTCGCCGAGCAGCCGCCGGACCAGGCCAACGGCAAGCTCGCTCCCAACGGGCTGGCGCGCGGCGTGTATGCGGCGGTGCCGCGGCCGGTGGGTGGCGACGTGTGGCTGCCGCACCTCTTGCTGGCGGTCAAGACGCCCGAGCCCGATCTCGATTTCCAGTCGACGGTGTTCCCCACCATCTCCACGCTCGCCGCCGACGGCAAGGCCGAGGCCAAGCGCCTGCTGTTCCAGCCGCTCGATCCGCCCGGGATCGCGGGCTCGTTCACCGACGTGGTGTCCGGGCCGCGCGCGATCGCCTTCACGCCCGACGGGCGGCTCGCCCTGGTGGCGATGTCGCAGAGCGAAGACGTGATGGTGTTCGACGGCGCGACCGGGTTCGAGACCAGTCTGGTGCGTCCGTTGCCGTCGGCGTTCCTCGAGGGGATCGCGGTCGATCACGCCGGCGCGCACGCCTACGTGGATGGCCGCAACACCCATGACGTCACCGTGCTGGCCATCCAACCGAACGATCCGATCGCGCCGGCCACCGTCGACGGCGCGAGCATCGAGCGCTACGCGGCCGCCGATCCCATGCCCGCCAACCTGCGCCTCGGCCAGCGGCTGTTCTACACCGCCAACTCGGCCGCGTTCCCGATCACGCGGAACTTCTGGGTGGCCTGCTCGTCGTGCCACCTGGAAGGCCAGACCGATGCGGTCACCTGGCAGTTCACCGTCGGGCCGCGCGACACGCCGTCGAACGCCGGCGGGCCGATCAACACCGGGTTCCTCTTGCGCCAGGCGCTGCGCGACAGCGTGGTCGAGTACGACACCACCATCGACATCGAGCAGGGCGGCACCTACCACCGCGACGACGCCTTGCAGCTGCCGCAGCTCGAGGCGCTGCGCGACTTCGTCAACCTGGCCATTCCGTTCCCGCAGAATCCCAACGTATCGCCCGCCGGCCCGACGACCGATCAGGCGCGCGGCGGCGTGCTGTTCAGCGCGATCTGCGCGACCTGCCACGCGGGGCCGTACTTCACCGATTCGGGCGCCGGCAACCCGACGCTCGATCTGGCGGGGACCATCCTCTTGCACAACGTCGGCACCTGCGTCACCGCCGGGACGTTCGTCGATCAGCCGGCGCCCGACGAGGTGATCGGCAAGATGCACACCGCCTGCGACTTCGACACGCCGACGCTGCGCGGCGTGTTCGCCACCGCGCCCTACTTCCACGACGGCAGCGCGGCGACCTTGCGGGCGGTGGTCGATCGGCTGCCCTTCTCGACCGCCCTCAGCGACGACGACAAACAGGCGCTGGTGGCCTACCTGCACACCCTCTGATGAATATTCATTCCGCTTGGGGTAGGTTGGTAGGGTACGGCTGCAACGTAGGAGACGCACATGCCCGCGGGTGAAGAGCGCATCGAGACCTTCGAAGAGTTCTGGAAGTTCTACGTCGGCGAGCATCAGCATCCGCTGAACCGCACGCTGCACTTCATCGGCTCGAGCTGCGGCCTGGCCACCGCCGTCGGCGCGCTCGCCACCGGCCAGCTGTGGCTGCTCCCGGCCGCGCCGCTGATGGGCTACGCCGCCGCCTGGACCGGCCACTTCTTCGTCGAGCACAACAAGCCCGCGTCGTTCAAGTACCCGCTGTGGTCGTTCAGGGCCGACTGGGTCATGTGGTACAAGATCCTCACCGGCACCATGACCGACGAAGTCCGTCGCATCTGCGGCACCGCCGACTCCCTCCACGCCCTCTAGTTCAGGACTTCGTTGGACGGGCCGGGGTGGGTGTCCTCGGTCGGGACCGCGGCGGAGCCGAACTGTTCGTCGACCAGGCGCGCGTACATGCCGTTGCGGCGGTAGAGCTCGACGTGGGTGCCGCGCTCGACGATGCGGCCGCCGTCGACGACCAGGATCTGATCGGCCTGCAGCACCGTCGACAGCCGGTGGGCGATGGCGATGGTGGTGCGGCCCCTGACCAGCGGCTCGAGCGCCGCCTGGATCAGGCGCTCCGATGCGGTGTCGAGCGCCGAGGTGGCCTCGTCGAGGATCACGATCGGCGCGTCCTTCAAGATCACGCGCGCGATCGCCAGGCGCTGCCGCTCGCCGCCCGACAGCTTGTAGCCGCGCTCGCCCACCACCGTGTCGTAACCGCCCGGCAGCTGCCGGATGCGCTCGTGGATCTGCGCCGCCTGCGCCGCCTCGTAGATCTCCTCGTCGGTGGCGCTCGGCCGCGCGTAGCGTAGGTTCTCGCGCACCGTCGCGTGGAACAGGAACGTCTCCTGCGTCACCACGCCGACCGCCTCGCTGAGGGACGCCAGGGTCACCTCGCGCACGTCCTGCCCGTCGAGCCGCACCTGCCCGGCGGTCACGTCGTACAGCCGCGGGATCAGGTACGTGATGGTGGTCTTGCCCGCGCCCGACGGGCCGACCAGCGCAGTCAGCTCGCCCTTGCGCGCGGTGAACGACACCTTTTGCAGCGCCTCCTGCGCGCCCTTGTAGGCGAAGCTCACGCGATCGAACACCAGCTCGCCGCGCTCGAGCTGCAGCGGCCGCGCGCCCGGACGATCCTCGATCTCCGCCTGCAGATCCATGTACTCGAAGATTCGCTCGAACAGCGCCAGCGCCCCCTGGATCTGCACCTGCACGCCGAACAGCCGCCCGAGCGGCAGGAACAGCCGGTTCTGCAAGGTCACGAACGCCACGATGCTGCCCAGCGTCATCGCCCCGGTCGCAACCGATCGCCCGCCCATGTAGTAGATGATGGCCGGCGCCACTGCCCAGAACGTCTGAATGGTCACCCAGAAGAGCTGCCCCAGCATCGCGCGGCGCATCTCGAGATCGAGCAGCGTGCGGCTCATCGCGGTGAAGCGCCCGATCTCGCGCTGCTGCCGCCCGAAGGTCTTGGTCAAGAGCGCGCCCGACACGCTCAGCGTCTCCTCCATCATCGAGGACAGATCGGCGACGCGCGCCTGCGCCTCCTTCGACAGCCGCCGTCGCACCGCGCCCGCCTTGCGCGTCGGGTAGACGAACAGCGGCAGCATCGCCAGGCAGATCAGCGTCAGCTTCCAGTCCAGCGCGAACATCAGCGCCAGCGTGGTCAGCGTCATGATCGCGTCGTTGAGGATCTGGCTGGCGGTCGAGGTCACCAGCTCCTGCACGCCCGACACGTCGGCGGTGATGCGCGACAAGATCTCGCCGGTGCGCGTCTCGGTGAAGAAGCGCAGCGCCATCCGCTGCAGGTGCGCGTACAGGTTGGTGCGCAGATCGAACATCACGCGCTGCCCGACCATGGTCGTCTGCCAGGTCTCGAAGGTGTCGATCGCGCCGGAGAGCAGCGTCACCGCCACCATCCCGCTGGCGAGGATGGCGAGCAGCTTGAGATCGCGCGCGGGCAGCGCACGGTCGATGATCTGCCGCACAATGAGCGGGTTGAGCAGGCCGAGCGTGGCGGTGCCGACGATGGTCGCGGCGACCACGATGCCGCGCTTCCAGTACGGCCGGAAGCACCCCACGACCCGGCGGGAGATCGACTTCATGTGCTCCGTAAGGATGGGCGGCGCCCGCGCCGGTGACAACCATAACCGGAACCGTGCCTCAGATCGGTAACGAGTACGGCTAGTTGGCGTCGTGATTGGCGGCCGGAAGGCCGATCGAGCCTTTGCACATGTTCATCGTGCAGGCAAAGCCGAGCGGTCCCGACGGTGGCATGGTCACCGCGACCTCGATCGGCTTGTCCCTGGGCACGGTGACCGCCTCGGTCGCGCCGGCGATCACGATCTTGTTGCAGCAGCCCATGAAGCCGGAGGGCTTGAACACCAGCACCAGCTTTTCGCCCGGCTGAGCGGCCATTCCCGCCGGATGATAGCCGTCGCCGGTGACGGTGATCTCGACCCGGCGTCCCTCGTTTGCCTTTTGTTTCTCGGCGCAACCGACGCTGCACAACACGGCGAACAGCAAGAGCACGGTCTTCATGCGAACCCTCAATTCGGCGCGGAGTGGCGGCGACGCGCCAGCTCCTTGTTGTAGGCAGCGACGATGTCCGAGTGGCCGAGCAGGCCGAGCACCTCGGTCTGTGCCGCCTCGGTGACCACCACCTCGGCCTGCCCGCTCGAGAGCAGCGTGTCGAGCGCTTGCGAGAGCGTGTCGGTGGGCGCGACCGTGACCAGCCGCTCCATCGCGTCGCCCACCACCATCTCGCGCGTGTGCATCTTCTCGTCGAGCAGCGTGCGCAGCGTGGCCAAGGAGACCATCCCCACCAGCTTGCCGGCGGCATCGGCGACCGGGAAGGTGGCGTGGCGCGTCGCCGCCAGCGTGTCGAGCAGCGTCGCCAGCGGCTGCCCGATCGGCACCAGCGCGACCTCTCGATTCTTGACGAACGCGTCGGAGACTCGCAGCGTGGCGAGGATGTCGATCACCAGCTCGCCCGCGTGCGCTGGCGACTCGAGCGGGCTCCTGACCTGCTTTTCGTAGAGCGACGTGCGCCGCAGCAGGGCGAACGCCACGCCCTCGGAGAGCATCAGCGGCACCAGCAGATCGTAGCTGCCGGTCAGCTCGCAGACCATGATCAGCGACGCCAGCGGCACGTGCGCGATGCCGCCGAAGAACGTGCCCATGCCCACCAGCGCGAACGCCCCCGGCTGCGTCACCACCGACGGCAGCAGCAGATGGAACGCCTGGCCGCACGCCGCGCCGAGCAGCCCGCCGATCACCAGCGACGGGCCGAAGTCGCCGCCCGAGCCGCCCGAGCTGATCGTGCACGACGTGGCGACCATCTTGGCCAGCGAGATCCCGCCGAGCAGCGCCACCGTCTTCCACGCCACCGGGAACGCGCCCTCCCACAAGATCGCGTCCTGCAGCCAGCCGTACCCGATGCCCGCGACCTGCGGCAGCCCGAACGCGATCGCGCCCATCATCAGCCCGCCGAACGCCGGCTTGAGCCAAGGCTTGATCTGCCAGCGCTCCCACAGCCGGTGCTTGGTGCCGTGCATGATGAACACGAACAGCTTGCCGGCGAACACCAGAATCACCGCCATCAGCAGGTACAGCGGCAGCGCGAGCGGCTTGAACTCGTAGCTGGGCGAGGTGCGGAACAGGTGCGAGCCCTGGCCGAACACGGTGATGAACACCGAGTACGCCATCACCGACGCCAAGATCGCCGGGACGATCCCCTCGGCCTCGAAGTCGTCGCGGTAGAGCACCTCGATGGCGAAGATCGCGGCGCCCAGCGGGGTGCGGAAGATCGCCGCCATACCTGCCGCGGTGCCGGCGAGCAGGAGCAGGCGGCGCGTGCGCTCCGAGGTGCCGAGCAGGCGCGCCACCCACGAGCCAAAGCCGCCGCCGATCAGCATGATCGGACCTTCGCGGCCGGCCGAGCCGCCGGTGCCGATGATCAAGATCGACGCGATCGCTTTGACGATCGGCACGCGCCCGCGGATGATCCCGGCGCGGTTGTGGTAGGCGTCGATCATCGCGTCGCCGCCGCCGCCCGCCGCTTCCGGCGCGAAGAAGTGCACGATCAGGCCGCACAGCAGTCCACCCGTCGCCGGGATCACCAGCAAGAGCCAGCGACGAAATTCTCCGGTGTCGGCGTGATGGATGACCGCCTCGCCGTACGGTCGCGGCGTGTGGTAGTGGACCAGCTCGTCCATGGTCAACGCGCGCATCGCCTCGAGGCCGATGTGGAACAGGCACGCCGCCAAGCCCACCACCAGGCCCACCAGCACGCAGGTGACCAGCGTGCGGCCGAGCAGCCGGAACTCCTGCTGCGTGGGTGCCGACATCGCGCTCACGCCGAGCGTCAGCGGCCGGCGCGGTTTGGGCTTTTCAACCATCGGTCTGGTCGAGCTGCAACCAATCCTGCGGCTTGAGCCACCCTGCCAGAAGCGCTTCCCGCGAGCCGGGTGAAAAGCGCGGGTCGTACTCCCAGCGCACCAGCGGCGGCAGCGACATCAAGATCGATTCCACGCGCCCGTCGGTCTTGAGGCCGAACGTGGTGCCGCGATCGTAGAGCAGGTTGAACTCGACGTAGCGCCCGCGGCGCAAGAGCTGAAAGTTGCGCTCGCGCTCGCCGAACGGCAGCTCGCGGCGGCGTCGCACGATCGGCAGGTAGGCGTCGAGGAACGCGTCGCCCGCGTCGCGCACGAACGCGAAGTCCTTGTCGTTGTCGCGCTGCAGGTAGTCGAAGAAGATGCCGCCCACCCCGCGCGTCTCCTGGCGGTGCGGCAGGAAGAAGTACTCGTCGCACCACTTCTTGAAGCGCGCGTAGAACGCCGGATCGTGCCGATCGCACACGTCCTTCCAGGCGCGATGGAAGTGCACCACGTCTTCGCGCTCGGGATAGTACGGCGTCAGGTCCGAGCCGCCGCCAAACCACAGCGCCCAGCCGCGGCGCAGGCAGCGGAAGTTGGCGTGCACCGTCGGCACCATCGGGCTCTTCGGGTGCAGCACCAGCGACATGCCGGCGGCGAAGAAGTCCAGCCCGTCGCCGGGCAGCCCGGCGGCGAAGTCGGGGTTGAGCTTACCGTGCACCGACGAGGTGTTGACGCCCGCCTTCTCGAACACGTCGCCGTCGGCGAGCACGCGTGAGACCCCGCCGCCGCCGCCCGCGCGCGTCCAGCTGTCGGTCTTGAACAGGCCGGTGCCGTCTTCGGCCTCGATCGCCTTGCAGATCTGATCTTGCAGGGTGCGGAAGTACTCGTCGGCCTTCTGCTCGACGGACATGTCGTTACTATATGATACGATCGCATCATGCGGGCCACCTTCTATGGCGTACGCGGCTCGGTGCCCACCCCTGGGCCGGCCACGGTGCGCTACGGCGGCAACACCAGCTGCGTCGAGGTGCGGCTCTCCGACGGGACCATCCTCATTCTCGACGCCGGCACCGGCATGCGCCAGCTCGGCCAGCGCCTGCTCGAGGAGGGGATCGCCGCGCCGCTGCACCTCCTCATCACGCACGTGCACTGGGATCACATCATCGGCATGCCGTTCTTCGGCCCGATCTATCGCGCCGACACCACCCTCGTGCTCCATCCGTTGGTGATGGAGACGCCCACCCACGTGCTGGCGCACGACGAGATCTTCGACGGGCAGCACTTCCCGCTGCGCATGCACCAGCTGCCGTCCAAGCTGGTGCGGCCACAGCCGTCGGCCGAGGACGTGCCCTGGCGCATCGGCTCGGCGAAGGTGACGCGGGTGCGGCTCAATCATCCCGGCGGCTCGACCGGCTTTCGCATCGACGACGCGGACGGCTCGTCGCTGGTGTTCCTCACCGACAACGAGCTGCAGCCGCCCGGCGCGCGCCAGATCTCGACCGTCGAGCTGGCCCGCTTCGCGCACGGCTGCGGGCTGATGGTGCACGACGCGCAGTATCTCGACGAGGACCTGCCGCTCAAGCAGGGCTGGGGCCACTCGACGGTGTTCCAGGTGCTCGAGCTCGCGCGCAGCGCCGAGGTGCGCACGCTCGCGCTGTATCACCACGATCCCGATCGTGACGACGCCGCGCTCGACACGATCGCGCTCAACGCCGCGTCGTACTGGAGCTCGCGCGTGGGCGCCGGGCAGGTAGTGGTCGCGTCGGAGGGCCTGACGCTCGAGGTCCCGCCGTCCTAGCGCTTCGTGGCGATGCCCTGCTTGGCGCTCACGCCGCCGCGATCGTCGCGGATGACCGCCCAGAACTCGATACTGCCGTTGGTGATTTGGCCGGGGAGCTGCGCGTCGGTGGGCGGCGTCCAGTGCGTGTCGACCTGCGCGCCGGGCGCCTGCGTCGGGCACATCGCCTGCGTGGGGCACGCCGGCGGGGTGAACGCCGAGCGGCCGCCGTCGATCTTCCCGGCGGTGGTGAACCACGCCACGGTGAGCGCCTCGTAGGCGAAGCCGGTGAAGTTGCCGTCCGAGTCGAGCTGCGCCTCCATCTCGGCCGAATCGGCGTCGCGCGTCGCGACCAGCCGCACGCTCTGGGCGTTGGTCACCGGCGCAGGCGCGAAGGTGCCCATGTCGCCGACCAGCGAGGTGTTGACCACCTCGTCGGTGTAGTAGAGATCGATGAGCTTGGGGTTCTGGTTGGGCGGCGGCGCGGGCATGCCGTTCGACAACGTGCGCTTGGGATCGCTCACCGTGAGCCGCTTGAGCGAGAGCACGCAGTGATCGGGGTTGGTGGGCAGGCCGGTGTTGCTCGCGGTGTCCATCAGGCAACCGGTCGCGCCCTCCGGCGTATCGGCGACCGCGACGGTGAGCAGGATCTGCCCGGTGCCCGCGGCGCTCAACACCGACGCGGGAGGGGTGTAGCTGCCGTGCTGATCGGTGCCGATCACGCACAGCGAGGACCCGGGCTGATCGGCGCACCACGGCGGGATCGTGTCGAGCGCGCCGTTGCCCACGCCGCACGGGACCTGCTCGACGGTGCCCGGCGGGATGGTGCACGCCAGCCACAGGAACGTGAGCGGCGAAGGCGGGCCACCGTCGAGCATCTGCACCGGCGGCTCGACCGCCAGGATGTCCAGTGCGGTCGCCTGGCCGGGCGCGACCTCGGGCGGCTCGGCCTGCACCATCAGCACGCGCAGCTTCTCGATGAAGCTCGCCGAGGGCAGATCGTTGCCGCACCCAGCGACCGCGATCATTGCCAACAAGAGCCCACGAGGCATGCGCGCGCAGTATAATCGATAGACGTGGGCGACGACACCGGGAAGACCATCGCGGACACCGGCGCCGCGACGCTCGATGGGAGCGACTCGTGGAGCGGCCGGCGCCTGTCGCACTACCTGGTCGGCGAGCGGCTCGGCGGCGGCGGGATGGGCGTGGTCTATCGCGCCTCCGACACCCGGCTCGGTCGCGCGGTGGCGATCAAGGTGCTCTCGCCGACGCTGGCGGCCGATCCGCAGGCGCGCACCCGCTTTGCGCGCGAGGCGCGGGCGGCCAGCGCGCTCGATCATCCGAACATCGGCACGATCTACGAGATCGACGAGCACGAGGGCGCGGCGTTCATTGTCATGGCGCTCTACGAAGGCGAGACGTTGCGCGACCGGATCGCGCGCGGGCCTGTACCTCTCGATGAGCTGGAGCGCATCTTTCAGCAGCTGGTCTCGGCGCTCGGCGTCGCGCACAAGGCCGGGATCGCGCACCGCGACGTCAAGCCCGCCAACATCTTTTTGGCCGAGGGCGGGCAGCTCAAGCTGCTCGACTTCGGCCTGGCCAAGCTGCTCGCCAACGACGCAGCCGCCGATACGCTCACTGCCGAGGGGGCGATCGTCGGCACGCTCCTGTACATGGCGCCGGAGCAGCTGCGCGGCGTCGGCGTCGATCACCGCGCCGATCTGTGGGCGCTCGGCGTGATCTTGTACGAGCTGCTCGCCGGCAAGACGCCGTTTGCCGGGGCGGGCCAGGCCGTCGTGGTGACGCGCATCCTGCACGAGGAGCCGGCGCCGATCCGGACGCTGCGCGCGGATGTGCCGGTGCAGCTCGAGGCGCTGGTGTCGCGGCTGCTGTGCAAGGATCCGCTCGATCGTCTCGGCGACTCGGGCGAGATCAGCCAGGCGCTCTCGGGCGTGCCGCTCGCCAAGGCCCCGCGCCCGCGGCGAAGAGGCCGGTTGCGGCTCCTGCTCTCGCTGCTCGCGCTGGTGGTCGCAGGCGCCGGAACGGGCGCGGCGCTGCTGCTTCGCCGACCGCCGCCAGCCGCCACCCACATCCCCGCGCGCACCGACGCCGAGCTCGACTTGATGCGGGCCACGTATCAGGAGGCGACCCGCGAGTTCGATCTCAAGCACTACGAAGCGGCGGCGCGCGGCTTCGAAAGCGTCTGGGCCGGAATGGGGGATCCGGCCGCGCTCTTCAACGCCGCGCAGGCCTGGCGCCAGGCCGGCAAACGCGAGCGCGGGGAGCTGCTCTTGAAGAACTTCTTGAGCGCGAACCCCGACATCGATCCCGAGACGCGCGCGCAGGTCGAGCAGCGGCTCGAGGCGGTCAAAAAGACGCCCGCAGCCCCAGCGACGGCAGGATCGGCAGCCCCGTGACCAGCGCGCGGCGCGTGAAGTCGTACGAATAGGCGTAGCCCTCGACGTTGGCGCGGTTGGTCACGTTCGAGATGTCGAGGTAGACCGCGAAGATCCACTTCTTGAACACGAACCGCTTGTCGACGCGCACGTCGAGCTGCACGAAGTCGGGCAGCCGCGACGAGAACGGCGCCGCCACGCCCGGATAGTGCGTGTCGCGATCGGCGTCGTAGATGGTCAGCCCGTTGGCGAGCTGCGAGGTGTCCGGGTTGCCCGTCACCCAGCGGAAGCGCACGCCCACGTCGAGATCCCACGGCAGGTGCGTGCCGAGCACCAGCGTCAGGATGTGCGTCTGATCGTACTGAAAGGGTCGGAACGCCTCGCCCGGGTGATCCTGGCGCTCCGAGCGCAGCAGGGTGTACGCGATCCAGCCGAACACGTAGCGCGGGCTGTCGTGCTTGAGCAAGAAGTCGCCGCCGTAGACGCGGCCGTAGCCCTCGTCGGTGTACACCTCGGGCCGCACCATGCCGCCGCGCAAGACGAACTGATCGCTGCCGACCGCCAGGTAGCGCAGGTCCTTGTAGAACAGGTTCACCTCGAGCAGCAGCGAGCGCCACTTGGGAATCGGCCGCGTGTCGATCCCGACGGTGACGTGCACCGCCTGCTCCGGCCGCACCGCCGGGTTGCCGAGGACCGCGTCGTCGTACGGCGCCTGTGGCGGCTGATAGTAGAGCCCCGCGCCGGCCTTGAGCCAGGTCTCGGGCGCGATGCGCAAGCGCGCCATCACGCGCGGCTGCACGTAGGTGCGCGGGTTGTTGGCGAACCAATCGACGCGCACGCCCGGCGTGATCACCAGCCAGTCTTTGGGCTTCCACTCCACCTGCGCGTACACCGCCGGGTAGGCCTCGAAGCCGTGGTTCTGAAGGTGCCGCTTGTCGTCGAGCGCGATGGGCGGCTGCGGCTTCTCCTCGGTGGTCGGGCTGGGCGCGTCGACGGTGACCCAGTAGTAGTCGGTGGCCAGGTCGAGCCCGAAGCTGAACTTGGCGCGCGGCGTGAGCTTGTAGCGTAGCTCGGCACGCAGATCGGTCTCGATCAGATCGAGGTTGAAGCGCGCCGCCAGCCCGAGCGACGCGTCGGAGTGCTGCCCGCCGAACTGCAGCGTGGTTTCGAGCTCGACCTTGTCCCACTTCTTCGAGTAGGTCGCGATCAGCGTGTGGAACCAGAAGCGCGTGGAGAACTGCCCCTGCAGCGACGGGTCGGTGTCGGGCGGAGTCTTCTGCACGAACGCCAGCTCGTCGTCGGAGCCGAACACCACCAGCTTGAGCTTGCCGCCCGCCACCGGGTAATCGAGCATCGCCTGGTAGTCGTAGTAGCGCGGCGCGACGGTGAGCCCGGAGTCGGGCAGCACCAACCCGAGCACGGTGTCGATGTAGCTGCGGCGGATCGAGAGCGCGAACGACCCCTTCTTGATCGGCCCCTCGACGATCACGTGCGCGTCGTACAGGTCGATCTTGATGTCGCCGTGGATGCGATCGTGCTTGCCCTCGCGCGGCACCATGTCGACCAGCCCGCCGACCAGCCGCCCGTACCGCACGCTGAAGTTCGACGGGATCAGATCGAAGCGCTCGAGCAGGAACGAGTTGAACGTGGAGGTGCCGAGCGCGAAGTGGAACGCCTGCGGGATGTTCATGCCCAACAGGAACGCGCCCGACTCGCCCGGCTGCGAGCCGCGGATGACCAACTGCCCGAGATCGAACGGCGAGCGCGCCACCGACGGGAGATTGAGCACCGCCGCGAGCGCGTCGCCACGCGTTCCCGGGATGCGCCGGATCTCGTCGCCTTCGAGCGACACGCGGCCGATCTCTTCGCGCACCGGCTGCGCGCGCACGGTGCTCTCGTACACCGCGTAGCTGGTGCGCGCGATCGCGTACTTCACGGTCAGCGCCTCGCGCGCGGCGAGCTTCTCCTTGAGCCGCGCCGTCTTGTGATCGGGCGCGGCCAGCACCACCGTGACCGTGCCGGCGACCTCGGGCGGGAGGCGCACCTGGAACGCGCCGGTCGCGTCCGAATCGCCGCGCCCGAGCTGCACGCCCGCGGCGTCGAGCACGATCACCGCGACGCCGTCGAGGAGCGTGCGCGTGCCACGCTCGCTCACCACCCCCTTCAGGCGCACCGGCGGCTCGCTCGCTGCCGGCGGCGGAGCCGGCTTCTTGGTGAGCACGAACTGATAGCGATAGGTCACCCGCACCGGCACCGGCTTGCCGTCGGCGCGCCCGGGCTCGAAGCGAAACTGCCGCGCCGCCGCCAGCGCCGCCTCGTCGAAGTTCGCGCCTGCCGACGCGACCACCTTGGCGTCGACCACCTTTCCGTCGGCGTCGACCACCAGCTCCATCAGCACCGTGCCTTGGCGGCCGGCGGCTTCGGCGTCTGGCGGGTACACCGCCGGAACTTTTTCCTTCAGCACCGGCGGCGTGAACACCGGCTCGACGGCGCGCGCGCGACCCGCGACCAGCAGCAGGAGCCCCACCAACAGCAGCCGAGCGCGCACGCGGGCGCATGATACCAAGTTACTCAGTCGCTTCGCGACTGAGCAGAGACGTCATTGTTGTCGGAGGGCGGTAAGTGTGTCCCCCGCACCTCACGTGGGGGAACCTACGCGTTCGGAGGTAGACATGCGCCGCACCGCCCTGGCCATCATTTCGTGTGTTTTCATCGGCTTGGGGGCTTGCGGTCCGGCCGATAGCGGTGGCGTCGGCGGAGGTGGCGGCGGCCACGGCGGCGGCGATGGTGGAGGAGGCGGAGGAGGCGGAGGCGGTGGTGGTGGTGGCGGCGGCGGCACCGACGACGGCGGCGTCACCGACACCGATGCCGACAACTGCGGCGTGCAGAACTTCATGCTCGCCAAGGGCCTGCCGCCCGACCTCTTGATCGTGCTCGACCGCTCCGGCTCGATGGGCGACGCGCCGCCGGCCGGCGGCGGCTCGAAGTGGACGCAGGTGACCGCCGCGCTCAACACGACGGTCTCGTCGCTGCAGGGTCAGATCAAGTGGGGCCTGGAGTTCTTCCCGTCGGACGACTCATGCGGCGTGTCGACCACCGTCGACGTCGCGATCGCCGCCAACGACGCCCCTGCGATCAACATGTCGATCGCCGGCAAGATGCCCGGTGGCTCGACTCCCACCGCAGACGGCATCCACAAGGCAGGCGCCTACCTGGCCACCCTCACCGATCCGAATCCCAAGTACATCCTGCTCGCCACCGACGGTGCGCCGAACTGTGCTGCCGCCGGCGCGTGCACCTGCCCGCCCGGCACCACCCAGCAAGGCATGACCTGCTGCATCGCCGGGGTGTGCATCATCCCGTGCGTCAGTGGCGGGGGCGGCGACGACACGGCGGGCGCCGAGACGGCGGTCTCCGACGTTGCCAACATGGGCATCCACACCTTCGTCGTCGGCATCGCCACCGATCCGGGCGCCGACACCGTGCTCAACACCATGGCCACCAACGGCAAGGAAGCGCGCGCCGGCGCCACCAAGTACTACCCGGTCGCCAACCAGAACGATCTCTCCACCGCCATCAACACCATCGCCGGCCAGATCATCTCCTGCACGTTCATGCTGCAGAGCGTCCCGCCCAACCCCGATTTCGTCGACATCACCGCCGGTGGCCAGAAGGTCCCGCGCGATCCCACGCACATGAGCGGCTGGGACTACGGCCCCAACATGATGTCGATCCAGCTCTACGGCAGCTGGTGCGACATGCTCCAGTCCGGCGGCATCGGCAACGTCCAGGCCGTCTACGAGTGCGGCCCGATCTCGTAGCTCACGGTTGGGCGGGGCGTAGGACGAAGACCTGCTGGCGAAGCGCGGCCTGGGCGCGCAACAGCGCGTCGAGCTGCTGCCAGGATTCACGCGGATACATGCCGGCGTGGTACTGAACCGCGCGACGGACCGTGACCACGCCCGGCGCGGTCGAGACCTCGATGCGTAGATCGGCCGCGGGGCTCTGCAGGCTCACCGGCGCGGGCAGCTCCTCGGCGACGAACCCCGCCGGCAGTCGGATGGTCAGCTCGTCCTCGTCGAGCTGCGCGCGGCCAACGAACACGCTGCGCTGGCGCGCGGCCTGAAACGGCTCCTTGTCATCGAGCGGCCGCAGCAGCGTCAGCGGCACGGTCAGCCGCCCGGTCTCGGCGGCGGCATATCCCGCGATCGTAAAACGCGCTTGCAGCCGGCAGGTCGCATGCGAGCGATCGCATTCCGGCGGTGCGTTGGAGACCAGGCGCGCCGTGCGGCTGCGGTCGTGCAGGTTGGTGGTGAAGAACTCGCGCCAGCGATCCGGCAGCCAGGCTCGGGTGTCGATCTGCACCTCGACGGCCTTGGCGCCGCGGTCCTCGATGGTCCAGTCGCCGCTCAGGTCACCGTTGGCTTCGAGACGCGTGTCCATGCTGCGCCGGAACACGCTCTCGACGGGCGCTGCGCCTCGCACGTCGACGAACTCGAACTGATAGTTCGCCTGTAGGCCCGCGTTTCGATCGTCGCGCAGGACCAACGCCTCGCGCGCGGCGTTCCAGTCGGCGAGCTGCCCCGGCGCGCACGCCTCGCACGATGGATCGACGAACAACGGCTCGGCGATGCCCGGCTGCCTGTGCACCAACAGGATCAGGTGATCGAACTGCTTCGGCAGGGGAAAGGCGTGGTCGAAGCGTAGGCCCGGATCCCGCCCGACCAGCGCGAAGCTCGACCCGATGCCCGCAGCCTTGAGCGCGCCCCAGAGCAGAAAGGCCTTCTCGAAGCTGTCGGCGAGCCCGCTCGACAGCGCCTCGCGGAGCGGCCGCGTGCCGGCGTGCGTGACGAAGCGCACCAGCGCGGTCTTGTCGCGCAGGAACGCGACCGCGCGATCGAGCAGGCACCGGCGCTCACTGCCGCAAGCTCCCTTGTCGAAGCGCAGGTCGGCGCCGGCGAAGCGCTTGGTGTCCTCGTAGAGCGACTTGGCGAACGCCTCCATCGTCGAGTCCCAGCTTTCGTACGCGGCCTGAACGTAGCGGCCGCGCGCGAACGCGGTCGAGCGATAGGCCCACCACGGATCATTGAGCTGCCACGGCGGCGAGAGCGCCTCCTTCATGCCGCCGGGGACGCCGTCGACGTCGAGCGACACGTGGTAGCCGTTGGCGTCCTGGGTCTGCCGGAAGGGAACCTGAAAGTTGTAGGTCTTGAGCGCGAAGCTGATGGTCGGCGAGAGCGTCATCTCGAGGTGGTAGTGGCGCACCGGGATCTCCGAGCCGATGCGCTCCACCCTCCACCACAGCACGCCCGACACCTCGACGGCGTAGGTGTACTCGAGCCTGCTGCCGACCGCGAGGCTGGGGAAGCGGAACACCTTGGTGGTGACCGTGCGCCCCTTGCCGTCGGTGCCGGCACGCGCCTGTTCTTCCAGCACCTCCTCGGGCTTCACCTCGTCGACGCGACCCTCGGGCGAGATGGTGCGCGCGCGGAGATAGAGCAGGTTGGTCTCCTCGTCGAGCGGGATGCGCACCTGCGCCTCGGGGAAGCTGCCGCGCGTGAGGATGGCCAGCAGTTGATGGCGCTCCACCCGATGGTAGGCCGCGGTCCGGAGCGGCGCGACGACATCGATCTTCAGGTCGCGCTCGAGGATGACCGCGGGCGCGTCGGGATAATCCGCAGCTGTCGCATGGGGCAGCGTCGCCGCCGGGCGCCAGACCGATTGCGAGGTGCCACATCCCAGGCCGCACAAGACCACGCACGAAAGCCAGCGCTTCATCCGGTCTCCTTCATCGATGCACGGTGACGCCGCGGCTCTCGGCCGCTGCGATCTCGTCGAAAAAAGATCTCACCGACGCGTAGTCCGCGGCCGGCAGGATCCGTTCGCGCAAGACCATCCGTCGCTCCACGACCAGCGCGTCGCCGTCGCGTGACCAGGTGAGCGCGTACGATCCGAAGGGCCGCTCGATGGTCGTCGCCGGCGGCAGCGCGCCAGCCGTGGCGCCCGCCAGCGCGACGCGCACGCGATGGGAGCGAAGCTGACGGCAGCGCACCACCAACGGCGCGCGTCGCCGCTCGTCGGGTAACGGCGCCAGGAGCTCACTCAACAGATCGGCCGCGTGGATCACGAAGCGTGCGCCCGCGATCAGCCCGGTCAGACGCAAGCGGCCGTGCGCGCGGATCGGCGTCGGCACCTCTGGCGGCGCCGCGTTCTCCAGGTCCACGCCGAGGACGCGCGCGTGGACGATCGGGAGCGCGCGCTGGAGCGCACGGCTCCGATCGGCGGCACTCGCGTCGAGCAAGCTGGCGCGCAAGGTGTCGGCGAACCAGCCCGTCCGTTCCAGGGTGAAGCCACCCGCGAGGGCGTCGCCGTCGACGGTCAACTCGACGCGGGAATCCTCCTGGTTGTCCTCGGAGTCGCTCGACGGCGCGACCAGGACGTCGGCGCCCGCCTCGGTCACCGGCAGCGCGTCGGCTTCTTGATCGTTGACGGGCAGCGCACCGAAGGCGGTCGACGTGGAGGTGGGATCGGCGAGGATCTTCCCGTCCGGCAGGTCGATCTGGAGGATGGCGTGGTTGAAGGTCACGCGGGCGGGCAGGACCAGGCGCGGTGGAAAGCCATCATGCGAATAGATCGCCACCAACTGGCTGTGCACACCGACGGAGGCCAGCAGATCGCGCAGGAGGTTCGCCTTGTCCTTGCAGTCGCCGTAGTGCACGCGCAGCACCTCGTCGGCGGCGTGCGGCCGCCAACCGCCGATGCCGATCTCGATCGCGCAATAGCTCACGTGGTCGCGCACCCAGGCGTAGAGTCGCTGCGCGCGGCGTCGCGGATCGTCGGGCAGCCCGGCGGTCACCTGCTCGGCGAGCGCGTGCACCGACGGGCGCAGGTCGAGGTGCACCACGCCGTAGAGCGACGCAGACAGCGCGCGCGCGTCGGGCGGCGCGTCCATCGCGCGACCCTGTTCGGTCCAGTGCTGCAAGCGCACCGAGACCGTCTCGGCGCTGCTGATCGCCGAGGGTCCGAGCGGCTCGGGTTTGAGCGCAGGCACGTCGTGTCGCTCCCACGTCCAGTGCGTCCCGTCGGGACCCTCGCTCACGACCGGGGGAAACGAGCGCGGCTCCTCGAATTGGTGGGCGACGTGCGCAACGCCCCAGCCGGCCGGCGCGCTCACCTCGAAGCGGATCGTGCGCGCCGGCGTATTGACGGCGAAGCGATGCCCGAAGCCGAAGAAGCGCAGGTCGCTGATGCGGACCGTGTAGCGGTATTCGACCAGCGTGCCGGGCGCGGGCTTGAGGTCGAGCACCAGCGCACGGTTGTCGGAGTATAGCTGCCACTCGGCGTGGGTGGCGATGTCCGCGGCATCGCGCCGCACCCAGCGATGCTCGGTCCCATCGGCGGCGACGGTACGCGCGTCGAGGTCGAGCGCCTCGCTGAATCCGGGGCGATAGAACACCACTATCTTGCCGACCGCTTCACCGCCCTCGCGCAGCACGCGCGCCCGGAAGTGCCGGACCTGTTCGGCGATCGGGCGCTTGGTGCGCGGATCGATGTTGAAGCGCAGCCGCTGCTCGTCGAGCAGCACGACCGCGTTGACGTCGCGCAGCTCGCTCGCCGCTGGGAGGCTCGACGGCGGGACGGTCTCCCAACGTCGCGCGCACCCGGCGGCTGCGACAATCAGGAGCAACGCGCTGGTCGCTCTCGCCCTACGTAAGGCCATCCCCCGGCCGATATCCTAACAGGGCCGCTGCGGCGAAGCACGACAACACCGTCCAATACAGATAGCGGAAGTCGCAGGAGATGCCGACCGGCAGGTAGCTGAACGCGTAGGCGATCCCCGACAGCGCGACCCACATGGCCAAAGGGCGCCGCCGCCGGTAGGCGACGATCGCGAGCCCGATGGCCAGGGCCAGCCAGACCACGCCGCGAAAGAACGGCCAGTCCTTCACCCGGTCCCTCGCCGCGGTCAGCGCGCGGTAGAGCGTGTCGGATCCGGTGAGGTGCAGGTGCCAGGGGTTGGCGTCGGTCTCGATGATGCGGTGAAACGGATAGAAGACCGTCGGCCGCAGGCCGAGCAGGAGGCCGAAGGTGATCACCTTGTTGCGCAGCGCCAGCGCCGGGTGACGGACCATCGCCGCCTTCCACTCGGGGAGGATCGGCCACAGCTCGAGCGTCTGCGTATAGGTGAAGTAGCGGTAGAGGAACCCGATCCCTTCGTGATTGTAGGTGCGGCGCAGATCGTCGATCGAGACGAATGGGGCCAGCGCGGAGGAGGAATATCCGGTCGGGTCTTCGACGTAGATGCCGGCCAGGTCGGTCTCGGCGAGCGTGCAGCTCGTGCAATCCTGACGGGCGTGGACCAGCCGGGCGAAGGCGGGCAGCGCACCCGCGAGCACTACACAGCCGGCGGCGATCGCCGCCCATCTCAGCGAGCGCCTGGCTGAAGGAAGCAGTTGGGAGACCAGCGGGATCAGGAGCGGCGCGGTGGCGCATACGGCGTTGTGTCGCATCAGCGTGGCGGCGAGCAGCGTGCCGGCGGCGAGGAGCGGCCGGCGATGGCACAGCGCAGCCACCGTCGCCATCAAGAACACCGCAGTGGCGACGTCCTTCCAGATCGTGTTGCCGATCGCCCAGACGGTCGGCACCAGCAGGAAGGCGACCCACACGATCATCGCGCCGCGGCTGCGCGAGCGCCGCACCAAAAGGGCCATCGATCCCGCGATCACGATCAGATCGAAGAGCAGGAGCGGCCACGGCGAACCGACGGTGCGCGCGCACAGGCCGATCAGCATCGTGTGCGCGGGCGGATGATTGGTGGAGTAGCTGCGCGCCAGCCCCTGGCCGAACTGGTTCAGCGAATCGGGCGACATGAGGCCGGGACAAAAGGCCGCGAAGATGATCGCCACCCAGACCGCCGTCCCCAGCCCAAGCGCAACGTCTGTTCGGCGCATTCGCGCGAGGATACTTCGCTAGCGCGGGATTTCGAAGTGGAAGACGTAGGCGGGGATCACGTACGGGACGGGCTTGCCGTCGGTGGCGACCGCCGGAGAGAACTTGCAGCGGTGCCTGAGCGCGAACATGGCCGCCTCGTCGAGGCCGTGGCCCAGCCCGGAGATCACCTTGATGTCGTGGACGTGGCCCTTCTCGTCGAGCGCGACCTTGAGCTTGACGTCGCCCTCGATGCCGAGCTGCTCGGCCTCGGCCGGGTAGGTGATGGTCTTGCCGCACGCGTCCGAATCGATGTCCGGCATGCTCTTGATGTACAGCTCGGAGACCGGTTTGTAGTCGGCCTTGCCGCCGGGCGCGGGCGCGGACGGCAACGGCGCCACCGCCTTCCCGGTGTGCGGCGCGGACTTCGACGGATCGATCATGGTGGTGTTGCCCACCGGCACCGAGAACGACGAGTCGCCCTCGGTGGTCGACTCCATTTTCACGCCGAACACCGGCTTGACCTCCTCCTTGGGCGGCTCCTTCGGCGGCGTCGCGTTGGGCGGCGGGGTCGGCGGGGGAATCGGCGGCGGCGCGATCTTCTGCTTCATCACCACCTTGGGACGCGGCGGCTCGGGTTCGGGCGGCTTGGGCGGCTCGGGCGGCGTGATCTTGGCCGGCTCGGGCAGGTTCTTGCGCACGTCGACCTCGACGATCGACGGCTTCGAGGTCGGCAGCGGCGGCAGCCTGGACAGGCCGAAGCCGACGCCGACGTGCAGCAGCAGCGCGGCGACGAACGCCACGAGCGCGACGTTTTCTTCGGTCTTTCGGCCCAACGTGTCCTGTTCCGCCTACTGCGAGGCGTCCGTGTTCAACGCAAACTTATGAACGCCCAGCGCTTTGACCAGATCTACGACGTGCACCACATCGCCATAGGCTATTCCCTTGTCGGCCGCGATGATCGCCTGCAAGTCCTTGTTCTTCTCCAACATCGACGGGATCAGCACCTTGACGCGGGTCTCGTCGGTCTTCTCGCCGTTGGCGTACAGGGTGTACCCGCCGGCGGCCTCGCGCTGCAGCGTGAGCGCCAGCGTCGACTTGAGCGTGTCGTCGCCGGTCGCCGCCTTGGGCAGCTCGACCTTGATCGACGGGTTGTTGACGATCGACGGCACGGTGATCATGAACACGATCAGGAGCACCAGCGTGATGTCGACCAATGGCGTCACGTTGATGTCCGAGATCATCCCGCCGCCGTCCTCGTCTTCGTAGGACGCTCCGCTGGCCATTACTTCACCTCGGACAGGCTCGGCTTCTTCCCGGCGGCCGACGCTTCTTCGCCCTTGAGCTCGCACAGGATCAAGTGGGCCAGCGAGTCGACGCGGCTGATGGTCGCGCGCACGCGTCGCTGAAAATAGTTGAACCCGATGACCGCCGGGATCGCGACCATTAGTCCGACCGCGGTGGCCACCAGGGCCTCGAACACGCCCGACATGACCGCCGAGGCCGCCGCGCCGCCGCCGCCCTGGGTCTGGGTCAGATCGTGCGAGGCCTTGATGATGCCGAGCACCGTGCCGAACAGGCCGATGAACGGCGTGTTGTTGCCGAGGGTGCCGAGCACCGCCAGGTTGCGCTCGAGACGCAGCCGCTCACGCGCCTTGGCGGACAGCATGGCCTCGCCGACCGCGTCCGGCCCGCGCTCCACCTCGGCGAGCCCCGCGTCGACGACGATCGCCTCGATGGTATTGGAGCTCTTCACCAGCGACCGCGCATCGGCGACCTTGCCCGCGCGCAACAGCTTCTTCAGATCTTCGCCGATGGTCACCGCGTCGAAGTTGTGGGTGAAGAAGAACCACGCGCGCTCGATCATGATCGCGAGGCTCACGCAGGAGAGCCCGATGAGCAGCCACAACACCCACTCGGCGCCCAACAGCGTGAAGGAGAGAAACTTGGTTGTGATGTTCATGACCTGGCGGAAGCCTCCGAGAGCCGGTTGGTGCTGCCAAAAAACGCCTGGACGGCAAGTTTATGCCGTAGATGGACGAGATTCAAACGGATGTGACCCCGGAACAGGCGAAATCGTTGCTCGCGAGGGCGTCGCAAGGGGTTCAGTCGTCACTGGGTTCCCTTCATCACCTCTCCGAGCACGCCGGTGGCGTAGGCCCCGGGCGGCAGCGCGAAGCTGACCACGATCGCGCCGTCCTCGCTGCCCGCGCGTACGCTCGCGTCACCGAGCGGCACCAGCAGCGCGCGCCGCGTGCCCTCGGCCAGCTTGCCCATCTCGGCGAACGCCTGCGCCTCGAGGCCCTCTTCCTTCAACAGCTCGTCCTCGCGCGCGCGCGACGGCGTGCCCTCGGGCGGCGACATCATTTTATGGCCGAACATCGGCCCGCTCACCACCAGCTGCCCCTGGTCGAGCCGCGCCTGCGCTTCGGCCGCGTCCGAGACGGTGAACAAGCCGCCGGTGTCGGTCTTCTTCATCACGTCGCCGGCGAGCACGGTGCGCAGCAGCCGATCGTCGACGCGGCGATCGAGGTAGCGGTTGAACAGCTCCGACTGGTACGCGCTGACCAACAATCGCCGCTGGCTGCGGCTGCGCACCGGCGGTCCCTTGCCGTCGATCAGCTGGCGCCCGGCCGCCGCGTTGTCGCCGCGCGCGCCGAAGCGTTGCGAGCCGAAGTAGTTGGGCGCGCCGCCCGCGAGCGCCGCCAGGATCGCGCGGGCCCGCTCGATGCCGTCGGTGGTGCCGCGCACGGTGAGGGTGAAACGGTTGCCGCGCAGGTGTCCGGTGCGCAGCTTGTGCGGATGGCGCTCCGCCGAAAGGATGGTGAGGTCGGGCAGCTCCAGCGCGCTCACCTGATCCGGCTCGGCGCACGGCACCGACACCCATTGCCGCGCCACCGACTGCCGGTCCTTGATGCCGGCCGTGCCTGCTTCGTCGCGCGAGCAGCCGAGCGCCGCGCACAGGCGGGCCACCGCTTCCTCGGTGGTGATGCCGCGTTTTTCCAGGTACACGAAGGTGTGCGTGCCCTCGCCGGAGGGCGGGTAGGCGGGCAGCTCCTCGACGAGGAAGTCCTCCGGCACGGTCTTGAGCAGGCCTCCGGTTCCGGGCAGCTCGGCGGTCAACAGGCGCATCGGCCGGAGTATACTTGCCGGCGATGCGCCTGGGCCTGCTGTTCGCGTTGTCCTATGCCGGGTGCGCGCACCCGTCCGCCGTCGTCCAACCCGCGGCGCCGGTCGCCGAGGAGCCGCACGTGCACGGCTCGGCCGGCGCGAGCGAGCCGATCACGTTGCCGCACCACGTGATCGATCAGGCCGGCACGCCGGTGGGCGACGGTCGCCTTGCCGAGCGGGTCAAGGCCGCGCGCGTGATCTACGTGGGCGAGGAGCACACCAACCCGCACCACCACGCCGCCGAGCTCGAGGTGCTGGTGGCCGCGCATGCGAGCGATCCCTCGGTCGGCCTCGGGCTGGAGATGCTGCCGCGCGCGATGCAGCCGTCGCTCGATGCGTTCGTCGACGGCACGCTCGACGAGCCGGCGTTTCTGGCCGCGGTCGATTGGAAGAAGACCTGGGGCTATCCGTTCGGCTTGTACCGGCCGCTGCTGGTGTTCTGTCGCGATCATCACCTGCGCGCGTTCGCGCTCAACGCGCCGCGCGAGCTCACGCACGCGGTCGCCCACGACGGCCTCGACGCGCTCACCGTCGAGCAGAAGCAGCAGCTCCCCGACCTCCGGCCCGGCCCCGCGGCGCACCGCGAGCTGGTGCGCGAGGCGTTCGGCGGCCACCCACACGGCAAGTTCTCCGACGCCAAGTTCGAGCGCTTCTACGCCGCCCAGCTAGTGTGGGACGAGACCATGGCGACCAGCGTCGCCGCCGCGCTCACCGGTCCCGCCGCGCCGCAGCGCCTGGTGGTGGTCGCCGGCGAGGGCCACACCCGCCGCTTCGCCATCCCAGAACGCGCGCAGCGCCGCGGCGCCGGCGCGTTCCTCACGATCCTGCCGCTGCTCGACAAGGAGCTCTCCGACGCTCAAAAAGACAGCGCCGCGGACCTCTACTGGGTGCTCGAGACCCAGTAGCCCGAGATCAGTTTTCGGCGACGGCGAGGTAGAGCTTGTTGTTGCTGTCGTCGATGATGCGAAGGGTTGGGCGGGCGGAGGGGGCGAGCTGGGCGCGCAGGGACTCGAGGCGGTTGCGCTCGAGTAGGAAGAAGATGCGCCGGCCGGTGTGGAGCTCGAGGTATTCGGCGAGCTTTTCGTTGGCGCGCTCGTTGACGAACACGCTGTGCTCGCGCGCGTCGGGCGACGAGAAGATCGCGTTGCGCGTGTAGAAGTTTTCGCCGCGCCAGTAGAGCTGCCACACCACCAGCGGCTCGTCCGCCGAACGGCGCTGCGCGTAGTAGGTCGCGATCGGCTGCTTCTGGCTCCAGTGCGGCGAGAGCTCGACCAGGAAGCGATCCGCCAGGAAGATCGCCCACGCGACCGCGAGCAGGCCGAGCGCCGTCGCCGCCACGCGCACCAGCCGGCGCCCGCGCGCGAGCCCGATCGTCGCGAGCGCGGCGCCGATCGCGAACGCCAGCAGCACGCCGCCGTATTCGTAGCGATCGCCGTAGATCGCCGCGGAAGGCCACGGCCGCCCGGCGTTCGGCACGTTCACGTAGTCGTAGTTGAACATCCACAACAGGCGCGCCGGCAGCGCCGCCAGATCGCGCCCGCACAGAAACGTGATCGGCGTGGCCACCAGCACAATCCCCCACGCGTACACGCGCGGCTCGCGCAGGATCTCGTCGAGCAACAGGCCGACGCAGATCGCCATCGCCGGCAGCGCGGGCAGGATGTAGTGGTGGAACTTGGTGTTCACCAGCGACAAGATCACGTAGTCGGTCAGGAACCACACCAGCGCGAAGCCGAGCAGCTTTTCGCGCGGGTCCGCTTCGCGCAGCTTGCCGAACGCCCGCGCGCCGCCGAGCACCGCCAGCCCCGACCAGGGAAACAGGCCGAAGCCCGCCCACGTGAGGTAGTAGTCCCAGGTGCCGCGATCGCCGTTGCGCCCGAGCGCGCGGTGCACGTAGTTGTCGCCGATCAGCTCGTTCCAGAACGGCATGCCGTGGCGGATCAGCATGGCGTGGTACCAGGGAAACGCGCTGGCGACGAACAGCAGCGCGCCGCGGCCTAGCTCGAGCCGCGTGAAGATCTCGCGCCACCGCCCGGCGACCAGCAGGTACAGCCCGATCACGATCGCTGGCATGCCGATGCCCGCCGGCCCCTTGGCCAGCGTCGCCAGCCCACACAGCACCCACGCCGAGAACAGGTACAGCTGGCGCAGGTTGCGCGCGCGAACGCACCACCACAGCGCGAGCGCGAGGGCCAGCACGTAGGGCAGCATCGGCACGATCCCGGCGATCGCGACGCGGCTCCCGCCCACGTGCACGATCAGCTGCAGCTGGATCGCGATCACCACCAGCGGCGGCACCACCGTCAACAGCACCAGCACGAGGAACAGGTAGAACGAGCGCGCGTGCGGGTACGACAGGCGCAGGCGGCCGAGCGCGAGCACGCGGCGCGGAAGGTCGCGCTCGACCTCGTCGGCGGGCAAGAGGATGGCCAGCGCGGCGAGCACCAGCGCGAGCGTCATCGGCGCGACGAACGGCGGATCGGTCATCGCCTGCCGGGTGACCAGCACCCACTGCGCGGAGGTCGCCAGCACGATCGCCGACAAGATCCCCGCGCGCACGCCGGCCAGCCGCCGCACCAGGTGCCACACGCCGAGCACGCACGACGAGCCGAGCAGCAAGTTGGGCAGCCGCAACGCCCACTCGGCGCGCCAGCCGTCGACCATCTGCGCTGCCGGCGCGCCCGCGCCCTCGAGCCCGAACAGCTTGAGGCTCAGCGCCATCAGCCAGAAGTGCATCACCGGCTTGTGGAACACCTCGGGACGATCGATCGGCGAGCACGGCCACCACAGGCTGATCCAGTCGTTGCGCGCCGCCATCTGCCGCGCGATCTCGCCGTAGTGGGTCTCCCACGGATCCCACAGCCCGTAGTGGCCGGCGAGCGGCAGGTACAGAAGGGCGCAAAGCCCCAGCAGCGCCAGGAGGGCCTGGCGCTCTAGCGTGAGTCGCATGCGCATCAGTCTCTTTGGGTTCCGGCGTCCGGTTCGACGATCGAGGCGATGCTGGTGGGCGATGGGGCCCCAGCTTCGGAGCGGTGCATGACCCACAGCGGCAGGAGCACCACCACCGCGGCCACCGCCGCGAACCACCACAGCGACGAGCGGTCGGGCTGCGCGGGTCGGGCCAGCCGGCGCGGCGAAGGCGTGTCGCAAGCGGCCAGCACGCGGTCGGCGAAGCCCGGCGTGGGCGACGGCGCCTGCCAGACCGCGAGCAGCGCGTCGAGATCGAGCGGTCGATTCTTGTTATGGGCCTTCATCGTAGATCCCCGACAGAGCGGCCTTGAGCGCGGCGCGCGCGCGTGACAGCCGTGATTTGACCGTGCCGAGATCGATCGCCAGCGCCTCGGCGATCGACTCGTAGGGAAGCCCGTGCACCTCGCGTAGGAGGAACGCCGCGCGATACTCTGGCTGCAGCGCGTCGACCGCGCGCTCGATCGCGTGCGCCAGGCCGCGCCGCTCGATCTGCTCATCGGTGCGCGAGACGCCCGGCACCTCGAAGCCCGCCGCGTCGAGCGACTGCGTGCGCTCGGGCCGCCGGCGCAGCTCGTCGATCGCGAGGCGGGCCGCGATGGTGAAGATCCACGCCGACAGCTTGAGCCGCCCGTCTTCGCCGAAGCGCTGGAGGCCGTTGAACACGCGGACGAACGTCTCTTGCGCCAGATCCTCGACCAGCGCCTCGTGCCGGCCGCACAGGATCCGCCCGAGCAGCGCGAACACCGGCCGTTCGTAGCGCTCGACCAGCCGCCGGAACGCGCCCCGGTCGCCGCGAATCGCGCGCGCCATCGTCAGCTCGTCGAGCTCGAGCGGGTCGCTCGGGCGCTGCACGGGGACGACCTGGGCCTGGCTCACAGCCAGTAAACGGTGGCGCCCGTCGAAAGTTCCCGCGCCCGGCCGGTTTCCCCACATTCCAGCCGAATCCTACGCCGATCGGACGGCGGGGACAGTGACGGAAATGTCAGGTTTTCAGCGGTCGCGGCGCCCAAAAGGGTAATGGTTACGAGCGGCACCCGCCTTGCTACCCTCGAGGGGATGGGCAAGCTGGCGGCCTGCACGTTCGCGCTCCTGGTGTCCGGCTGCAACACCGTCACGCTGGTCGACGACATCGATCTCGAGCTCGACTTCAGCCCGCTGGTCGGCCCCTCGGACGACCTGCATTCGCCGTACGTGCAAGGCTCGTCGACCACCCTCTTCGTTCACAACACCGACAGCAGGCAAAAGCAGACCGGCTGGACGCTGGAAAGCTCCGCGCCGTCGGTGTTCTTCATCTCCAACGTCGCTCACGACAGCGACTCGGGCCGCTTGTCGGCGAGCGGCCAGGCGCTGGCGGCCGGCACCGCCGATCTGATCGTGCGCAACGAAGGCGGCGACATCCTGCGCCGGCAGCCGATCGACGTGAAGGTGCCCGATCGCGTCGAGCTCTTGGCGCACGGCCAGCTCCTCATCGGCCGCTCGGATCACGACGCCGACGTCACCGAGGCGCGCATCCAAGCCGGCGGCACCGCCACCTACCTCGCGCGCTATTGGCTCGGTCCGCAGCAGCTCTACGGCAACGGCGCGCTCAGCGTGATGGCGCCGCCCGACGTGGACGGCCACGTCGAGCCGACCTTCCTGTTCGAGAATCGCGACTGGCTGCAGCTCACGCCGGCCGACGTGGGCACGTTCACCGTCGATCTGTTGGTCGGCGGCACCACACCTACGCACGTCGCGGGTCTGACGCTGCAGGCGGTGCCGGCCAGCGACGTCACCTCGATTCGGATCCTCGGCATGGACGAGTCGCACGCGTCGAAAGGTCAGTGGCTGGTGGCGCTCGCGCAGGCCTCCGACGCGCAGTCGCGCACCGTGTTCGGCGTCGAGTACGAGTGGCAGATCGACGGCACCACGCAGCTCGGCCTCGGCGATCTGTACCGCTACAAGTTCGATCCCAAGCTGCCCGTGATGTTGAGCGCGCACGTGGGCGGCATGTTCGCCGAGACGCCGATCCACTCCGGCGGCGGCTTCGTCGACAGCACCAATAACGTCGGCTGCAGCTACACGCCGGGCGCTGCGCCGACCGCCGGCTGGCTCTTGCTGCTGCTGTTCTGGATCTATCCCTTGAGGATGTCGAGGTACATCCGGCAGCTCTTGTTGGCCGGATCTTCCGCCATCACCGACTCCCACTCGACGCGCGCTTCGTCCTTGCGCCCGAGGGAGTAGAGCGTCACGCCCAGGTTCACGCGCGCCGGCAGGAACTTGGGCGACTGCTGCTTGACCAGCTGGTACTCGTTGATCGCCGCTTCCTTGTCGCCCATATCGCGCAGCGTCGAGGCGAGCTTGGTGCGGATGTCGATGAACGTCGGGCACAGATCGAGCGCCTTGCGGTACTCGCGCGCGGCCTCCTCGTTCATGCCCACGCCGGCGTAGGCGTCGGCGGTGCGCGCGTGCATGTTGGCGATCTTGCCGCGCGCGAACGGATCGAGGTGGCTCGGCTGCGCGCGCGTCGACGCGATCGCCTTGGCGTACACGTCGCGCGCCTGCTGGTACTTGCCGAGATCGTTGTAGGTGACCGCCAGGTTGAGCGCGGCCTCGGTGTAGTTGGCGTTGATGCGCAGCGCCTCTTCGAACATCTCCTGCGCCTGCGTGAACCGCCCCTGCCCGTGGTGGATCACGCCCAGCATGTTGAACATGTCGGCGAACCCGCGGTGCTCGCGGACGATCTGCACGAGGAGCGGCTCGGCCTTGTCGTACTCGTGGCCTTCGTAGTGCTCGCGGGCGAGGTGCATGAGCTGTCGCAGCCGATCATCTACTGGCATTCCGAAGGATCCCCCTGCTCAAGACTTCGGTTTCTGCTTGTCGATGAATTGAATATACAGCCTGGCCTTGCCGGCGCGGTAGTCCTCCGGATATTCGCTGGCCAGCTTGTTGAAGATCTCGCGCGCGCGATCGCGCTGCTCCATCTTCAGATAGGTCTTGCCGAGCAGCATCAGCGTCTCGGCCTCGCGCTGCGCGCCCGGGTAGTCCTTGATCAGGCCCTCGAGCCGGCCGACCGCCGCGTACGGCTTGTCGCGATCGAGGTAGAAGCGCGCCACGTACAACTCGTGATCCGCCAGGCGCTTGACGCAGTCGCCGATCAGCTTGCGCGCCTTGGCCGCGTACGGGCTGTCGCCATATGCGTCGGCGAACGCGGTCAGCTCGCGCAGCGCGTCGAGCACCGGACCCTGGTCCTTCTCATACGACGGCGGCGTGAGGAACCAGTCGGACGGGATCTGGTTGTGGTAGGCCTCGCCGATCTTGTAGGCGGCGTAGCCGTCGAGCACGTGCTCGTGGCTGGGGTGCGCCTTCATGAATTGCTTGTAGCCGTCGATGGCCTCGGTGAACTTCTCGCGGCCGATGTTGGCGTCGGCGACGCCGAGCTCCGACAGGGTGGCCCACTTGGAGAAGCCGAAGTTGGACTTCACGTGCTGGAAGTACTGGATGGCGGTCAGCCAGTTGGTGCTCTTGAGCTCCTTCAGCCCGTATTCGTAGTTCTGCTGCGCGGTCGGGTAGAAGCTGGGCGCCGAGCGCAAGAAGTTCGCGGCCGACCCTTCGCACCCGATGAGCGTAATGAGGCATAGGAAGAGGGCAAAGGCGCGCACGGCCCGCCTATCCTCGTGAACTATCCGCCCGGTGTCAACGAGTGTACGATCTGGCACATGGGTTCGACCCGACTCGGTCTCTTGGCGTTGTGCGCATTCGGTTGCGCGCATGGTCCGGCAACCACGCAGACCCGGCGCGAGACCGCGCTGGCGACGGCCGGCGCGCGCTGCTCGAACGGCGGCTGTACCTGCCGTCGCGTCGACGACTACGGCCGCTCGCAGGAGGGCGCCGCCGACGAGGGCGCGCCCGCGGCGGGCTCCAAGCGCTTCGAGATCCGCACCGGTCGCGGGCTCGACCCGGTGTCGATCACCGTCGAGGAGCTGGGCACGCTACAGAAGTCGACGCTGTCGCCGCAGCCGGCGTGCGGCTACATCGATCTCGCACCCGGCAAGCACAAGGTGCGGCTGCACGCGACCGCCACCAACCCCGAGGCGGGCATGGAGCCGGCGATCTTCATCAGCGAGTACGCCGAGGGCATGCAGAGCTGGTACGACACCTTCGCCATGCGCTGCGGCGGGGACGCCAACGGCGTGTGCTCCGAGGGCCACATGCGCCAGTGGCAGGACGCCGCGCAGGCCACGCCGCGCGGGCTGTTCGATCCGTGCGGCTCCACCCGCATCGAGGGCATCCACTGGGACGGGCAGCGCGCGCCCAACACCGTCGGCAACGCGCAGCTCGCCGGGCTCGACGTGGAGCTGACTCTCGAGGTGTACAAGTTCGCCCCGCGCTTCCCGCACGGCGCGCCGACCTGCAAGGGGCCGACGCACGAAAAGCCGAACGAGTAGCATGCGCGGGCTGGTCCTGGCCGCGCTGGTCGTCCTGATCGCGGGCGCCTCCTCGACGGCGCAGGCGGATACGGCCGGGGCGCGCTGGGTGCGCGAGCGCGGCTCGTTCGAGTGGATGACCGCGTCGGGCGGCTGGCGCACGGCGCTCCAGAGCAACACCCAGGTGCCGGGCTTCGACGCGCTCGGCGGCGGCACCGAGCTGGTGCTGGGCCTCGACGTGTACGGGCCGCTCGGGGTGGTGCTGACCGGACGCTTCCTGGGCGGGCTGCAGCGCGGCGACGAGTTCCTCGAGGGCCTGGGCGGCGTGGGGCTGCAGCTGCGGCTGTCGGAGACCGTGCGCGTGCGCGCGGGCGCGGCGGCGGGACAGGCTTCGAACAAAGACGACGTGGCGGTGCTGGTGGGCGGCTGGCTGGCGGGCTCGGTCGATCTGTTCGCGCTCGGCGGCGGGCGGCTGTCGATGGCGCTCTCGCTGCGGCTCGACGTCGACGGGCTGGTCGGCGCGACCAAGGTGGGGATTGACAAGCGGCTGCCCGATCAGTCGCTGGCGCTCGCGCTGGGGCTCGGGCTGCGCTACTGATCCTTGACATCTCGCAACGCAGCGACGACGCTCCGCCGTGATGTACGACGTGATCGTCGTCGGAGCGGGTCACGCGGGCTGTGAAGCGGCGCTCGCTTCCGCGCGCCTCGGCCGGCGCACGCTGCTGCTCACCGGCAACCTCGACACGATCGGGCAGATGTCGTGCAACCCGGCGGTCGGCGGCGTCGGCAAGGGGCACCTGGTCAAGGAGATCGAGGCGCTGGGCGGCGCGATGGCGCGGGTCACCGATCAGGCGGGCATCCAGTTCCGCCGGCTGAACCTGTCCAAGGGCCCGGCGGTGCGCGCGACCCGCGTGCAGTGCGACAAGGCGCGCTATCGCGCGGTCATGCGCGCCACGCTCGAGGCGCAGCCGGCGCTGTTCGTCAAACAGTACGAGGTCGATCAGCTCCTCGTCGAATCGGGGCGGGTGGCGGGCGTCGGCACCACCATCGGGCTGACCTTCGCCGCGCGCGCGGTGGTGCTCACCACCGGCACGTTCTTGCGCGGGCGCATCCACGTCGGTGCGGCGCAGCACGACGGCGGGCGCGCAGGCGAGCCGCCGTCGCGCGGGCTGTCGGCGTCGCTCGAGGCGCTCGGCTTTCCGCTCGCGCGCATGAAGACCGGCACGCCGTGCCGCCTCGACGGGCGCACCATCGATTGGAACGGGCTCGCGTCGCAGCCGGGCGACGTGCCGGTGCCGCGCTTCGCCGACGACGGTCCCGCGCCGCCGCTGCGCCAGGTGCCGTGCCACGTCACCTACACCACCGCCGCCACGCACGAGCTGGTGCGCGCGAACCTGCATCGGTCGCCGCTCTACGGTGAACGGCGCGCCATCACGGGCGTCGGGCCGCGCTACTGCCCGTCGATCGAGGACAAGGTGGTGCGCTTCGCCGACAAGCCGCGCCATCAGATCTTCCTGGAGCCCGAGGGCCTCGAGACCTCCGAGGTGTATCCGAACGGGATCTCCACCAGCCTGCCGGTCGACGTGCAGCAGGCGATGGTGCGCACCATCCCCGGCCTCGAGCGCGCCGAGTTGGTGCGGCCGGGCTACGCGGTCGAGTACGACTATTGCGATCCGCGCGAGCTGTCGGCCACGCTCGAGACCCGGCGGGTGCGCGGCCTGTACCACGCGGGGCAGCTCAACGGCACGTCGGGCTACGAAGAGGCGGCCGTCCAGGGCCTGATCGCGGGCGCCAACGCCGCGCTCGCGCAGCTCGATCGTGAGCCGCTGGTGCTCGGACGGGACGTCGCGTACGCGGGCGTGCTGGTCGACGATCTGACCCTGCGCGGCACCGACGAGCCGTATCGCATGATGACCTCGCGCGCCGAGCATCGCCTGATGCTGCGCGAGGACAACGCCGACGAGCGGCTCACCCCGCTCGGACGCCGCCTCGGGCTGGTCGACGACGAGCGCTTCGCCGCGTTCTGCGCGCGCCGCGACGCGCTCGCCCGCGAGCTCACGCGGCTGAACGAGACCATGATCTCGCCGACCGCGGCGACCAACGATCGGCTGGCGGCGATCGACACCACGCCGCTGCGCAAACCGGTGACGCTGCTCGAGCTGTTGCGCCGGCCCGAGGTCGACTACGCGCGCCTGCGCTCGGCGTTCGGCGGATGTGTCGATCCGCTGGTCGCCGCGCGCCTCGAGATCCGCGTCAAGTACGAGGGCTACATCTCGCGCGAGACCGGCGAGGCCGCCCGGCTGCGCACGCTCGAAGGGCTGGCGCTGCCGCCGGGGCTCGACTTCCAGCACCTGGCGGGGCTCTCCAGCGAAGCGAAAGAAAAGCTCGCCCGCGTTCGCCCGCGCTCGATCGGACAGGCCAGTCGAATCCCCGGCATGACGCCGGCGGCAGTTTCTATTTTGATCGTCCACCTGAAAGCAGCGGAGGGGGCATGAAGCGTTTTTCGTCCGTTCTCTTGTTGAGTCTCGTACCGTCGCTGGCCTGGGCCGGCGGATTCGAGTCGGGCGCCAACAACGCGGAGGTGCTCGGCCGCGGCGGCGCGTTCACCGCCAAGGCCGACGATGCTTCGGCGATGGAGTACAACGTCGCTGGGCTGGCCCGCCAGCGCGGCACCCACACGCTCATCGGCGCGAATCTGGTCAACAAGACCTACGAGTTCCAGCGCTCGGGGGTCTACCCCGACGATCCGAACTTCGCGCCGGACCCGACGCAGAACCAGGTGGCGACGCCCTACGGTGGGCAGCCGTTCCCCAAGGTCTCCAACACGGGCGGCCTGTTCTTCGCACCCATGTTCGGCATCACCACCGACTTCGGCTACTTCGATCGCTGGACCTTTGGGCTCGGCATCTACGGCCCCTCGTCGTACGGCAAGTTCACCTTTCCGACGACCGTGAACGGGCTGCCGGGGCCGGGCCGCTACGACGTGGCGTCAACCGACCTTTTGATCATCTATCCGACGCTGGCTGCGGCGGTGCGCGTGACCAAGTGGCTGGACATCGGCGCCGAGCTGCACCTGGTGGTCGCCAAGCTCACCTTCCAGACCGTCGCGCTCGTCGATCTCGGCCGCGCCTCCTGCCCCACCGGCGAGTACGTCGGCTGCGACTCGGCGACCACGCTCGACCTGATGGGCGTCACCGCGACCGCTTCGATCGGCGCCATGTTCCACCCGATGCGCGACTTTTCGATCGGGCTGCACCTGCGCGGACCGGTCGACCTCATGGCCAGCGGCACGGCGAACGGCACGCCGCCGGCCGTCAAGCCGCTCATCATCAGTCCCGAGGACGCCACCTTCGAGACCAAGCTGCCGTGGGTGCTGCGCCTCGGGCTGCGCTACGCGTTCGTCAAGAACGGCTTCGAGCACGGCGACGTCGAGGTCGACGGCACGTACGAGGCGTGGGCGCAGGCGCAGGGCGACGGGCCCAAGGTCAACATCCCGAACCTGTCGATCTTCACCGACATCACGCCGACGGTGACGCACCACTTCCTCGACACGTTCTCGGTGCGCATCGGCGGGGCATACAACCTGAAGGTGGGCCCGGCGGTGCTGACCTTCCGCATCGGCTTCATGTTCGACTCGGCGGCGACCCACTACGCCGACACGCGCCTCGACTTCGACACCGGGGCCAAGTACATGCCGGCGGCCGGCGTCGGCTTCCGCATCCGCGGCATCGCGCTCAACCTCGCCTACGCGTACATCTTCGAGCCGGACCGCGACGTGACCAACGGCGACATCCGCGTGATCAACCCGGTGAACCACGGCTCGAACGTCTCGTCCGATCAGGTCACGCTCACGCCGGTGGTCAACAACGGCCACTACCACGCCGAGACGGAGATCGTCTCGATCAGCCTCAACATCGCGTGGGACGAGGCGCTCAAGCGCCGGCGCGTGCTCGCCTACGAATGATGTAGCGGCAGCTCGACGGTGAAGGTGGAGCCGGCGTCCAGCTCGCTCTCCACGCGGATCACGCCGCCGAGCGCCTCGACCAGCTGGCGCACGATCCACAGCCCCAACCCGAACCCGCCGTAGTGCTTGGCCGGCACCGCGCGCTCGAAGCGCTCGAAGATGCGCGCCTGATCCTCCGGCGCGATGCCGATGCCGCGGTCGACGATGCGCAGCGTCGCCGCGTGCTCGCTGCGCGACAGGGTGAGGTGGATCGGCTCGCCGCGCCCGTACTTGATCGCGTTCGACACCAGGTTGGTGACGATCTGATCGAGCCGCAGCCGATCCCACGTGCCGGTCAGCGCCGGTGGGCCCTCGATGATGAGCGTCGAGCGCGAGGCCTCGAGCACGTCGCGCGCGCGCTCCACCACGTCGTGCACCAGCCTCATCACGTCGACCTGCGCGAGCGTGAGATCGAGCCGGCGCGCGGTGATGCGCGAGACGTCGAGCAGCGTGCCGACCAGCTCGGCCACGCGCTCCACGTTGCGCTCGATGGTGGCGATGCGCGGCAGGATCTCGCTCACGTGCAGGGTCCCGCGCGGCGCGCGATCGAGGTGCCTCCGCAACAGCTGGATCTGCAGCACGATCGGCGTGAGCGGGGTGCGCAGCTCGTGCGACGCGATGGTCAGGAACTCGTCGCGCGCGTTCGCCGCCTGCCCGAGCTCGCCGGCGAGCGCCTCGAGCTGCTTGCGCGCCTGCACGTGCTCGGTCACCTCGACCGCGAAGGTGACCACGCCGTCGATCTGCCTGTCATCGTCGCGCGTCGGCGTGCAGATGAAGTTGAACCACGCCTGGTCGCGGAAGCCGGCGCCGCGATCGACCAAGAACGGAAACTCCTTGCCCGAATAGGGCGTGCCGCTCGCGTACACCCGGTCGAGGATGCCCGACAGCGACGCCTCGTCGGGCAGCACCGCCTTGCGCGGCTGGCCGACCAGCTCTCGATTGCCGAGGAACTGCCGGTAGGCGTCGTTGGCCAGCACGTAGACGTGCTCGGGCCCGCGCATGATGGCGATCGCCACCGGGGCCGACATGAACAGCTCGTGAAGCCGATGGAGCTCGTTCACCACGGCGCGTCAGGCCGAGGGCAGCCAGACGGTGAAGGTGGTCCCCTGCCCGGCGGTGCTCTCTACGCGGATCGCGCCGCCGTGCGCCTCGACGATGCGGCGCGCGATCGGCAGGCCCAAACCGCCGCCGCGGCGGGTCGAAAAGTTCTCGTCGAAGATGCGCGGCAGATCGGCGGGCGCGATGCCGCAGCCGGTGTCGGCCACGCGCAAGGAGACGCCGCCCGCATCGGGGTTGGCGGAGAGCTTGATCTCCCCGCCGTCGTTGGTGGCGCTCACCGCGTTCAGGACCAGGTTGAGCACCACCTGCTTGAGCCGTGCGCCGTCCGCGTGCACCGCCGGCAGCGCGGGCGCGCACTCGATGCTGATGCGCTTGCGCGCCGGCGAGGCGAGCAGGTTCACCTCGACCACCTCGGCGAGCAGCGCCGGCACGTCGACCTCGTGCTGGTGTGACGGCACCTGCCGCCGCTCGACGTACTCGGTGACCAGCCCCTCGACGCGGTTGGCTTCCGACTCGATCGCCTTGGACAGGCGCAGCCGCTGCGCCTTTTCGCAATCGTCGCGCTGGATCACCTGCGCCGCCGCGCCGATCGCCGCCAGCGGGTTGCGCACCTCGTGCGCGAACGAGCGCGCCGATTGCGCCAGCTCTTCGCGCCGCTGGCGCTCTTCCTGCTCGCGCCGCGATGTCTCCACGTCGGAGAGCTCGCGGAACACCGCCACCGCGCCGTGCGTGCCGCTCACCTCGACCGGCGCGTTGGTGAACCCGAGGACCTTGTCGCCCCTGGCGGTCTGCACCGTCACGCGCCGCTGCGCCGCGTCGCCGGCGATCAGGAACATCGACTCCGCGCCCGGCAGCACCTCGGTGGCGCGCCGCCCGACCATGCGCTGCGGCGACAGCCCCACCGTCGCCGCGCCCGCCGCGTTGGCCTTGACGATCACCCCGTGCCCATCGACGACGATCAGGCCGCTCGAGACGTGATCGACGACCTCCTCGAGGAAGCGCTGCCGCGCCTTCAGGTCCTCCTGCAGCTTGCGCATGCGCAGAAAGACCTTGAGCTTGGCGTCGAGCAGGTCGACGTTGAACGGCTTGGCTACGTAGTCCACCACGCCGTAGCCGTACGCCTTCTTGATGTTGGACGCGTCGGCGAGCGCCGAGATCACCATGATCGGCATGTCGTCGAGCTCGGGCCGCTGCCGGATGCGCTCGAGCACGCCGAAGCCGTCGAGGTTGGGGAGCACCAGGTCGAGCGTCATGAGCGCCGGCCGCTTGGCCGCGAGATAGGCGAGCGCGGTCGCCCCGTCGCGCGCCGCGATCAGATCGACGCCCAGCGGCTCGGTGAGCGTCTTGAGCAGCTCGACGATGCGCTCCTCGTCCTCACAAGCCAGCACCAGCGGTCGGGGCTGCGTTACGTCACCCGATGGCGAGCCCATCAGGACTCGTCGTGGTCCACTGTGTCGGTGAGCGATCCGAAGTAGTCGTTGAGCGCCAGGAGCTGCTCCACGTCGAGCCCGTTGAACTTCACGCCCATGCCGTGCTCGCGCTCGGGCTCGTCGTGCTTGCCGTCGACGATCCAGCGCACCTCGCCGTTGACCTCGATCGGGCCGCGCGTGGCCGGCACTTGCAGCGCGATCTGCAGATTGGAGCCGGGTGGCGAGGGATCGGGCGTGAGGATGAACGCGCCGCCGACGCCGATGTTCTTGGTGAACGCCAGGTGCTCGGGGCCGCTCTCGTCCTGCTTGTCCACGATGCGGTAGCGCACCTCGACCCGGCGACCCGGTCTTGGTTTGCCGCGAAAGTGTCCGCGCCGCTCCCGTTTGGACTCGGCCATCGTGTCATCGTCCCCTAGATCTCCCCTCGAAGTCAACCGGTTGCAGGTAGGTCGCATTGACACAGCCCGCCGTCGCTGATACGACCATGCGTCCAATTATGAAGATCCACCTCATCGGCATCTGCGGAACGGGCATGGGGTCGCTCGCCGGCCTGCTCAAGGCCGCAGGTCACGACGTGCGCGGATCCGATTCGGACGTCTATCCGCCGATGTCGACCCAGCTGGCCGAGCAGGGCATCGAGGTGATGAACGGCTACCGCGCAGAGAACCTCGACTGGCTGCCCGACGTGGTGGTGGTCGGCAACGTGTGCACCAAGGATCACGTCGAGGTGCTCGGCGCGCAGGCGCGCAAGCTGAAGCTGAACTCGTTCCCGGCGCTGCTCGAGGAGCTGTTCCTCAAGACCGGCCACGCGCTGGTGGTCTCGGGCACGCACGGCAAGACCACCACCTCGTCGCTGGCGGCGTTCGTGCTCACCTCGGCCGGGCGCCAGCCGTCGTTCCTGGTCGGCGGCGTGCCGCAGAACTTCGGCCGCTCGTGGCAGCTCGGCAACCCGGGCGGGCTGTTCGTCGTCGAGGGCGACGAATACGACACCGCGTTCTTCGACAAGGGCTCCAAGTTCTTCCACTACCAGCCCAAGACCGCGATCCTCACCTCGGTCGAGCTCGATCACGTCGACATCTTCGACTCGCTCGACGCGGTGAAGCTGGCGTTCCGCAAGTTCGTCGAGCTGATCCCGGCCAACGGCCTGCTGGTGGTCGCGGCCGACTCACCGGGCGCGCTCGAGGTCGCCAAGGCGGCCAAGTGCCGCGTGCAGACCTACGAGTGCCGGCCGCAGGGCGATCAGCAGGGAACCGCGGACTGGATCGGCCGGCCGATGGCCAACCGCCCCGGCGGTCGCACGCTGTTCGACGTCACCTATCAGGGCCGGCGGTTCGGCACCTTCGACACCGGCCTGCCCGGCGGCTACAACCTCGCCAACGCGCTGGCGGTGGTCGCCGCGTGCTCCGATCTCGGTCTGTCGGTCGACGAGATCGGGCGCGGCATCCGGCGCTTCGCCGGCGTCAAGCGGCGCCAGGAGACGCGCGGCGTGGCGCAGGGCGTGACCGTGGTCGACGACTTCGCGCACCACCCGACCGCGGTGCGCGAGACGCTGCGTGCGCTGCGCGGCCGCTACGGTGGCGGGCGGCTGATCGCGATCTTCGAGCCGCGCTCGGCCACCAGCCGGCGCGCCATCTTCCAGGCCGAGTACGCCGACGCCTTCTCGTCCGCCGACGAGATCATCATCGGCGCCGTGAGCCATCCAGAAAAAGCGCCCGCCGACGATCGCTTCGATCCCGAGCGGCTGGCCGCCGATCTGCGCGGGCGCGGCGTGGCGGCGCGCTACCTCGGCGACGTCGACAAGATCATCGAGCAGGTGGCCAAGAACGCCGCCGCCGGCGACACGGTGGTGGTGATGTCCTCGGGCGGCTTCGGCGGCATCCACGACAAGCTCTTGTCGCACCTGGGCGACGCGGTGGTGCCGGCCGCGCCCGAAGATCTGCAGGGCGTGCGCGATCTGATCGATGAGACCGGCCTCATCTATCCCGACATGCGCGAGCACTCGAGCGAGCTGCTCGTGCTGCGCGATCCGGCGCGCCGCGTGGTCGGCTGCGTGGCCATGGAGCTGCACGACGAGGCGGGCCTGTTGCGCGCGCTCGCCACTGCACCCGAGCGGCGCGGCGAGGGGCTCGGTTGGATGCTGGCCGACGCCGCGCTCGGTCGCGCGCGCCGTCGTGGCGCCCGGCGCGTGTACCTGATCACCGAGAGCGCGAGCGATTTCTTCGCCGAGAAGTTCGGCTTCCAGACGGTCGACCGCGAGCTGGTCGACGCGGCGATCCTCGACTCCAGCCAGTTCGAGTCTTCCAAGGGGACCACCATGGTCCTCGACCTCGGCGTCTGATGTCCGAGCTGCACTTCGCGCGGCGCATCGCTTCCGAGGCCGGCGGCCTGCTCAAGGCCGGCGCGTTTCGCTCGCACGCGGCGGACTCCAAGCAGGTCGAGAACGATCTGGTGACCGAGTACGACAAGCGCTCCGAAAAGCTGCTGGTCGACGCGATCCGCTCGGCGTTCCCCGGCGATCGGATCCTGGCGGAGGAGGGCGGCGAGCTGGCCGGCGCGACCGGCTCCGAGCGTCGCTGGCTGATCGATCCGCTCGACGGCACGGTGAACTTCGCGCACGGGCTGCCGTTCTTCGTGGTCTCGATCGGGCTCGAGGTGGCCGGGGTGCTCGAGCTCGGCGTGGTCCAGGCGCCTGCGCTCGGCTGGTCGTTCTGGGCCGAGCGCGGCCAGGGCGCGTGGATGGCCAGCCGCATGGAAATGGGCGAGCGCCGGCTGTACGTCTCGGCGACCAGGACCCTCGGCAAGGCGGTGCTCGCCACCGGCTTTCCCTACGATCGTCAGACCAGCCCGCAGAACAACCTGGCCGAGTTCGTCACCATCAAGCAGCGCGCGCAAGCGGTGCGCCGCGTCGGTGCGGCGGCGCTCGACCTGGCGATGGTCGCGGCAGGCTGGATGGACGGCTACTGGGAGATGAAGCTCAAGCCGTGGGACCTGGCCGCCGGCGCGCTGCTGGTGGGTGAAGCGGGCGGGCGCATCACCTCCTGGTCGGGTGGCGCGTTCGCCGTCGACTCGGGCGAGGCGGTCGCCACCAACGGGCTGTTCCACGACGAGCTGCTCGCGGCGCTCAAAGATGTCCGCCCGCTCGTGTAGCCGGCGGGCGGCAGTCCAGTAGCCGACCGTCCACACGCGTACACGCGCGTACTCGCGCGATCTCCGCGGCGCGCCTGCTCGCCATCGTGCCGGGGGGCTGGTCCGGGGCTTGCTCTTCGTGCGCGCCATGCGAAAGATTTTCCCGGCTGTACTGTTCTTGCTCAGCGCGTGCGCAGTTCCGCCGGTGTCGACCGACCCTTCCTCGCCCGCCGTGCCGCAGCCGGCCGCTTCTCCGACGGTGACGTCTGACACCCCCGTGACGTCCATCGCGACGCCCACGGCCGTTGCCGCCGGATCGCCGACGCCGACTCCCGCACCGACGCCGACTCCCGCACCGACGCCGACTCCCGCACCGACTCCGACTCCCGCGCCGACGCCGACTCCGACTCCTGCGCCCACGCCGACTCCCGCGCCCACGCCGGCTCCGACGACCGTCGCGACGCACACGCGCTGCGGATGGATCGGCGCCGGCGATCCCGTCGGCGAGGCCGCGTTCATCGCCAACGCTGCGCAGTACAACGCCGTGCACCCGAAGTGGTTCTCGATGAACGCCGACGGTGTGACCGTCAACGCCGTGGGCAACACCGACCTCGCGACGGTGGTCGCCGCAGCCAAGGGCGCGCAGGTGCGCTTGATGCCGCTCATCGACGCCGACGACGTCACGCGGATCCGCCTGATGATCAACGACCCGCTCAAGCGCGCCGCGCACGTGCAGAACCTGGTCGCCACCGTCCAGGCCCACGGCTACGCCGGCCTCGACATCGACTACGAGCACCTGTGGACCGCCGTCGATCGCGCCCCGTTCACCGCGTTCGTGCAGGCGCTCGCGACCGCCTTCCACGCCGCCGGCTACCAGCTCTCGATGGCGCTCCCCGGCCTGGCCGACTACGCCACCAACAACGGCTTCGACTACGACGCGCTCTCCGCCGCCGTCGACGTCATCCACATCATGGGCTACGACTTCCACTACGTCGAAGGCGATCACCTCGGCCCGCTCGCGCCGCTCGGCTGGATCGACGGCACCTTCCAGCACGCGCAGGCCACCGGTCACGGCGATCGCTTCATCCTCGGCGTCGCCAACTACGCCATCGGCGCCGGCTGGTGGACCACCGCGAAGGACGCGGTGTCTCGCTGCCTCGCCCCCGCCGACGTCACCAGCAACGAGTCGCTCACCTGCCCGAACGGCAGCTACACCGATGGTCGCGCGCTTCATTGTATGACCTCGAGCGGCGAGGTGTACTTCGAGGACGTCGCGTCGATGGAAGAGAAGCTGCTGGTCGCCCGCAAGTACGGCGCGCGCGGCATCACCTACTGGACCATCGGCGACGAGCTGCCCGGCTACTACACGATGATCAAGAAGTACCTCCCTTGAGAACACGCTCGAACGATTCCAGCGCGAGCTGATAGCCGATCGCGGTGAGCGCCGGATCGTAGCGCGGGCCTTCGTCGCGCATGAACGCGTGCACGGCGTTGAATTCGTGCCACATGAAATTCACCTTCGCGGCCTCGAGCGCGGCGCGAATCTTGGTGCGTCCCTCGTCGGGGATGTGCGGATCCTGCCGGCCCCACACCAGGGTCAGCTCGCCGCGAAGCTCGCTCAGGCGCGCGAGCGAGTCCGAGCGCTTGCCCGCGCCGAGCGTATCCGCGTGGAGATCGGTGGCGTAGAAGCACGCGGTGGCCAGCACCTGCGGATTCATCGCCGCGCGAAACGCCAGATGCCCGCCCAGGCACCAGCCGATCGCGCCCAGCCGCCCGCTGCACGCGGCGTGGCCGGCCAGCATCGCCAACACCTGCCGCGCGTCGGCGTCGTAGGTCGCGAGCGCGGTGGCGTACTTGTACCGGTTGCCCTTGTCGGTGCCGATCGGATCGTACGCGAGCACCGTTCCAGGCGGCTCGTGCTCGTGAAAAATCTCTGGAACTGCAACGATATAGCCATGCCCCGCCAAGCGCAGGGCGGCGCGCTTGATGGGTCCGGTCTCCTGGTAGATCTCAGAATAGAGGAGCAGGCCCGCGTAGCGTCCCGGCTTGGCGGGCCGGTACAGATGGACCCGCATGGGCAGGCCCGGCTGGGTCAGGTCGGCGTGCTCTTCCAAAATGGTCATCGCCGGCAAGCGTAGCGCACTTGCAAGGCGACGCGGCCTTCGTATATGGTGCGCCGATGCGATCGCTCCTGACGCTCTTGGTGGTGACGAGTCTCGTCGGATCCGCACGCGCGGACGGCCCGGATGAGCCGCGCCAGAACCAGCCCGCAACCGAGCAAGCTCCGCCCGCAGCCGTCGTGACGCCGGAGCCCGCACCCGCGCCCGCCGTCGTCGCGCCTGCGCCGAAGAACGACGAGGAGGTGATCGCGAACCCGTCGAAGAAGTGGGGCTTCGCCTTCCTCGGCATCGCCGCGGGCAGCTTCCTCATCACGGCCGCAACCGGCGGCGCGGCGCTGGCCGAGTCGAGCAAGCAGGAAGGCAACCCGGCCAACCCGGGCAACTACACGCACGATCTGGCCGCGTCGGCGCAGTCCGGTAAGGATCTGGCGACCGTGTCGTACGTGTTCATCGGCTTCGGTGCGACGATGGCGATCATCGACGCGGTGATCTGGTACGAGTGCCTGCGCAAGCCGCGCTCGATCAAGAAGAACCTCGCATCATCCATGCTCAGCCCGGCGGGGGTGCGGTTTTGAGAGCCGTGGCGTTGATGTCATTTGTGGTGATGGCCGGCTGCTACTCGCCGAACGTCCTGGACGGTGCATTCAAGTGCAGCGCCGACCAGGACTTCGTCTGCCCCGAGGGGCTCAGCTGTGACATGCCGAGCGGCTTGTGCGTGCACGGGAGCGTGCCGGACATGGCGATCTACGACAGCTCGGTCACCTTCGATCTGACGCTCACGCCGATCGCGCGCGACTGCGATCAGCGCGTGCGTGACGGCGCGTTCTCCAACCTGACCAACCTCGGGGCCGCGGTTAACTCGGCGGGCGACGAGAGCGGGCTGTCGCTCAGCCTGGACGACAAGCAGATCTACTTCCTCGACGGCGCGGGCGCGCTGCAGTCCGCGACCCTGAGCGCCGACGGCCACTCGGCCGGGGCGCCCACCGCGGTCACGCTCACCGGCGCGCCGACCACCCTGAGCGGCGCGGGCAGCTTCGGCACCGACGGCAGCTACTGGTTCGCCGGCGCCAACGGCAACGCCAGCGGGGTGTACCAGGCGACCAAGGTGAGCATCACCTCGTTCAACGTCGGCACGGCGCACCTGCCGATGGCGACCGCCACCTGCCTGATCGCCGACGTGGCGCTCACCGACGGCGACTCCAAGGGCGACATGTACGTCTCCTGGCCGCTGGCCGGCTGCGCCACCGGAACGATGGTCGCGCAGGGCAACGTCGACAAGCAGCTCGGCGCGTTCGTCGGCGTGCTCCCCGTGATGGGCTACCACGCTCCGTCGGTGGTCAAGGGCGGCCACACCATGCTGGTCTCGTCGACCGGCGGCGCGGGCCGTCTGTCGTACGCGCAGCGTCCCTCGCCCGACGTCACCTGGACCGGCCCGACCGTGCTGCCGCTGGGCGGTCTCGGCGATCCGTCGGGCCGCGACGTGCAGGCGATCGTCAACCAGAGCTGCACGCACCTGTACCTGGTGGCGAGCCGCGCCGGTGGCCACGGCGGCCTCGACCTGTGGGCGGCCGACATCGCTCCGCAGTAGTTGCATCGCCCCCAGCTCTTGTGACAAGAATGTCCGGAGCCGCGAGGCGCGTCCGCATGCAAGTGCGCGATGTCATTTCGTGGCGCGAAACTTGTAAGGAAAATATTCGAACGATGAAACCCACCTTCTACATTCTTCTGACGTCGCTCGTGCGTGAACAGCGCGCGGTCGGAACGATCCTCGGAGGTACGGTAACGATTCGTTAGCCAACTCTTCGGGATCTTCAGGCCGCGGGCTCCGCAAGGGACCCGCGGTTTTTATTTGTCTTCATTTCAGGGCATCGAAAGTACGGAGCAACGGTCATGGAAACGAGCTCGGGAAGTCGAGAGTTGAGCTGGGTCGAGCATCCGTTCGCGGAGCTGGTGCGGCTGTCGTGGCCGATCACCGTGTCCACCCTTTCGTACAGCGTCATGACGCTGGTCGACACGCTGCTGGTCGGTCACCTCGGCGCGGCGCAGCTCGCGGGCGTCGGCCTGGGCGGCACGGCCGCGTTCGTGCTGTTGTGCTTTTCGTTCGGGCTGCTGCGCGGCGCCAAGACCCTGGTCTCGCAAGCGGTCGGCGCGCAGCAGCAGCACGAGGTCGCGGCGTACCTGGGCGCGGCGCTGCTGTTCGCGCTCGGCATCGGCGTGATCACGCTGGGCCTGGGCCAGCTGCTGGCGCTGGTGCTGCCACACATCTCCGCTTCGCACGAGGCGGGCGAGAGCGCGCGCACCTACTTGAGCATCCGCACCCTGGGCGCGCCGATGGCCATCCTCTACGTCGCGCTCCGCGAGGTGCGCTACGGCGAGAGCGACGCGCGCTCGCCGATGATGGCGACGGTGCTCGCCAACGTGGTCAACATCGCGCTGGCGACCACCTTCGTCTACGGGATGCACTGGGGCGTGGCGGGCGCGGCGTGGGCGACGGTGATCGCGCACGGCGTCGAGGCCGGAATGCTGGTGCTGGTGCAGTCGCGCGTGGGCGGCTGGGGAATCGGCGTGACCACCGCGCGCCACCTGCGTGCGTTGTGGCGGGTCGGCATGCCCACCGCGATCCAGTTCACGCTCGAGGTCGGCTCGTTCGCCATGTTGGCGGCGATGGTGGCCGCGTTGAGCGAGACCCAGATGGCGGCGCACCAGATCGCGCTGCAGGTGATCCACTTTTCGTTCCTGCCCGCGTTCGCGGTGGCCGAGGCCGCCTCGGTGCTGGCGGGGCAGGCGGTGGGCGCCAACCGCGACTACCTGGTGACGCAGATCGCGCGGCTGGCGATGGCGGCGGCGGGGGTGTACACCGGCTTCTGCACGCTGGTGTTGGTGGTGGGCTCGCCGCTGATCGTCAGCGGCTTCACCTCCGATCCGCTGCTCGCGGCGACCGCCATCCGGCTGTTGCACGTGGGCGCCGTCTTCCAGATCTTCGACGGCGCCAACATCGTGGCGCGCGCGACCTTGCGCGGCACCGGTGACGTGCGCTACCCGGCGGTGGTCGGCGTGCTCACGTCGTGGGCGCTCACACCGCCGCTCACCTGGCTGCTCGGCTACCGCTTCGGCCTGGGCGCGTTCGGCGGCTGGCTCGGCCTCTGCGCCGAGATCATCGCCGGCGCGCTGATCTTGTGGTGGCGCCTCGAGCGCCGCCGCTGGAAGGCCTCGGCCATCCTCTGCCGCGAGGAGCTGCTCCTCGTCTCCTGAAAACTCCCCGCTCAGTCGAACTGCGCGAAGCACGGCGCATGATCCGACGGCTGCTTGCCCTTGCGCGCCTCGCGGTCGATCCACGCCGCCGAGCAACGCCGCGCCAGCGGCTCCGACGCGAACAGGTGATCGATGCGCAGCCCGCGCCCCTTGGGAAACGCCAGCATTCGATAATCCCACCAGCTATACACGCCCGCCTCCTGGTGGTGCATGCGGAAGGTATCGACCAACCCCCAGGTGCGCACCTGCTCGAGCGCCTGCCGCGCGTCGACGTGGAACAGCGTCTCGTTGGCCCAGCTCACCGGGTCGTAGACGTCGCGCTCCTCGGGCGCCACGTTGAAGTCGCCGCACAGCAGCAACGGATCGCCCGGCTGGTAGTGCGTGTCGAGGTGCTTGCGCAGCCGCTCGAGCCAGCGCAGCTTGTACTGATACTTGTCGGAGCCCACCGCCTGTCCGTTGGGCACGTACGCGGTGATCACGCGGATCCCGCCGACGGTCCCGGCCACCAGGCGCGCCTGCGGATCGTCCTCGCCGTCGTCGAGCCCGTAGCGCACGTCGGTGATCGGCGTGCGCGACAAGATCGCCACGCCGTTATAGGTCTTCTGGCAAACGTGCACCGACTGGTAGCCGATCGCGGTGAACGCCTCGAGCGGAAACGTCTTCTCCTCGGTCTTGAGCTCCTGCATGCACAAGACGTCGGGCCGCGCCGCCTCCAGCCACGGGATCACCCGCTCCAGCCGCGCGCGAATCGAATTGACATTCCAGCTCGCGATCTTCAGCCGCCCACACCCAGGGTGCGGTCGTGCTCGGCGCCCGGGACGCGCTCGTCGCCGATGAAGCGGAGCGTGAGCACGCGCGACAGCACCACCAGGCTGCCGGGACGCACGGGCACTTCCTGGCCCTTGGCCACCGCCTGGCCATTTACCTCGGTCATCGCGTCGGTCACCGAGCGCAGGGTCATCCCGTCGCGGTGGCGGCGCAGCTCGAAGTGCCAGCGGCTGATCTGCTGGGCGAGTAGTGGATCGTCCAGCAGCAGCGCGATGTCGTTGGCCTTGACGCCGTTGAGCTCGGACAGCCGGCCGAAGGTGATCAGGTCCTGCTGCGGCAGCGGAAGCTTGAGCTGCATCTGTTCGATCATCACCGCGACCGGGAACACCGAGGCGTCGCGCCAGTCGATGATCAGGATGTCCACCGGGCGCGAGATGCCCTTGAGCGAAACCTGCGGCGTCTTGCGGCACGACAGCCGCATCCCCGGCGGAAGATCGAGGAACGCTTCCTTGGTGAGGCGAATCTCGCCGGGAGCGGCGGTGCCGGCCACGCGGCTGCACAGATTCACCGGATCGCCGCTCACGATCACGCCGTCGGTGAGCACCGGCCCGAAGTGGATCCCCACCCGCGCCATCAGGTGATGCTCGCGGGCGCGCGAGGCGTTCGACTCGGAGACCTGCAGCTGGAAGGCCTTGTAGGCCTCGACCGCGTTCACCGCCTGCGGAAAGCAGGTGAACGCGCCGTCGCCCGCGGTGTCGACCAGCCGGCCGCCGAACTGCAGCAGCGCCTCCTGGACGAGATCCGAATGGCGGCGGCGCATCCCCTCGCCCGCCTCGTTGCCGAACCGCTCGAAGTACGGCGTCGATCCGACGATGTCCGAGAACGCGAGCGCGAGGTTCTTCTCGAAGCGACGCTTGATGGTCTGCGAGAGCTCATCCTGCAGCCGGATGATGTCGGTCAAGGTCAATGCGTCGAAGTCCAGGCTCATGCGCACCTAATAATGCCACTTTTCGGCTAGACCGTGCGAATGCGATAGAGTTTGTATCTTGTCGGGGCGACGGGAGACAATTGGTACGATGACTGCGCGGCTCTTCGTTGCGTTCGGCCTGTTCGTGGCTGTGTTCAGTGTGTTCAGTGCCCACGCCGAAGGCCCGTTCGATCACTCGAAGACCCGCTTCCCTCTGGCCGGCCGGCACCAGAAGGTGGCGTGCGAGAGCTGTCACCCGGCCAGCGGCGGCACGCGCAAATGGGCTGGGGTTCCGCTCGATTGCCACGGCTGCCATAGCGACCGCCGGAACCATAAGGGCGCGCTCGGAGTGCAGTGCCAGCTCTGTCACGACGTAGGCGGCTGGAAGTCCGTCAAGCACGAAGCTGCCCAACATCATCTGGCGCTCGTCGGAAAACATAGCCTTCAGTGCACCTCCTGCCACGCGGGGGGGACACACTTGACCCCTACGACGACCTGCGGCGATTGCCATAAACGACCGCACAGCGGAACCCGTTCGCCCTGCGAGACCTGCCACATCCTCGACAACTGGAAGACCGTCGCGTTCAGGCACACCTACAGCCCGGAGCTGCTCCCGGGCAAGCATCGCACCGCGGCCTGTCTCGCTTGCCACCCGGCTTTTCAATTCAAGGGCACGACCACGCAGTGCGAGTCCTGCCACAGCAAGGACAAGCCCCACGAGGAGCTCGGCGGTTGCAAACGCTGCCATTCTGCCCTGTCGTGGAAGAACGTCGCGCCTGTGCCTGACCGCCAGATCGCGCCCGACCGCCAGATCGTCGCCGAGCAGCCGAGCAACTTCCGGGTGAAGTCTAAGTTCGATCACGTCACACACGAGCGGCAGGTGAAGGCGCGTGGGATGAAGCCGAACTGCGTCTCGTGCCACGGCGGGCTCTCCTTTGACAAACGTCCAACGATGCAGGCGTGCGAAAGCTGTCACGATGGAAAGAGCGCGTTCGATGCGCTCGGCACGCAGTGCGACCGCTGCCACCAGGCGCCGCCCGGGGCGCAGTTGGCGGCGCTCCCGCCGTCGCCGAAAACGTTCCAGCACGCAGCGCATGCGAAGCGCCTGAAGATCGACGATTGCACGTCCTGTCACGGCGCCGGCATCGAGTGGGAGAAGGTGCATTCGGGCCACGATCAACATCGGCCCTGCCAGGGGTGTCACGCCGCCGAGTTCCGCAAAGTGGGGCAACCGATCTGCCTCGGCTGCCATGAGAGAAATGATCCGTATCGCCCGAATCCGCTGCGTCTACGCACCGAAGCACAAACGGAGTTTCGCTCGCCGGACTCGGCAGACCTGCGGCACGCTCCGCACATCGCCGCCGGCCTCGCCTGCGAAGGGTGTCATCCCGCGCAATCGGGGGTGGCGGCGCGCGCACCTACCCTCGGCCACGCGGAATGCGGGAAGTGCCATGTGGAGGGCACGCCGCTCACGCTCGAGCGCTGCTCGGCGTGCCATGTTCTGGCGTCGGTGCCGCGGCAGGGCAGCGGGAAGCGTGAGTGGTCGACGCGCGATCACTTCCTCCACGATGACGTCCACCGGGTGCGGGCGTGCGCCGCCTGTCACCTCCCGGAAAGTGCGCCCGATCTGACGGCGCCTACGATGGAAGGGTGCGCGACGTGCCATGACGGGAAGAAGGCGTTCAAGACGATCGGCCGCGAGTGCGCCCGCTGCCACGATCACTGATTGGGAGGACCAGGAGGAGCGTCGGAGACGCGATACAACGAGCCCTTTCGAAGATACATCTTCTGCTGCTCCTCCAGTGTGAACGGACGCGACCCCAGGCGGCCAAACACGCTGATCTGGTTTCCGCTCTCGTCGACGGAGCGATCGCGGTCGAGCCCCTTTGAGAGGGCGACGGCTGGTCCACGTGTCTTGTACGTGGCGATCAGCTCGGGTACCGGCTTGGGATTGAACCCGTAGTAGTTGGGCTGTGTCAGCGGAGAAGTGAGCTGAACCACCCGCAACCCATTTTTTCCATCCGCTACATAAGCGAAGAGACTCGCATTGGTGGAACCGACCCGGACCGCGTGCGCATCATTGAGTTGACCACCGGCGGTGAAGACCTGATCGACGCGCGGCCGGTCCGGGCGCTCCACATCCACGATCACCAGCCCTTGTTTCCCTCCGGCGACATAGGCGTATCCGCGCGCGACATACAGATCTCGTGCGTCCACCAATGGCACGGCTGCGACCGAAGCTGGCCGCTCCGGGTTGGTGATGTCGATGACCTCGAGGCCCTGGCGATCGAGGACGAATGCGTAACGAAACTGAACCGCCACCACGGTCGGGGCGATGAGAGCCGGCGCTCCGATTGTTGCGACCACTCGCGGATGCAAGGGATCGGCAACGCTCACCACCACCAGACCGCGGGCACAGGAGATGTACGCATAGACACCCGCAATCGTAATGTTCCGGGCGCCATCCAGGGCTCCATTGGGGTTGAACGACGCCGCGCGCCTTAGGAAGTTGTTGTCAGGATCGCCATCGGACAGCGTTTCGACATCCACCACGATCAGGCCCTCGAACCGGTCTGTGACATACGCATACCGATACAGCGGATGCATCCGCTGCTCCTGATTGTCTTCCTTGTGTTGCAGGAACGCGGGTTGGTCCTGGCGCGACGGCGCGACGGGCATGGTCGTCGGCAAAGCCACTGCCGTGGCATCCCGCGTCTTCACATGCGTGCGCTGACCGAGTGGAGAGACGGGCGCCGTCACGATGTTCTGCGAGAAGCCCTTGTTGTCCACATTGGCAATGTCATAGACGCGAAAGCCGTCCGCTCCGTCCGCTGTAAAGAGGTACTCACCGCGCATCTGGAGACTACGAATGTTGGTGGCGCCATGGGACTTGGCCGGCCCGGCGAGGCGGCCTCCGCGCCGCTGATGCGCCGCGTACGAGTCCGGGTAGGCAAGCTTATGGAGATAGCTGCCGATCACAGCCTGCGGCTCCTCCCATTCCGTGACCGGGACCGCTTCGAAACCGGCTGGCCCCTCACCGACATAGATGTATTGGCCGAGGAAATTCGTGAAATTGGTTCCCAACCCCAGGACCTGTCCCAGCCACGCGTTGTTGTCGTTCTTCTCGGAGACGTGGCAGTCGCTGCATTGCTTGGTCTCCGTGGCGCGCACCGTGTGGGGGAAATGCGGATTGAAGGCCTGACTCGAGAATCCTGCGGCCGAAATGGGCGGCTGTTGAATGTAAAGGTGCTCTCGATTGGTATTCTCCGAGCTCAACACGACCGCGCTGGAAGATCGCACTGGAGCGACGAGAACCGCGTTCTTGCCCCCGCGCCTCACGGTGCCGTGCATTCCCAGGATAAACTGATCATCGCGAGCCACTTGCGGGTTGTAGGAGGCCCAGTTTCGGGTCTCTTCACCTTCGAAGTGATTGCTGGTCTTGCTCCAATTGGCCTGGATCGGCATGTGACAGCCTGCGCAGCTTGGAGTCCAGGACACATGGCACGTGAAGCAAGCCATGCGATCGTTGGAGTGGGCCAGCTTCTCCCCCCCTGCCGCCGCGGAGCCCCACGTGAGACCATCCTTCTGCAGCGTCTTCGCCAGACGCGACCGCTCCGCCTGAGCCGGATGCGTTTGCGCCCACTCGGAGTTGGGATTCACGGTATCGGCGACTTGAACGACCTCCCACTCCTTGTCCTTCTCGACCATGGAGCGCTGGAACAGCTTCTGCTGCCGCCAGGCGAACCGCGGCTGCTTCCATGGCGTGAGCCCATTCTCGAGCCTGGTTCCGCCGGCAGGCGCAGCGTTCCCGCTGGTCACCAGGGTCGGCCGGTGATCGATCGTTCCATGGCAATCGACGCAGGAGATCTCGATCGCATCCGCGTATTGGCCATATAGCTTGCCATTGCCGTGGACGTCGCGAGCGAAGTGACAGTCCACGCAGTGCATTCCCTTTTCCAGGTGGATGTCTTTTAGATGAACCGGAATCCCCGGGCGGCCATTCTTCCACTCGTCGTCCGTCCGTGGAGCCATCGCTTGCTGCAGCTTTTCCGGGGTACTGTTGGCGACGATCGCTCCATTATCATCGAGCAGGTTGCCGCTGCGATCTCGTTTGAAGACCGCCCTGTAATTCCAGCCGTGCCCATGATAGTCGGCGAACTGAGTGTGCTTGAGCTTCGGATTGAGCTCGCTGACGTGCGCGAGGAATTCAGGATCCGACCAGTTCCCGCGAACGGCCGCGCCCTCGGGGTTCCGGTTCAAGCTCTGCCAGATCTCCTCCGAGGAAGGATACTTCTGCTTCTCCGGCCACATGAGCTCGCCGTCGGTTTCGTAGTCCCACATCGTGTAGCCGAGGTAGGAGTTCATGAAGACGTTGGGCTGGTGCATGTGGCAGACCATGCATTGGCTGGTTGGAATTGCGGTCGTAAATTCGTGGCGGAGAGGATGTCCCCCTTCCTGCTTGGAGATCATGGGATCTCGACTCTGAGATCGGCCACGGTTCCCAAACTGGGCATAGGGGCCGGCATGGGCCGGATCTCGATCGTTCGCATAGATGACGTGACAGGCAGTGCAGCCACTGGAACGGTAATCGCCGGGGTTGTCGTTGGTCCCTAAAAAGGAAAGGTGGGGATCATTCAGCCGGGTTTTGTGGATATTCAACAATGGAACAGCGATTCGGAGCCCGGTGCCCGGTCCACGATTACTCTGCCGGACATCCGGCCGGCCCGGATCGTCCCCCGCCGGCCCCTCGATTGCTCTGGACTGCGCGGAGCCGATGTCGGGAAACGACGAAGGGATCGAGCTGCCACCGCGTTCGAACACTCGAAAAACGTCGCCCGGCGGAACCGTCTCCCAGCGAGGCAGCGGCAGCAGGAACGGCAGCGCGCCCTTGGCAAGCTCCTCGGGGGACGGCGGCGGATCAGCTCTGATCCCACGAACCACGCCATCAACGCCGTAGCTCTCACCCAGAAACGGGGTCTTCTGCGCGCCGATCGCCGGCGCGACCACACCATTGTTGTACGCGGCCGCGCTCCAGAAGACGGAGCTCGTGGTCATGGTGCTCCTCTCCACCTGCGCCACCTCGTTTGGATGGCAGAGGCCGCAGACCTGGCGCGCGACGCGGAGATCGCCGGGGTTCACGAAACGCACGAACCGGGGATCCTCGTCGTTGAGCAGCGTGTAGGACTGCTTTGGGTTGGCCGAAGAATACCGGCCGTCGGCGCCTTTCCAGGCGTCAGGGAAGCGCGGCTGGATATGCGCCTTGCGCAAGACGTCTTGGTATGGGCGCGTCCCTTGCGCGACTCCCGTCGGTAGCAAGATCTCGGGCGAGCCACCGTGACAATCTGCGCACCCCAGGCGGAGGGTCTTCGAGGCGTGCATGGTCGGCTGATCCGTGTCGCTGTGGCAGCGAACGCAGCCCACGCTTTTCCGGTCCGCCTCCGCCTGCGTTTGAATCAGGATGTCCATGGCAAGCGGCGCAACGCTCACGTGCGTGCGACACCCTTCCAGCGCCGTGCCCACCGTCGCGAGGAGGGCGATTGCCAGGACTCTCATCTTTGCATCTCCATTCAATAGCTGAGAGTTACCGATAGAAAGGCGGAATAGAGGAGCTCATTGACCAGGATGTCCCCAAAACCGCTCCCCGGTCGAAGCACGGCCACCGCGAGGCTGGTAACGACGTGGTTGTTCAGAAACGGACGATAGGTGAGTCTGAGAGCATAGTCCTCGCCGATATAGTGGCCGATTCCCGGCTGGTGTAGGAGGAGGATCAACGGTTCGGTGTTCACGAACCAAAGCACGTTTACATTCAGTGAAGCCTTCAACTTGGGCGTGAACACAGCGTCGAGGCCCGCTCCGACGAGAAACAGCCCGGGGTTGACGAAGTTCGCCTGCCCCTCATCTTTATCGGTACGCAGGTCGGGAACCAGACTGAATCGATTCACGAGATTGACGCCGGTCCCGGCGAGTTTGATGGGCTGTCGATTGAAGAAGCTAAAGCCGGCGCCGGCGAAGTCGACATTGTCGATGATCGAATCGAATCCCTTTGCCGTCGAGTCCCTGGGATTTGAATCTCCAGATGCAAAGAATGCGAAGACTTTGGGCCTCAGCCAATCGATGTCGTAGGAGAGCTCGAGCGCTGCCATCTGGGCGTTGATGTCGACCGGACGGTTGGCGATCGGATTGAAATCGTCCGTCCCCAGCACCTGGTAGAACGCGTGGGTCAAATTCAGACGACCGATATGACCCTCGCCGCTCCAGCCCAGATAGAACACCCGCAGGTCATGCGGACGCACGGCGCCGATGGGCGCTGGCCGAACCAGCGGGCCGTTGGTGTCGTAGTGCTGGCCATTGGGATCCATCGATCCGGCCTGGTCCAGGTTGAAGTGGAAGCTGAGCTGGGTCGTATAGCCCGGAAAGAGGAAGTCCTGTCGGTAGAGGTTCGCTACACCGACATGTTGATGTCGAGGCTGAAACGTATTCAGGTGGCTGTTCGTATCCTTTTCCAGCATATAGAAATAAGCGACGTTCCATTGATACCGGTTGCTAGCGAGGTTGCCGAAGAGCTTGATGCCCGGTTGATTGTCCGAGAAGACGAACCCTCGAAAGTCACTGGTGAAGCCTTGGATGCCCGCTCGCGCCGAGATGAAGTCGAAGCGCTTGTCCACCTTTAGCAAGCGCACCTCGACGAAGGCTTCCTGGAGCGCGACCTGCCCGAGGCTCTTGAAACCGAAGTCGGTCCGATTCGTTCCCTGTCGAACGTCGATATTGACGACCTGGTTCTCCCAAACCTTTAGGTAGTTGACGTTGAAGACGGGCGTGAGTCGAAATTCCCAGTCCTTGGGCTTGAACGCGGTCGATCCGTGAAAGAGGTCCAGGCTGGCGATGATGTTCTCGTTCACCAGGAGCTGCTGGCCACGCCCAAAGAAATCGCCGTTCCCCCCCGGCGAAGCTCGACTGGCTCCCTGCGCTGTCGGGAGGTTGCGGGCTTCGAACAACGTATCGATCACGCCAGTAAAAATGAAGAAGGTGCGCTGGCCGAAGATTGGGTAGTCCCCCTTGAGCACGTTCTGGTGGTAGGGATCCCACCAGTGCCCGGAATAGCCGATTCGCCAGCGATCCGGCATGGGGCGAAAGTCTTTTTGCCCGCGGTTATAAACGGGGAGGAAGTCGCCGCGATCGTCCCCTGGCTCTGGTTTCGCCGACTCTGGCTTCGGCGATGGATCGGCGGCCCAGGCCCGCTGCCCGGAGATCGGGACGAGCAATAGCAGGATCAGTACGCGCAACAGGTTACAGATTGGGATGCCTCGGAAACACGACGTAGGGGAGCGCCACGCCCCGCACGCGGACGGTGTCGGAACGCATATTGGCGGGCGCTTCGAATCCCGCATGGCCGAGGAACCCAATCAGATCGTCCTGGTCGATCCCATCTCCGGAGATGCCGATTGCGCCGACGAGCAATCCGCCTTTGTACAAAGGGAAGCCGCCCGGGAAGATGGTCATGCCGTTGCTCAAGCCGGGGAGCGACGTTCCCGCACAGGAAGCCATGAAGAGGCTCGCCCCGGGAGGCGTGAGATATTCGTCAAGCTGCAGTCCCGTATTGAAGACGCTCCAGTCCCCTAGCGGCTTCGAGAAGGGGCCGTTCGAGAATGGAGCGATCCCACCGGGCGGAAACACCGGCTGGCTCAGGAATCCCACGGCGCGCGTCGAGAAGGCCACGCTCCCATCGAGCGCCAGCCCATCGGCTGCGGCCGCAGCCACGTACGAATCAAGGCCGGCCTGGGTCAAGGAAAGGGCGGCCGAGGGATCGCTGAAAAAGGCGGCCGATCGAGCCTTCTGCACCGACACGTCAAAGCCGAAGACTGGGGCATCGACGGATCGGAAAATGCCCAGAATCGCGCCGCTCGTGTCCACCACCGAAATCGTCACACGGGCCGCTGTGCCGATCGGCAGTCGGATGGCAGCGCGCGTCGTGCTCGCTTGCGCGGCTGCCTGGCCGATGATGCGAGTCACGTCCTCGATCGTGAGCCCACCTGCGCCCGGCGTGGTTCCCTCCCGGAAGCTGGTTGCGAACTCCGCAGGCACGGTACCGGGCGTGTCGACGAGTTGGCGCGCGACGAAGGGAGTCGCTTCCGCGGCAGCGGGTGGGGCGATCTCTTTGCCAGCCGCCGCGAACGTGGCGTACGGGGTCGTAACCTGGCTCGCCGGCGGCTCCGCATTGGCGAACAGAAATTGGATCCCATCCACCAGAATGTTTTCGCCGTGGATCGCTGCGGGTGCGGAGAACCCCAACGTGCCGGCGGCGGCAATGGTTTCTTCCACCGTCGGCGTGATATCGGGTTGTCCCCGATTCACGGTGTAGATACCGTCTCCTTCGACGCCGATTCCCCCGACGGCCACGCCATTCTTATAGAGAGGCAGCCCGCCCGCGTCGGCCGAGAGGCCAATCGGAAGATTCGAGAGTGCTGCCTGATGCGGCCCGGGCCCTCGATCGACATCGCTGCAGCGCAGGTTCGACAGCTGAACGCCAAACAGCGGACCTCCTGGGGACGGATCGACCTCGGGGGGAAAGTGCTGCTGCAGGATGTAGCCGGCCGAGCGCGTGGTGAAGGCGCTCCCCTGCGTGCTGAGAAACGAGGCGGTACCCGCCTTGGAAACCGCGGCCGCAACCGCGGAGTCGTCGAACACGCGTCCTTCCAATCCGCCGCGCCCGCCGCCGGACACCGTGGTCGTGATCGACGCGCCGGCCATTTGCAGGAGACCCAGCACGACCCCCTCGTGATCCACGACGGCGATCGTTACCGGCAGGCTGCTCGCCGACGCCTGAGTAGCGGCCTGGGCAATGATGGCTTGAACGTCCAAAGCAGTCAGTTGGACGGTCTCTGAAAGCGACGGATCGGCAACGCCGGGGACATCTGTTCCAAAGGCGGAGTCACAACCGCAAGCGGTCATGGCCAGGGCGAGCGTCATCGCTTCGATTCGCATCTGGACCCGCCATGTAATCAGCGCATCACGGTCCATGCAAGGAGGCTCGTGATAATATCAACGCATGAGCACGCTGGGGCTGGATGCGAAGGTGATCGATCGGGTGAGGGCCACCGGCACGCCGGCCTCGTACGAAGCGGGCCAGGAGCTCATCCGCGAGGGCGAGGTCGACGAGCGCCTGTTCTTCATCGAGTCGGGAGCGGTGGAGGCGCGCAAGGGTGGGGCGGTGATCAGGCGCGTGGAGGCGGGCGACGTGGTGGGCGAGTTCGCCTTCCTCGATCGCCGGCCGCGCACTGCTTCGGTGCGCGCGGTGGGGCCGGTGAAGGTGGTGGTGCTCGAGCGGCCGGTCGTGCTGCGCGCGCTCGCCGACGACCCCGCGACGCTGATGGGCTGGGTGAACGCGATCACCTCCCGGATGCGCTCGCGCCTCGAGGGCACCGGCAGCGGAGACGGCGGCGCGGACGGATTCCTCGTCGCGCTCACCGAGGAGTCGAAGAAGCACCGCGCGGTGCGCCACCGCTACCTGAGCGCGCTCCGCGACGGCACGGTGCCCGATCTGCGCTGGGCGATGGCCGACTTCGGCCGGCAATATTTCGGCTATTCCGGTCACTTCCCGCAGTACCTGACGACCGTGATCAGCCGCCTCGAGAAGCCGGAGCACCGCGCCGGCCTGCTGCAGAACCTCACCCAGGAGTCGGGGATCTACCAAGAGCACGAGCTCGCCGAGTTGGCCGCCCGCGGCATCGATCGGGAGTGGATAAGCGGCATCCCGCACCCGACGCTGATCCACCGCTTCCGCAGCGCGCTCGGCGTGGCCGACGCCGGAATCGAGGACGACAGCGACGAGGTGGTGTGTTGGCGCGAGATGTTCCTCGGGGTGCTCTCCGGCGGCTCGCCCGCCGAAGCGGTGGGCGCGCTCGGGCTCGGCACGGAGGGAGTGGTGCGCGATCTCTACGCGCCGCTCGTCGCAGCGGTCAAGCGGCTACCGGATCTCGCCCCGCGCGACGTGGTCTTCTTCCCGCTGCACGCCGCGATCGACGACCACCACCAGGCCACGTTCCTCGACATCGCGCGCCACTACGCGCGCACCGAGCAGGGGCGGCGCGACCTCGGGAAGGGGATGCGCAAGGCGCTCGCGCTGCGCGCCTCCTTCTGGGATTGGATGTACGAGCGCGCCGTCACGCTGGGCAAGCCGTAGCCTATTCCTTGGAGTGGTAGACGTGGCACTCGACGCAGGGTGATTCCAGCTTGTCGGGTGTGCCGGGATCCGCGTGGCAATCGCGGCAAACGGCAATGCCAGGAATGAGCAGGTCGGAGGCCGTCGTCGACCCGCGCGCGCGCGTGTGACACTGCTCGCAGGCCGTCTGGCGATGCACGCCGTGGTCGAACAGCGCAGCCGATAGCCAGTGCGTGCGGAGCAGTGGCGGTTCGACGTTGTACTGCTTGACGTCGGGCGAGCCGGGGGTGCCGGTGACCGTCACTTCGTGGCAGCGCTTGCAGCCGTCCTGCTCGGTGAAGACCCCGTCGATGATGTCGCGGGTCTCGCTGGCGACCCGCTCGCGCAGCTTGGCAGCACTGTCGTGGCCGCCTTCAGGGGCGTTCAGGTAAAATTCGGCCAGCGCTGCACGAATGACCTCGATGGCGTGCTCGACATTGCCGTGTGGGATCGGTGTGCCTTTGATCCGCGGGTCGGCCTGGAGCCTGTGGCAGCGCTGGCAATTCCGTGCGAACGCGATCGGGGTGAAGGACTTTCCGTCCGCGGCGCGCACGTGGCAGGTCCCGCAGGTCAGCGTCTCCGGCGCGGCGCCCTCCTTTTGCAGGTTCCCGAGGTGCTCGGCGTGGCTGAACTTGAGCAGGCCGGTGTCAGGCGGCAGCGCGAACTCGGGGTGGTGGGCGAAGTCATTCACCGACGGCTGACGGGTCTCGGGGAGCACCTTCGCGATCTGCGAATGGCACTTCGTACACAAGGGCGAATCGGCGGGCACGAGGCTGCGCTGACCGTGATGCTCCTTGTGGCAGCTGGCGCAGCGATCGACCGCTTGGACCTTCTTCGAGGTAAACGCTCGGGCGTGGCTGCCGACGGTGTGGCAGCTCAGGCAGCGCGAGTCGCTGGCGCCGGTGAAGAGCGTGTCGTGGCAGCGCTCGCACGCGTTCGCGATCATCCGGTGATGGTTGGAGACCGGCTCGGCGGCGAGCGCGCTGCGGCGGGTAGCGCTCGTGAGCGGCCACACGATGAACGCCGCCGCGCTGATCGCCCCCGCCACGACCGTGATGAACGCCAGCGACGGCAGATGATACCCGACCGTGAGTCGGCGCTCGAGCTCGTGGCGCTTGTCGCCGGGTGGCGTGCTCATCTGGCAGACGAACGAAAGGAGAGCGCCCAGAATACGTGCGCGACGACGGCCGCGACGCAGGCGAAGGACATCGGCAGATGCAGGTAGAGCCAGATCCGCATGCGCGCCAAGGCGCTGGCCTCGGCGACCGCCGTGTTGCAGAGATGCAACCTACGGGCGCCCATGCGGGTGAGCTCGAGCCCGTCCTGATATTCGTGCTTCGGGAGCGACGCGAGCAGGCTGCTCAGCTCCTCCTCCTTCAGCACATAGCGCTCCAGGAAGAGAATTCGAACCAGTGACGGATTGAAGGGCACGGTCACGCGCGCAGCCAACGCGGAGAATGCGCTGCTCTTGTCGCTCGCCAGCGCGGCCATCGACTTGGCGATGGTTTCGATCTCCGTCGCACAGCGGCGGAGGCTCAACCCTTCGCGGCGCGCCTCCATTCTCGAGGGCATGCTGACGTAGGCGTACGCGCCCCAGATTCCGCTCGCGATGGTCGCGAGCATCAACAGATAGGGCGCAGCGTGCACGTTCCAGCCGAGGTGAAAGCCCGAGTGCAACGGCACGAGCAGACCGAGCGCCACACCAATCCAAACGTGCGCCGAGAGCCAACCCTTTAGCGTCCCCGAGCCCGACGCATACGAATAGCGCTTCCGTACGCCATACCACATGAGGAAGGCGATGCCCGCGGTCGCGATTGCACCATAGATCAATCCGAGCCTCGTACCGCCGTTCCGACCGCCGATGGGCTTGTTGTACAGGTAGCCCCCGGCGAGGCCCGTCAGCGCGAGCAGTATGGCCCACAGCCACAAGAAGCGGCGATGCCCGAAGAAGTTCTCGTCCGCGTCCCTGGTCAATGCATGCCGCCCTTTCGCCGCATGAGGTTGGAAAGCTCGTTGGGATTGATTCGCACGGCCGCGCCGGTCGGGCACGCGCGCACGCAGGCGGGTCCTGCCGACAGCGACGAGCACATGTCGCACTTGGCCGCCTTTGCCGGTCCCTCCTTGCGTTTGCGGAAGCCGAGCCACGCGAGCACGTCGAGGCTCTTGTCCTTCTCGTGCGTCATGGTGATGACGCCGTACGGGCAGTTGGTGGAGCAATTGCCGCAGCCGATGCAACTGTCCCTGATCACGATCTCGCCGTCGGGCTTGCGGGCGAGCGCGTCGGGAGGACAGTCGATCATGCACAGCGGGTTCTCGCAGTGGCGGCAGGAGATCGGCACCTGCACCGCTGCGAAGAACTTTCCGCCTTTGCGGTCGAGGCGGCTGTCGCCGTCATGGGTGGCCGCGCAGGCGGTCTCGCAGTTGTCGCAGGACACGCACAGATCGGAATCGATGACCAGGACGTTGCTGGCGTCGGTGATGCCCTCGCCGAACATGAAATCGAGGACGGCGCCCTGCTTGCGGTTGTGCTCGCGCGTGGCGTCGCTGATCTTGCGGAGCTCCGCGAGCGCTCGAAAGCGCTCCTGCACCTTCGGATCGGTCGCGATCAGCGCGCGGAAGTCGCTCTTCTGAATCACGATCGTTTCGCAGCCGACGACCGCGGTGACGCTGGCGGTTCGCCGCGAATCCTCGTCGGAGAGCAGCGCGATCTCTCCGACGCAGTTGCCGGCCGAGAAATAGGCGCGGGTGATGTCGACGCCGTGGACATCCTTCTGCGAGATCTTCACCGAGCCGCGGCGGATGACGTAGAGCGCGTCGCCCGCGTCGCCCTCCTTGAAGATCGCCTCACCCTTCTTGAAGTTCTTGAGCTGGGCCTTGAGCGCCAGCTCGGCGAGGAACACCGGATCGACGTCGGGGAAAATCGAACCCTCGAGCGTGCGCAGCACGAAGGCCCGGTCGATGCGCCGCTTCACGCTGGCCACCGAGCTGATGAGCTTGAGGATCTGCTTGCGCGGCGTCTCGAGCAACACGCACGGCGCGTCGGCCACGACGGTGGCGGAGCGACGGCGCCCGGAGACGAGCCCGAGCTCGCCGAAGAACATGCCGGCGACGAGGTGAATGGCTCGATCGGCGGCCACCTGGATCTCCACCGCGCCGGAGACGATGCTGTAGAAGGTGTCGGTGTAGTCGTTTCGCGCGAAGATGACCTCGCCGGGCTGCTTGACGTGCACCGTCGAGTCGATCAGCAGCTCGCGGAACTGCGGCTCGCTGAGATCGCTGAACATCGGCAGGTGGCCCCGGAGGAAGCGGTAGTTGTCGTCGACCGTGCCGGGGAGGTGCTCGAGCCGCTCGCGGATCAGCACCGCGTCGGCCGGCTCCACCTCGTGGCCGAGGATGTGCTCGATGACCTCGTGCCCCTGGTTCATCGCCTGCTTGATGAGCGGATACCCGATGAGCGCACCGACGAGAAACAGACCCGGCACGTTGGATTGATACTTCGAATCGACGAGCGGCACCGCCGCCGCGTCCTTCGAAGGAAACGTGATGCCGCAGCTCTCGAGGAACTTGCGCGGCGGAACGGCGCCCGCGCGCACGATCACGCGTTGACAGGGCGAGCTCTCGATTCCTTCCGGCGTCTCGATATGGATCCGATCGGGCTCGATCCGTTGAACCGTCGAGTTGGCGAAGCAGCGGATCGTCTTGCTCTGGATTGCGTCCGTGATCAGGCGAGCGTTCGCGTCCTTGGCGCGTGCGAACTCGGCCGAGCGATTGATGATGATGACCCGGTTGTGCCGAGCCAGCGCCAGGGCGTTCTCGATGGCGGAGTCGCCGGCGCCGACGACCACGATGTCCATGTCCTTCCACTCGTCGGGATCCGCGAGCGAGTAGACGACATGAGGGAGCTCCTCGCCCGGCGCGCCGAGCTTTCGCGGCGTACCTTGCACGCCGAGGGACAACACGACGTTCCTGGCGGCGCTGACGTCGTCCCCGTGGGTGATCTCGAAGAACGCACCGTTCTTGCGAAGCCTCGTGACCTCGGCGTTGCAGATGTTCACGCCGGCCTCTGCGACGGCGCGCTGCCAGGTCTCGAGGATCGCTTCGCGATTGCCTTCCTGGAAATTCACGCGCGCGCGCAGCGGCAGCTTGCGCGGCTCGGCCATCACCAGCTTGGCCTTCTGATATTCATAGATCGTGTTGGCGAGCTGGCCCTTCTCGAACAGCACGTGCGGGATCTGGTAGTGCGCCGCGCTGACGGCGGCCGCGATGCCGGCGGGGCCGGCCCCGATGATCGCAACTTCGAACGGGGCCCCCATGGGGTGACGCTAGCAGGTCCACCCGAGCGGAGCAACCGAGCGCCGGTGCCAATCCGAGACGCTTGCGCAATGAGACAATGCAAGGTGGGAAACCTCACCGGAGTGGGCAGTAAGCCGGGTTTTGTTCCGCCATCTGAAAGCTATGGACGGTAGCGGTCATTCATCTAGGCCACGCATTGCTGCGTGGCTCCAGCGACCATACCCGAAGGCTTCCTTGCGGAACGAGGCGGGCCGCCTCCATCACTTGCGTGATGCCTCCTGCTCGGTCTTGCTCCGGGTGGGGTTTGCCATGCGATCCCTGTTACCAGGAACCCGGTGCGCTCTTACCGCACCCTTTCACCCTTACCGTCCGAAGACGGCGGTTTGCTTTCTGTGGCACTTTCCTGCAGGTCACCCCGACCGGCCGTTAGCCGGCACCCAGCCCTATGGAGCCCGGACTTTCCTCCCGTGGGGCGAACCCCACCAGCGAACGCCTCGCCCACTCCGGCGAGATCTCCCGATAGATGTATAGACGATTTACGAAGAAGTCGGTTCGGGCTTTTCAGTCGGGCGGCCGTCGGTTTCTTCGAGCAGCTTGTCCCAGTAGATGATGCGGTTGCAGTTGCCGCACATCTCGATGCTGTTGCCGCGCTGGATGGTGTTGTAGAGCTGCGGCGGGATGTTCATGTTGCAGCCGCCGCAGGTGCCGTTCTTCACCGGCACCAGCGCCAGGCCGCGCCGCATCTTGATGGTCGAGTACTTCTTCATCGCCGACGGCTCGACGCGCTTGGCCGCCACGTCGCGCAGCTTGCGCTCCTCGGCGATCTGGCCCGCGACCTCGACCACCTTGGCCTGCGCCGCGGCGGTCTCGTCGGAGACGTGCTTCTTGAGCGTCTCGAAGTCGGCCTCGTGCTGGGTGATCGACTTCTTGGCCGTATCGACGGCGCCGACCAGCTTCTTGACCTCTTCCTCGCGGTCCTGCGCCATCTTGCGCGTAGCCTGCAGCTCGCGCTCGTTGGCCATCATCTCTTTGGTGTTCTTGACCATGCCCGACTTCTGTTTGGCCTTGAGGAGCGCGGCCTCCTCGTCCTTCTGCTCCGCCTCCTGCTTGCGGCGCCAGGACTCGGTCTCCTCGAGCTGGCCGCGTTCCTTGGCCAGCATCGCCTCGACCTTCTTGAGGTCGCCGTTGAGCGCCTCGAGCTTTTGCGGCCAGACCTTCTGCATGCCCGCGAGCTCTTGAATGCGAGCGTCGTGGCGCTGGACCTCGAGTAAGAGCTTCAATTGATCCTTCAACCGAGTTCTCCCTCTCTCTTTGTGGCTTTGTGGGCCCACCTGGACTTGAACCAGGGACCAACCGGTTATGAGCCGGCCGCTCTAACCAGCTGAGCTATGGGCCCTATTCCTTAGATCAGCTCCTGGCGCTTTTCAACAGGCGGTAGAGCTCGAGCGGCGAAACCAGCTGGGTCACCAGGTCCCCGAAGGTGACCAGGGTGCCTGGCTTGATCTCGACCGGCCGGTCGGGCGCTATTCGAGCTCCGTCCACCCAGGTGCCATTTTGCGAGTTCAGGTCGACCAGTTGCAGCGTTTCTCCCGGAATGAAATGGGCGTGGTGCTTCGAGATGCCGGGCGTGCGCACCACGATGTCGCAGGTGCGCTCGCGGCCGACGGTGATGTGCCCCTTGTCCTCGGAGTGGCGCTTCTTGCGCACGGCCAGCGCCTCGAACTTGTTCGGCACGCTGGTGCGCAGCCCCTTGGGCACGCCGGCGATCTGCTCGCCCACCTGGGTGTCGTCGTCTCCGGAGGCCTCTTCGACCTCGAGCTCGGACATCACGATCAGCACCGGATCGGGAAGCCGTGCGACGAAGTCCTCTCGCGTCAGCGCGCGAGCGAGCTCCGCCAGGATCGAGTAGTTCATCGGAGGCGCACGATACCACACTACAGGAGCGTGACATCGCCTTCTGCGAGCAGGACTTCCTTGCCGCCTACCAGCTGCACGACCCGCACGCGGTAGGTCCGGCCGGCGCGGAATCCCTCCTCGCCGGTGAGCGACAAGCGCGCCGACAAGCTCCTCGACGACTTGACTGCGGTCTGATAGAGCGCCGTGAACTGGCGCGCCGAGAGCGCCTCGGGATCGTCGGCGTCGTAGATCAGGAACACCATGTTGCCCGCCCACGACTGGCGCTTGAGCGTCGCCTGCAGATCGACGGTCCAGCCGCGGCCGGTCTCGGCGGGCGTCGTGCCGTTCGCCGCCAGCGAGGCCGCACGCGCAAAGCGCGGCGTGATCGGCAAGCCCGCCTTGCCCGGCGCCGACGCGATCGCGCCCGATTCGACCGCGATCGTGGTTCGCGATCCGGCGAACCAGCACAGCGTGCCGACCTTGGTGCAGACGCGACCGATGGGCGGCGGCTCGATCATTTCGAGCGGCTCGCGCTCCTCCGCCGAGCGCGGCGTCAGGTCGCCGGGCCCGGCCAGCGCCGGCGCGCTCCACAACGCCAGGATCCCCAACCAAACCACGCCCCTGCCGCCCATGCACATCTGTGGAGCAAGCGCCGGTCCACATTCACGCGCGCGCCGGTGCCACGTCGCCCGCGGGCTTCCGCGTGTAGGGCGATCTCGGCGGGGTCCGCAGGCCCGGAAAAGAGTGGCGTGCTCCGCAACTTATGCACAGGCGATGGGGGGCTACATGTGGGGCGTGGTGGTGGACGTTTCGGGCGATTTTTTCCAACACCACGACCGCCGGCGGCAGAAGGATGGAGACGATGGGCGCAGACGCTAAATCGCTGCTCGAGGAAGCGGGGTGGGTGCGCCGGCTCGCGCACACGCTCGCGCGCGACGGCGAGGCGGACGATCTCGCGCAGGACGCGATGGTGACCGCGCTCGACAAGCAGCCCGAGGCGCGCGAGTCGCTGCGCGGCTGGCTCGCCGAGGTGATGCGGCGGCTGGTGCACACGCGCTCGCGCGGCTTCGCGCGGCGGATCGATCGCGAGCGGGCGATCGAGTCGAACCCGCCCGAGGGCGCGGACGGCCTGGTCGAGAAGGCGGAGCTGTTGCGCATGCTCGCCAGCGTCGTCGGAGAGCTCGAGGAGCCGTCGCGATCGACGGTGCTGTTGCGCTACTACGAAGGGCTCACCTCGGCGCAGATCGCCAGGCGGCAGGGCGTGCCGGCAGGGACCGTGCGCTGGCGGCTGAAGCAGGCGCTCGAGCAGTTGCGTGATCGTTTGGACCGTCGCGTAGACGGAGGAAGGCGTGCGTGGTGCCTCATGTTTGGTCCATCACCGGTGGTTGGAGGGCTGGCGCTGCTCAAGGTGGCGGCGGTGATCGTGGCGGTTTCGGCGGCGGGCGCCGTCGGATGGCGCAGCCATCGCGAATCGTCGTCGACGGAAGGGCGTGTGCCCGGGCCGGTGATCGCGGCCCGCGTCGCGCCCGCACCTGCGCGCGCCGTCGCGCCGGCCGTTCAACGCGCGCTCGACGACGAGCCGCCGCCGAAGGGCAACGAGCTCGAGCGGGCGAAAGATGCCTATGTGCGCGGCAGGTACGCCGAGGCCGTCGAGCTGTCGCGGCGCGGCATCGCGCAGGATGGTGAGAAGGCGTGGCGCGTGCTCGGCGCCGCCAGCTGCTTTCTCGGCGATGCCAACGGCGCGACCGGCGCGTGGAACCATCTCGATCCGACCGGAAAGAAATTTCTCGAGTACGTGTGCCAGCGCAACCACGTGACCATCCCGATCGCCGTCGACGCGACCAAGCTGCTCTAGCTGAGGCCGCGTTCGGGCATGTCGCCGAACACCATCGCGGCGCCGACGCGCAGGGCGAGCGCGACGATGGTGAGCGTGGGGTTGAAGCCCGACGCGGTGGGGAACAGCGCGCCGTCGGCGGCGTACAGGTTGCCGACGTCGTGGAAGCGGCCGTCGGGGTCGCACACGCTGGTGGTCGGATCGGCGCCGAAGCGCAGCGTGCCCATGATGTGCTGCGAGCGCGGGATGTCGTCGACCGGCGCGATGAACGCGTAGCGCACGCCGGAGGCGCCCAGCAGATCGATCAGCTTGGGCGAATAGAAGTCGCGCGCGGACAGCTCGAAGGCGTGGTTCTGGTAGGTGGCGCGCGCGACCGGCAGCCCGTCGAGATCGCGCACCAGCGGATCGAGATCGATGCGGTTGGTCGGCTGCGGCGCGTCCTCGGCCTGCAGCGCGAGCGCGACGATGTGATCGCGGCCGGCGCTCTGGCGCAAGAGCTTCTTGAAGAGCTTGCCGGTGAAGCCGCCGACCAGCGAGAAGATGTCGAGGTAGCGCGAGGCCTCCTCGATGGGGAACTCCGATCCCGAGATCTCGACGATGCCGCCGAGCGGCCGTTGCGCGTCGCCGGGAACGCCGCGAAAATCGGCGAGCCCGTGCGACACGGTGCGGCCGCGATGGCCGTGCACGCGCTCGTCGAAGATGCCGACCGCCCCGGTCTGGAAGTGGAATGTGAGGTTGCGGCCAACCTGCCCGCTCGAGTTGCCGACGCCCGCGGGATCGGAGAGGAACAACAGGCGCGCGTCTTCGATCGGGCTGGCGGCGAGCACGTAGCGATCGGCGGTGTAGGTGCGGCGCTTGCCGTCGGGGCCGATCGCCTCGACGCCGGTGACCTGGGTCTTGTCTCCGGAGAGCGTGAGCTTGACCGCGCGCGTCTCGGGGATCAGCTGGCAGTTGCCGGAGAGCAGCGCCTTGCGCAGCGTGGTCACCGGCGGCGAGCCCTTGGCGTTCGACGGGCAGCCGTAGCCCGAGCAGAACCCGCAGTCGACGCACGCGGGCCGGCCGTCGTAGGGCTGCGAGTTGACCGCGGTCGGATAGGGAAACGGATGGTAGCCGAGCGTGCGCGCCCCGGCGGAGACCTTGAGGCCGACGTACATCGGCACGCCCGGCGGCATGGGAAAGTCGCCGCTCGGGCGCGGGCCTTCGAGCGGATCGAGCCCGGCCACGCCCTGCACTCCCATCACCTTCTCGGCGTAGTAGTAGAACGGCTCGAGCATGTCGTAGTCGACGGGCCAGTCGGCGAAGCTGGCGCCGGCGAAGGTCGAGCCGAGCAGCGTGCCGAGCTGGAAGTCGGTGGGGCGGAAGCGCGGCGACTTCAGATCGGCGTGCACCGCGCCGCCGCCGACCGTCTTGGGCAGCGAGTTGACGTCGGAGAGGCGTGAGCGATCGCTCTCGCTCGCGCGCCAGGTGCGCGGATCGACGCTCACGAACGGTGCGATGAAGTCGCGGTTGGACAGCTTGAGCTCGTCGTTGGAGAAGCGCGCCACCGGTTGGCGCGTGGGATCGTCGAGCCCGTCGAAGCGGTTGGCGCCGGCCTCGAGCACCAGCACCTTCTGGCCGAGCTTGCACAACATGTGGGTGACCGCGCCGCCGCCCGCGCCCGAGCCGATCACCAGCACGTCGAACTTGCTCAACGAGGCGTTGCCGACCGGCGCGCTGCTCATGGGAACACCTTCCCGCCGGCGGCGTTGGTGACGGTGGTCAAGAGCGCGCGCACGTCGTCGTCGAGCGGCTCGGGATCGGTGCCGGGATTCGCGGTGGACATCGGCGCGTCGGCGCGCTCGCGATAGACGCCGGCCGATTCGTCGAAGATGCTGTAGCCGAGCGGCTGGCTGTCGCCCTCGAAGTGCACCATCTTCCAGCCTTGCAGGCCGGGGTTGCCGCCGTACTCGGGCGCGGCGAACGCGGCCTCGGTGACCAGGAGCGCCAGCTGGTTCCGGTCGTCGGGGTCCAGGTTGGCGAACAGCGCCGCGGCCGCGACCGGGTCGAGCGACTCGATCGATTTCGGCGCCGCCGAGGACATCGCGCGGCCGAGGATCGCGCGCACCTGATCGCGCAGCCCGACGATCGGTCCCGCGCCCGCGACCTGGTCTTCGGTCACCGCGTCGTTCGGTCCGCCGCCCGACACGCCGGTCGAGCCGTAGATCTGCAGCCGCCAGGCCGCCAGCGCGACGCGATCGAGCGGCAGGAACGTGGCGAAGTCGTTCGCCGGCAGGTTCGCCGACGGCGCGCCGTTTCCGTCGGAGAACGGCTGTCGTCCGGAGTACGGGCCGCCCGCATACAGCGCCGGCGGATCGGCGTCGAAGGCGGTCAGCAGGCGCTCGACGTACTCGACCGCGCCGAGCGCCGCGCCGCCGGGCGTGTCGTCGGGCGGCAAGATCACGTCGGCGAGCGCGGCGAGCGCACGCCGTTCACCGTCGCTGAAGAAGACGCCGCGCGGCGTTCCGCAGCCAAACGGGAGCTGCGAGGCGGCGGCCGCGGCACCCACGATCTTCATGAAATCGCGCCGGTTGATCGGAGCCATGGCGGCATGATAGCGCAGGACGATCGCGGCGGGCGCGCAGCAGCAGCACGAGCCCAAAAACGATTAGCCAGCGGGTGGGGGCGGAGCCCTGGGCGGCGAGCTGGCAAGCGCAGCCGCCGCGCCCGCTCCCGCCGTCGGTGCCGCTGCTCCCATCGGTTCCCTGATCGATGATCGCGGCGCCGCCGTCGGGGAGCGCCACGCCGCCGCCGAGCTCGTAGGCGCCGATGTCGATCGTTCCCACCAGCATGCGTCCCTCGCTCATCGCCGGGTGGACGTACTGATGATCGGGGACGAGCGACATGCCTCCCGCGGCGCCCGGATCGTGTCCTGCGTCGGCGCACGGGGAGCCGGGCAGCAGGTGATAGTCGTAGGTCGCCGCCGCGGCGAACAGCGGGCTCGCGCCGGTGTAGTTGGCGGTCACCACGGCGCTCGCCTGGTTGCTGACGGTGCCCGGGCCGAAGAAGATGTTGTTGGTGAGCGTGACCGGCGTGGTGACCATGGCGCTCACCTGCACGAAGGTGCCGCCGGCGGGTCGATCGTTGATCACCGTGTTGTTGACCAGGTAGAGGTCGCTGGTCGGATTGAAGCCGGTCGGCTCCGAGCCGTAGTCGACGATGGCGGGGTTCTGCGTCATCGGTCCCTGCTCGATGACGTTGCCGATCACGAAGGTCGTGCCCGCGTTGGGCACGTTGATCTCGTAGCTCGCGGTGCCGGTGGCCTCGTCGCTGAAGCGGTTGTAGAGGATGCGATTGGTCAGCGCGCGCGTCTTGAGCAGGTGGCCGACCTTGGCGTGGTGCGAGTAGTTGTAGCGGAACACCAGCTGGTCGACGTGGTTGATGTACAGGTTGTGCGACATCCCGTCGCCGGCGCCGTTGTCGGCGAACTCCGAGTACTCGATCACGATGGTGCTGCCGGGCTTGTCGCCGGCGAGGATCCCGTCCTGGTTGTCGTGAAAGTAGCAGCGCCGCACGGTCAGGTTCTTGCCCTCCTGCCGAATCCCCGCGCCGTTCAGGTCGGCGACGCTGGCGCCGCTGAGCTCGACGTTGTCCACCACCGTGTCGTCGCCCGAGATCACCCAGATCGCCTTGCCCCCCGAGCTCTGCCCGCCCGCATCGATCTTGGGCCGCCCGTTCACCCCGACGATCGTCAAGCCGCCGGTCAGCCACCCGCACACGTCGCCGGAATAGCTCCCCGCCGCATCGATCTCGATGGTGTCGCCCGCGCCCGCCGCTGCGATCGCTGCGCATGGCGCGGCGAACGGATGCCCCGGCCCAACCTCGAGCGTCGCCCCGAGCGCACGCAACGGCGCCAGCGCCGCCAGGATCAGCAACGTTCGGTTCGGCATCACCCGAGCATACGCCGGTGCGCCCGCCCCGTTTATTTCGAGTCGCTGGCGAGCTTGGCGACCAGCAGCTCGAACGAGTGCTGATAGACGCGGGCGAGGTTCTGGACGCGCTCGTCATCGCTGTGCGGCTTGGCGATGACGGGCTCGAACTTGACCTTGCCCTTCTTCAACATGCCCTGCCAGGCCGGCCGGAGCATCATGACGCCCGGCTGGCGCACGAACAGGATCAGGTTCGAGTCGTCGGCGCTCATGCCGTCGGCGTTGAGCATCGCCATGATCACCCCGTCGACGCCCAACTCGTCCATGAGCTGGCCGATCCCGCGCTGCAGATCGGCGACCTGATTCCCGCCGCCGAACGCGTTGGCCAGCCCAGCGCCGGCCAGGCTCATGATGCTGAGGCGCGCCTTCTCGGCGACGCACAGCAGGCTTCCGCCGCTGTTCTCGGTCATCGCGCGGTAGGGCTCGGCGTTCAGCTTCTCCGCCGCGGACACGCCCGCGAGGCCCGCACCGTCGAGGGCGGGCTGGAAGCTGTCGAAGGCGGCATCGAGTCCGCGACAGGCGATCGCCTTGGCGACGTCGCTGATCTGCTGCACCGCCTGGACGGTGCGCACGATGCCGGCGCCCGGGTAGCCCCAGCCGCCGTGCGATCGCGCCGTCGTCCGGTTGGCGTTGACGCCGATGATCGCCACCTTGGTGACCTTGACGTGGAAGTTCGTCTTGGTCTTGACCACGTCGCCCGCCACACTGGCGACGGTGGCGTGGTCCTTCATCTGCGCCTCCGTCAGCAGTCGCGGCCCGCATCCCACGCAGCTCAACGCGATGATCCCGAGCGCTACGCCCCTTCGTCGCATGTGTGCCCCCCCAGGCCATTGTCCCTCGCGGGCGGCCCGGACGCCAGTACGACCAACGAATCCGAGAGGCTTAGTTTTCGACGAACGACTTGAGGCGCTTGGAGCGGGACGGATGGCGCAGCTTGCGCAGCGCCTTGGCTTCGATCTGGCGGATGCGCTCGCGCGTGACCTCGAAGTCCTGACCGACCTCCTCGAGGGTGTGGTCGCTCTTCTCGCCGATGCCGAAGCGCATGCGCAGCACCTTCTCTTCGCGCGGCGTCAGCGTGGCGAGCACCTTGCGGGTCTGCTCGGCCAGGTTCATCGAGATCACCGCGTCGGACGGCGAGATGACGCCCTTGTCCTCGATGAAGTCGCCGAGGTGCGAGTCTTCCTCTTCGCCGATCGGCGTCTCGAGGGAGATCGGCTCCTTGGCGATCTTGAGGACCTTGCGCACCTTGTCGAGCGGCAGCTCCATCTTCTCGGCGATCTCTTCCGGCGTGGGCTCGCGACCGAGCTCTTGCACCAGATAGCGCGAGGTGCGGATCAGCTTGTTGATGGTCTCGATCATGTGCACCGG
>PNAM01000049.1:102221-108935 GCA_003170275.1 Myxococcales bacterium
AACTGCAGGCCGCGGTTGGTGTACTTCTTGGCGATCGACACGACCAGGCGCAGGTTGGCCTCGACCAGCTCCGACTTGGCGCGCTCGGCCATCCGCTCGCCCTCGTGGATGTCGCGGTAGGTGACCCGCAGCTGATCCTCGGAGAGCTTGGCCTCTTCCTCGACGCGCTTGATCTTGCGCTGCGCAGCCTGGATGAGGTGCGACGCCTCCTCGAGCTCCTCGGCGTTGAGGCCGAGCTTCTTGCCGATCGCGCGCGCCTTGGCGGGCGACGACTTGAGCTCCTTGAGCGTCTTGCGCAGATCCTTCTGCGACAGGCCGATCTTCTGCTCGACCTCGGTGATCTCGCTCTCGCCCTTCTCGATGCGCACGACCAGCGCCTTGAGCTTCTGCACGATCTTCTCGATCTGCTTCTTGTTCATCCGCAGCTCGGAGAGGTGCTCGAAGGCTTCCTGCTTGTTCTCGTTGATCTTCTCGCGGAGCTTCTTCTTCTTCTGATCGGACAGCTTGGTGGCGAGCTGCTCGTTGATGGTCTCGTTCTCGCGCGCGTGGCGGCGCACCTTGTCGATGATCTTCACCACGCGATCGGTGTGCCACTCCTCGTCGAACTCGGCGTCTTCCTCGTCGACGTCACGGATGACTTCCTTGACGCGGATCTTCTGCTGCTTGAGCTTGTTGCCCAGCTCGAGGATCTCCTCGACCGCGATCGACGAGTTGAGCACCACCTGCAACACGCGGCGCTCGCCCTCTTCGATGCGCTTGGCGATCTCGACCTCGCCCTCGCGGGTGAGCAGCGAGACCGAGCCCATCTTGCGCAGGTACATGCGCACCGGGTCGTTGGTCTTCGAGTAGCCGCCGTCGAAGTCCTCTTCCTCTTCCTTCTCCTCTTTTTCAGGAGCCTCTTCGGTGGTCGCCTCTTCGGCGTCCTCGTCCTCGATGACCGGGACCTCGACGACCTTGGCCACCGGGCGTCCGGCCGGCAGCTTGGCCGCGCCAGGCACGCCTTGACCGGCGTCCACGACCTCGATCCCCTCGTCGCCGAGGGTCGACAGCCAGTCATCGATCTGGTCCGAGGAGACGATCTCCTCGGGCATGTGATCGTTGACCTCGTCGTAGGTCACGTAGCCCTTGGCCTTGCCCATCGTGATGAGCTTCTGCTTCTGCTTCGCGATGTCGCGGTCACGGTTCATCGAAACACTTCTCCTATGACTGGCTCTTATTACGGGTGAGCAAGATCTTTGCGGTCAGCTCCCTGACGCGCAGCATGTCTTTGGCAACCAGGGCGCGCTTGCGATCTTCTTCGAGTGCGGGCAGGCCCTCGGGCAGGCTCATCTTGCGGGTGATCTCGTCGAAGATCAGCTCGGGCCGCGTATCGCCGAGCGAGGAGAACTCGTCGGAGAGGAACGCGCGGGCCACCGAGTCGCGAATCTCCGGCGCGCAGTGCTCCAGCAGCGCCTGCGGTGCGAACGCTTTGCGGAGCGCCGCTTCCATCAGAAGCGCGCGAACCGCCACGTCGGAGATTCCCTCCAGCACCGTCGGTGTCATGCGGTCGATCAGTGTTACATGTTGCGCAAAAAGGGCCAGTAGCTTGGCGAAGATCGGCGCGATCTCACGCCCCTCGACTAGCGGCGCGGAGACGACTTCCACCGGCGGCGCCTGCGGTTTTTGCCCCTGCGGAGCGCCGCGCAGGGTGCGCCGGATGAGGTTCTCGTCGACCTTGAGCAGTTGCGCCAACCGTCCCAAATACAGGTCGCGCGCCAACGGATCGCGGATCGAGCGCAGGATCGGCCCGCACTCCTCGATCGCCTGAACCTTGCCCGGCACCGTCGGCTGCGAGGTCGACGCCACCTGCTCGAACAGGAACTCCACGCCGTCGACCGAGTCGTCGATCATCTTCTGCAGGCGCGGCAGATCGTTGCGCGCCAGATCGTCCGGGTCGACCTTCTTGCCGTCGCGCGAGCGCAGCTGGGCGACGCGGCACTTGAGCTCGGCGTCGATGAACAGGCGGATCACCTTGATGGTCGCCGCGCGGCCCGCCGGATCGGCGTCGAGCATGAGCACGACTTCCTTGGCGAACCGCTGCAGGAGCGCGACCTGCTCTCGCGTGATGGCGGTGCCCTGCGGCGCGACGGTGTAGTCGACGCCGCACTGGTGTAGCGTCATCACGTCGAAGTTTCCCTCGACCATCAGCGCGCGGCCGCTCTTGCGGATGGCGTGCTTGGCGGCGTGCAGCCCGAACAGGTTCTCGCCCTTCTTGTAGACCGGCGTCTCGGGCGAGTTCTTGTACTTCGGCTGATCCTCTTTCGCTTCCAGGATGCGCCCGCCGAAGCCGATCACCTCGCCCATCGGCGAGGTCAGCGCGTAGACCACGCGGTCGACGAAGACGTCGTAGTGCGTCGACTTGGTCGCCGGCGCGCCGGGCGCAAGGTTGTGACTCGCCGAGTCGCGGCGCTTGAGTAGGCCCGCGCGCTCGGCCAGCTCGTGCGGCACCTTCTTGGTCGCCAGGTGCTGCACCAGCGCATCGAAGCCGGCCGGCGCGAAGCCGATCTGGAAGGTCTCCGAGATCTTGTCGCCGATGCCGCGCTTGACGAGATACTCGCGCGCCCCGGCGCCCGCGTCGGAGGCCAGCGTGGTGCGATAGAAATGCGCGGCCGCGTCGTTGAGCCGGATCATGCGCGCGCGCTCGGTCTCTTCGGCGCGCGCCTTCTCGACGGCCTCACGCGAGCGCTCCGCTTCGGGTAGCTCGACGCCGGCCTTGCGCGCCAGCTCGCGCGCGACCTCGATGAAGCTCTTTCCCTCGACCTTGCCGACGAAGGTGAAGACGTCGCCCGATTCGCCACACCCAAAGCAGTGGAAGAATTGCTTCTGGGCATTCACGTTGAACGAGGGGCTCTTCTCATTATGGAACGGGCACAAGCCCTTGTGGCTGGTGCCGGCCCGCTTGAGCGACACGTACTCGCCGATGACCTGCACGATGTCCGTGCGGTCCCGGATCTCGGCGATCTTGTCCTCCGGGATCAGCCCCAAATCAAGCTACTCCAAATAGGTAGGTTCGGAACCCTGCGGCCCCCGGGAAACGACGAATCCTAAAGGCGAAACACGCCCAGTCAAGGACAAACCGACCGGCTGGCCCTCGAACACGGCATACTATGGAGTTGGTGCGCACTTTCTGCAAGGAAATCGAGCACAAACCGTCCAGAGTGAAATTTTTGACAGGGGCACGATCCGGGCGGATCGTGGACCCATGTCCACGACCAATGCGCAAAATATCCCGGGCCGCAGGCTGCGCGATCGGTTGGTGGCGCGCGAAGGCACCTCCAACCCGGCGTTGACCGAGAGATATGCCTTACAAAATCAGCTGTTACTGATCGATGACGACCTGCGTGAAGCGGCCCTGGCGATCGGCGGCGTGGAGAAGTTCCTGGCCGACGCGCTGGACCTCCTGGAAGACGAGGCCGTAACCGCGGGCGATCTGGCCGAGCTGGCGGGCAGCGGCGAGACCCTCGATCGGCTCGATTCGCTGGCCGAGACCCTGAGCACGCTGCGCCGCCGACTGATCGCGATCGCCAGCCAGATCAAGTAATCTCCATCGCCATGAAACGACTCATTGGGATCCTGGTGGTCCTGGCCTGCGGCTGCGGGTCGGGGCCGAAGCCGCCAGCCGGACAGCCGGCGGTATTCGTGCAGCCCGACACGCTCGACGCGACGACCATCAAGCCGGCCAACCTCGCCTGCCTGGGCACGCACATGGATCCGGCGGCGCCGACTACCACGACGGCGCTGATGGTGGTGGTGAGCGATTTCGAGATGAAGACGCCGGTCGACGGCGCCACCGTCGAGGTCTACACGACCCTGGCCAAGTTCAACGCCAAGACCCCCGACGCGACCTCGCTACCGACGGTGGGCGGCACGGCGCTGCTGATGATCCCGCCGGGCTCGTACCGGGTGATCTTCCGGACCACCGGCGATCCCAACGCGACGGTCGAGACCATCGAGTTCAACCGCGCCTACAACGACCCGGCGCGCTACTCGGTGTCGATCGCGACCAAGGGCACGATCCAGGCGGTGCTCTCGCTGGAGCCCGACGACACGCAGGGCGTGGTCGCGGGCTCGGTGCGCGACTGCGACGAGAAGGAAGTGGGCGGCGCGGTGTTCGAGACCTCGTCGTCGGGCGGCGCGTTCGACAATGCGGTCAACACCTTCTACTTCGTCGACGTGGCCAAGAACTCGACCGTGCCGTCGCGCGGGCAGAAGTGGACCTCGGGCGACGGGGTGTTCGCGTCGCTGAACGTGCCGCCGGGCGACGTCACGCTGGTGTCGCGCGGCCTTTTGACGGTGGGCGGCGCGCTCACCGAGCTCGGCACCGGCATCGCGCCGGTGCGCGCCAATTCGATCACCGTCGTCCAGCTCGAGCCGCTGTAGCGTATCCTTGACGGAGTGAACGACCGCGCAAAAACGGCCGGCGAGGTGACGCTCGCGTTCGTCGTGGCGACCTGCGCGGCGGCGGTGCTCTATCGCCTGCAGGGGATCCCGTTCGTCCGCTCGAACCTGCACGCGCTGGTGGCGGCGGTGTTCCTGGTGCTGCCGCAGGTGATGTTGCGCGGGCGCGGCGAGATCGAGCGCTACGGGTTCACCACGCATCCGCGACGGCTCGGCCTGACCATCGCGGCGTTGGGGATCTTCGGGATCCTGCCGCTGTTCGCCGGCGGGTTCGTCGTGTATCAGCGTGTGTTGTGCAGCGTGCACCCGCAGTGGGTCGCCGGGAGCTGCCTGCGCGTGCTGCATCCGGCGCTCCGCCTGCCGCCCGACTTTCTGTTGCTGGCGGCGGCGCAGCTGATCGTGGTCGCGCTGCCCGAGGAGCTGTTCTTCCGCGGCTACCTGCAGGGGCGGCTCGAGGACGCGTTTCCGCCGCGCTGGACGTTGTGGGGCGCCAAGCTGGGCGGCGCGTGGTTGGTGACGGCTGCGCTGTTCGCGCTCGGGCACTACCTGGTGACGTTCGAGCCGCAGATGCTCACGCGATTCATCCCCGGGCTCGTTTTCGGCTGGATGTACACGCGAACGCGATCCATCCTTGCCGGCACCTTGTTCCACGCCGCCTGCAATCTGTTCATGGACGTTCTACAGCGGAGCTTTCTGTCATGACGCCGGCGGCGTTCTTCGACATGGATCGCACGCTGATCCGCGCCAACAGCGGCACGCTGTGGGTGCGCTGGATGCGCGAGCGCAAAGAGATGACGCGCTGGAAGATGCTGCAGGCGATCGGTTGGATCGCGCAGTACAAGCTGGCGATCCTCGACATGGAGGCGGTGATCACCAAGCTGATCGCCGAGCTCGAGGGCGAGCCCGAGCAGGCGATGATCGAGAAGTGCCTGGAGTTCACCAACAAGCTGGTGCTGCCGACGGTCGCGCCCAAGGGGCTGCAGGCGCTCGCGTTCCATCGGGAGCAGGGCCACGTGCTGGCGATCCTGTCCTCGTCGTCGCCGTACGTGACCGAGCCTCTCGCGCGTCACCTCGGCATCGAGCACGTGCTGTGCACGCGGCCCGACATCCGCGACGGCAAGTTCGTCGGCACGCACGTGCGGCCGGCGTGCTACGGCGCGGGCAAGGTGCACTGGGCGGAGGCGTTCGCCAAGGAGCAGCAGATCGATCTCGGCCGCAGCTTTTTCTATACCGACAGCTACAGCGATCTGCCGATGCTGAAGCGGGTGGGCATCCAGAAGGTGGTCAATCCCGACACCCGCCTCAAGCGCCATGCGCGGCGCGCGGGGTGGGAAGTCGACGAATGGTGAGGTAAGGTCTGCGGATGCTGCCCTCGATCGACGCGTTGATCGCGCTGGCGCTCGAGGAGGATCTCGGGCGCGGGGACGTCACCTCCGAGGTGATCTTCGAGCGGGGCGCGCAGGCGAGCGGGCGGATCATCGCCAAGGAGCCGCTGGTGGTCGCCGGCACCGAGGTCGCGCGCGAGGTGTTCCTGCGCGTCGATGCGCGCACGCGCTGCGATCTGGTGGTGGCCGACGGGCAGCGCTTGCAACCGGGCGAGGTGGTGGCGCAGGTGGCGGGCAGCGCGCGCTCGCTCTTGTCGGCGGAGCGCACCGCGCTCAATTTCCTGCAGCGACTGTCGGGGATCGCGACGCTGACGCGGCGCTTTGCCGACTCGGTGGCGGGCACGCGCGCGATCGTCTGCGACACCCGCAAGACCGCGCCCGGCTGGCGCCTGCTCGACAAGCGCGCGGTGCTCGCCGGCGGCGGCGCCAACCACCGCGCCGATCTCGCGTCGGGCGTGCTGATCAAGGACAACCACATCGCGGCGTGCGGCTCGGTGAAGGCCGCGGTCGAACGGGCGCGCGCGCGGGCGCCGCACGGGCTGCGCATCGAGGTCGAGGTGACGTCGATCGATCAGATCGACGAGGCGCTCTCGGCCGGCGCGGAGGTGGTGCTGCTCGACAACATGACGCCCGAGCGCGTGCGCGCCTGCGTGGCCAAGATCGCCGGGCGCGCGGTGATCGAGGTCTCGGGCGGAATCACGCTCGACACCATCCGCGCGTTCGCCGAGGCCGGCCCGGATCGCATCTCGGTCGGCGCGCTGACGCACTCGGCGCGCTCGCTCGACGTCTCGCTGGAGGTCGAATGACCGCGCTCGCCGTCGACACGCTTCACGAAGAGGTGCGCGCGCTCGCGCGCGAGCGCAACGCCGTCATCCTCGCCCACAACTACCAG
>PNAM01000011.1 GCA_003170275.1 Myxococcales bacterium
TCGCGCTCGCGCTCGCGGTCCCGATCGGATTCCACGGCGCGTATGATTTCGCGCTCGTACAGCTCCACGGGCTGTGGGTCTACGGCGTGATCGGTCTCTTGTCGGTGGGTTTGTGGGCGTTCGTCCTACGTCGCGTGCACCGCGCGCAGCACGATTCGCCGTTCAAAACCGTAACCGATGAAGTAAGATAATCGTAAGCAATTGGGGGTACCAAAAATGAAGCCCGCGATCCTCGGTCTCTTGCTCCTCGCTCCCTTCGGCTGCAACAAGGAACCGGCTTTAACCAGGGCGCCCGCCGCCGGCGATCCGGCCTTCGATTCGAAGTGGGCCGCGCTCGAGAAATCCGCCGAGCCGATGTTCATCGAGGGCGAGACCCACGGGGCCGGCCTGATGGGTGAGGTACGCCGCGCGGTCGATCCGGTCGGCGAGGGACAGAGCCCGCTGGCCAAGGAGACCCTGCCGGGCGCGCTGCCGGACAACGAAGTGGTCAAGGTGATTCGCGCCAACCTGGGCGCGGTCAAGGCCTGCTACCAGATCGAAGAGAAGTCGGGCGCGGTGGGCAGCGGCAAGGCCATCGTCACGCTCGACATCGACAAGAGCGGCACCGTCGGCAACGTCAAGGTCGACGCGCCCGCGTTCCAGGAATCGCACCTGCCGCAGTGCGTGGGCACGCGCGCCAAGGCGTGGACCTTTCCGAAGTTCACCACCGGCCCGAAGAACTTCTCGTATCCCTTCGTCTTCGTCGGCGGCTGAGATGAGCCGGCTCGCGCTCGCGCTCTTGTTCNNAGCCCGCCGCATCCTCCGCCAACTTCGACAAGCAGTGGCAAAAGCTCGAGGCCGATTCGGAGCCGCTATTCATCGAGGGTGGCTCGGGGCTGATGGGCGAGGTGCGCCGCGCAGTCGATCAGCCGGCCAGCGCGGTCGCGCAGGAGCCGTGGAAGGGTGAGCTACCCGACCCCGAGGTGATTCGCGTGATCCGCTCCAACCTGGGATCGATCAAGGCCTGCTACACCATCGCCGAGAAGGCCAACGGCCAGGAGCTGGGCGCCGGCAAGGCGATCGTCAACCTCGAGATCGAAGGCACCGGCCTGGTCTCCAGGGTTCAGATCGACGCGCCCGCGTTCGCCGCCTCGAAGCTGCCCGAGTGCATGAGCGCCCGCGCGCGCGCGTGGACGTTTCCCAAGTTCACCGACAAGGTGGCCAAGAAGTTCGCCTATCCGTTCGTCTTCGTCGGCGGCTAGGGTCGCTGCCACTCCTCGTCGGTGTCGTGCGGAAGGTCGAGATCGCACGCCTGGTAGGCGGTGCGCCGCTCGTCGATGCCGAAGAACTGCGCGATGCGGCGCGCGCGCGGCAGGTGATCCTTGGTGGAGATGAACAGCACCGTCTCGAAGTGGTGCGCGGCGAGGAACTTCTTCGAGAAGCGGATGTTCTGCCAGGTGGTGAGCGCGCGGCCTTCGCGGAACACGTGCTCGGGCGGCACGAAGCGCTGCACCGCCAGATCGCCCATCACCTCCGCCTCGACGAACGGCGAATGCGCGGCGCCGCCGGTGAAGATCAGGTTCTTCACCTTGCCGAGCCGATACTGGCGCACCGCGGTCTTGACGCGGCAGCGCTCGCACATCGAGGCCGACCCATCGGCTTCGGCGGGACAGCCGAGCACGATCGCCGCGTCCATCACCTCCGCCGGGCGCGGTTTGGCGAGCACCGCCCGGGTCTCCTCGGGATTGGGCACGTAGGGAAGGAACAGATCGCGCGCATCGGCGCACCCCACCAGCAGCAAGACCGCGAGCACCGGCGCGCGCCTCATCTCTTCAGCTCCTCGATCACGTGGCCGGCGACCTTGTGCGCGGCGGCGTAGATGGTGAGCTGCGGCGGTCCGCCGAGGCTGGTGGGGAACAGGCTGCCGTCGGCCACCCACAAGCCGGCGAGGTCGAGCCAGCGCCCGCGCTCGTCGACCACGCGGCCGATCGGCAAGGTGCCCATCGGGTGCACCGCGGTGAGCAGCGGGTCGAGCGGCCGATAGCCGTGGCGTACGATCTGGTCCAGCTGGGATGCGTCGGTGAGCTCGATCGGCTTGGCGAACGGCACCACCACCGTCCTGGCGCCTGCGGCCAGCATCAGCTCGGCGCACGCGCGCATGCCCTTGAGGAGCGCGCGCTGATCGCCGGCGGTGAGCGTGTAGCGGATCTTCAGGCGCGTGCCGTCGAGCGTGACCGAGCCCTCGGTGCGATCGTGCAGCATGGCGACGAACAGGCCGAGCTTCGGGTACAGGCGCATGCGCGTCATGTGCGCGGCGCCGAAGCCGGGCATCGCCGAGGCGATCCCGACCGGGTGCGCGAACGCCGGGATGATCCAGGTGCGATCGTCGTTGTCGGGCGTCTCGTCGAAGCGCAGCTTTTCGGTGCACTCGTAGCTCTGCGGGATGCCGGTCCAGCCCTCGATGGTCTCGTCGAAGATGCCGGCCACCGCCGCGCCGGGGTGGATGCGCAACCCCTTGCCGACGCGTCCCGACGGATCGGGCAGGCCGCTCGCCAGCGCCAGCCGCGCCGAGCCCACCGCGCTTCCCGACAGGCACACCGCCGCGCGCACCGTCAGCGTCGGACCGGGCCGCCCGTCGGCGTCGAGCGCGCGCGCCTGCACGCCGACCGCGCGCCCGCCCTCGACCAGCACGCGCACCGCGCGCACATCGGCGTAGACCGTCGCGCCGGCCGCCACCGCTTCGGGCACCAGGATCTTCAACGCGTTTTCCTTGGCGTCGAACGCGCAGCCCAGCTCGCAGAAGCCCGAGCGCACGCAGCCGCGCCGGTTGTGCGACAGCATCCCGCCGTGCCAGCCGAGCTTCTCCACACCGCGCTTGAGGAGCAGGTTGTTGCGGTTGAGATCGCTCGCGGCCAGGCGGCTCACGTGCAGATCGCGCTCGACCACCTCGTAGTGCGGCGCGAGATCGCGCGCGCGCCAGCCGTCGAGCTGCCAGCCGTCGAGCACCGCGTCGGGCGCGCGCTTGCATAGATTGGTGTTGTGCACCGTCGAGCCGCCCACGCCGCGGCCTTGCAGCACGGTGACCGCGCCGTCGTCGGTGGTGCGCGCGCCGGCGTCCTGGAAGAGCAGCGGCAGCATCTCGTCCTCGCGCTGCGTGAAGTCGCGCGGCGTCGAGTAGGCGCCCTCCTCGAGCGCGATCACCTTCAGGCCGGCTTGCGCCGCCTGGCGCGCCACCATCGCACCGCCCGCGCCGGTGCCGACCACGACCAGATCGGCGGTGAGCTGCAGATCGCCGCGCAGGGTGCGGCCGGCCACGATCACGTGGGCACGCGCGTAGGCAGCATCGGTCCCGAGTAGCCGATGATCGGCCAGGTGCGATCGTCGCGGTAGTAGCCGAGAAAGCAGATCGTCTTGAGCGCCGCAAAGCCGCGTCGCCGCACCACCAGCCGGCTCGACTCCCAATCCGCCAGCGTGCGGTCCTGCTCCTCGTCGGTCATGTGGGTGAACCGCGAGACGGCCAAACGAAACAGCACCGTGCCGTGCTCGAGCAGGTGCAACAGCGCGCGCACGTCCGAGCGCATCCCTTCGTCGAGGCGTTGCAGGTAGCGATCGGCGAACAGCGCCACGCCGGTCGCCTCGGCGTCAGGCGCACCGGCCGCGTCGGGCGCCACCATGCGCCGCGCCACCGCCGAGAGGATCAGGAACTCCTTGGGCGAGAGCACGACCAGTTGGCGCGCGAGCTGCGAATCAAGCCGGTAGCCCGACAGGTGCCGGCCGACCACCGCCGCTCCGCCGAGCAGCGCGCCGCCGAGGAGGGTGGTGCGCAGAAACCGCCGTCGATTCACCTGGTCACCCGTTCAGGATGAAGCGGTCGGTCTCGCGCGAGTAGCCAAACACGTCGCCATAGCGCGCCCAGTTGAGCAGCGTGGTGAACAGCTGGCGTGGCTCTTCCTGGGGGAGGAGCACCGCCAGTCGCTCGAGCACCACGTCCGCCGGGATCTCGTGCCCGTCGGCCAGCTCGAGCATCTTGATCACGTGCCCGAACACCGCGAGCTGGAGCATCTGGGCTCGCAACAGCGACTTCTTCTCCGCCATCGGCGCGTTGTGCACCCGCTTGCCGAGCGGCGTGACGGACACCTCGTTGCGCGCGATCTCGACCAGCTCCAACATCTCGGCGCCCTTGACCACCAGCAGCAGCTCGTTGAACGGCGTGTACAGATCCTGACCCAGGCGGTAGATGTCCTCCTTGCCGCCGTGATCGTCGAGGACCTCGCACAGTCCGAGGATCTTGGAAATTCCCGTCGAGGGTAGCGGCTCTATGGACATGGGCTGGGCACTAGCCTACGGTGTCGGAGCGATGCTCGGCAAGCTCATCCTCCCGGACTACGAGAGTTTGATCGAGAACAAGGAATGGCAGGCGTTGCGCGACGCCTTCTCCGAGCTCGACGCGCCGGATCTCGCCGAGATCCTCGAGGATCTGCCCGCCGACAAGATGGCGATCCTGTTCCGGCTCATGCCGCGCGATCAGGCGTCGGCGGCGTTCGAGTACCTGCCGATCGATCAGCAGACGCAGCTCGTGCAAACGCTGGCCGGCGAGCAGCTGGCGGCGATCCTCAACGAGATGGCCCCCGACGATCGCACGCGCCTCTTCGAGGAGCTGCCGGCGGAGGTCACCAAGCGCATCCTCTCGACGCTGTCGCCGAGCGAGCTGCGCATCGCGCGGCAGCTGCTCGGCTACCCCGAGAACTCGGCCGGTCGTTTCATGACGCCCGAGTACATGGCCATCCGGCCGACCATGACCGCCGCCGAGGCGCTCGGCTACATCCGCGTGCATGGAAAAGACCGCGAGACGCTGAACGTGGTCTACGTCACCGACGAGAAGGGCCGGCTGCTCGAAGACTTGAAGCTGGCGTCGCTGGTGCTGGCGGATCCGGGCGCCAAGGTCTCGGAGCTGAGCGAGCGCGAGCTGGTGAGCATCCCGGCGACGATGGATCGCGAGGACGTGGTCAAGCTGTTCGAGAAGTACGACCGGGTCGCGCTGCCGGTCACCGACACGCGCGGTGTGCTGCTCGGCATCATTACCGGTGACGACGTGCTCGACATCGCCACGCAAGAGGCGACCGAGGACATCCAGAAGCTCGGCGGTATGGAAGCGCTCGACGCCCCGTACCTCGACATCGGCCTCTTGCAGATGATCAAGAAGCGCGGCGTGTGGCTGGCAGTGCTGTTCGTCGGCGAGATGTTCACCGCCACGGCCATGTCGCACTACGAGCACGAGATCGCGCGCGCGGTGGTGCTGGCGCTGTTCGTGCCGCTGATCATCTCGTCGGGCGGCAACTCGGGATCGCAAGCCACCTCGCTGATCATCCGCTCGCTCGCGCTCGGTGAGCTCAACCTGCGCGACTGGTGGCGGGTGGCGGTGAAGGAGATCCTCTCGGGGATCGCGCTCGGCAGCCTGCTCGGGTGCATCGGCCTCACGCGCATCCTCTTGTGGCCGACGCGCAACACCGTCTACGGGCCGCACTTCTTGGTGATCGCGATCACCGTCGCGATCAGCCTGGTCGGCGTGGTCACCTTCGGGACCGTCGCCGGCTCGATGCTGCCGTTCCTCTTGCGCAGGCTCGGGCTCGACCCCGCGACCGCCTCCGCGCCGGCGGTGGCCACGCTGGTCGACGTGACCGGGCTGGTGATCTACTTCTCGGTGGCGAGCGTGGTCTTGAAGGGGATCTTGTTGTAGAACAGCCGCGCGAGCAGCGCGCCGACGCACGCCCAGATGGGGACCAGCGAGCAGTGGTAGAGCAGCGCGTGCGGATAGCCGTGCCACGGGCAGTGCAGCCGGAACAGCGCGGCGCCGAGCACGCCGACCGACGCGCCCCAGAACAGCCCATCGATCGTCGACGCGCGCCCGCGCACGACTTCGATCGCGGTCACGCCGAGCGCGGCGAGCGAGATCAGCGACCCGAGCGGGATGCAGATCTCACCGTCGACCTGGCCGCCCGGTTGGCTCAGCACCGAGAGCGCCAGGCCGGGGATCGCCAGCGCGCAGAACAGCGTTCGAAAGCGGCTCGAGCCGGTCGACGACGCGTGCAGCCCGAGCGCGTACGCGGCGACCAGGAACAGCGACGAGAGGATGGGGAGCGCGGTGAAGTTTCGGCTGGGCGCGCCGAGCGCGGCGAGCACGGCGACGCTGGCGACCAGCCCGAGCGAACCGGTGATGGCGAAGCGCGGCCGCACGACCCGTGCCGGCAGCGCGCGGGCCCGTGCGAGCACCTCGGCCGACGGCGATGCGGGCGTCGATTCGAGCAGCGCCCACGCTTCGCGCAGCTCGCTCAGCTCGCGCGCGCAGGAGTCGCACTCGTTGACGTGACCGCGTAGCTCCGCGAGCAGCGGCGTCTCCACCTCGCGCCCGACCAGCTCGACCAGCCGCTCCTTGAGCGCGGGCGCGGTGCAACCGGGCGCGGTCATTTCTGCGCCTTCTGGGCCGGCCGCGCCGGGGTGAGCGCCTCGCGCAACAGGAGGTAGCCGCGGTGCGCGCGGAGCTTCACCGCGCCTTCGGTGGTGCCCAGCACCCGGGCGATCTCGCCGAAGCCGAGATCGTGCCAGCGATGTAGGATGATGACCTCCCGATAGTTCTCGGGGAGGCCCTGCAGCGCGGCGTGCACCTGGGCCACGCGGTCGCTCTGGCCGTCCTGCGCGCGCGGCTCGGGGAGCTGCCCGTCGGCGGTGAGCTCGCCCGGATCGCGGCCCTGCTTGCGGCCGCCGTCGCGCCGCACGTTGTTGGCGATGGTGTACAGCCAGGGGGTGAAGCGTTCGTTCTTGTTGAAGGTTTCGCGGGCCCGGTGGACCTTGAGCCAGGTCGCCTGCAGCAGGTCGTCGGCGCTCGCGCGGTCGCGCACGTGGCGCAACAGGAAGCCGTGGACACGGGCGGCATGGCGCTGGAAGAGCGCCTCGAAGGCCCGTTCGTCCCCGTCCCGGTACCGTTGCATGAGGGCTTCGTCCGACTCCTCCCCCTCAATACGTTCCGGCGGGCGATTCCGTATCGCGGTCATGGGCTGATGGAGGCGAGCCCGTAGCCGCCCGAGAGGGTGCCGGTGCTTGGGCGGACGAGGGTGAAGAACGGGACGGGCGCGGTGAGCAGGAGGGTCATGGTGACCGGCGCGTTGGTGGACGCGAAGCTGTTGCTCGCGGAGGCGGCGAGCGGCAGCGACAGTGTGCCGGCGGTCACGGTGGTCGGCGCGGCGGCGCCGAGGAGCAGCGTGGCCGAGGCGCCCGACCACGCGGGGAACAGCGCGCTGCGCCACTGCTCGACGGGCGGGACGAGGTCGCGCCCGCCTGTGCCGGCGTCGATCACCAGCACCGGTCCGGTCGCGTGCAGGTGCTGGCTGGCTTGCACTGCGGCCGAGGCGCCGGCGGCGAGCGCGAGCGTGCCGTCGAGCTCGGTGGTCACGCTGGCCGCGTCGCGCGCCACCACCAGCGACGGGCCGAGCACGACCACATCGAGGCCGAGCGCGTCGGCGCCGGGGAGCGTGAGCGTACCCGACGGGGCGGACGCGACGACCGCGACCGGCGACGAGGCGACCACGCGCGATCCGGTGAGCGCGCTCGCCGACGCGAGCGTGAGCACCTCGCCGCGCTGCAGCGTGCGCACGAGCGTGCCGCCTGCTGTGGTCGCCGGTACCGCGCCGCCCGCGCTGGTGGCCGCGGTGACGGTCACGCTGACGCTGGTGTTGTCGACGGTGGCGATGATCGACACGGTCTGCGCGCCGGCGGCGTCGACGCCGAACAGGTAGCTCGACGAGAGCGCGTGCTCGGGGTGCAGCGACCCGCCGTCGTTCGCTTCGATCAGCCACGCCTGCACCGGCACCGTCGAGGTGACCGCGATCGCGCGCACGCTCTGCGACGTACCGGCGGCGCCGGTGGGCGTCCAGGTGATCTCCATCGTCGACGCCGCGGCGACCGTGCGCGTGGTAGTGCCGGCGCCCGGCAGGTTGCCGATGGTGATCGAGGCGGGCAGGTCTGGCTGCGGGTTGGCGATCACCAGGGTGGCGGCGTTGCTGGCGCTGGCGGCGAGGAAGCGGCAGCCCACCGTCGAGCGATCCTGCGCTTCGAGCAGCGTGCAGCGATCGCGGCACGCCGAGCCGACGCAGCGATTGCCGCGCTGATCCGGATCCGCGCAGTACTGCACCACGTCGGAGGAGGTGCCGTCGATCGAGCACTTCTTCACCGCCGAGCCGTCGGCCGCGCAGAACGTCGTCGACGGCGTGCACGCCAGCAGCTCGCACATGGCGGTGAGCGGGGCGACGACGCACTTCGCGCCCAGCGTGTCGCAGTCGCTGCGCGTGTGCTGGGTGCCGGTGGCGTCGCACACGTCGGCCACGTTGCCGTCGCAGAAGAACAGGTTCGGCATGCACACCGTGGCGCGGCACTGGCCGCTGGAGCACTCCTGATCCGGATCGCACTCGTGCTCGCGATACACGCCGTTCGCGCAGGTGTACGAGCGGCTGGCGTCGGTGGTGCAGCCGGTCGGGCCGAAGCCGGCGCAGGGATCGCCGGTCATCCGGGTCGCGTCCGAACAGCCGGAGACCGCCAGCAGCGCAGCCATGAACGCAAACGCTCTCACCGACGCGAACGCTAGCATCTTTCGTGATAGCTTGCCTGCATGCCTGCCACCTTCCTCATGTCCTATCCGCGCGCCGATTGGCAGATCCGCGGCGGCGAAAACTTTCGCTCCAAGGCCAAGGCGGCCACCAACCCGCGCGCGGCGATGAAGGAATGGCTGCAGCTGTGCGACGCGATCACGCACGCCGGCGGACGGATCCTGGTGATGCCGCCCGCGACCGATGCCGAGGCGCGCCACACCGGCATGATCTACACCGCCAACTCGGGCGCGCTGTTCAAGAACGGCGACCAGTGGACCTTCCTGGTCGCGAAGATGGCGGTCGCGCACCGGCAGACGGAGAAGGCGCGCATCTCGGCGTTCTGGAAGGAAGCGGGCATGCCCACCGCCGACGCGGCGCACATCTGGGAGGGCCAGGCGGATCTCACCACGCTGCCGGCCTCGCGCTACCTCTTGACCTGGGGCGTGCGCTCGGTGAAGGAATCGCTCGAAGAGGCGCGCAAGCGGCTGCCGATGGGCGCGCGCACGCTCGACATCCAGCTGCGCGATCCGTTCTTCCACGGCGACACCTGCCTCGACCCGCTCACCAACCGCGCGGGCGACACGGTACTGCTCGCGCACGAAGGCGCGATGGTCGATCGCAGCCTGCCCGAGCTGCGCAGCTTCCTGGGCGGCCGCATCGACGTGCTCGCGGTCGACGAGGGCGACGCGCTCGCCTACGCCTGCAACGCGCTGTGCGTGAACGGCACCGTGCTCTTGCCGAGCGGCTTGTCGACGGCGCTGCGCGGCCACCTGCTCAAGCGCGGCTTCACCCTGGAGGAGCTCGAGCTGCCCGAGCTGTTCGGCAAGGGCGGCGGCGGGCCGCGCTGTCTGGTGAACGAGCTGCGCGGCTTCGTGCTCAACGACGACGCGCCCGGCTACGCGCACCTGCGCGACAAGCTGCACGCGCTCGCCGAGACCTATCCCGAATCGCTACCCTAGGAAGGCCTTCACCGCGGCGATCAGCGGCTGGTTGGCCTCGATGTACGGCACGTGGCTGCAATCGGGCAGCTCGAGCATCGCGGCGCCGAGCACGCGGGCGGTCGCGCGCGCGGTCTCGATCGGGACGACGTCTTCGGTGCCGTGCACGACCAGCGCGGGAATCGAGAGCGACGACAACAGCGGGCGAAGATCGTAGTCGCCGAGGCTCTTCCACACGGCGTCCTCGGCGCTCTTCTTGACCAGGAACGGCGTGAGCTCGAGCGCGCGGCGCGGATCGACGAAGTAGCCCGCCACCGCCAGCGCGAACCGCGCGCGCCGATCGTGGGTGTCGAGGGTGGCACGTAGCGCGTCGACGGACGGTCGCCGCTGGGCGAGCGCCAGCCGCGCGCCCATCTCGGCGCGTTCGGACGAAGCCGCCGGTGCCGGCGAGATCAGCACCAACTTCGCGACGCGCTCGGGGTGCGCCAGCGCGTAGAGCAGCGCCAAGAGGCCGCCCCACGAGTAGCCGATGAGCACCAGCTGCTGCAGGCCGAGGTGCATGCGCACGGCGTCGAGATCCGCGAGGTGATCGGCCACCGTGCCGGGCGGCGTGCCCGGATCGAGTGGCGAGCGGCCGCTGCCGCGCTGGTCGTAGTAGAACAGCCGCCACGCGCCCGGCTCGGCGAGCGCATCGAGCTGCGGCCGCAAGTAGTCGTGCGACGCGCCCGGCCCGCCGTGCAGCAGCACCGCCACGTTCGGACCGTCGCCGGCCTCCGCAAAAAAAAGCTGCGCGCCATGCAGCGGGAGCATGGCGCGCAGCCTACTACGAGAACGTTAGGCCAAGGTTAGTGGACGGACTTGGCGGCAGCGCGGAGCGCGAAGGTCAAGCCGCCGTTGGCAACGTTGTTCAGGTGGTACGCGCGCTTCGGCAGCTCGTTGCGCAGGAACTCCGAGATCTGCGCCCGGCCCGTGCCATTGAACCGCTCGGCCACATGCGCGAACGCGGTGTTGAACTCGGTCGTGTGGCAGCCCGCGCAAGCCATCTTGTCGAGCGCGGTGGCCATCTCGAAGCTCTGCGCATCCTGCACGTTGAGGTTGATGCGCGAGCCGTTCTCCGACGAGGTCACCGCCAGGTACTCATCCGGGACCTGGGCGTTGCCGGCGAGGATCACCGCCTCGTTGGTCTGCGCCCAGGTGGTGAACGCGTCGGTGAGCGCGATCTGCGGATCGACCGCCTGCTTGGACAGCGACAGGTGCAGCGCGCCGTCGGTGCCCATGCGCCATTCGCGCAGCTCCCACGGCTGCAGGGTCGGGTCGGGGTCGGTCTGCGGGCCCACCAGGAACTCGTTGGTGCGCACCTGGTTCACGTTGGCCGCGGTCAGCAGCGGCGCGTAGATCGCCTTCGCCGCCTGGGTGAGGTCCGCGTCGCTCAGCTGCGACAGCGCGAGCCACTTCTTTGCCACGCTCACGCAGCTCATCCCGTCGTCGGGCTGCTTGAGCTCGACGATCACCGTCATGCGGTGGCGTCGATCGGTGAGGCCACCCGCCAGCGCATAGGTGATGCGCGCCTCGCCGCAGTTGCTCACGCCGGCGAGGTCGAGGCGGTTGGAGAGCGAGGTGACCTGGAAGCCGAGCTTGGCGACGTCGAACATTCCGTCGGCGCGGCGCGGCAGGGTCGAGAGGTACGCGGCAGCGCCGCTGCGTGCCGTGGCCACGCGCCCGTCGACGGTGGCATCGCTGCCGATCTGATTCAGCCACGAGGTTACGAACGGGCCCACGTCGGCGCCGTTGGCCAGCTTGGCCATGACCGTGTCGAAGGCGAACGAAGGATCGTCGACCACCGTCGGCGTGCGCAACAGAACGCTGCGGTCGGGATCGACGTTCGGGAGCGGATCGGCATCGACGCAGCCGCTGAAGCTCGGCTCGCATCCGCCACCGCCACCGCACACCGGGGTGCCTGCGCCGCCTCCGTTCGACGGAGGCGTGCCGCTGGCGCACGGACCGCCGTTGAAGCCGCCGCCGCCGTACGGCGAGCAGTTGAGGCTGTAGATCGGATGGCAGGTCGGATCCGTGTTGCAGCGGTTCTCGGCGTAGCCGGTGCAGCCCTTGGGCACGCACAGGCCCGCGCACTGGACCGGGGGAACCGGATCGGAGTCCGGCTGGACGCCCGAGGAGGTCGCGCCCCCGGAGGCGCCGAAGCCGACCGGCCCGCCGCCGCCCGATCCGATGGGCGGCGCGCACTGCTCGTCGTTCGAGCAGCGCTGGGTGCCGTCGCAATCGACGTCGGTGTCGCAACGCTTGAGACCGTCATCGGGCTCGCAGAACAGGAACTTGCCGTTGCCGCACACGCAGCTGGCGTTGGGCGGGCAGTAGCAGGGGGTGCCGACCGCGTGGCACTCCGGGTGCGCGAGGCAGGTGTGCTCGTCCATGCCGCTGCAGCCGAAGAACTTCGGGAAGCAGCCCGAGAAGCTCGGATCCGGCACGCCACCGTCGAATGCGGGCGGCGAGAAGGGCGCGGGCGCACCGTTGGGCGTCGGGGTCGGGGTTGGCCCCTGGAGGCCCCCTCCGTTGGTCTGCGCGGAGCTCTGGTCGGTGCACTCCGGGTGCGCCTCACAGTCCTTCTGCGTCGCGTAGTCGTTGCAGCCCTTGATGCGGCACTCGAACACCGGCCCGGCAGGGTCGCCGCCGCAGGTGCAATTGGAATCCGTCGGGCAGTCGCAGCCCACGCCCGGAGTCGCCAGCGACTCGCCTACGCAGCGCGGATCGGCCGCGCACTGGGTCGTGTCGAGGCCCGCGCACGGGTCGACCGGCAGCGGGTTGGCGTGGCATCCGTCAAACACGCGGCTGCCGCTGGGACCGCCGCAGCCGAAGGGGACGTCCTTGGGCACCGGACCGGCGCCGCCAACACCCGCGCTCGCCTCGCACGGCGCGAGCGTGCCGTTGGGGCCGACCGTCGAGGGGTCGAGATCGGTCGAGTAGGCCGGCTGGCAGCGCGGGTCGGAAATGCACCCGTTCTCGCCCAGGCCCTTGCATGGGTCTTCGCAGCTCGACCAGCCGCGCACGTCGTCCTTGTTGCCGCAGACGGGGAGGGGACGGCACGAGCCGTTCGAGGGGTCGACGGCGTACCAGGTGCTGTCGCACGACAGCGACGTGCAACGCTGGCTGGCGCAGACTTCGGAGGAGCCGCATTCGTTCGAGGTCTGGCAGGGTTTGCCGGTACAGCCGGTGGCCAACAGGGCCAGGAGCGGGAGCGTGGCAACGAGGGTTCTCATGACGTCCTCCGATTCGAGGGCTCGCTTGTGCAGCGGATATGCCACACCGGCACACGTAGCTAACTATCCGGGAATATTCAGGGCGCCCAGCTGTTCACCCTCGCAGACCCTGACAGTTTTCTGAGTAGGTCGGGCACGCTTGTCGGGGAAATCAGGGGCGACTTGGACGGCGCGTGCGTATAATAGAGTCGGGCGAAGGAGCGAAACCATGAAGCTGCCAGGGCTGGACAGGCTGGGAACCGTAGGGATGGTCGGCGAGCGCAAGGCGATCTCGCTGCTGTGCCTGGGATTCTATACGACGTTGTTCTTCATGATCGGCCTGTCCGCGCGCACCGAGCTGCCCGAGTGGCTGCCGGTGTTCATCGGCATGACGCTCATCTACATCATCGCGTTCATGTCGGTGGCCGCCGAGTGGTTCTGGGGGCGCTGGTTCGCCACCGGGCTCGGGTACTGGGGCATGACCATGGCGGTGATGGCCTTCGTGACCACCCGCTCGTTGCCCACGCCGATGATCGTCTTCGGCGTCATGCACGGGCTGATCTCGCTGTGCCTCATGGGCGAGAAGATGGCCGTGGCGTTCGACGCCAAGCCGGCGTGGCGCGAGAAGTGGAAGCTCGACGAGCAGGGCGTGATCCGCGTGCGCCGCTCGGTGACCCGCATGGCCTCGTCGCTGCCCGCGCTGATCATGTTCGCGTTGGCGCCGCGCGAGGGCTCGGACGCGTTCGGCGTGGCGGTGTTCGACTGCTCGGCGCTGGCGCTGCTGGCGGTCGGCGTGTTCGCAATGGGCGGCCTCCTACTGACGCTGCGCACCTGGTCGGTGATGGCGCTCGGCGCGGTCGGTGTGGTGACGCTCGCCAAGTGGACGGCGGTTCCCTCCATGCTCTGGTCGGCGCATTCGTACCTCGACCCGGCGGCGCTTCCGGGCGCGGGCTTCGCCTTCTATCTGCAGGGGCCCTTTGCCGGCGTGATGCTAATCGCAGCGGCCCTGCCGTTCCTCGGGCCGATGACGCGGTTCTTAGTGCGCGGCAGGCGGTGAGCTCTTCGAGAACAGCTGCGTGATCTGCGGCCGCCGCAGATAGAGCAGGCAGGTCCCGAAGTAGAGCAGCTCCAGCGTCGCCTTCATCATCGACATCAGCGTCTGCAGCACCAACGAAGAGCCGAAGATCATGCTCACCGACGTGCCCAGGTCGCGGTACGCCGCCGACAGATCGCGGGCCTGGACGATCGAAAAGGCCACGTCGAGGACGGTGTAGGGAATCGACGCAAGCGCCGCCAGGGTCCACGCCGAGAGCCCCCACATCTGGCCGCGCAGCGCGCGCGTGCAGCCTGCGAACAGCAGCAGCGAGAGGATGATGTTCATCGCCGCCAGCGGGAGCTGCACGTTGCGCCGCGAGTAGCGCGCGTCGGCCTGCAGCTCGAACATGTGCATCACTTCTTCCTTGGAGCCGAGCGACGACATCGCTGCCGCCTGCTGCTCACCCGCCTCGCGGCAGGCGGCGACGAACTGATCGCGCGACGAAAACAGTGGCAGCGACGAGGCCAGCGTGTAGAACGCGCCGAAGCCGCCCAGGACCATTCCAAAGGCGACGAGCAGCTTGAAGAAGCGCGGCTTGACCACGTCGCGAAGCTAGCATAGCCCGTTGACCTCTAGCCACCCGGTGAGCAATATCGGGGGATGGTGATCGGAGAGAAGAAGGTCGTCAGCCTCAACTACACCCTCAAGAACGCCGCCGGCGAAGTGCTCGACTCGTCCGTGGGCCAGGCACCGCTCAACTACATCCACGGCACGCAGCAGATCGTGCCGGGGCTGGAGCGCGAGCTGACCGGGTTGGAGGCGGGGAACGCCAGGGACGTGGTGGTCAAGCCGGAAGACGGCTACGGCGCGCGCGATCCCGAAGGCGTGTTCGGTGTGCCGCGCGCGGCCTTCCCGCCCGACGCGCACCTCGAGGTGGGGCAGTCGTTCATCGGCGAAGACGACGAAGGACAGTCGGTGCCGGTGCGGGTGATCGAGCTCACCGCCGAGCAGGTGATGGTCGACGCCAACCACCCGCTAGCAGGCGAGACGCTCTACTTCCACGTGGAGGTCGTCGAGGTGCGGGACGCGACCGCCGAAGAGCTGGCGCATGGCCACGCTCACGGCGAAGACGGTCACGAGCCTTAGTTCGGGGGCGAGGCGGCGGCGACGGGCGACTTGGCGTCGGCCCGGGTCGAGCCCTTGCCGGTGGCAGCGCTCGATCCGCTGTTCAGGTTGGCGGCGTCCGACTTGATGCGCATGCCGTAGAACGAGCGCCACACGAACACCAGCGCGATCGCGAAGAACGCAACGAACATCACGTAGGTGAGCTGGCGGCCGTAGCTGAGCGAGTGGTTCAGGTGCACCGCGAGCTGCACCGCCAACAGGCCGAACAGCGTGGTGAACTTGATCACCGGGTTCA
>PNAM01000013.1 GCA_003170275.1 Myxococcales bacterium
GGTGGTGGCCCGTCGGATTCGACCGGTGGGGCGGAGAGTGCGGCCGAGTTCACCAGCCCGGCTCCGGTCGGTGCCACGATTCTCCTGCGCAAGATCTCGCTCGGTGGCCCGGCCCCGCGCAGCCTCGACAGCGTTCCCAGCATCTGCTGCAAGGCCGGTCAGTGCACGCTGTCCTCGTCGGCTCCGATCAAGTAGAGGCGAAACGACCATGCGCCGTGTCCTCGTCCTGTTCGGCATCTCGGCATTCGCCGCCGGGTGCGTCGGTGGTGGCTCCCCCGATGCGCCCGGCGGTACTTCTCCGGGCGGCACCGAAGCGATCGATCCCGACGCGGACGTGTTCGCCGGCCTGCCACGCGGCGCCGATTCGCTCAAAGCGCTGTGCGCGCGCAACCACGGCGATCTGGTCGCGCGTGGCCTGTGCGCCAGCCCCGCGCCAGCGGTCGGCAGCCTGTCCGATCTGCAGCACGCGGTCGGCCTGTTCGCCGGCAACCAACCGCCGCAGTTCGCGCTCACCGGCCATTCCTCGTCGCTGGTGTCGCGCTCGGTCTCGGCCATCAACCCGCGCGCGATCATCTTCACCGCGCCTTCGCAGGGCCCCACCACGCAACAGAACGATGGCAGCTTCGTCGGCGATCCCGGCTTCGTGGCGATGGGCTTCGTGCGCGGCGAGCAGTTCGTCGAGCTGGTGGCGCACGACCCGCAGGTCGACGAGCTGCACTTCTACCTGGTGCGCTTCACCCAGGCGTGCAACGGCGCCGGCTGCACCAACGGCGATCTGTTGACGCCGGCGATCGAGAAGGACTGGCACGACCTGACCGTCTACGAAGACACCGATATCAAGAACACCATCTTCGACTGCCAGCACTGCCACCAGCCGGACGGCCCGTCGTCGCGCAAGCTGTTGCGCATGCAGGAGCGCCGCGCGCCGTGGACCCACTGGCTGCGCAACAACCTCAACGAGCCGGGCGGCGTCTCGCTGCTAGCGGACTTTCAGAAGATGCACGGCACCGACGAGGACTACGCCGGCATCCCGGGCAACCTGATCGCCACGCCGCGCTCCGATCCGCTGGTGCTCGAGGCGCTGGTCGACAACAACAGTCTGTCGCCGCAGCCCAACGAGTTCGTCGGCGCGCGCATCGAGAACGAGGTCGACCACTCGGCGCCGTCGCAGCCGTCGGTCAACGATCCGGTCGGCGCGAGCGCCACGTGGGATCAGATCCACCAGCGCGCGGTGGCGGGCCTGGCGATCCCCGTCCCGTACCACGACGTCAAGGTCACCGACGCGAGCAAGGTGGCGAGCATGACCACCGCGTACCGTCAGGCGATCAGCAGCGGCTCGCACGCGAGCCTGCCGGACATCCGCGACGTGTTCCTCGACCAGGGACTGAGCGATCTGGGTTTTCAGCCGGAGCCCGGCCTCGACGGCGCGGGCATCCTGGTCGAAATGTGCCAGCGCTGCCACAACGGCACGCTCGACCAGTCGATCTCGCGCGCGCGCTTCGACGTGACCAACCTGTCGACCCTGAGTCGCGGCGCCAAGGACAACGCGATCGCGCGGCTGCGCGCCGGCGGCGCCAAGCTCATGCCGCCGGCCCGATTCGGGTCGCTGTCGGCCCAGGAAATCGACGCGGCGGTGGCCGAGCTCATGAAGTAGCGATAGGCACCGTGCGAAAAGAATTCAGGTATTTGTCTGACATCATTGTAAGTTGAAACACTCACCGTTGGGTGCGAAACTAGAGGCCGTGGCTGCCCTGACGCCAGGCCCCGCCGAGTACCTGAACCTGGTCTTGCGCTCCAGCCGCGAGCAGTTCGCCGAAGCCTTCCCGCACTACTTTCTGGTCGGCACGCCCACCTTCAACGATCCCGAATGGTCGCAGCGCACCGACGTGGTCGACTTCACCAGCACCAACCAGGAAAAGACCACCGCCAAGCAGGAGCGCGTCGAAGGCGTGGGCATCCCGATGGTCCTGCCGCTGCGCAAGGTGCAGGCCGAGTACCCGTCGATGATCACGGTCGGCCGCGCGGTGAACTGCGACGTGGTGATCCGCGATCCGCAGATGTCCAAGTTCCACGCGTTCTTTCGCCTGCGCTCGGATCACATCCTCTTGTGCGACGCCGGCTCCACCAACGGCACGTTCCTCGCGTCCGAGCGGCTGCCGCCCAAGGGGCCGGCGCGCATGGTGGTGCCGGGCGACGTGATCGGCTTCGGCCAGCTCGATTTCACGCTGCTCGATCCCGGCGAGTGCTGGGAGCGGCTGCACACGCGTTCGCACTGAAGTAGACTCGCGCGCATGAACGAAATCGAAGAGGCCCTCAGCAAGATCACGGATCCGCTCGACCGCTTCCTCGGCGCGATCCAGGCCATGTCGATCGCCTCGCGCATCTCGTCGCGCATCACCGAGGCGATGACCGTCGCGCCCGAGAAGGCCGCCGAGCTCGAGGCCGCAGACCAGCACGCGGTCAACACCATCAGCGCGGCGCACATCGAGGCCAAGAAGGCGCTGATCGTCTACCTCGACGAGCACATCGCCGCGGTGCTCGCGCGCAAGCAGGGCAACTAGCGCGGAGATCTTCGATGGGCTCTGAAGGTTCCGGCGTGAGGTGGCTCTATCACGTGTTGAGTGTCGCGGACGATCTCGGCGATCCCTTCGCGCCGCCGTCGCTGGCGGTCGAGGGGTTCATCCACTGCTCGTTCTTGCCGTTGGTCGCCGAGAGCGCGCGGCGCTACTTCGCGCCGGGCGCTCGGTTGCGGGTCCTGCGCATCGATCCGGCGCGGGTCGGCGCGAAGATCGAGATCGCGTCGACGCCGCGCGGACCCATGCCGCACGTGCTGGGTGCGATCCCGCGCAGCGCGATCGTCGAGACGTTGACGCTCGATGCGCTGGCGGGCGCGCCCGACTTCGTTACTTCTTGATCTCGGTGGTGGTCTTGGTCTCGGTGCTGCCGCCGTTCGCGGTCTCGACCTTGTGGGTCTTGGTGGACTTCTTGTTGCCGCCCAGCGTGGTGCCGCTCTCGGTCTTCTCCGACACGGTGGTCGTGCCGTCGGCGGGCTTGGCCGGATGATCGGCGTCCACCTTGGGCGAGACGGTCTCGCTGGTGGTCTCCGTCTTCACCGCGTCGTTCTCGGCCTTCTTCGACTTCGTCGTCTTCTTCTTGCCGGTCATGGTGGTGCCGGTCTCTGACTTCTCGCTCTTTTCGGTCTTCTCCGCATGGGCGAGACCGGTGAACGCGACGAAGGCGAAGGCACTGAGGACGATGGCGAGCTTCTGCATTGTGTGATCTCCTGAATTACGTTTAAGCCTGACCAATGCAGTCGCCGTGCCGTCGGCGGTGATTCGAAAACCCATTCAATTACTAACGCTTGAGAAACGGAAATCGTTTTCCAGCGTGAGATCTGGGGCGAAACGGCCATGGCAACCATTTCTCATGCGGCGTCGTGCCCCAGTGAACTACCATGCGGGAAATGCCGGAGCTGCCGGACATCACCGTCTATCTCGAAGCGCTCGCGCCGCGCGTGCTCGGCCAGCCGCTCGAGCGCGTGCGGCTCGCCAGCCCGTTCGTGTTGCGCTCCGTCGAGCCGCCGCTCCCGGCGGTCATCGGCAAGCGCGTGCTGGCGCTGCGCCGGCTGGGCAAGCGGATCGTCTTCGCGCTCGAGGACGAGCTGTTCGTGGTCTTGCACCTGATGGTTGCGGGCCGGCTCAAGTGGGGCGCGCCGAGCGCGAAGCCGCACGGCAAGATCGGATTGGCCGCGTTCGATTTTCCGACCGGCACGCTGCTGCTCACCGAGGCGTCGTCCAAGAAGCGCGCGTCGCTGAACGTGGTGCGCGGCGAAGCTGCGCTGGCGGAGCATTCGCGCGGCGGGCTGGAGCCGCTCGACGCCACGCCGGCGCAGTTCGCCGCGGCGCTCACGCGCGAGAACCACACGCTCAAGCGCGCGCTCACCGATCCGCGCATCTTCTCGGGCATCGGCAACGCGTACTCCGACGAGCTGCTGCACCGCGCGCGCCTGTCGCCGGTGCGGCTCACGTCGAAGCTCACGCCCGAGGAGATCACGCGCCTGCACGAAGCGACGCGCGCGACGCTGCTGGAGTGGACCGAGCGCTTGCGGCGCGAGACGGGCGACCGGTTTCCCGAGAAGGTCACCGCGTTCCGCGATGGGATGGCGGTGCACGGTCGCTATCGCCAGCCGTGCCCGGTGTGCGGCGGGCCGGTGCAGCGCATCCGCTACGCGGAGAACGAGACCAACTATTGCCCGGCGTGCCAGACCGGGGGCAAGCTGCTCGCGGATCGTGGCCTCTCGCGCCTGTTGCACGGCGATTGGCCCAAGACACTCGAAGAGCTGGAGGAGCGCAAACGAAAATGAGCGAGAGCGGCTTTGACGTGACCGTGCCGGGCGCGGGCGCAGGCGCTGGCGCAGGGGATGTCCCGCCGTCGCCGAGCTACGCGGTGCTGCCCAGGGGCGCCACGCGCGGCATGGTCGTGCTGCACGAGATCTTCGGGCGCATGCCGGAGATCGATCGGGTGGTCGATCGGTTCGGCGCGGCGGGCTATGCGGCTGTAGCGCCCGATCTGTTCCGCTCGTCGCTGCGCCCGATCTGCATCGCGCGCGCGATTCGCGCGATCGCCAACGGCGAGGGCGCGCAGCTCGATCAGATCCGGCGCGCCCGCGACTGGCTGTGCGAGCGCACCGGAATCGCCCACGGGAAGATCGGCGTGATCGGCTTCTGCATGGGCGGCGGCTTCGCGCTCGCGGTCGGCCGCGGCTGGGGCGCGGTCTCCACCAACTACGGCGAGGTCCCGCCTACCGAGATCATGCGCGGCATCGGCCCGGTGATCGGCTGTTACGGAGGCCGCGACCGTCTGTTCGGCAAGAACGCGCAGAAGCTCGAGCAGCGCCTCGCGCCCCTCGGCGTCGAGGTCGAGACGCACACCTTCCCCGAGGTGGGCCACTCGTTCCTCACCGACGGCGATCACCCGGTCGCGCGTCGCCTCAGCGCGCCGCTCCTACGCGTCTCCTACGACCCGGCGATCGCCGATCAGGCCTGGCAGTTGATCCACGCCTTCTTCGACCGTCATCTCTGAAAGTGGGCGGCGAAGAAGGCGAGGCTGTCGTGGATGCGGGCGCGCCAGAGCTGGAAGTTGTGGCGGCCGGGGATGAGCGTGAGCTGGTGCGTGACGCCCGCGGTGGCGAGCACGTCGTGTAGGTAGGCGGCGGCGTCCTGGAGCGCGAAGTCGTCTTCGGTGCCGCAGTCGAGGAACAGGGCCAGCTTGCCCTCGGGCAACGTGGCGGCGAGCGTGGCCGGGTCGTGCGCGCGCCAGTTGGCGAGATCGGGGCCGAACAGGCCGCGCACCAGCGTGCCGATCTCGCCCACGTCGAGACCCCACTTGCTTGGATCGGTCACCAGCTGCACCGCGTCCTTGCGGTAGGGATGCGGGCCGGCGTAGAGGAGGGCGACCACGCCGGAGTGGCTGGCGGCGGCGCTGTAGAGCTCCGGGTGGCGCATCGCGATGGAGAGCGCGCCGAAGCCGCCCATCGACAGCCCGCCGATCGCGCGGCCTGCGCGCGTCGAGATCGTGCGGTAGGTCGAGTCGACGTGCGCGATCAGATCGCGCGTCAGGTAGTCCTCGTAGCGCGGCGTGCGCACGCAGAAGCTCTCCGGCGCCTCCGCCCGCCGGAAGAAGCGCTTGGCGGGGCCGCGCATGCACGCGTCGTAATCGGCGGGCGCCACCGAGTTGGTGTAGAAGCTCGCGTCGCCGTCGGGCATCACCACGATCGCGCGCAGGCCGAGACTGTCGGCCGCCTGATCGAGCTTGCCCGCCTCGAGCCAGTCGTTCTCGTTGCCGCTCAGCCCGTGCAAAAGGTAGATGACCGGAAAGCGCGCGCTCGACTCGGCGTAACCGGCGGGCAGATACGCGCGATAGCGCTTGTCGACCCCCAGCGAGTCCGCCTGAAAGCGACCCTCGATGACGCTGCCGCGCGCCCGCGCTTCCGTCGCTGGCGGGGTCGGCGCCGGCCGCGCGCACGCCGCCAGCAACAGCCCCAAAGCCACCACCGCTCGACGCACCGCGCCAGGATAGAACAGAGATAACAAGCGGACTTAACTTTTTAACTTTTGGCGAGAATCGTTGACAGACACTCAGGTCAGAGTTACGTCTTTCAGCCATGCGGACCCTGGTCGCGATGGTCGTCCTCGGGAGCGTGTCTCCGGCATTCGCGCTCACGCAGCCCAACGGCGCGACCATCCCGTCGGCGCCGGGCTGCAACGCCGGCAAGCCCGACGGGCTGGCCGCGGTGTTCGCCTGTCAGTGCGATCAACCGAACGTCTGCAACCTCGGCGCGCCGTGCGCCAGCCAGACCAGCTGCGACGACGGCAAGCACGCCACCTGCGAGACCACGCTGTGGCACAGCTTCAACGACAACACCTGCATCCCGTCGAATCGCAGCGGGCTCGACCCGGTCGCCGACGCGTCGCTCACGCCCGACACCTTCCACCCGACCTGCGGGCTCACCTTCACCGTCGTCACGCGCGCCAACGCGCGCTTTCAGAACGCGTTCGGCTGGTACAACGTCACCGGCCAGACGCCCGCCACGAGCGACCTGCACGCGATCCTCGACTGCGCCAGCGCGACCGGCGCGCAGGTGGTGCTCGACGTGAAGAACGATCCCAACTACACCGGCGGCGACATCGGCTTCTTCCTGGTCACGCCCGAGGACCACGCGCAGCACGGCTCGTGCGCGGGCGGCAACTGCTGCGCGACCCCCTTGCGGTTTCAGAACGGCGAAGGCTTCGTCTACTACTCGCAGCGCCAGTTCAACCCCGACGACACCGGCGCCAATTCGTTCGTGCACCTGGTGATCTACGACTCGAAGATCGTTACACGAAAGTTCTACTTCGCCTGGGAGGACATCTTCGGCGGGTCGAACAACACCTTCACCGATCTGGTCACCAGCGTGCAGGGCGTGGAGTGCTCGGGCGGTGGCACCGTGTGCTCGACGGGGAAGGGCGGCGTGTGCGACCACGGCGTCAACCGCTGCGACAAGGGCACGCTCACCTGCATCGACCTGTACCAGCCCGACACCGAGCGCTGCGACGGGCTCGACAACGACTGCAACGGCGTCGTCGACGACGGCGCCGTCTGCCCCAACGCGGGCGACGTGTGCTCGAACGGCGAGTGCGTGCCGCACTGCGCGCAGTCGAGCGAGTTCGCCTGCGCGGGGCAGATGACCTGCGACGCGGCGACCGGGCTGTGCTCGGATCCGGCGTGCGCGCCCTCTGTTATCACGTGCCCGGCCGACCAGGTGTGCCGCGGCGGGCAATGCATGGGCGCGTGCGACGGCATCGTGTGCCCGCTCGGAACCGAGTGCCGGCTTGGGAGCTGCGTGGATCCGTGCAAGAGCGTTACCTGCCCGGCGATGCAGGTGTGCGCGGGCGGCCTGTGCGTGCCCGGCTGCAACCAGTGCGCGGGGTTGACCTGCGTCGGCGCCGACAAGTGCGACCCGGTGAGCGGCACGTGCTTCGATCCGAGCTGCGCGAACGGCTGCGCACCCGGCACGTTCTGCGACAGCGGCGTGTGCCAGGACGCGTGCGCGGGCGCGGTCTGCCCGGCGGGCCACGTGTGCACCGGCGGCGAGTGCGTGATCACCAACGGCAGCGACGGGGGAGCGGGCGCCGGGCCGGTCGGCGGCGGCGGCGATCCGGCGCACGATCCGACGCCGGTCGCCGGCTGCGGCTGTCAGGCGCGCGCGGGGAACGCGCAGAGCGCGTGGCTGTTCGTGCTGCTGCTCGCGGGTGGCCTCGTGCGCCCGCGCCGCCGCCGGTGAAAAGCCCGCGGATCTGAGCTACAGTCGGCGAAATGGCTGAAGCCCCCGTCGAGCTTGCACGCCTGCGCGCGGCGGACCTGCGGCAGGCGGACGTCCATTTCACCGATCAGGGGTTCACCTACGCGACCTCGGGCAAGGAGCTCGGGCACGGCGGGATGGGCTCGGCGTGGCTGGTGACGCGCTGGCGCGACGACGAGCCGGGCGAGGTGGTGGTGGCCAAGACCTTCCGCGAGGAGTTCCTGCTCGCGCTGCGCGAGGACGACGTCTCGCGCCGGCTGTTCGATCACATGGAGCGCGTGCTCGACGAGATCGGACGGGTCGAGCACCCAAACGTGCTGCCGCTGCTCAAGGTCGCGCCGATCTCGGACAACTATCTGTTGATCACGCCGCTCGCCGGCGCGTCGCTGCTCAACACGGTGGCGATCAACAAGCTCTCGCCGCGCGAGCGCGTCGATCTGCTGCTGCAAGCGCTCGACGGGCTGCAAGCGCTGCACGCGCGCGGCATCGTGCACCGCGACTTCACGCTGCACAACGTGCTCACGCTCGGCGATCGCGCGGTGGTGTTCGACTTCGATATCTCGGTGGTGCCGTCGCTGTTGCCCGACGAGCAGCGCACCTACAAGACGTTCTACGAAGGGCGCATCCTCGGCTCGCCCGAGTTCTCGATCTCGCCCGAGCTGCTCGACGACGTGCTCGGCCAGCAGCCGATCACCCCGCGCGTCGACGTGTACTCGATCGGCACCGCGCTGTACGCGATGTTCTCCGAGGAGTCGCTGTACGGCGAGGTGCCGGATCTGGCGTCGCTGCTCGAGCGCATCGCCACCGGCGTGGTGCACAAGCGCGAGAGCCGCATCCGCTACGCCGAGGCGGTGCCGGCGGCGTTGTGGCCGATCATCGAGACCTGCCTCGAGCGCGAGCCGTCGGATCGCTACGCCAACGCCGGCGAGGTGAAGGCGGCGCTCGAGATCGCGGTCGAGAGCCTGTCGCACGAGGAGAGCCGCGGGCCGTTCCGTAAGACCACCGGCTTCGACATCACCACCGTCACCTGGAGCCCGGAGGAGCTGTACGAGTCGCGGCTCGATCCGTCGGTCACGCTGCTCGACATCCAGCGCATGGAGGTGACGCTCGGGCGCTACGGCTATCTGCTCGAGCAGAGCCTGGGGCGCGTCAAGGGGCACCCGATCTACCTGGCCATGCCCGATCCGGAGCTGGTCGGCGCGGGTCGCTTCCCCGACGAGAACACCTATCGCAAGATCGTCACGGCGATCGATCTGACGGCGCAGCCCGACGCGGATGCGTTCGTGCACCAGTGGCTCACCAAGATCCTGCCGATCCTCACGCGCGTGCGGCAGGGCTACCTGACCGCGCTGTACAAGATCGTGCACGACAAGCAGACGCGCCAGCTGTTGCTGTTCTCCGAGTACGTGGCCGACCCGCGCTTCGGCTCGGATCTGGCGGCGCACGAGCTGTCGCTCGAGGAGGTGTTCAGCCTGGGCCTGATTGGCTCCTTGTCGATCGCGCGGCTGCACGATCAGGGCCTCGCGCACAACAACGTCGAGCCGCGCTCGTTGGTGTTCAAGGGCTTCCGCGAGGCGGGGCGGGTGATGCCGCTGTTCGTCGGGCTGGTCGAGCCGACCTTCGAGCCCGCGGCGCGCCTGGCCGATGTGCGCAACCTGGCGGGCATGATCGCCGGCCTGGTCCGCACGCCGCGCATCGACGCGCTGCGCCCCGACTTGCGCCCGGTGGTGTTGCAGAAGAAGCAGGAGCTCGAGGACATCGCCGAGGGCAAGGGCTCGAGCCCGCCGTCGATCCACGTGCTGACCTACCTGTTCTCCAAGGCGCTCGGCGCGATCGAGCCCAACTTCGAGATCGTCCGCACCCACGAAGGCGACGTGGCCGCGTTCGCCGATCTGCTGGTGCGCCACTCGCTGTACAACAAGCTCTACCAGCTCGACGTCCGCGATTAGCCGGTTCTAAACACGGCAGCGACGGGCGCAAGCGCTCCTGCTCGCGCCCATTCCGCTTAGATCCCGCGTATGGACCCGCGCCGATTTGTGCTCTGCGCCGTGCTGGTCGGGGGATGCCTCCCGCATACGCCGCTGCCGCGCTGGAGCGAGGCGTCCAAGGAGCTGTGCCAGGGCGGCATGTGCTATCGCGTCGGTGAGCTGGGTCCGTCGTGGCAGGCGGTGCATCGCGAAGCGGGGAGCATCGGCTTCTTCGATGCGCAGAGCGGCGGGGTGATCGAGTCCAACGCCACCTGCCGCGACGACGCCGAGGCGACCCCGCTGCGCAACCTGACCGGGCAGCTGCTGATCGGCTACACCGAGCGCGAGATCCGCGAGGAGAGGACGGTGCAGCTCGCCGAGCGCGACGCGCTCTACAGCCGCGTCGACGCCAAGCTCGACGGCGTGCCGATCACGCTGCAGCTCTACGTGATCAAGCGCAACGGCTGCATCTTCGACCTGAGCTACGCCGCGCCGCCGGATCGCCAGTCCGCCGGGCAAGCCGACTTTCAGCGCTTCGTCGACGGGTTCGTCGACCTGCGGAGACGCAAGTGAACGCGCTGGCGCCGGCCATCGGCTGGGTCGGTCACGCGGTCGACGGCGCGATCAGCCACGTCGGCGAGATCGCCACGCTGGCCGGCCGCTCGCTCGGCCGCGCAGTGAAGCGCCACGCGCACTTCCGGCTGTTCGTCTACCAGGTGCTGCAGATCGGGCTGCGCTCGCTGCCGCTGGCGATCGCGATGTCGGCGTTCGCCGGCATGGTGCTGGCGTTCCAGTTCGGCGTCGGGCTCGAGCGCTTCGGCGCCAAGCTGTTCATCGGCCAGACCACTGTGACCGCGCTGTTCCGCGAGCTCGGGCCGATCCTCACCGCGCTGGTGGTGGGCTCGCGCGTCGGCTCGGGGATCGCAGCGGAGCTCGGCGGCATGGCGGTCACCGAGCAGATCGACGCGGTGCGCGCGCTCGGAGCCGACCCGCTCGAGCGGCTGGTGGCGCCGCGCATCGTCGCGTGCACCCTCGCGCTGCCGCTGTTGGCGGTGGTGTGCGATCTGGTCGGCACCGGCGGCGGCATGCTGGTGGCCTGGGGACAGTACGGCGTCTCACCGACGCTGTTTCTGCACGGCGTGTACGACTTCGTGACCATCGACGACTTCACCTCGGGCCTGTTCAAGACGGTGGTGTTCGGCTTTCTGATCGGCGCGATCGCCTGCTTCGAGGGGATGCGCACCACCGGCGGCACCGAAGGCGTCGGCCGCGCCACCACCCGCACCGTGGTCGCGATCGCCATCACCGTGCTCGCCACCGACTTCCTGCTCACCAAGATCCTGGTGTCGCTGTGAGCGACGTCGCGGTGTCGGTGAAGGGGCTGTCGAAGCGCTTCGGCGACAAGCACGTCTATCAAGGGCTCGACCTCGAGGTGCGGCGCGGCGAGGTGCTCACCGTGCTCGGCGCGTCGGGGAGCGGCAAGAGCGTGCTGCTCAAGCTGCTCATCGGGCTGTACAAGCCGACCGCCGGGCAGATCCTGATCGGCGAGACCGACATCGTTCCGCTCGACGAGGAGCACCTGCGCGAGGTGCGCAAGAAGGTCGGCATGTTGTTCCAGGGCGCGGCGCTGTTCGACTCGATGTCGGTGGGCGAGAACGTCGCCTACGGGCTGGACGAGGCGTGGCCGCGCGCCAAGATCGCCGCGCGGGTCGCCGAGTGTCTCGAGTGGGTGGGGCTGCCCGGGATCGAGCGCATGCGCCCGTCGGATCTGTCGGGCGGCATGAAGAAGCGCGTCGGCCTGGCGCGCGCGCTGGCGCCCGGGCCCGAGGTGATCCTCTACGACGAGCCGACCACCGGGCTCGATCCGTCGAACGCGCTGCGCATCAACGAGCTGATCGTGTCGCTCAAGGAGCGCCTGCACGTGACCTCGATCGTGATCACCCACGACATCGGCGCGGCGCTGGCCGTCTCGGATCGCGTGGGGTTGCTGCTCGATCACAAGATCGCGCTGGTCGTCGACGCTGAGACCGTCAAGCGCGATCCGCCGGCCGCGCTGGCGGCGTTCATGCGGGGCGAAGAAGCCGAAAGGAAAGCGTCGTGAAAAAGGAAGTCGAATCGGAGCATCCGGATCGCCGGCTCGAGCTCAAGGTGGGAGCGTTCGTGCTGCTCGCGATCGTGGCGGGCCTGGGCGTGGTCGCGCTGCTCGGCAACAAGCACCACGTGTTCGAGTCGCGGGTGACCTTGCACACTTCGTTTGCCGAGGTCGGTGGGTTGCGCGAGGGCGCGCCGGTGTGGCTGTCGGGCGTGAACGTGGGCACGGTCACGCGAGTGGCGGTGGGCCGGGCGGGCGAGAAGGTGGTGCGGGTGGACGTGGAGGTGGCCCGCACGATGCTCGATCGCATCCACCAGGACTCGGTGGCCACCATCGGCTCGCAGGGCCTGCTCGGCGACAAGATCATCGAGATCTCGATCGGCTCGACGATGTCGCCGCAGCTGGAGGCGGGCAGTGAGCTGCAGACCACCGCGCCGGCGGATTTCAACAAGCTGATGGATCAGGCGGCGGCGATCCTCGACCGGGCCAAGACCGTCGCCGACAACGCGGCGATCGCCACGCACGAGCTGGCCGATCCGCACACCATCGCGAATTTTCGCGGCGCGATGGGGTCGGTGCGCGCGCTGCTCAAGCAGGCGGAGACCGGGCCCGGGCTAGCGCACGCGCTGTTCTACGATCAGCGCACCTCCGATCAGGTCGGCGAGCTCGTGACCCAGGTCAACCGGCTGGCGACGCGCGTCGACAGCGGCGTCAAGCGGCTGGACGCGATCCTCGACGCCACCGACGGCGACGGCAAGCAGGTGATCAACAATCTGTCGCGCGCCGCCAAGGACGTGGGCACGGTCGCCCAGAGCGTGCAGCGCACCAAGATGATCGCGAACCTGGAGAGCGCGTCGGGCGACGTCGCGCTGATCGCGCGCAACGTGCGCTCGGGGCAGGGCACGGTGGGCGCGCTGCTGGTCGATCCGACCGTCTACGAGCAGCTGGTGACGGTGCTCGGCGGCGTGCAGCGCTCTCGAGTGTTGCGCGCGCTGGTGCGCTTTGCGATCGCCCGCGACGAGGGCCGCACCTCGTCGAAGGTCATCGAAGGCCCCAGGTCGCCGGCCGCGCTGCCCGGCCCGCTCGCCAAGGAAGATCGCAAGCGCTAGACCGCATGGACCCTCCGGCGATCGCGAACGCCGGGCAGCCTAAATTAGCGAGCGGACTTAAGCTGTGAAAAAGTTAAAAAGTTAAGTCCGCTCGTTATCGATCCGGATTTCGGATCTTGGCGGGGGTGGTAGTATTTGCTGGACGCGATGGCGATGCTGGCGCGGGTGGCGCGCGGATATTTGCAGGCGGGGGGGTGGCTCGGGCGCGCGCGCGCGGCGGCGCATGGCGTGGCGACCGGGTTTTTCGCGCGGGCGTTGAGCCTCGAGGAGCAGGGGCAAGTGTCGATCGCGATCTATCAGGCGGCGGCGGGGAGGCGGCCGGCGCGCGCGCTCGCGGCGTGGGAGATCGCGTGGTTCGAGCGCCGGTTGCCCGCGCCGCCTGCGCGCATCCTGGTGGCGGCGGCGGGGGAGGGGCCGGAGGTGCGGCACCTGGTCGAGCGCGGTCATCGCGTCGACGCGTTCGAGCCGGCGCCCGGCGCCGCCCTACGCTGCCGCGGGGTGATCGGCGCCGGCGAGGTTCACGTCGCGCGCTACGAGGATCTGACGCGCGCGATCCTCGACGGCGAGGGCAACGGCGCCGCCCCGCTGCGCGGACGCCGCTACGACGCCATCCTGCTCGGCTGGGGCAGCCTCTCGCACGTGCTCGACGCCGACGAGCGCCGCCGCGTGCTCGCCGCCTGCACGCTCCTGTCACCCAGCGGTCCGATCCTCGCCAGCTTCCTCACCAGCGAGGCCAATCGCGCGCTGGACCTCGGCGCCAGCGCCGGCCGGCTCCTCGCCGCGCCCGTCGCCCACCTGCGGCACCAATCCTCCGCGCCGCCCGCCGAAGCCACCGCGTTCGGCGCCTGGTTCGGCTTCATCCACCTCTTCGCGCCCTTCGAGATGCGCCAGCTCGCCGATTCGGTCGGCCGCCGTCTCCTCGACGACGACGCCACGAGCTACCCGCACGCCACGTTGGTCTGAGCTACTTGGCGACCAGCTTGTAGATCGTGCCTTCGAGCGACACCAGGTAGAGCTCGCCGGCGGCGTCTTCGCCGAAGGTGTCGATCTGCGCGAGGTGGTAGTCGGGATCGAAGGCCTTCTTGTAGTCCTGGTGGTCCTGCACCTTGCCGGCCTTGTAGCGGAAGCCGCGCAGGATGGCGGTGCAGAAGTCGGAGTAGAAGTACACGCCGTCGAGCATGGGCAGCGCCTTGCCGCGATAGACGAAGCCGCCGGTGATCGAGCAGCCGGCGCGATGCGAGTATTCGACGACCGGCAGGGTGAGGCCGGATTGATCGCAAGTCGCGTGTGGGAAGCAGTGCAGCCCCTCCATGCGGTTCCAGCCGAAGTTCTGCCCGCCGCGCAGCGCATCGGCGGCGGCGAGCACGTCGATCTCCTCGTACTTGTTCTGGCCGACGTCGGCGATGTACAGGTCGCCGGTCGCGCGATCGAACGAATAGCGCCACGGGTTGCGCAGCCCGATCAGGTGCGTCTCGAGCGAGAACTGCGGCGCGTCCACGTCGAGCCGCAGCATCTTGCCGAGCGGCACGCGCCGGTTCTGCCCGTTGCCGTGCGGATCGTCGTGCGACCCGCCGTCGCCCAGCCCGATGTACAGCTTGCCGTCGGGGCCGAACACCAGCTGGCCGCCGTTGTGGTTCGAGTACGGCTGGTCGACCTTGAGCCAGTCCTTCTCGCTGGCCGGATCGACGCGCCCGGGCGCCTCCTTGCGCACGCGAAACTCGGCGATGTGCGTGTCGCCGTGCTTGTCGGTGTAGTTGATGAACAGCCGCCCGTTCTCGGCGTACTTCGGATGGAACGCCAGCCCCAGCAGGCCCTGCTCGGTGCCATGCGACAGGCGGTCGCCCACGTCGAGGAGCGGCCGCTCCTCCACCACTCCGTTCACCAGCGCGCGAACCTTGCCGGTCTGCTCGACGATGAACAGCCGCTCCTTCACCGGATCTCCCGGCGCGTAGGCCAGCCCGAGCGGCTTGGACAGCCCGCGCGCGATCACCTTCCAGATCGCGCGCCCGGCCACGCTGTTGGGCGCGTCGGGGACCGTGTCCTGCGCCAGCGCGGGCGCGGCGAGCATCATCAACAGGGTTGCCGTGGCGAGGCGCATGGGCGGAGTATAGGACATGGGCATCGTCCGGGAGCTCGCCGACCAACTGTGGACCGGCGCCGTGTCGACGCTCGAGCGCCACCCGTTCACGCCGTTGATGGTGCTCGAGGAGATCGCCGATCGCGCCGCCTTCGTCTCCAGCATGGCCAACGTGGTCGCGCTCGACACCGCCGAAGGGCTGCTGCTGGTCGACACCGGCGGCTTCGTGTTCGCGCCGATGGTCTACGGCAGCCTGCGCAACTGGTCCGCGCGGCCGCTGCACACCGCGGTCTACACGCACGGTCACATCGATCACGTGTTCGGCGTCGAGCGCTTCGACGCGGAGGCCGTCGAGAAGGGCTGGCCGCGGCCGCAGGTGGTCTCGCACAGCGCGCTGCCGGCGCGCTTCGATCGCTATAAGCTGACCAGCGGCTACAACAGCTGCATCAACTCGCGGCAGTTTCGCGCGACGGTCGCGTGGCCGGTCGAGTATCGCTATCCCGACGTGACCTACGACCGTACGCACGTGATCATCGCCGGCGACGAGCGCATCGAGCTGCACCACGCGCGCGGCGAGACCGACGATCACAGTTGGGTGTGGATTCCCGCGCGCAAGCTGCTGTGTACGGGCGATCTGTTCATCTGGGCCACGCCCAACGCGGGCAATCCGCAAAAGGTGCAGCGCTATCCGCGCGAGTGGGCGGCGGCGCTGCGCGAGATGGCTGCGCTGGGCGCCGAGGTGCTCAGCCCCGGTCACGGCGTGCCGATCTACGGCGCGGGGCGCGTCGCGCAGGCGCTGTCGGAGACCGCCGAGCTGCTCGAGTCGCTGCACGATCAGACGCTGGCGATGATGAACGCCGGCGCGGCGCTCGACGAGATCCTGCACACCGTCCGCGCGCCCGCGCACCTGCTCGAACGGCCCTACCTGCGGCCGGTGTACGACGAGCCCGAGTTCATCGTGCGCAACCTGTGGCGGTTGTACGGCGGTTGGTACGACGGCAACCCGGCGAACCTGAAGCCGTCACCGGCCCGCGTGCTGGCCGGCGAGCTGGCGGCGCTGGCCGGCGGCGCGACCCGGCTGGCCCAGCGCGCCGAAACGCTCGCCTCGGCGGGCGATCTCCAGCTGGCCTGCCATCTGATCGAGCTCGCCGCGCAATCCGCCCCCGGCGACGTGAGCATCAAGCGCCTGCGCGCCGATCTCTACCGCCGCCGCGCCGACACCGAAACCTCGCTCATGGCCCAAGCCATCTTCCGCTCCACCGCCGACGACGGATAACCAGCCGCCATAACGGATAACAAGCGGACTTAACTTTTTAACTTTTGGCGGAGCGCCAAGAGCAAGCGTAAGCCAGCTGCGCCCAGCAGCAGGATCGGCACGCCAATCACGAACGCGAAGTGGAAGAACACGTACACCAGGCCAAGCATCGTGGCGCCCCGGTCGGCCGAGGTACCGCTCAGCACGGAGGTGTACGCGCGCAAGCCGCACGCGTGGCACAGCACATACGCGATCGTGATCACGAGCGCGCGCCACAAGAAACCGAGCGGCGAGAACACCGGCGCGCGCCACAGCGCCCGGAACGGCCTGATCGCCCTGGTCATCGGACGGCCTTCACCTTCTCCCACGCCGGGCCGAGCGTCATCGCGTACAGCATCACCGCGTCGCCGACCTGATTCGACGCGGCGTAGCGCAAGGTGCCGTTCTCCTCGATCGGGAAGCCGGCCAGCTCGAGCGTCGTCGACAGCCGCCGGAGGTAGTCCTCGTCGCCAAAGCTGGCTGCGCCCACGAACGCCAGCCCGCTCGATCCGGGGCTCGCGTCGAGCAGCGGGATCACCGGCCCGGAATCGACGTCGCGCGGACCCCGCCACGAGCGCGGCCACTCCGCCGCGTAGCCGAATCCGAGCACCTCGCGCCCGAGCTCGCGGCGCGCCCGCTGGTATTGGTCGCGCGCGAACGGCTCGTCGATGAGCTGCAGACAGTGCACCGCCATCCAGATCGAGGAGCCCTCCGGCCCGTTGAGCGGCTCGCCCGCGCGCGTGTAGCTCGAGACCAACAAGCCGGTCTCCGGGTGCACCAGCTTCTTGCGCGCGATCGCCACCCACTCGCGAAACAGCGGCGAGTGATCGCTGCCGTCGAGGTGATCCGCCACGCGCATGGCGGCGAGCGCGACCGTGTTGCAGAAGGTCCAGCACTCGTCCGGGTAGCTCTCCGCCGAGAGCACCGGGCTACGCCGCATGCGCGCCTCCATCAGCGCGACGCGTTCGCGCAAGATCTCGCGGTAGGCGGGCCGATCTTCTACCAGGCAGCGCAACGCCAGCATGAGCGCCAGCTCGCCGTCGACAAACTGGCTGCGCGGCTGGTCGATCCACGGCTTGTCGCGCGAGTAGGGCATGAGGAACACCCACATGCCGCGCGACTTCTCGAGCGCGAGCGTCTCGTCGATGATCTGATCGATTACCCGCAGCGCGTCGATCTTGCCGCCCGGATCGCGCAGCGCCACGTTGGCCAGCGACCACACCAGAAAGCTGCGCGCCATGAAGTCCCACTCGGCGTTGGTCCCGCGCATCTTCGCGATCTCGGCGCCGCGCGCCGTGGGATCGGCCCACAGCGCGAGCTGCCGCGCGGCCAGCTTCTGCGCGGGCGGCTTGCGCGCGTAGAGCAGGTGCAGCGCGGGCAGCCACACGATGCTGGCGGCGATCAGCGCCAGTAGCCCGAGGAACACCCGCTTCTTTCGAGAACCCACCCTTCGTACTACGGCGGAGCCGCGCGGACTATTCCGTCACGCGCCCAGCTCGCGGCCGCGCGCGAACCCCTCGTCGATGGCGCGGGCGATGCGGTCGGGATCGAGCTCCCACGAACGAATGGCGAGCGGGGTGCGAGGCTTGATCACCTGCACCCGCGCACCGTCCGCGCGCGGGATCCAGCGCGGCCGCAGCGGGGTCTTCAGCGCGGTGCCATCGGTCGACGTCACCACCGCGATCACCTCGTCGCAGCCGCGCTCGACCAGCGCCTCGATCGGCAGGTTGTCGGTGATGCCCCCGTCCGCCAGCAGCTCTCCACGCAACCACACCGGCCGCCCGTACAACACCGGCAAGAAACACGATCCGAGGAGCGGCGCGATCAGGTCCGGCTCCTCGCGGCTGGAGAACACGCGCCGCTCGAACGTGGGAATTCGCGTCGCCGTGATCAACGCCTCCAGCGGGCTCGAGCGCAGGTCCGCCACGCCGAGCTGCGTGCGCAGCGTCGAGCGCACCAGATGGCTCATGTCGAACGGCGACCAGTTGCGCAGCACCCTGCGCATCGACAGGATCGATCGCCCACCCAACCCGCGCCACACCGACGGCAGCTCCGCCGACCGCCCAGCCGCGATCCCCGCGGCGATCAGCGCTCCCGACGACGCGCCCGCCGCCAACTGCACGCGCACGCCCGCATCCTCGAGCCCCGCCGCCACGCCCGCGTGAAATGCCGCGCGGCACGCACATCCCTCGAACGCGATCCCCAACATCGGCGACCCTATCCGAGCTGGCGCATGCCGGGCGCTTCGTGGCCGGTCGCGGCCACGTACTCGTCGTAGGGGCCGCCGTAGATGTGCGGGCCCGCGGGCGAGAGCTCGATGACCCGCGTGGCGAGCGCGCGCAGAAACGCGCGATCGTGCGAGACGAACACCACCGTGCCCTCGTAGGTGCCGAGCGCCTTGACCAGCGCCTTCTTGGTGACCAGGTCGAGGTGGTTGGTGGGCTCGTCGAGGACCAGCAGGTTGGGCGCGTCGTAGAGGATCTTGGCGAGCGCCAGCCGCGCGCGCTCGCCGCCCGAGAGCACGCGCACCGGCTTCTCCACCTCGTCGCCCTGGAAGCCAAACGCGCCGGCCAGGTTGCGCAGGATGCCGATGCCCGCGGTGGGCGCGTGCTCCTGCAGCTCCTGCAAGACCGTGTGGTCGCCGTCGAGTTGCTCCATCTGGTGCTGCGCGAAGTAGCCCATCTGCGTCGACGCACCGACGGTGACCTCGCCGGCGTCCGGCTGCAGCACGCCGGCCATCATCTTGAGCAGCGTGGTCTTGCCGGCGCCGTTCTCGCCCATCACTGCCCAACGCTCGCCGCGCCGGATCAGCATGTCCAGGTGGTCGTGCACCTTGCGCGTCCCGTACGCCTTGCACAGCCCTTCGACCTTGATCACGTCGTCGCCCGAGCGCGGCGGCTTGCGGAAGTCGAACTGTTTCTCGACCAGCCGGCGCGGCGGCTCGATGCGCTCGATCTTGTCGAGCTTCTTGATCCGGCTCTGCACCTGCGACGCCTTGGCCGCCTGCGCGCGAAAGCGCTCGACGAAGCGCATCTCCTTGGCGAGCATCGACTGCTGCCGCTGGTACTCCGCCTCGCGCCGCTCGGTCTCGAGCGCGCGCGCCCGCTCGTAGAAGTCGTAGTCGCCGGTGTAGCTACGCACCTGCCCGCCGTCGATCTCGACGATCTTCTTGACCACGCGGTTCATCACGTCGCGATCGTGGCAGGTCATCATCACCGCGCCCGGGTACTCGCGCAGGAACTGCTCGAGCCACAAGATCGATTCGATGTCGAGGTAGTTGGTCGGCTCGTCCAGCAAGAGCGCATCGGGCCGCATCAATAGAATGCGCGCCAGCGCCACGCGCATCTTCCAGCCGCCCGACAGCTTGCCCACGTCGTTGATCACCTGATCGGGCTGCAGCCCCAGGCCGGCGAGGATGGTATGCGCGCGCGCCTCGACGTCGTAGCCGCCCAGCTCCTGGTAGCGCGCCTGCACCTCGCCGAAGCGCTCGACGACCTTGTCGAGATCGTCGCCCGCCGCGCTCATGCGCTCTTCGAGGTGCTTGAGCTCCTCGCCGAGATCCGCCACCTCGCCCGCGCCGGCGATGGTCTCGGCCAGCACGCTGCGCCCCTTGAGGTCGCCCACGTCCTGCCGGAAGTAGCCGATGGTCATACGGCGCGGCCGATCGATCGCGCCGTCGTCGCTCGACTCCTCGCCGGTGATCAGGCGGAAGATGGTGGTCTTGCCGGATCCGTTCGGCCCCACCAGCCCGACCTTCTCGCCCGGGTTGATCTGGAACGACGCATCGACGAACAGCACCTGCGCGCCGTACTGCTTGGTGACGTTGGTGAACGAGATCATCCGCGCTCCAATTCCTGCCAGCGGGCGTACAGCCGCTCGACCTCCAGCCGCTTTCCGTCCAGCTCGGCGACCAGCGCCGGCACCTCCGCGCTGCGCGACTTGTACACCGACGGGTCGGCGAGGATCGCCTCCAGCCCGGCGACGCGCGCTTCGGCGACCTGGATGGCGGCCTCCATGCCGGCCAGCTCGGTCTTCTCCTTGAAGCTCTGCTTGCGCGCGACGCTCGGCTTGGCGGCCGCGCTCTTCGGCGCCGATGCCAGCGGCGCGGGCGTCTTCTTGCGCGCCAGGTACGACGAGTAGTCGCCCTCGTAGAACGTGACCCGGCCGGCGCCTTCGAAGGCCAGGATTCCGGTCGCCACCTTGTCGAGGAACCAGCGATCGTGCGAGACCACCAGCGCGCAGCCGGGGAACTCGACCAGCGCGTCTTCCAGCACGCCGAGCGTCACCAGATCGAGATCGTTGGTCGGCTCGTCGAGCACCAGCAGATTTCCGCCGCGACGGAGCAGCCGCGCGAGCAGCACGCGGTTGCGCTCTCCGCCCGACAGCGCGCCCACCGGCGTGTCGGCGAAGCGATCGTCGAACAGCATCATGCGCAAGAACGTGCGCACGTGCACCGGCCCGCTCTCGAGGTACACGTGCTCGTCGCCGTCGGAGACCTCCTGGAGCACGGTCTTGTCGTCGCGCAACGCCGCACGCGCCTGATCGAGATACGAGAAGCGCGTGTTGATGCCCACCACCACCTCGCCCTCGTCGGGCGGGAGTTGCCCGATCAGCGTGCGCACCAGCGTGGTCTTGCCGGCGCCGTTGGGGCCGACCACGCCGATGCGATCGCCCGGCTTGAGGATCAGCGTCAGGTGCTCGAACAGCCGCTTGCCGCCCAGCGACTTGCCCACGTCGCGCAGCTCGAGGATGGTCTTGCCCATGCGCCCGCCGGTGGGGAGCTGCAGCGTCATCGGGCCGGTGCGGCGGTCTTCCGCGCGCGGCTTGGCGGCCACCGCGGCATCGAAGCGATCGATGCGCGCCTGCTGCTTGGTGGCGCGCGCCTGCGGCCCGCGGCGGATCCAGTCGAGCTCGTTGCGCACGAACGACGCGCGCGCCCGCTCGCGCTGGTCTTCGTTGGCCAACCGCTCGGCCTGCTGCTCGAGGAAGCGCGTGTAGCTGCCGTCGTACGAATAGATGCTGCCGCGATCCAGCTCGAGGATGCGCGTCGCCACGCGGTCGAGGAAGTAGCGATCGTGGGTCACCAGCAAGAGCGCGCCAGCCAGCGCGGTGAGGCGCGCCTCGAGCCACTCGATGGTGGTCGCGTCGAGGTGGTTGGTCGGCTCGTCGAGCGCCAACAGCGCGGGCCGCCCGAGCAGCGCGCGCGCCAATGCCACGCGGCGCTGCTCGCCGCCCGAAAGCGTGCCCACCAGCGCGTCGAAGGGCGGCAGCTTGAGCGCGGCCTGCAGCCCGCGCAGCTCGTGCTCCTGGTCCCACCCGCCGAGATCGTCGATGCGCTGGTGCAGCTCGCCCTGTTCCAGGAGCGCCGCGTGCAGCTTTTCGTCTTGCAGCTCGCCGAGGCGGCTCTCGAGCGCGTGCAGTCGCGCGAGCGTGTCAGCGTGCGCGCGCAGCCCCTCGCGCAGCGTCTCGACCACCGTACGATCGGGCGCCAGCTTCGGCTCCTGCGGCACGTACTCGACCGTGAGGTCGCGCTGCCGCGTGATCAGCCCCGTGTCCGGCAGATCGTTCGGATCGCCGGTGGCGCCCACCATCATGCGCAACAGCGTCGACTTGCCCGACCCGTTCAGCCCGACCAGCCCGATGCGATCGCGATCGTGCACCGCGAACGAGACGCCGCCCAGCACGTGCCTCGAGCCGAAGCTCTTCTCGACGTTCTGGACGGTCAGAATGGCCGGCACGGGCGGCGAGACTAGCATGCTATCCTCGCCGCGATGAACGTGCTCCTCACGCTGTCCGCCACCCGCCTGGCGCAGCTGATTCGCAGCCGTGAGGTCAGCGCGCGCGAGGTGGTGGAGGCGCACATCCGTCGCACGGAGCAGGTCAATCCAGTGCTCAACGCGATGGTGCACGAGCGCTTCGCCGAGGCGCGCGTCGAGGCCGGGGTGGCGGACGATCAGGTGCGCGCCGGCGCGCCCGAGGCGGAGCGGCCGTTTCACGGCGTGCCGTGCACCATCAAGGAGTGCATGGGCGTGGCCGGGCTGCGTCAGACGTCCGGGCTGGTGTCGCGCAAGGATCGCCTGGCCGAGCGCGACGCGACCGCGGTTCAACGCCTGCGCGCGGCGGGCGCGATCCCGCTCGGCGTCTCCAACGTCTCCGAGCTGATGATGTGGATGGAGACCTTCAACAACGTCTACGGCCGCACCAACAATCCCTACGACCCGCGCCGCACCGTCGGCGGCTCGTCCGGCGGCGAGGGCGCGCTGGTGGGCGCGGGCGCGTCGCCGATGGGGCTCGGCGCGGACATCGGCGGGTCGATCCGCATGCCCGCGTTCTTCAACGGCGTGTTCGGCCACAAGCCGACCGGCGGGCTGGTGCCGGCGACCGGCCACTGGCCGATGGCCGAGAACGCCGCGCGCAAGTTCAACACCACCGGTCCGTTGTGCCGGCGCGCCGAAGACCTCATGCCGTTTCTCCGCGCGATCGCCGGTCCCGACGGCGAAGACGGGGGTTGCGAGCCGATGGCGATCGGCGATCCGGCCCAGGTGAAGCTCTCCGAGCTGACCTTCTACGACGTCGAGGACAACGGCCTGATCCGCGTCTCCGGCGAGCTCAAGGCCGCGCAACGCGACGTCGCCGCGCACCTGGCCTCGCGCGGCGCACGCGTCGAGCCGCTGCAGCTCGCCCGGCTCAAGCACTCGTTCGACATCTGGTCGGCGATGATGGACGAAGCCGCCGAGACCCGCTTCAGTGATCACCTCGGCGCTCACGGCGAGCCGACCAGCGGCGGCCGCGAGCTCGTGCGCTGGATGGTGAACCGCTCGGCGCACACGCTGCCGGCGATCATGCTGGCGCTCGCCGAGAAGATCCCGCAGTACCTGCCGGGGCTCTCCAAGAAGGCGCTCGAGCACGGCCACGCGCTCAAGGCGGAGCTCAACGAAAAGCTCGGCGCGCACGGCGTGATCCTCTACCCGTCGTTTCCGTCGACCGCGCCGCGCCACTATCGACCGATGCTGCTGCCGTTCAACTTTCAGTACACCGCGATCTTCAACGTGCTCGAGTTTCCGGTCACGCAGGTGCCGCTCGGGCTCTCCGCCGAAGGGCTGCCCCTCGGCGTGCAGATCGCCAGCCGCGCCGGCAACGATCACGTGACCATCGCGGTGGCGCTCGAGCTCGAGCGGCGCTTTGGCGGCTGGGTGTTCCCGGCGGTGCCGATGCGAGTGCGCGCGTGAACCCAGGGAGGCCCACTCATGTTTGAGGTCAGCGAAAAGGCGCAGCCGTTGCCGGTGGTGGTGCTGCGCGACACCAGCGCCGGCTCGGAGGCCGAGATCGCGCCGGGCCGCGGCGGCATGGCGACGCGCTTTTCGGTCGGCGACGTGCCGGTGCTGTCGATGGACGACGCGACGCTGCTCGACCCGACCAAGAACGTGCGCGGCGGCGTGCCGGTGCTGTTTCCGACGGCGGGGCGGCTGAAGGACGACCGCTACGGCACGCGCGAGATGAAGCAGCACGGCTTCGCGCGCAACCTGCCCTGGGAAATTGTCGATCGCTCCAAGGATGGCGATCGCGACGGCGGCGCGCGCGTGGTCCTGGCGCTCGCGTCGTCGGCCGAGACGCGCGAGCGCTTTCCGTTCGACTTTCGCGTCGAGCTCACCTACGAGCTGCGCGGCGCCACGCTCACCATCGCGCAGCGCTACGAAAACCGCGGCGACCAGCCCATGCCGTTGCACGCCGGCTTCCACCCGTACTTCCACGTCCCCGACGGCGAAAAGGCGCGCACCACGATCGAGACGCGCGCCACCCGCGCCTTCGACAACGTGACCAAGGCGGACCGCGCCTTCCACGGCTTCGACCTGACGCAAAAAGAGGTCGACCTGCACCTGCACGACCACGGCTCCACCCAATCCGCCATCGTCCTCCCCAGCGGCCGTCGCATCGAGGTCGGCGCCTCCGACGAGTTCACCCACTGGGTCGTCTGGACCGTCGCCGGCAAAGACTTCATCTGTCTCGAACCCTGGACCGCCCCCGGCAACGCCCTCAACACCGGCGATCGCCTCCTCTGGCTCCCCCCCCACCAATCCCGCCGCCTCTGGATCGCCATCACCCTCCGCTGAGGGACCTATGGAGGCGCTAGCGTGAGGGGGACGGTGGCGCAGGTGGGGGGGAGGACGAGCGTGGCGGTGCCGGTGCCGACGAGGGCGCCGGATTGGGTGGCGGTGCAGGTGAGGGTTACGGTGTGGCCTTCGGGGTAGCCGTTGGGGAAGTCGATCTCGACCGTGCCGGAGGTGGGGCCGGGGGTGCGCATGAAGGCGTTGGTCTTGGGTGCGGCGGCGTCGATCGAGACGTCGAGCTCGAGCGCGTCGGCGGCAGCGATTGCGCCCGGGAAGGTGACGGTGACCAGCAGGGTGAGCTCGCGGCACGGGCGGAGTTGCTCACAGGCGGCGACCATCCCGAGCAGGAGGAGCGCGAGCCGTGCCGTGCGCACCTAGTTGCCCGTGCCGACGCCGATGGTGGCGCTCGGATCGCGCGTCGCGTTGCCGAGCACGATCGCCAGCGTGACACCGCTCGCCACCACCGCGACGCCGCCGAGCACCGCGAGCCAGAACATCGGTCTGCGCTTCAGCGGGCGGGGCGCCGGCTCGAGCGGGGCGACCACGGCCGGCGGTGGCGGCGCGGCCGGCTCGTCGGCGCGCGCGCTGCCGGCACACAGCAGCGTCGCGATCGCGATCTCCACCCACGCGCGCCGCATCGCTCCCGCGATGGAACGCCGCCTTTGGCGCAAGGAAGGATTCATCGCCCTAGCTGAGCGCCTGCTCGACGCGCGCGCGCTGCTCCTCGAGCACCTGCACCTCGCGGTCCCAATACGAGTACTCGGTGAAGTGCGGGAACGTGCGCTGAAACGCCGGATCCTCCCAGCGCGCCGCGATCCACGCCGCGTAGCGCAAGATGCGCAGCGTGCGCAGCGGCTCGACCAGGCGCAGCGATCGGTAATCGAACGGGCGCATGCTGTCGTACGCGTCGGCGAGGATGTTGCGCTGGCGCAGCGCTTCCTCGTCGCGCCCGGGCGCGATCAGCCACAAGTCCTGCACCGGCGGGCCGGCGAGGAAGTCGTCGAAGTCGAGGAAGAACGGCGTGCCGAACGGATTGGCCGCGGTGATCCCGAACAGCAGGTTTCCCAGGTGGCAGTCGCCGTGGATGCGAATCTGCTCGAGGCCCTGCCACGCGCCGGTGCACGCCGAGACGATCGCGTCGCCCACCGCGCGAAACCGCGTGCGCAGCTCCGCCGGCACCCACGGCCCGTCGGTGAGCAGCCGCACGCTGGCCGCGCCGTAGCTCTCCGGCGTGAGCGCCGGTCGGGCCGGCTCCGCGCGCGCCGCGCCCACGTTGTGCAGCCGCGCGATCAGCCGCCCGAGCTGCTCGAGCTGCTCGTCGAACAGCTCCTCCGGCACGCGCCCGCGCACCTTGGGAAACACCGCGTACCACAGCGCGCCGCCTTCGGCCTGCGACTCGCGCAGCGTCCCGTCGCCCAGATCGAGCGGCGGCACCACCGGCACCTCGGCCTCCGCCAACTCGGCGAGGAACGCGTGCTCGGCCAGGATCGCTTCGCGCGACCAGCGCCCGGGCCGATAGAACTTGGCCACCAGGCGGGTCTCATCCTCGAGCTCCACCTCGTACACGCGGTTCTCGAGGCTGTTCAGCGCGAGCGCGTAGCCGGTCGCGCGCCGCCCGCCGACCTCGACGGAGGTGAGCACGCGCTCGGGCGAGAGCGTGAAGAACGAGTCCTCGAGACGGGCCACGCCGCGACAATAGCGCTTTACGGCACCGGCAGGATCCGGAACCCACGCGCAGGCACGTTCACTGACGGTCCGGTCAGCATGTCGCCCGAGATCTCGTCCTTGATCGGCCCGACCGGCAGCCCGCCGACCGTCTTGTCCGCGTCGGATCGGTTGACCATCACGTAGACCTTATCGTTGCCGTCGGTCATCAGGTAGCTCCAGCTGTCGTCGTCGGACGCCTGCGTGGTGCGCGTGCCGCGTCGCAGCGCCGAGTGCGCGGTGCGCAGCGCGCCCAGCTTCTGGATCTTGCCCTGCAGCAGCAGCTGCCCGGCCGAGTAGCCGCTCCACTGCATGAAGCGCCGGTTGTCCGGATCGCCCGCGCCCGGCATGCCCACCTCGTCGCCGTAGTAGATGAGCGGGATCCCGCGGTTGGTCATGAGCAGCGCCATGCCCAGCGCCACGCGCTCGTACGCCGAGGTCCCCGCGACCAGCGGCGGCTGGTTGGTCCACGCGCGATCCTTGCCGTTCGCCCACACGTCGCTCCACGCCGGCGTGTCCTCGGCGAAGTGGATCGAGCGCGGCACGTCGTGGTTGCCGAGGAACGTCGACATCACGCTCTGCCCGTAATAGCCGTCGTTCGAGTCCATGAAGCTGATCAGATCCGTCATCTTGCCCTGGCGCTCGAGCACCACGCTGTTCATCGACGCGCGCAGCGGAAAGTCGAACTGCCCGTCGAGGTTGTTGCACGGATCGATGAAGCTCTTGATGAGCGCCTGATCGCCGGTGAAGGTCTCGCCGACCAGATAGGTGTGCTGCTTGGACACCGGCTCGATCTCCTTGGTCAGCCGCGAGCGCAGATCGGTCAGCCACGACACCTCGATGTGCTTGACCGCGTCGAGCCGGAAGCCGTCGAAGCCCGAGCCGGTGATCCAGTCGATCGCGTTCTGCACCGAGTAGGCGCGCGCCGCCGCGTTGGTGAAGTTCCAGTCGGGCAGGTAGTCCTCGAACCAGCACACCTTGGCCATCGGGCCGTCGTACGAGCACGCCGCCGAGCCGCACACGCAGTTCTGCCCGTTGACCACCAGCGGGTTGAACCAGCCGTCGTTCATGTGCGCCTGGTAGATCGGCGCGTCCTTGTGCACGTGGTTCATCGCGTAGTCGATCAGCACCTTCATGCCGGCCTTGTGCGCCGCGTCGACCAGCGCCTTGAGCTCCACGTTGGTGCCGAAGCGCGCTTCGGTCTTGGAGAGATCGCGGGGCCAGTAGCCGTGATAGCCGGTGTAGGTCATCCCGTCGTCGCCGATGCCGGTCGAGTCGGTGTTGTCCATGGGCACCGACAGCCACAGCGTGTTGACCCCGAGCGTGGCGAAGTAGCCGGCCTGGATCTTCTGCGTCACGCCCGCCCAGTCGCCGCCCTGCCAGTTGGCCGGCGTTTGCAGGAGCGGCGCGACCACCGGATTGTTGTTGGTCGGATCGCCGTCGACGAATCGATCGACGAACACGAAGTACATCACCGCGTCGCGCCAGTCGAAGCCGCCCACCGCGCCGCCCGGGCACGAGATCGCCGTCGACGCGCAGGTCCAGTCGGTGCACGTGCCGGCGGTGAGCACCGAGTTCTTGCCGCCGAACCCATCGTCGACCTGCGTGAGGTTGGCCGGGTCGGCGAGGTACTTCTCGGTCGCGTCCTGATACACCACGTGAAACTTGTAGGTGACCTGGCCATTCCACGGCGCCGGCACCGCGACCGACCACTGCGTGCCGGTGACCGCCATCGCCGCGCCCACGGTCCACCCGTCGGTGGCGAAGTCGCCGATCAGCGTCACCGACTTCTCCGGGTTGCTCCCGCCCGCGCCCGCGTACGTGAACGTGTGCGGGCAGCGGCGCTCCGCTTCGACGCACATCGGTGGGCCCGGCGGGACGTTTCCGCCGTCCGCGCCGGAGCCCGAGCCGTAGTCGCCGGAATGGCCCGAGCCCGGATCGAACGGGTGATACGGCAACGAGCCGTCGTTGCCCGCGCCGCAACCGGCGGCGGAGAGGGCGAGCGCGACCGCGACGATGACTGCTACTCGAGGCATGCAGAACCCTCCGGGAGGTAGACGGCGAACGACAGCGGCAGCGCGGTGAACGAGGGCGTGTGATCGTCGACGGTGAGCGCGGCGCCCGAGAGCGCATCACGCCACTGCCCGTGCGGCACGCCGGCCAGCGGCACGTCGCTCGGGGCCGCCGCGCGCGACATCACCACCAGCGCGTGATCGCGCTCACCGTCGGGCGGCGTGTGCAGCGCGACCAGCCGATCGGCATCGGCGAACAGCGGCTGCCGGCCGTCGTGGCGCAGCGCGGGCAGGCACGCGCGCAGCCGGCCGAGCCGCGCGATCTGCGCGAGCGTCTGTTGCCCGAGCGGCGAGAGCGTGGCGGGAGAGAGCACGTCGGGCAGCACCCGGCGCGAGTCGGGATCGCTGCCGCCCGCAAGCCCGACCTCGTCACCGTAGTAGAGCACCGGCATGCCCGGCAGCGTCATCATCAGGCCCATCGCCATCACCTGGCGGCGGTACGGCGCTTCGTCGGTGGGTTGCGCCGGCGGCTGGTTCCACGCGTCGCCGCTGATCGCACCTTCGGCCTCCGAGACGAAGCGCGTGGTGTCGTGGTTGCCGATGAAGCGCGTCATGGTCGCGCCCGACTGGCCCCAGTCGCGATTGCCGCCGGCGATGTCGGTCTCGAGATCGGCCAGGCTGCCCGCGCCGTGCGCGATGGTGGTGCGCGCGGTCCACATCAGCGGGAAATCGAACTCGGAATCGAGCCCGTCGAGCGTCGAGCCCAGATACGCGCGGATCGCCTGGCGGCCGTCTTCGCCGAGCCCGGTGTAGTTCTCGCCGACCACCAGCGAGTCGAGCCCCTCGCGGTGGACGTCGGCCTTGAACGCGTGCACGATCCCGCGGGTGGCGGCGCGCGGCATCATCGGCACGGCGTCGATGCGCAGCCCGTCGAGATCGAAGCGCCGCGTCCACCACACCAGATCGTCCACGCCCGCTCCGCGCACCGCCGGGTTGCGCCAATCGAGATCCGGCAGGTAGTGATCGAACCAGCAGGTCTCCATCATCGCGCCCCAGTCGCAGCCGGGGCTGCCGCACACGCAGGCGAGCGGTCCGTCGTTGAACCAATCCGCCAGGCGTAGATCGGCCGCTTGCGCCACGTCGGGCGCGACCAGCGAGTGCGCCTGGTAGTACGGGTGGCTCTGGTAGACGTGGTTCGGCACCGCGTCGAAGATGACCCGCAGCCCACGCGCGTGCGCAGCGGCGATCAGCTGCTCGAGCTGCGCCTCGCCGCCGAGCTGCGGCTCGACCCCGCGCGGGTCGCTCGGCCAGTAGCCGTGATACGCCTCGTAGAGGTGCCCGTCGCGGCCGGTGAAGTGGCCGGTCGGGTTGGTGTAGACCGGCGACAGCCACAGCGTGCTCACGCCGAGCGTCTCGAAGTAGCCGGCCTCGATCGCGGCGCGCACGCCGTCGAGGGTTCCGCCGGCGCGATCGCCGGGCGCGGCGGGCGGTGACAGCGGTCCGGAAGCCGCGCGAAAGCGATCGATCACGATTTGATAGAGCAGCCCGTCGCCGAGAGCGCGCGCGGGGTGCGCCTCGACGAACGCCGACGCCTCCACCGGCGTCACCGCGCGACCGTCGAGCGCGCTGGCCGACAGGCGCACGGTGTACTTGCCCGGGGCCAGGCCCTCGACGCGCAGGCGAACGCGCGGCGCGCCGTCGGCGGTGCCATCGAGCGCGAGCGCCGGTGCGGCCAGCACGTCGGCGCCGTGCCGCAGCTCGGCGAGCAGCGTGCCGGGATCGATCGCTGCGCCGCCGCGCGCCCCGCGCAGGTACCTGGCAGCGACGGTCAGGCCGGTCTGCGAGCCGGTCGCTTCGATCACCTGCAGCGCCGGCTCGGTGCAGTCAGGCATCTCCAGCTCCGAGACCTCGGTGCCGAGCGGATCGTCGCCGAGCCCGCGCGGATCGCGCGCGAAGCTGGTGCGCGGGTTCAGCTCGTCGGTTACCAGAATGTCGTCGAGGAGGACGGCGTATTGATAGGTGCCCGGCGGCAGCGTCGAGGTCAGGGTGCGCCAATCGAGCCCGTCGACGGTGACGTCGCGCCAGTGCTGGCTGCCCGGCGCCGGCCTGAGCCAGCCGTCCCAGCTGCCGACCACCACCGGCTCGCTGGCGACCCGCCCCTGCTTGGCCAGCCCGACCGCGCCGCCCGGCCGGAACCCGGCGGTGAAGCTGCACTCGGCTTCGCGGGTTGGCTCACCGACGGGAGCGGCGCAGCCGGCCAGCGTCGCAACGAGCGCAATCGAGAGGCTTTGCGGACGTTGCATTCGCGACACCGACCTCAGGTTCGTAGGTTTCGTAACTCAGTTGTGAGTGCCCTGTCAAGTCGAACCCATTCGGAGTAATCTCCCGACATGGGGAAGCTGTACTTCGCAACACTCCTTTTCTTATCGATCGCCGGATGCGCCGAATCAGGGCAACCGGGCGCCTGCGGAAACGGCGCGTGCACCGATGGCGGCGGTGGAGGAGGCGGTAGCGCCGATCTTTCCGCGGCGATCGATTTGTCCGCCGGCATCGATCTAATGACTGCGGTCGACCTGACCGCCCCGCTCAAGTTCGGCGATCCGTGCACCGACAAATCGCAGTGCGAGTCGCAGATCTGCATCTTCTCCGGCCTGGGCGGTGTGTGCTCGGTCCTGTGCCCGCAGATCGGCTGTCCGCAGGGCTACGGCTGCTACGGCGTGCTCGGCGGCGGGATCGATCCGGGCGCGGTGGTGGACATCTGCGTCCCCGAGAACAACCTGTTGTGCACGCCGTGCTCGCAGCCGAGCGAATGCGGCTCGCCGCTCGGCAAGGACTCTTGCCTGTCGTACCCGACGGGCAGCTTCTGCGGACGCGATTGCTCGGCGGTCGCCTGCCCCCCGACCTACACCTGCCAGACGCTCAACCCGAACGACATGGGCGTAATCAAGCAGTGCGTCCCCACCAACAACGCCTGCGACTGCACGCTGGCCAAGACGGGCATCATCATCGCGTGCAGCATCACCACGCCGACCGGCTCGTCCTGCGCCGGCACGCGCACCTGCAACGGCGCGCAGGGCTGGGGCACCTGCAGCGCGCCGTCGACGATCGATCTGCCGGACGACACGTTCACCGACTCCAACTGCGACGGCATCGACGGCAGCGCCTCCGACGCGATCTTCGTCGACGCGCTGTCGGGCAACGACAACTTCGCCGGTACGATGGCCAAGCCGGTGCTCACGATCTCCCAGGGGATCACGCTCGCGCAGGCCAACACCAAGAGCCAGATCCTGGTCTCGAAGGGCTCGTACGCGCCGCTCAATCTGATCTCGGGCGCGCACATCTATGGTGGCTACGACGCGGCCAACAACTGGCAGCGCGCGACCAACAACACGACGACCATCTCGGGCGGCAACCCCGCCGTCTACGGCGGCAGCCTCACCCAAGACACGCGGCTCGACGGATTCAACATCCTCGGCATGGACGCCGCGGGCGGCACGGGCCAGAGCGCGTACGCCGTGCGCCTGGTGTCGTCGAGCGGACCGATCACGTTGCACAATTGCACCATCGAGTCCGGCAACGCCACCGGCGGAACGAACGGCTCCAACGGATCGACCGGCGCCGGCGGCTCCAAGGGCGGCCGCGGCGGCGACGGGTGTGAGAACTGCAGCAGCCCGTCGACCGCAGGCTCCCAGGGGGGATCGTCGTGCTACGCGGGCGGGCTCGGTGGCGGCGGCACCAGCGGCACCGGAACCGCCGGCCATGGTGACCCGGGCGCCGGTTTGTCGCCTGGCACCCAGGGCAGCGGTGGATGCGGCTGCGATAAGAGTGCAACCCTGTGCGCGACCACCTGCAGCTGCGGCGGGCGCTGCAGCCCGAACACCGGAGGTCCCGGCGGAAGCGGGGGCGCTGGAGGCAACGGTGGGACGGCGTCGCAGCTCGGAATGGTGATCAACAGCCTGTACGTTGCGTCCAACGGGTTCAGTGGAACCAACGGCAGCGATGGTTCGAGCGGCGGGGGGGGTGGCGGCGGCGGCGGCTCCAATGGGCCGTGCTTCTGCAACGCGTACACGGGCGGTGGTGGCGGTGGTGGCGGCGGCGCGGGCTGCCACGGCTCGCTCGGCACGCGTGGCACCGGCGGCGGTGGCTCCTTTGCGGTGTTCATCGTTGCCTCGGTGGTCAACGTGGAGAAGTGCGCGCTCAAGAGCGGCACCGGCGGCAACGGTGGCAACGGCGGATCGGGCGGGCTCGGCGGCGGCAACGGCGCCGGCGGCGATCCGGGGAATCCATCCGCCGACGGCGAGCAAGGAGCCCCGGGCGGGCAAGGCGGCTCGGGCGGTGCGGCTGGCTCCGGGTCGGGCGGCGCGGGTGGCCCGTCGTTCGGCATCTACGGACACAGCTCGACCGTGGTCGACAGCGGCAACAACTTCCAGCAAGGCATTGCAGGCGCAGCCAGCGTCGGCGGCTCGAATCTCGCGCTCGGCAACGCCCCAGGCGGCCCGCAAGGCCTCCCAGGCACCAATCACGAAGAATAGCCGGTAGCACCCTCGGACGGATTCGGATTCTGAACGCCACCTATGGTGGCTTGGCGAGGCGCTCTATGCGAGCACAGGGCGGCGCCTGCCGATGATTGCGGTCTAGAACTTGAGGAAGTAGACGCCCGGCGCCGAGACGGTCGCGACCGGTGCGTTCACGAACATCGCGCGATCGACGATCGGGCCCAGCTGGGCGACGCCGTCTAGCTTGGGCGCGAGCGTGCCGACGCCCGGGACCGTCCCGAAGAAGCGCAGCGTGCCGACGTAGTTCGACGCGTTGTCGTCCCACACGACGCCGCCGACGTAGGCCAAGGTGTAGCCGTCGTCGGAGAACCGGATCGTCCCTTCGTGCACCGCCGGGTCGAGCACGCCCTCGAGCCCGGTGGTCGAGGTGCCGAACGACAGCGCGCCGACCAGCAGCGACTGGGTGATGTCGAGCGGCATGTTGGTGGTGTCGCGCACGGTGTTGACCAGGTTGGCGAACACCGGCGGGGCCACGAAGGTGCCGAGGTCGAGCGGCCCGAATCTCGGTCCCTTCGTCGGGACCGTGATCGGATTGGGATTGGCCGACTGAATGCCGCCGAGCGGCACGCCGTGCGCGATCGTGAAAGGGCTCGCGCCATCCTCCAGCATGCTGGTCATGTCGCCCGTCGCGCCGTAGCCATCGACGTTGCGGATCTGCACCAGGCGGTCCTGCACGAAGTCGAAATCGACCGTCGAGCCGCGCGTCGTCACCAGGTGCGGTTGGCCGTTGCCCGCGGGCGGCAGCTTCACCGTGTACATGTCGCCGTTCGAGTCCTGAACCGATACGTGCTGGTAGTAGTACAGCCGCTGCCCGTCCGGCGCGAACACGATCGGGCTCATCGGATCGATGCTGTTCGGCGGCAGGGTCAGGATCTCCGGCCCCAGCTTGGGGGCCACGTGTAGCGAGCGGTCCGAGCCGATCCACACCAGCGGTCCGCGCTTTTGCGGCCCGGTCGACAGCGCGATCACGTTCGACGCCAGCTTGACGAAGTATTTCTGCGCCAGGTCGAACAGCATCATGTCTCCGTTCGCCCGCACGTAGATCACGCTGGTGCCGTCGCCCATCAGCTGCGTCAGCGTGACGCGCTGATCGATCAGGCTGGGCTTGGCGCCGCCGATCAGGGCCGGCACGTTGACCACGTACAAGCCATCCACCGACGGGGTGCCGGGCACGGTCGACGCGGTCGAGTTGGAGAACACCAGCGTGTCGTCGGGCGCGAAGGTCTCGAAGTAGGCGAACGCGCCGTTGGTCAGCGCGTACACGTCGGTCAGCGAGCGCATGTCGAGGATGTGCAGGTCGGGGGTGTTGGTCACCTTGGCGGCCAGCACGCCGAGCACGAAGTAGCGGCCCGAAGGCGAGAAGAAGTTTGACTGGAAGAGCGGATCGTCGGTCAAGCCGTCCGGGACCACCTGCTGGAGCACCGGCTGCTTGAAGTCCGGTCCTTCCACCGACGCGAAGTTGAGCGAGTAGTTGGCCTTGGACTTCTGCGCGTACATCGCCCAGCGCCCGTCGGGCGAGAAGCCGTAGGCGTAGGCGGCCACGTTGTCGGCCAGCTTGTAGTCGGTGAACGCGTTGCTCACGTGCAGCTCGCCGTTCGGCGGGTGTACGCGCCCCTTCGCGTCGGTGACGCCCGCCACCGGGTTCGCCAGGTACAGCGCGAAGTCGGCGCCGCGCGTCACCATGCAGCAGGTGATGGTGGACGCGCCCACGTGGGTGAGCTGCGGCCCGACGGAGAAGTCGCTGCCCGCGTCGAACAGGTCGGGGCCCTTGGTGTCGTCACATCCAAAGGAGAACAGCGCCAAAGGCAGGATCAGAGCTCGTAGTCTCATACTGGTCACCACTGCTGAATGAGCTGGTTGATGTTGATGGTTCCCCACCCGGTGGCGAGGTCGTAGCCGGGACCGGCCGGATAGCCGGGCGTCGTGCCGTCGGAGTTGGCGCCGGTGGTGATGTCGTGGAACGCGGTCGAGTTGGCCTGGCCGAGTTGGTACATGCGCTCGTGGAAGTTGGTCTGGCCGCCGCCGCCCTTCGCTTGATCGAGCAGCACCCACAGCGCCGCGACCATCGGCGACGCGGCCGAGGTGCCCTCCAGGAGCCCAATCTGGCCCTGCAGAAAGATCGAGATGCCCGGGTTGCCGGCGATCGCCGAGATGTCCGGCACGTCGCGCACGCCGTCGTTGGGGAAGGGACCGACGCCGATCTGATAGGCCGGCTTGACGTTGATCTCGCTCTGCCCGCCGCCGCCGCCGGTCCACGCGACCTCCACGCCCCCGGACAGCTGGGTGCCGCCCACGCCCACCGCGTCGGGGCTCGAGGCCGGCCACTCCACCGTCAGCACCTTGTTGCCCGAGCCGTCGTCGCAGTCATTGGTGCCGTTGTCGCCCGCGGCGAAGAACCAGGTCTGGCCCTGCGCCTTGGCCTGCGTGAACTGGTTGTTGAGCAGCAAGATCTCCGAGGCGATGTAGCGCTCGCACAGCCCGAACGAGACCGTGACCGCGTGCGCGTTCGGGACGTTGTTTATGAAGTAGGTGATGCCGTCGAAGAACAGCCCGCCGCCGTTGGTGGCGGTGAGCACATGCACCACGCTGGTCCTGGGCGCGATGCCGAGCACGCAGTCGATGTCGAGCACGTTCTCTTGGTACTCGTCGTTGGCGAACGAGGCCGGATCGCGGTTGGGGCCGCCGAGGAAGATCTGCGTGTACTGCTGGGTGCGGCTGGTGCCGAACGCGGTCGCGAGCGAGATGCCGGTGCCGGCGAACCCCTTGTGATTGATGAAGCCGTCGACGTCCAGCTTGGGGTCGGGCGGGAAGCCGGTGCCGAGGATGCCCACCGTCTCGCCCTCGCCCCGCTGGGTGATCTGGTCGACGTTGTACATCGTCTGCAGATCCGACGGCACGCGCGATCCGGTGCCGGCCTGCGGCGACGCCGGCGGCACCGGGACGCGGTGCGAATGCCAGAGCTGCGCGTCGTCGAGCCCGAGCACGCCGCCAAACAGCAGTCCGAGCCCGGGCGCCACGTTCAAGCTCGCGGACGGCGCGCGGAAGGTCCCGCGCGAGTCCTGCCATTGCCGCAAGGAGGTGCCGAACGCGTGCTCGACGTCGACCGCCTTGCCGCGCACCGACATGGTGGTGCGGCTCGGCTCCTGGCGCGTGACCTCGAGGTTGTACGCCAGCGCCCAATCGACCACCTGCTGGTACTCGGCCAGCGACGGGCCGAACTGATCGCCGAACTCGCGCGGCGTCAGATAGTGGCGATACATCGACGACCCGGGATCGTTCTGCAGCGAGATCAGCTGCCTGAGCCCTTCCGGCTCGCGCATCGTCAGCGCGATCACCAGCTCGATCACTTCGTCGCGGTCGACGGCGCCGACGTCGCGCGCTCCGACCACGCGCAGCGGCTGATGCGCCGGCAGTGTGGGTTCGGAGTTACTGCAACCAGCCGTCGCGCACAGCGCGATCGCGAGAGCACCGAGGGTTCTATACATGAGAGGCCCCTTTTCCAAGCCGGGCGCAATGTAGCTGAAATTATTTCGCTAGTGAAGGGAAGACGGGACATCCGTGCGGGAAGGGGCGGACGTGCTCGCCGGGGGCGGGTTGTGCCGCATCGCGGCATGAATCCTTTTCGTCGCAGTCCACCAGCCGGTCCACCGACGGTGCGACGTTGCGGCTGGCGACCACTGGCCGGCGAAAATGCGGGCAGTGGACGGTGACCTTGAGCAGCTCGGAGCGGCGCACGAAGAAAGTCTATATCATTTCCAGATGGGTTCGGGCGCGGAGCACTGGGCGCGCGTCGAGGCGCTGAGCGCGATGGGATCTACCGGCGATCGCGGCGCGATTCCGGAGCTGATCGCGACCCTCGATGACGAAAAAGAGTGTTGGCACACCCGCACCGCCGCGATCCGTTCGCTCGTGCAGCTCCAGGCGGTCGACGCCGGCGCGGCGATCCTGAAGCTGCTCGCGCGCGATCACGATCCCGACGTGCGCGAGGTCGCGATCGGCGCGCTCGCCGAGCTTCGCATCACGCAAGCGATCCGCATCCTCGAGCGCATCGCCGCCGATCAGACCGATGCGCGCCTGGCGAAGATCGCCGCCGAAGCGCTGGCCCGCCTGCGCTAGATCATGCGCGCGCGCAGATCGCGGACCGTGTCGTCGAGCGTCTCGCCCGGGTCGCGCGGGGCGAAGCCGAGCTCGCGCTGCGCCTTCGCCGAATCGCAGTACCAGAACACGTGGCTCATCTCGACCGTCATCTTGTCGACGGGCGGGGTCTTGTCGAAGGCGCGGTACGCGTGCTCGAGGAACGAAGCGGCGCGCGTTTGCAGCAGCTTGGGCAGGCGCAGGCGCGGGCCGCGCACCTTCGAGATCCGCTCGAGGCGGCCGAAGAACTCTTTCAGGGTCCAGTTGGGTCCGCCGAGGAGGTAGCGCTGGCTCGGGCGGCCGCGCTCCATCGCCGCGACGGTGGCGTCGGCGGCGTCGCGCACGTCGACGAAATTCATCCCGCCCGGCGGCACCACCGGGATCTCCTTGCGCAGGAACTTCTTCACGTCGCCGGTCGACGAGTCGCGCGCGTCGCCGGGGCCGAGGAGGAGGCTCGGGTTGACCACCACCAGCTCGAGCGCGAGCGTCGCCGCCAGATCGAGCGCGAGCTTCTCCTGGTAGATCTTCGACAGGTAGTACGGCCAATTCGAGACCAGCTCGGTGGGGTAGGGCGCGCTCTCGTCGAGGATCGGCTCCGGCTCGCGCGAGACCGCGATGGTGCCCGAGGTCGACGCCAGCACCACGCGCTGCACGCCGGCCTTGGACGCCGCTTCGAGCACGCGGCGTGTGCCGTCGACGTGCACGCGCATCATGCGCTGCCCGTCGTCGGGGTTGCGCGAGACGAAGCCGGCCAGGTGATAGACCTGCGCGCAGCCCTCGATCGCGCGCGCGAGTGGGGTGCCGCCGTCCAGATCGCGCACCACGTCGCCTTGCACCAGCTCCACGCCCAGCTCGGCCAGCTCCGGCACGCCGCCGCGCGCCAGCACGCGCACGCGCTCGCCGCGCTCGACCAGCCGCCGCACCACGTGCGCGCCGAGGAACCCGGTCCCGCCGGTCACCAACGTGATCGGCCGCACTACGTGTCCTCCGTCTCGCCGCCGAGCGCGTGACCCATCACCGACGGCGCATCCGGAACCATCACGCTCGACGCGGTGAGCCGCTCGCGCGACGGCTCGAATACCGCCGCGCGGTTCACCGAGCCATTCGGCGCCAGCCGCCGCACCGCGACCTCGACCAGCCGCGACGCCTCGCGATAGGCGTCGGAGCGCGCCAGGCCCTCAGTCGCCTTGCGCAGGTGCTCGTAGGTCATCACCGGCCCCAGGTGCGCCGCGATCTCGCGGTTCTTGGGCACCAGGCTGCCCTTGGGCAGCGCGTCGTGCGTGCCCTCCAGGTACATCGGCAGCACGTCGACCTTGTTGCTGAGCGCGAGATATCCGAGCGACGGCTTGAAGTCGACCATCACACCGCTGGTCGAGCGCGTGCCCTCGGGGAAGATCAACAGGATGTAGCCCTGCTTGATCACCTCGGACGCCAGGCGCAGCGACTCGCGTAGGGAGCCGTGACGATCCATCGGCACCAGGTTGGTGAAGTTCTCGAAGTACGCGCGCTTGATCGGATCCTCGAAGAAGTAGTCCTTGGCGGCGAGCGCCACCAGGTGCGGGCCCCAGTCGCCGATGGCGTGCTTGACCAGGCCCATGTCGAGGTGGCTCGCGTGGTTCGCAGCGACGAGGAACGACGCGCTGCGCGGCAGATACGCCTTGCCCGTGACCTTGGTGTTGAACAGCCGCTCGTAGGTCATGCGCTGCGCCCAGGTGAGCGCCGCCGAGCCGAGCGTCGCCACCATCTTGGGCACGTGGATCTCGCCCGCCTCGCCGGCCTCCTTGACCTTCTTCGGCTTGATCGCGGCTTTCTTCTTGAGGCCCCAAGAGAGCGCCAGCTTCTCGAAATCGTCGACGGTGGCCACGCCGGTCAGGTCGGCGTTCTCCGGCACCGCCACGCCCGCCGCCTCGAGCGCCGTGCCGAGCTCGGTGTACATGAGCGAGTCGAACCCCAGCTCCTCGAGCCGGGCCGCGCCGTAGATCTTTTCGCGCGGCTTGTTCGACACCGTCGCCAGCACGTCGTACAGCCACGCGCGCGACTCGCCGGAATCACTTTTGCGCGCGACCTCGGCCTTCTTCTTCAAGCGCTCGAGCTTGGTGAGCTCGGCGACCACGTCCTTGCGCTTCACCTTGCGCGTGACGGTCTTGGGCAGCTCGAGATCGGTCAGGTGCAGCACCTTGACGCGCTTGTAGAGCGGCAGCTTGGCCGAGATGTTCTTGATGTGCTCGGCCACGCGCTCGCGCACCTGATCGCGAGAGACGTCCTTCTTCTGCGCCGGCCGCACCAGGCACGCCACCGTCTCGCCGGTCCCACCGTCTTCGGGGAGGCCGACGATCGAGATCTCCTCGATGTACTCCGAGTCGCGGTACAGATCCTCGAGCTCGTCGGGATACACGTTCTCGCCGTTGGAGCCGAGGATCATCTCCTTCTTGCGCCCGACGATGTACAGCCGCTTCTGATCGTCGAACTTGCCGAGATCGCCGGTGTGCAGCCAGCCGCCCTTGACCACCTCGCCGGTCGCGTCGGCGTTTTCGTAATAGCCGAGCATCACGTTCGGCCCCGAGGCCACCACCTCGCCCACGCCGCGCTCGTCGGGGTTGTCGATCTTCACGTCGATGCCCGGCAGCGCCTCGCCCACCGAGCCGGGCAACAGCCGCGTCCCCGGCCGGTTCACCGTCAGCACCGGCGCCGCCTCGGTCAGCCCGTAGCCCTCGAACAGGTTGAACCCGAGCCCGCGGAAGTCCTTCATCACGTCGGCGGGCAGCGCCGAGCCGCCCGAGATGAGCAGCCGCAAGCGCCCGCCGAAGCGCGCGTGCACCGGGTAGAACAACAGGCGTCCCCAGTTGAGCGGCTGGAAGTTGTCGAGCGCGGGCGGCATCTTGTCGCGCAGCGCGCGGCTGGCGTCGACCACCAGCTCGAACGCCTTCTCGACGATCGGCCCGCGATCCTGGAGCTGCTTGGTGATCTTGCGGTGCAGCGCCTGCCACAGCGCGGGCACGCCCACCATCCCGGTGACGTTGCCCTCCTTGAACGCGGCCTCCAGTCGATCGGCGTTGACCTCGTCGAGGTAGGTGATCTGCGCGCCGCGCATGAGCGGCATGAGCAGCCCGGCGGTGAACTCGAAGGTGTGGTGCAGCGGCAGCACCGACAACAGGCCGTCGTGCTTGTCGATGTCGAACACGCCCGCCAGCTTGGAGAGCAGCGACGAGAAGTTGCGGTGCGACAGCATCACGCCCTTGGGCCGCCCGGTGGTGCCCGAGGTGAAGATCAGCGACGCCAGATCGTCGGCCTTCGGCTGGTGCACCAGCGCCGCCGTCGCCGCGCGCGGCTCCTCCCGCAAGAGGTCCTCGAAGCGGATGCGCACGGCGTCGGTGACCATCCCGGCGAGCCGCGCCGCCACCTTGTCGCTCCACACCAGCGCGCGCGTCTGCGACCAGCCGAGCAGGTTCTGCACCTCGTCGGCGCTCGACTGCGAATCGACCGGCACCACCGTCGCGCCCGCCTTGAGCACGCCGAAGTAGGTGATGCCCCACTCGGGCCGGTTCTCCGAGAGCAGCATCACCTTGTCGCCCGGCGCGACGCCGCGCTCGCGCAGCGCGGCCGCCACCCGCTCGGCGAGATCTTGCAGATCGCCGTACGAGTAGCGCTGCGCGTCCCCATCGGTGGGGAGCAGGCGCATGGCGGTGCGGTTGCGATGGTGCTTGGTGGCCGCGTTGAACATCTCGAGCAGGTCTTTGTAGGTGTAGACCGAGCGCGGCTTGAGCTTGAACTCCTCCTCGAGGTCCGGGAAGATCCACTTCTCGAGCGCCGGCATGTGGATGTCGAGCCAGTAGTGCCGCCAGCTGATCTTTTCCGGATCCCACGGCAGCGCGAGCTGATCTTGCGGCGTCAGGCGCGCATGCAGCGCGCGAATGTTGTCGCAGCGAAAGATGTACTCCCGTTCATAGATGAACGGCATGAACAGCTGGAACAGATCGTCGGTCTGCTTGGCCAGCCCCGAGATCTGCTCGAGCCGCGCCTTGGCGTGCTCGGCCATTCCGGCCAGCCGCGGCGCGCCCCAGGTCGGCGCCCGATCGTCGATGAACTTGGAGATCCCGTCGGCCAGGCTCTTCCACAGCGGCGCCGAGGTGCGGTTGAAGCGATCGCGCGAGACCGCCACCGGCTCCAGCCGCGCCAGCGCGCGGTTGACCAGCGCGTTGCCTTCGCCGTTCTCGCGCCGCTCGCGGAAGTAGCGCCGCTTGGTGAGCCCGAGCAGCTCGACCGCGCGCTTCATGTACAGCGGGTTCACGTCGCTCGAGCCGAGCTGGTAGACCTGCTCGTTCTCGCCGGCGATGGTGGCCGCCGTGGCCATGATCAGCCCCGAGGCCACCATGTCGACGGGGATGATGTCGAGCGTGGCCTTGTCGCCGGCCGGATAGGTGCGGTGCCCCTTGATGGAGAGGAACGCCAGCGGCGCCGAGGTGGTGAAGCCCTCGTTCCAGCCGGGGAACGGATAGCGGATCGACGACTCGACGATCGCCGGCCGCACGACGCAGGTGCGCACGCTGCCGTCGGCGCTGGCGCCGGCGCAGATCTGGTCGCCGAGCGACTTGGTATAGGTGTACGTGTTGGGCCAGCCCCAGTGCTGGCCGCGCTCCATGCCGAGGCCGGTGAGCGTCTCGGCGACCCACATCTTGCGCTCGCGCTGCACCGCGATCTTGAGCGTGCGGTCATCATCCGCGTCGCGCCCCTCGGCGCGCAGCCGCGAGGCGCCGCGATCACGGAACTCCGAGACGTGCGCGCGATCGTCGGCGCGGCTCTTGACCTGATCGATGATGCGCTGGCAGTCGGCGATCTCCGCGTCGACCGAGAAGTCCTCGTCGCGCAATTCGCCGCGGCGCGGGAAGTAGCCGGTGAGCGGCTCGTCCTCCCACACCTCGCCGTCGCGGTTGCCGGCCACGAAGCAGGTCGACACGTGGATCACCGACGCGCCGGTGCGCCGCGCCACGTCGAGCGCGTGCTTGGGCCCGAGCACGTTGATGCGCAGCGCGGTCTCGAGCGACGGGTTGAACGAGACCAGGCCCGCGCAGTTGATGATCGCGTCCAGCTTGCCGATGCGGGTAAGGTCCGCTTCCGAGAAGTTCAGGTTGGGCCGCGCCACGTCGCCGGCGAGCGGCTCGCACTTCTCGCGCAGGAACGCCTCGAACCCGGCGCCCCACACCTCGCGCAGCGGATCGAACGTCGGCGATGCGGCGATCTTGTTGAAGAAGCGCTCCTCCGACGAGGAGCCGGCCCCGGGCCGCACCAGCACCAGCACCTTGCCGAGATCGGGATAGCGCCGAAGCAGCAACGACAGCGCGACCTTGCCGACGAAGCCGGTGGCTCCGACGAACAAGATCCGCTTGCCGCGCAGGATCTGCGCGACGTCCAGCCGCACGTCGATTGCTTTTCCCATCGGCGACGATACGTACCGTCGTTCAGACGCTTTTACAACTAGTTAGCGGGGCAGGACGCGTCGGTGGTGACCTCGAAGTCGTCGAACCAGCCGGTCGCAGCGGCGTACATCGTGGAGCAGGTGCCGCAGGTTGGGCAGTTGCCCTGCGTGCTGACACTGAACGACACGCCCTGGCCGACCAGCGCCGGGCTGAGGCAGACGATCTTTTGCGTGTAGGCCGCGGTCAAGGTCTGCGAGCCGCCGGGGTTCGTCGAGAAGCCGGCGCTGGCGAGGGCACCCGCGTTGGCTTTCCCGTAGAAGCGGACCGCGGGGCCGGAGGTGCCGACCGAGGGCGGAACGGTGATGATCGTGGCCGCACTCGCGCTGGTGCACGCCTGCGAGGTGGTGAGCTGGAGCGCGCGATTTCCGGTGCGCGCCAGCGCCGCGTTGTTCACGATCGTGGCCGAGACCATTCCGGTCGTGCCGTTCTGGTTGATCGTGAGGGGCCAGTAGCTGAGCACCGGGCCGGTGAGCTCGAAACCGGGATCGAGGATGCTGGCGATCGCCGGACAGGATCCGTTGGTCACGAACTGGAAGTTGTCGACGACGAAGTCGCGCACCTCGGCGGTCGCGCAGGCCTGCGCGGTGGTGAAGGTCGAGACGCGGAACGGGTGCACCATGCCCTTGACGTATTCCGGCACGCACGCCGAATAGGTCTGGAACGCGCCGCCGTCGCCGGTCAGCTCGCCCCAGTTGGGGTTGGCTCCCGTCGTCGTGCCGTCGCCGTATTGCATCGCGAACCCCAAGTTGCCCTTGAAGGCGAACTGGATGGCCAGGTTGGTCATCGACTTCCAGGGGAACGACATCCGATCGGTGGCTGAAGGGAACTGGCAACCGTTGGTGGTCGCCAGGTGGCCGCCGGCCGTGCCCGCCTGACCCGCGCCCGCGACGATGTTGGCCGTACCGCTGTTCGCAACCGGGACCCAGTTGCCCATGATGCTGGCGGCCTCGAAGTTTCCGTTGGGGATGGTGCCGGGCGCCGGGCAGGTCGCGTCGGGAATGATGCCGAAATGGTCGACGACCAGGTTGAGCGTGGTGGCGGTCGCGCACTGCTGGCGATCGCCCGCCGCGGCCCTGACGTCGACGTTCCCGCCATAGGCGCGCTCGCCCACGCACACCCGGTAGTTCTTGAGCGTGGACGAGAATGGGATCAGCTCGACGCCGCCGTTGACCCCGATCGCCGTGCCGAAGCCGCACGGGAACATGCCGTTGACGCAGTCCGCCTGCGTGGTGACGTTGAGCGTGAACGGCTCGGAGTCGGCGAACGACGGCATCATGAACGACTGCTTCGCCATTCCCAGCGACGAGCACATCGAGTTCTTGCTGATCACCAGGTTGCCCAGCTCACCGAGGCCCGCCGCGAGCGGGTCGATCACCGCGCCGCCGCTCAGCGTCCACGAGCTCGGCGGCGTGTTCTCGAACGTCGGATCGAGCGGCACCTCCACCCACGTGCACGTGGTGCCCACCAGCTTGTAGCCCTGGTGGCACACGCAGCCGGCCGTGCCGCTCGCGTCCGAGCAGACCATGTGCGGCTGCATGCAGCTGAGCCCGGAGCTGGCGCAATCGGGCATGCATACGCCGTCGCCGTCGTTGTCCTGCTGGCCCAGCGGGCACGGGTTGGTCATGTCGGGCGGCAGGGGGCCGTCCCCGTTGGGCATCGACAGGTCGACGCCGCCGCCCGCCGCCATCACGTGAACGGTGGTCGCGTCGCAGCCGCCGGCGGGCGTCAAGCTGGCGTCGCCGACGCCGAGCGTGGCCGCTCCGGCGCGCGCGGTGATGCGCACCGTCACCGCCTTGCCCGCCGGGAAGCCGGTGGGGAAGTCCACTTCGAGCGCGCCCGTCGCGTCGCCCGCCGTGTGCGGAACGGTCGTCGAGACCGGCGCACCCGCGGTGGTGATCACGACGTCGAGCTGGTCCGCGGCCGCCGTGCCGCCTTCGAGGTCGACCGCGACCAGGACCGTGCCGTCCTTGCAGCGCTTGGTCCCACAGCCGGCGACGGAGAACGCGAGGAGCGTGCAGAGTAGGGTGCGCATCAGTTCCCCCTCACCATGCCGAAGCTGGCGCCCGGATCGCCGGGTTGAGCGCCGAGACCGACGCCCAGACCGACGCCGAGACCGACCACCACCATCGCGCCGATGGTCGCCCAGAACCACGCCTTCTTGTAGAGCGGCTTGGGCGCCGGCGCCGGCGAGGTCTGGACTTCCGCCGCGTTCACCGTCGGGGCAGGCGCAGGTGCAGGCTCGGGCGTGACGGTCGGAGTCGGAGTCGGAGCGGGTGCCGGCGCGGGAGCAGGCGCAGGCTCGGGCGCGGTCGGGCGCGTTCGCTCCCCGTTGGACTTGCTTCCGAGCGCGCCGGTGGGCGGCATGCTCGACACCTTGCGCTGCTCCGAGACCACCCGCTGCAGTGCGCTGACCTGCTTCTCCACGTCGTTGTGGTTGGGCGCATTCGGCGCCATCGAGAGGTACTTGCGATAGAACGCCAGCGCCTTCTCCGGGCGATTCGACAGCCGGTGGGCCTGGGCGATGTTGTAGAGGAACTCGGGGACCGGCCGGAGCCGGAAGCCGTCTTCCCACAGCCCGATCGCCGCGTCGTACTCCTCGAGCTGAAAGCGGGCCATGCCCTTCTCGTAGAAGTTCTTGGCCTTGGCGGCGTCTTCGTCGTCGGCGCGCGAGACACCCGGAGCGGCGAGCAGGGCCAGCGCGACCATAGTAGAAACGAGTAAGCGCATTGCTTCACTATATCATGAGCCAAGCGTCCTTCGATCCGGCGCGCGTCGGCGTGGCCTGCGGTAGTGGCAAGACTTTGGTGATGCGGTGGTCGGCGGTCACGCGACGGTTGGAGCGCAGCAGGATGCGCCCATCTTCCGTCCCGGTGGCGCGATGTCGTGTCACCGGCAATCCTCGGAAGCGATGGGGCTAGACCTAGCCGTAAGCGAGCACTCGCTCGGTGGCCGTTGAAGGGCCAGTGCTACCACCTGAACCTGCCACCCCCGTTCCAGTCTTGGCGCCGCCCACTCCAGCAGTAGCAGTGATAGTGATGCTCGAAGACGGCGCTTTCGTGATGTATGCGAGGTAGACGGCGCCGCCGCCGCCGCCCCCACCACCTCCTGCATTGCCAGCCGATGCGTTGGCGCCGTTGCCGCCCTTCACCTCAAAGGTTCCGTTCAGTATCATCGACTTTGCCACGATGAAGACTAGCCCGCCGCCCTCCCCACCGGCTCCTCCCGCATTCGCTCCATCGCCACCGCCACCGCCCCCGCCGGCACCTCCTCTTAGACTAACTGCGCCGGAGGTTCCAAATACGAAGCCCGTTAGGATGGACGGCGTGGCCCGATAGCCACCTTTCGATCCTGTGGTCGCCACCGCGCCCCCGCCACCGCCGCCGCCAGAAGCCCCGGCGCCGCCGTTTCCCCCGACCGCGCCGAGCCCCGGATCGGCGCTCCCGCCCGCGGATCCCGCGGCAATACCGCCACTTCCGCCCTGTCCACCACCCGATAGAGAACCTACAGTCGCGCCACCGCCGCCGTTGCATCGGATGATGCCGCCTGCGGTGAATGTCAGCGTCCCCGTGCAGTAGATCCGATAACCGCCCGTAACAAGAACACCGGTCGCAGTGACCGTCAGGTCGGTGTAGTACATGTCGCGTGCCAAGGTCGTTGTTCCGCCAATGCTTCCTGTCCCGTCTGATCCGTCGCCAAAGTCGAAAGGCATTTACCCACCTCCGTGTACATTTTTGCGCGCACGCGGAAATCCAGACAATGCGGCATATTGCCGCATGCGCGGAATGGGGCTGGATTCAGCCGCGCGGTAGGCGCAGGGTTGCGGTGGTGCGATCGCCGTCGCTCGAGACGGTGAGCGTGCCGGCGTGCGCGCGCACCGCTTGATCCGCCAGATACAGCCCGAGCCCGAGCCGGTGCGAGCGACGCGTGTGCGGCAGCTCGGCGCGCGCGAAGGGATCGAACAGCAGCCCCGCGACGTCCGGCGCGATCGCCCCCGCATTTCCCACGGTGAGCTGCACCATGTCGCCGTCGTCTTCCGCCGACAGCAGCACCGGCTCGCTGGGCGCGCCGTGGTCGAGCGCGTTCATGGTCACTTCGTGCACCACCTGCACCAACCGATCGAGGTCCCAGCTCCCCTGGCCGTCGCCGCTCGCTTCGAACAGGACGCGGCCCGGATGATCCGCCTCCAGATCGCGGATCACCTGCCGGCACAGATCGTGGAGCTGCACCGGCCGGCGCTCGAGCTGCATCGCGCCGGCGACGAACAGCCGGGTCAGCTCGGCGAGCGGGCCGACCATCGCCACCAGCCGTTCGGCCGCGCGCCCCAGCCGCTCGACGGTCTTCTTGTGCTGCTCGGACAGCTCGGGTGCGCGCTGCAGCAGGCTCGCCGACATCAAGATGGTGTTGAGCGGATTGCGAAGATCGTGCGCCAGCTGATCGACGAACCTGTCCCGCGATCGTTTTGGTGCGTCGCTCACCGAACGTCGGTCATCAAGATCGGCGGGTGGTGCAGCATGGTGATCGACGCCGAGCGGCCCATGTGCGAGCGGCCCATCGCGATCGCCTCCGACAGCGTCTCGGCGCGCTCCCAGCCGAGCAGCTTGGGCACGGTCGCGTTGTCGGAGCCCACCACGATCACCTTGCCCAGGTGCTCGCGCCCGGCCTGGCCCCAGTACCACATGTAGAACGGGTGCGCGCCATGGTACGCGTTTCCCCGACGGTACATCTCGATGTACGACGGGTTGTAGGCGAACTCGTCCTGGTATTTCTCCTGCAGCACGTACGAGTCGCGCGTCTCGGGCAAGAGCCGGTTGAAGAACTCGATGTACGACGGATGGTGCACCGGATCGAACGCGTCCGAGCACGGGTGCGACACGATCATCACGCCGCCTTTTTTCACCAGCGGCTTGTGACGGTACATGTGGAAGAAGTAGCCGAGCGCCATCACCTGCACGAGCAGCGGGTTGAGCGCCTTGGAGTTGACGTTGTACGGCGAGATGTAGGGGATGCCGCTGATCAGGATGTCGCACTGCCCCTCGACGGGGACGCAGTACTGCTCGTAGGTGCGCGCCAGGATCTTCTCGTGCACCGGCTCGGTCTTGCCCGCGTGCACCGCTATGAGCTCGTAGGCCGCCGGCACGCGCATGAAGATCTCGCGGCGCAGCGCGCGCGGCGTGCGCTTGAGCGTCCACTGGATGGCCTCGAACTTGAGCCGATCCATCTCGGTGAAGTCGTCCTCGTTCTTCTGCAGGAACGACATCGGCCCGTCGAACATGTTGTTGTTGAGCGCGGTCTCGATGTGGAAGACCTTCATGTGCTCGTCGCACACCTTGCCGATGCGCGCCACCGAGTGCGCGAGCGCGCTGCGCTTCGGATCCATGAACGAGTCCGACTGCACGATCGCCTTGGGCGTGTGGTGCGCCTTGAGCGACTCGTAGCCGCACAGCCCCACGCCCACCGACTTGTGCCCGCCGTCCATCGGCACCAGGTTGATGTTCACGTAGATGATCAGATCCGAGTCGGCGGCGCGCTTGTTGGTCTCGACGATCTCGTCGTGCGCGGTCTTGCCCAGCACCACCATGCCCTCGGGATCGCAGGCGTCGTGGTTGTACAGGCGCTCGGGCGCCATGGCGTCGAAGATCTTGTCGCCGACCATGCGGCGGATCTCGTTGTCGGTCATGCGGCGGTGCAGCGAGGTGGCGACGATGATGTGCACGTCGTCGACGCCGTGGTCGGCGAGCATCTCCATCACGATGTCGAGGATCACCTCGCGCACGTCGGGCCGCTTCATGGGCGGCAGCGGCAGCGAGATGTCGTCGACGGCGATGGTCACCTTCATCCCGGGCGTGAGCAGCGCGTGCAGCGGCTCGGACTCTTCCGGATGGTGCAGCGCGTAGCGGATCGCGGCGCGCGGATTGGGCAGCCCTTCGATCGGCTTGCGCGGATAGATCACGCGCGTGCCGACCGGCAGATCCTCGCACAAGAAGTCTTCGCCGTAGAACATGATTCGCGGCGCGGAGTCGGTGTCGATGGTGACGACGTTCTCGTCGAGAGCACCGCGGGAGCGGGGGCGGATGGCGCGCATTCGATTCTCTCTCTTATCCCTTGCGCCTGATGTGGCCCGCAGGACGAAGAATCCCTTGGCGCCAATTCGGCCCGCAGGATTCGTTTCTCCAGGCTTTCGCACGGATCCCCCGCGCGCACAAGAGTTTACGAACTCGATACAGAATTAGGCGCGCGCAGCGTATCTTCATCGTATGGACGTCGTTCAACCGATGCAAGAGAGCCGTCCCGGGGGCGGTATCTACCAATCCAACCGCGGGCTCAGCCTGGCGATCATCATCCTCTTGTCGTTCCACGCGGCACTCAGCGTGGTGCTGGCGTTCTCCTGGCCGAGCGTCGGCCGCCTGCTCGACGGAGAGGTCGACGGCCTGGGCGGCGCGATCAGCGCCATTGCGATCGGCTTCGCCGCGATCATCCAGGGCTGCATCTTCATCGCCACCGCAGTGTGCTTCCTGGTGTGGCTGCACCACGCGTTCCGCAACCTGCCCGCGCTCGGCTCCGACAGCCTGATCTTCACGCCCGGCAAGGCGGTGATCGGCTGGTTCATCCCGTTCGTGAACCTGATCAACGGCTACAAGTCGGTGCACACGCTGTACCTCGAGAGCCAGCCGCGCGCGACGGTGCTGCCGAGCGGCTACGCGCTGCCGCGGACCGCGCCGATCGTCGGGTTGTGGTGGGGCTTCTATCTGGCGCGCGGCGTGGTCAGCCGGATCGCGGACTCGATCTCGAAGCACGGCAGCTCGGACGCCACCACCTGGCTGGTGTTCTCCGAGCTCCTCGACATCGTCGCCGCGGTGCTGTGCATCGCGATCGTCTACCGCATCGAGAAGCGCCAGCACGACCAGCACGACGATCTCGTCCGCCGCATCCCCGCCCCCGTCCCCACCGACCGCCTGCGCTAGCGTTGTAGGGCGCCGCCGACAGGTGTCGGATCGGCCCGGCAGCCCGCCCGCGCGCCGGCGAGTCTTTTCCGCTGGTTGGCGTCGGCATGGCGGCTGCTAGGGCCTCGGGCAGGAGGTCGAACATGCGCGCACAGTGGTGGCTTGGTCTTTCCTTGATGGTGAGCGGCTGCGGCGGGTCGGACGGGTTCAAGGAGGCGGTGCCGACCCGGTCGACGCTGTCGGTGAACGTTCCCGGATCGTCCGCCGGGTCGTCCACCGGCACGACGGGCGAATCGCAGCAGGCGCTCACCGGGCAGCGCGCGACCTTTTACACGGCGACGCGCAACGTGACCCTGATGTTCAACGGCGGCGTCGGCGGGTTCCTCGACGGGATCGAGCACATCCTGGCCCAGCCTCCGTCGGCGCAGAGCGCGACGCACGCGGTGTGGGGGCCGAGCAACGACGCGCTGGCCACCGCCAACTACAAGTTCGAGATCGAGAAGGTCGCGGCGCAATCGTACGTCTATCAATTGTCCGCCAAGCTCAAGGGCGCGCCGGACTCGGCGTACCAGGCGATGGTCCACGGCGCCACGCAAGTGGTCGACGCCGGGCACTCGACCGGCGACTTCCACATCGACTTCGACGTCGCCCGCCAGTTCGACGACAACACGATGGACCAGAGCGCGATCACCGTGCACTTCGACACCACCGGCTATCCGCACCAGCTCGACATCGTCTTCTCGAAGGCTGACGCGAGCGGCACGACGAGCAACGACGCGGCGTATGCGTATACCGAGAACGCGGACGGCGGCGGCACGTTCCAGTTCGTCTCGCCGAGCGACGTCAACCACGACGGCACGCCCGAGACGCTCGCCATCACCTCGCGCTGGCTGGCCTCGGGCCAGGGTCGCGCCGACGTGTCGGCGACGGGCGGGAGCCTGGGCGGCAAGCAATTCGGCGCCGTCGAGTGCTGGGACACGTCGTTCGCGCGCAGCTTCTACGACGAGAACGGCGACCCCGCGACGCTCGAAGGCGACCCCAAGTCCTGCGCGTTCTGAGCTAGGGCAGCAACCAACGAACCGGAGAAGACGGCGTGTTGCCCTGGCCCAACGTCACCTGCTTGTGGACGCGCGCTCCATTCGGGAGCACCAGCGCCACCTCGTGCGCACCGGCGGGCAGCTCGATCAGCCTGGGCGCGAACCCCGACGCCTTACCGTCGATCCAGATCTCCGCCCGCAACGCACCCTCGCCGCCCACCAATAGATGCCCGCTTCCCGCTGGAGCCGGCGCGGGAGCGGGGGCGGGAGCGGGAGCGGGAGCGGGAACAATGACCGGTGGCGACGGCGCTACAGGACGATGGTGCGGCGCACTCTTCATCGCCGCGCGAACGGCCGGGGGCTCGACCTTGCTCGCAGCGGGCGGCGTGCTGGGCGGGACCACGGCCGGCGCGACCGAGATCGGCGGGGCCTTCGCGGCCGGCGCGTTGGTCACCGGCGGCGCCGACGAGAGCAGCACCGTCGCGGCCAGTCCGATCGCCGCAAACGTCGCCGCCCCGGCGATCGCCCACATCCGCCGAGCCGGGCGCCGCGCCGGACGCCCCGCCGGTCGGATGGACGATTCGGCCGCGAGATCGATCGCCAGCTCCTCCTCTTCGGGCGCGCCGGGGGCGGGACGCAACGAGCGCATCCAGTGTTGCATCAGCGTCTTGGGGGGCTGTTGGATGCGCTTCGCCAGCGCTCGCCCGAGGGCCTCGGCCATCTCCGCCGCCGAGCCGTATCGATCGCGTTTCTGCCGCTTGAGCGCGCGCGCCAGGATCGGCGCGAGATCTTCCGGCACCGCCCGGCTCAAGGTGAGCTCCTGGCCCTCGAGCAGCTCCTGCGCGCTGGCCGGGTTCATCGGGCTCTCGCCGCCGAGGAGCGCGTGCAGCACGCAGCCGAGCGCGAACAGATCGCTTCGCGCGTCGATCTCGCCGGCCATCAGCTGCTCGGGCGACATGTACGCGCGCGTTCCCTTGGCGATGCCCGCCTCGGTGCGCTCGAGCCGATCGCGCGCGAACGCGATACCGAAGTCGCTGAGCTTCACGTCGCCGTCGTACGAGACCAGGATGTTGGCGGGCTTGACGTCGCGATGCACGATGCCGAGCGGCTGGCTGTCGGGCGCGCAGGCTTGGTGCGCGTGCTCCAGCGCGTGCGCGACCTCGGAGCAGACGTGAAGCGCGAGCTCGATGGTGAGCGGCGCGCCGCGCTCCAGGCCCAGCTCGATCGCGCGCTGCAGGTTCAGCCCGTCGACCAGCTCGAGCACCTGGAACGGGCGCTGATCGGCCAGCCCGAAGTCGAGCACCGAGACGATGTTGGCGTGGTGCAGGTGGCTGGCGATGCGCGCCTCGTCGAGGAACATGTTCTCGTGCACGCTGCCGATCTCCGGCAGCATGCGCTTGATCGCCACCTTGCGCTGAAAGCCGCGCTCGCCGGTCGCGGTCGCCTCGAACACCTCGGCCATGCCGCCCTGGCCGAGCCGCCGCCTGAGCCGATAGCGCGCGGTCATCGCTCTCAGCGTAGCACGAACATGGTAACGTGAAAGCGTGCGCGCGCTCTTCGTGACCGTGCTGCTCACGTCGCTGGCGCTGGCCAAGGAGGCGCCGGCTCCCGCGCGCGTGACCCTGGTCGTGGTCGGCGCGCAGGCCGCGCGCGTCGAGCGGGCGATGGCCGACATCAAGGACATGCCCGTCGAGCTCAACCTGGGCCACCTGCCGAACCTGCCCGTTCTAGCCGATCTGGCCGACGCGCGATCGGCGAGCGAGCTGGCGGCGTTGCTCGCGGCCGCGCGCCGCCAATACGTCAACGGCGACTTTGCCGGCTGCATCCACTCGCTCAGCTCGGAGACGCTGGTGGTCGAGCTGCTCGGCGACGGCCGCCGCGAGCTGGCCGCGCGCGCCGCGTTCTGGCAGATCGCCTGCCGCGTCGGTTCGGGCGCCATGCCTGGCGCGCACGAGCTGGCGCGGCAGTTTGCGGTGCGCGCGCTGGAGCTCCCCGCAGACGTCGCGGCGGCGACGCCGGAGGTCGAATCGCTGCTCGCCCGCGCGCTGAAGGAGACGGCCGCGCTCCGCAAGACCACGCTCGACGTGGAGGCGCCCCTTTTGCGCGCCCGCGTGTCGGTCGACGGCCGGCGCGGCGTGTGCGTCACGCCGTGCGCGATCGATCTCGCGCCGGGCGATCACGTGATCGCCGTGGACGCCGACGGTGTGTTGTCCGCGTCGCGGATCGTGCGCGTGGGCGAGACGCGCGGCAGCGCCCGCTTCGAGACCACGCCCGCGTCGCCGGAGATCGCCGCGCAGCAGTGGACGACGCGCTACGGCGCGACCGCGCTGTTGTACTCGGAGCCGTCGACGCGGCTGTTGGCGCAGGCGATCGCGGCGCGCCGGCTGGTGCTGGTCAACGTGGAGGGCGAAGGCGCGCTGCGCCTGCGTGGCACGCTCGCCACCGACGGGACGGTTCGCGCGCAGGTCGAGCGGGCGTGCACGCCGGCGACCCTCGATGCGGAGTCGAAGAAGCTGCTCCGCGAGCTGCTGGTCACCGGCAAGGTGTTCGAGCCGGCCAAGCCGATCTACAAGCGCGCGGTGTTCTGGGTGCCGCTCGCGGTGGCGGTCGCTGCCGCGGCGATCTCCGCGGGAATTGCCGGCGCGCTCAGCCCCAACGTCCACACGAGGTTCGGCTTTTGAAACCGATGCTGATCACGTTCTTGCTCTGTGCCGGCTGCCAGCTGCAGAACCCGGTGCAGCTAGTGGCGGTCACGCAACAGGATGACGCCAAGACCCTGAGCGGCGGCCCGGCGGGCTACACGTGCCGGCTTCCGTGCCCGCGCCCCGACGGCACTGCCGGCTCGTGCCTGCTCTTCGAACGCGCGGAGCAGCTGGTCGCGGCGGGTCCGGTGATGGGCAGCGCGGTCGTCGATCTGCTCTCCCTGCCGCCCGGGCCTTCGGACGCAGACCCGTTCGTGGTCCTCAATCGCTGCAGCGCGCCCGGCGGCTGTACACCGATTTTGCGCAAGTGCTTCCCGCTCGATCTGACGGAGGCGCGCGACAAGGTCGAGCACGACGGTGCCGACGCGAAGGGCAGCTACCTGAACACCATCTTCACGCAGCTCCAGATGTCCGGCGCGATACTCACCGAGGACGCTCCCGACCAGGAGGTGCTGGTGCGCATGGTGACCACCACGCTCACTTGCGATCAGATCGGCGCGCTGCCGCTGCGCTTCTCGGAGTGGCCGGCCGCCGCGAACGCCGCGCCGTTTGGCAAACGCATCTTCGGTTGCGGCTATGCCGGGCCGCTCGTGCCCGATTCGGTGCACGGGGCGATCTTCCTCGGGTTGCCGACGCTGGACACCGTCCTGTGCGTGCCGGCGGTCGCGATCTGCGCGGCAGATCTGAATCCGGAGGAGGCGGGACCGCTGCTCAACTTTTAATGCCGTGGCGCTGCAGCAGATCGATCAGGTGCGAGCGATCCATGTGCGCCTCCCGCGCCGCGCGCGAGACGTTGCCGCCGCTGCGCGCGATCAAGTGCTCGAGGTAACGCTTCTCGAACTCCTGCAGCAGGTTGGCACGCGCGGGCTTGTAGGGGAGCGCGAGCAGCGGCGCCCAGGGATCGGCGCCCGCCGGTGTTGCGAGGGCGAGGGCGTCGGCGAGCGGCGGCGCCTCGCCCATCGCCACCGTCGCTTCGACCAGGTTGCGCAGCTCGCGCACGTTGCCCGGCCAGCGGTGGTGCATCCAGGTCTCCAGCGTCGCGGCGTCGATCACGGCTTCGATCGCGCCGTCGTGGCCGCACTCGCGTAGGAAGTGCTGCACCAGCAGCGGCACGTCCTCGGCGCGCTCGCGCAGCGCCGGCACCGTCAGGCACACCACCGCGATGCGGTAGTACAGGTCGAGCCGGAAGCTGCCGCTGTTGACCTCCGCGCGCAGATCGCGATTGGTCGCGCTCACCACGCGCACGTCGACCGAGACCTCGCTGCGCCCGCCCAGCCGCTTGAAGCGCCCGCGCTCGAGCGCGCCGAGCATGCTGGTCTGCAGCGCCGGCGGCAGCTCCCCGATCTCGTCGAGGAACAGCGTCCCGCCGTGGGCCTGCTCGAACGCGCCCAGGTGCTGCTGATCCGCGCCGGTGAACGCGCCGCGCTCGTGACCGAACAGCTCCGAGGCGATCAGCGACGGCGCCAGCGCGCCGCAGTCGAGCGTGACGAACGGCTGCTTGGCGCGCGGTCCGAGATCGTGCAGCGCGCGCGCGATCACTTCTTTGCCGGTGCCCGATTCGCCCACCAACAGCACCGACACTTCCTTGGTCGCCGCGCGCTGCACCTGCGCCATCAGCCGGCGCATCACCGCCGAGTGGCCGCGCAGCCCGGCGAGCGCCTCGTCGCGGTGCAGCGCGAGAGTGAGCGGCTCGCCTTCGCCCAGCCGGATGGTGGTCTTGCCCAGCCGCAACACCGATTTGGCCGGGACCACGCCGCGCTGGATGCGCAGCGCGCCGACCCAGGTCCCGTTGGTGGAGCCGGGATCGCTCACCACGATGCCGTCGCCCTCTTCAGAGCCCGACAGCTCGAGGTGGTAGCGCGACACCGTCTCGTCGCTGAGCTGCAGATCGTTGTCGCGCGCGGTGCCGATGGTCAGCTTCTCCGAGCGCGCCGACGCCTGCTTGCCGGTGTCGGGGCCCTCGGTGACCACCGCCTCGATGCTCTGAACCGGGACCCCCGTCAGGCCGGCGTAGCGAACGGTGCGCTCGTCCGACATGCCCTCGACTGTATCCGATCCGGTCGGATCTAGCGCAGATCGATGACCGGCCAGTCGTACGAGCGCGCCACGGTGCGCAGCCGAAAGTCGGGGTTCACCGCGGTCGGGTGCCCGACCACCGCGAGCATCGGATAGTCGGAGTAGCTGTCCGAGTAGCCCCACGACTTGCCGAGATCGATGCCGTGCTTCTCGGCGTAGTCGCGCATGATCTGCGCCTTGGTGGCGCCGGCGACGAACGGCTTGCCGAGCTGCCCGGTGGCGTAGCCGTTCTCGAACTCGAGGGTGTTGGCGATGAAGTCGTCGACGCCGAGATAGCGCGCCAGCGGCCGCACGGTGAAGTCGAGCCCGCCCGAGACGATCACGTTGCGCAGCCCGGCGCGCTTGGCCTCGTTGACCAGATCCATCGTCCGCGGAAAGATGCTCGGCTTGATGACGTCCTCGAACAGCTCTTCCGCCAGCACGATCAGCCGGTCTTCGGGCTCGCCGCGGTAGTAGTTGTAGAACAGCTTGTTGAACAGCTTGCGCGAGAGCTTGTCGGCGGCCAGGAACATCGGCACCGACAGCGCGGTCTTGACGCTCTTGATGATCGAGCCCGAGACCGTCGGCTGGTTGCGCGCATACCACGCGAACGCGTGCACGATGTTGGTCTTGATGAGCGTTCCGTCGACGTCGTAGAACGCCGCCGACTTGAGCGCCGGCGTAGGTTTCGCGTGAGCGGGGTGTTGCGCCATTTCGATACGCTTCTTACACGTTTGCAATGCTTCCACAAGCCCGTGTAGTGTCGCCCGCGATGTCCGACCCCGCCCCGGTGCAGCTCCTCGATCCGTTCGAGCGGGTGACGTTCACCGCGATGGATCTGTTGCTCAAGCACGGGCTGCCGGTGACCGAGGTCTGGCTGCGCACCATCGGCGCCAGCTGGATGACCCTCGGCTCGAAGAACATGATGATCCCGCTCGGCCTCGAGCGCCTCGAGGGGCTGAAGTTCGAAGACGGCATCTTGCTGGTCTCGAACCACCGCAGCTTCTTCGATCTCTACATGCTCACGCTGCTCTTGCACCGCCACACCGTGCTGCGGCAGCCGGTGCTGTGCCCGGTGCGCGCCGATTTTTTCTACCAGCGCTGGCCGGGCGTGCTGGTCAACTTGATCATCGGCGGCGGGCGCATGTTCCCGCCGTTCTTCCGCGAGGCGTCCAAGGCCGACTTCAACAAGTGGGCGCTGCAGCGCGTGGTCGACGAGTTGCACAAAGGCAAGGTGCTGGTGGGCTACCACCCCGAGGGCACGCGCAACAAGAACGCGGATCCCTACGAGCCGCTACCCGCGCAGCCGGGCGTCGGCAAGCTGGTGATGGACACCTGGCCGATCGTTGTGCCGGCGTTCATCCAGGGCTTGTCGAACAACATCGTCGCCGACGTGGCGGGAAACTTTCGCGGCACCAAGCAGGTGGTGGCAGTGTTCGGCGAGCCGATCGATCTGACGCCGTTTCGCGCGTACGGCAATCGGCTCTCGTCGCACAAGCGCATCGCCGACGCGCTGCTCAAGACCATCTATCAATTGGGTCAAGAAGAGCGCGCCTGGCGCGCCAGGCAGCCGTAGCTCAGCTGGGGAGGAGCGCGTCTTCGGGCGAGCACTCGATTACCAGCTCGCAGCCCTCGGCGCTCCAGCTCTCGCGATGCACCGAGCCTTCGGGCGAGGTCAACACGTCGCCGGCCTTCAGGCGCGCGCCGTCGACGACCAGGTACCCTTTGACCACGTACATGACCTCGGTGCCGGCGTGCTTGTGGGCCAGAATCCGGCCGCCTGCCGAGAGTCGCGCGAGCTGCAACCGGCGCCCGTTGGCCTCGTGGAGGTCGAGGACACACAGCCCGGTCCCGACGTCGCGCCACTTGCGTTCGTCGGCCCCGTACTTCTCCTGGCCTTGCGGCAACTTTTCCGACATGGGCGAGCTATATATCAGAAAACGACCAGGAATGGGCGATTAGAGCGCGTCTAGCGCAGGGCCTTCATGACCACCGCGCGCAGCCGGTAGGTGTTGCCGGCGAAGCGCGGGAAATCGATCTTGCGCGCGGTCTGGGTCAGGCAGCCGACCACCGGCTGATCGGGCGCGGTGCCGTCCACCACCAGCGAGACCACCTGCCCCTCGCCGGAAAAAATCAGATCGATCGTCGCGTGATCCTCGGCCTTGAGGCACGGCTTGCCCTTGAGCTCGAGCGCGTGCGCCGCCTTGGACACGTCGGCCTTCGAGGGCACCTTGGGCAACAGGTGCGTGCTCTTCGGGCGCAGCCACGGGTCGAGCGCACCGGCGGGCGTATCGGACGCCTCCGAGCCGCCGACCACCGCGGGGCCGCCCGCGCGCTTGTCGGTGCGCACCTCGGGCAGATCGAACTCGGGCGCGGGCTCGGTGCCCGCCAGCGACGACGGGCGCAGCGTCACGGTGAGCGCGAGCCAGCCGGCGGCGCTGAGCTCGTCGCAACGGGTCAGCGCCGCGTCCGAGCACTGCAGCATGGTGCCCTCGGAGTCCTCCACCAACCATAGATGACGCCGCACGATCGGCGTGCCGTTCTTGTCCTGCGCGCGGCCCTTGAGGCGTGCCGCCTGCACTGCGCAGCCATGCGCCGGCAGCTCGATGCAGGTCTTCGGTCGCTCGCCTGGCGCGAACAGCGCGCCGAACTCCTCGTCGATCTTCACCGACGCGCCAGTCGCCAACTGCCGGATCAGATCGCTGGCGGTCACGAACGCTTGCGGGTTGCGCTTGCGGGCGCCGCGCAGCTCGCGATCGATCACCACGATGCGCCGGCAGCGCCACGAGCCGCCGTCCTCGTCGCACGAGAACGAGCCCTTGCGCTGATCGACGCGGTCGAGGAACGCGGTCCGCTTGCCGTCGATCTCGAGGAACCGCCCGGCGATCGCCGGACAACGTACCGCCAGCTCGCCCGCGGGCAGCTGCAAGCACTTCTCCGGCGACAGCAGCTTGTGCTCCTGCACCGTGACCTCGTCGGGCCCCGCCCAGGCGGCCGACGTGAGAACGAGAATGCACAGCAACGAGCGCACGGGCCGCCATCCTAGCAGCGAAGCGTTTGAACGGTGTGTGGTATCGTCGCGCCGTGTGGAGGCTTCGTCTGGCGGCGCTCACCGTCGTCGTGTGCGTTGCCGGTACGGCGTTCGCAGACGTGATGCGCCTTCGCTGGCGCGGCGTGGCCGTCGAGGGCGTCGCGCCGCCGCATCTCGACAAGGCGACCGAGTCACACATCGCGGTGGCGCTCAAGCAGCTCGGCACCGAGCTCTCCTCGTCCCCGCCCATCGACGCCGAGGGTGGCGCCCACTGTCGTTTTGCGCCGGGCGGCAAGACCGCTTCGTGCGTGGTCGAGGTGGTGCATTCCTCGGACGGGCTGCGCGCCGAGCGCAAGGCCGACGTGCCGTTTCACGACGCGGAGGACCTGGCCGAGAGCCTGGCGCTGCTGGTGGCGGACATGCTGCAGAACGATCTGAAGGACATCGCCGTGCCCGCGCCGCGGCCGGAGCCGCCGCCGCCGAAGCCGAAGACCAACGAGAACGAGAGCGGTGACGTAAACGCAAACGTGAACGGGAACGCGAACGTCAACGCGAACGCGAACGTCAACGTGCGGAAGCGACGGGCGCTCGGACCGTCGGGCCTGGTGCTCGAGATCGGCCCGTCGGTGGTGGTCGGCTTCACCGGCGATCCGCCGGTCTACGGCGTGCTCTTGCGCGGGCTGTATGCGCAGGGGCTGTTGCGCGTCGGCGGCGCGCTGTCGCTGACCGGCACCGAGCTCCACCGGGGCGGTTACGATTTGTCCTTCGTGCGGCTGGCCACCGGTCCGCGCGTGGGCCTCGGCATCGCGCGGCGGCGCGTCGACTTCGACGTGGTGGCGGGTCCGGCGCTGCTGCTGATCGCCACCGATGCGCACATCACCGACGGGACCCATACCCACGCCGACCTGGCGTTCGCGCTCGGCGTGCGCCTGTTGGTGGTGATCGCCGCGCCGCTGGCGCTGATCGTCGGGGCCGATGCGGCGGTGGCGCTGAGCCGCGAGCAGGTGGTGGCCGGACCCCAACAATTGGCCGAATTTGGCCTCGGATCGCTGGAGCTCACCTTGGGGCTCGCGTATCACCGCTGATTTGTTTACTATTTAGTGTGTCCCCGGGGAAAGCGTCGGGGCACTTACGTAGGTAGATGCGCCTGGTGGACAAACCCTCTTCCCATCCTCGCCCGAGCACGGACATCGAGCCGTCGCTGGCTGCGTTGGTGGAGCGACATCGCTCCGGCGATCCGAGCGCGCTCAACGCGCTGATGTCGGAGATCTACCCGTCCATCCATAGAATCATCTATCGGCTCGCCGGCCCGCGCGGCCGCGACGTGCACGAAGATCTGGTGCAGACCTCGCTCGAGCAGGTGTGCCGGTCGATCGACACCTTCGAAGGACGCTCGCGCGTCACCACGTTCGTGTTCGGCATCTGCCACCGCGTGGTGGCGCGCTCGCGCCGCTACGATCGCGTGCGCAGCTGGTTCAAGCGCGACGCCGAAGAGGTGTGCATCCCGCAGGGCGGCCCGGCTCCCGACGAGCTGCTCGAGCGCGGGCGCTCGGTGGTGCAGGCGCGCGCCGCGCTGGAGAAGCTGGGCGTCGAAGAGCGCGCCGCGTTCGTGCTGCACGAGGTCGAGGATCTCCCGCTCGAAGAGGTCGCCGCCGCGCTCAACTGCTCGACCCGCACCGTCAAGCGCCGCCTGCGCGCCGCGCGCGAACAGCTCCTGCCCGCGCGGGAGTCGATGTCATGAGCGTTGCGCAGAAGGGCTACGTGCACGCGGGCGGTCCCACCGAGGACGCGCTGTTCGACTACGTCGCCGGGCGGCTCCATCCGCAGGCGGGGCAGTGGATCGCCGAGCACGTCGAGAGTTGTCAGCGCTGCACGTCCGCCGTCGAGCAGGTGAGCTCCGTGCGCGCGGCGCTCGAGCCGCCGGCGGAGTCGCCGTTCCAGCGGCAGAGCGACATCACCGCGGTGCGCCGCCGGCTCGCCACGCCGCGTGGCTTCACCCGCCGTCCCAAGCTGTTCTGGTCGGTGGGTGTGAGCTTCGCGGCGATGGCGCTCGCGACCTGGTTCGGCATTCATCGGTTGCATCCGGTCACTGCCGTGCCGCAGGTGGCGGTCGCGCCGCTCGGCGCTCCGGCGCCGTGGTCGGTGATCGCCCGCGAGGGTGGCGCCGACGTGCAGGTGGGCGACGATCATGCGGTGCTGCAGGCCAACCAGGCGCTGCCGACCGGCGGCGTGCTGGTGGTGCAGCCCGGCTCGCGCGTGGTGGCCCGCTGGGGCGCGGCGCGCCTGGTGGTCGACGGAGCGCAGGGCGGGGCGCGGCTGCGCCTCGAGGCCAGCCGCACCGACGAGCGCACGCTCAAGCTCGACAAGGGCCGCGTGGTGCTCGATGTGGATCCGCTCGCCGAGGGCAACACGCTGGCGGTGGTCACCGACGACGTGCGCGTCACCGTGCACGGCACGATCTTCCTGGTCGATCGTTCCGCCGAGGGGACCACCGTCGCGGTCGAGCGCGGCCGCGTGAAGGTCGCTTCGCGCAACCGCACCGTCGACGTGGACGCCGGCCTGCGCCTCGCGCCCGGCGCGGCCGCGACCAGCGCGCTCGAGAAGGACGATCGACAGGCGCTGTCGCTGGTCGCCGGCGTGGGCGCGGCCGAAACGGTGCTCGAGAGCCTGGACGTGTTCGCCGACGTGGCCAACGCCGAGGTGTCGGTCGACGGCGTGCCGCACGGTCGCGCGCCGCTGTCGCTGGCCGTGGCGGCGGGCATCCACCACGTGCGCGTCACCGCCGCCGGACGCCTGCCCGTCGAGGAGCGCGTCGATGTGGCACCGGGCACGCCGACCCTGTTCCGCGCCGAGCTCAACCAGCTCAAGAGCGGGCTCGAGGCGCCCGAAGCGGCGCACGGCGAGCACGCGCAGAAGTCGCAGTCGCCGTCGCACGCGGCGGTCGAACTGGGCCCCTGCCCGAAGGGCAGGGTGGGTTGCAATGATCCGATGGCGGCGGCGCGTACGGACGTGATGGCCGGCAACTACGCGAGCGCGGTGACGCGGCTCGAGACGCTGCGCAAGACCGCGCTCGCGCCGACGCAGCTGCAGCGCGCGCTGCTGCTCGAGGCGCAGGCGTGGCGGTTGGCGCTGCGGCCCGAGCGTGCGGTGCCGCTGCTCGAGAAGGTCGCCAAGGGCGACGGGCCCGAGGCCGAGCAGGGCCAGATGATGCTGGCGCAGGCGCTCGGTCGCGACCTCGGCGATCCGCGCCGCGCGGCGGTGGTGTGGGCCGAGGCGCAGCGCCGGTTCCCGCAGGGCATCTTCCGCGAGGAGGTCGCCTTCCGCCTCGGTGAGTCGCTGATCGCGGCTGGCCAGCCGCGCGAGGGCGTCGAAGCGCTCGAACGGTTCCTCTCGACCTATCCCGCCGGCGCACACGCCGACGATGCGCACCTGTCGATCGCCGCCGCGCGCCGCGATCGGCTCTCCGACTGCGCGGGCGCGATCCCGCACCTGCGCGCGGTCGCCAACGGGCCGCGCGGCCTCGGCAACCCGCGCGCCGAGGTGGCCCTGATCGGCGCCGCGCGTTGCCTTCAGCAGATCGGCCGCACCGACGAGGCGCGCGACGCCTACGCGCGCTACCTCGCGCAGCTGCCGCGCGGCCGCTTTGCCGACGAGGCGCGTAGCAATGCAGCCGCCACCGCCCGCCGCAAATAAGCGATACTAGCGAGATGCGGTCCCGGGTGCCGATGTTGGCGCTGCTCGCGTGCACTGGCTGCACCGACATCTTCGCGCTGCCCATCGGCGGCGGCGGCGGCGGCGACCAATCGCAGCCCGGCGACGGCGGAACCGACGACGCGTTCGTCGACCTGGACGGCGACACCGACGCCGGCGATGACGGCGGCTCGGACGGGCCGCTCGCGTTGCCGGCCTCGTGCGCGATGCTCGCCTGCACTCCGGCGATGAACGAAGGCGACGTCACGCTCTCGGGCGACGTGATGGGCTGTCACGCCTACGCGCGGCTGACCATCGAGCCCTTGAGCGACGTCACCGCCAAGCGCGACCCGGTCTCGGGCCTCGGCTTTGCCGCGTGCGCCGACGTGGTGCTGATCGCCGGCGTGCTCGAGGCGAACGGCGAGGGCGAGAACGAATCGAGCGGCCCCGGGGCCGGAAAGGTGTGCGGCTCGGGCGGCGGCCACGGCGGCGCAGGCGCGGATCCCGGATCGTGCGGCGGCGGCGGCACCTACGGCGACATGATGCTGCCGCGCACCCTCGGCTCGGGCGGGGGCGGGATCTCGTCGAGCGGCGGCAAGGGCGGCGGCTCGATCGAGCTCGAGGCCGATCAGATCATGCTGCTCGGTTTCATCAACGCCGACGGTGACCCGGGCTCGGGCGCGAGCTCCGGAGGCGGCTCCGGCGGCAGCATCCTTTTGCGCGCCACCACCATCGACGGCGCCGGACAGGTCAACGCGCGCGGCGGCCTCGGGCTGGGCCTCGCCGGCGGCGGCGGCGGCGGCGGGCGCGTCGCCATCTACGACGGCAGCGCCAACCCCAACCTCAAGACCGACGTCAAGGGCGGCTCGACCATGAACGGCTCCGCCGACGGCATCGCCGGCACCGTCTACCGCTTTCCGTAGTCGTTGATTCCCCGTCGCTGAGCGCGGGGAGTGGGCGCTACATACAGGTGCCGGCGGTGGTGTCGCAGGTGGTGCAGCCGAGCGCCATGCCGATGCCGCTCGTGCAATCCGAGTCCATCGTGCAGGTGATCGGGAAGAGGGTGCAGAAGCCGCCGCCGCCGCCGCCGCCGAGCCCGCCGAGATCGAAGCCGGGAAGACCGCCGCCGCCGCCGCCGCCGCCGCCACCACCGAGGCCGCCGAGATCCTGTCCACCACCGCCGCCACCGCCACCGCCACCGCCGCCACCGCAGGTCGAGAGGCTGCCGGTGTCGTCCTGGCAGGCGGAGCTCGTCGGGCAGCTCGTCGAGGAGCAGCAGTAGTACGCCGCGCCGCCGGTGCCGCACTTGCCGTTCGCGCACGACAGGCCGGGTTGGCAGTCGCAGGCCGTCGAGCAGGTCGAGCCCGCCTGACCCGGCGTGGTGTCCATGTGGCCGTCGAGGTTCGGTCCACCGTCGGGATTGCCGCCGCCGCCGCCGCCCACCGGCTGGGGATTGTCGCCGCCGCACCCGAGCGCCATCAAGGCTACTACCGGAACGAGGATCTGCAGCAGTTTCAGCATGTTCACTCCAGCCCGTGTGGGACGGTTCGGCTCATTTGTGACCTGGGCACGAAAACGGGGACAGGTACGGAGTTATCGGCGGGTCTTGGCGACCAGCGGGTCGAGCGAGCCGAGCCGTTCGCCGAGCATGTCGACCATCGACTCGGTCGCGTCGACCTTCTTGCGCTGCGTGAGCAGCGTGATGTCGAGCGCGATGTTGTTGAGCGCGACCTCGGTGATCGCCGGATGGCCGGTCACCACCGCCTCGGACTTGTCGGGCTCGGCGCCGCCCATGAGGGTGCGTCCGTGGTCGACGACCAGGATCATCTTGTGCTTCCAGAACGCCTCGAGATCTTTCTCGTCGAGGCCGTAGCTGTACACGCGGCCCGGCATGCTCTCGAGCGCGCAGAACGAAAACGTGATCAGCTTGAGCTTCTTCTTCGCCGCGGCCTCGAGCGCCGGCTGCAGTCGCGCGGCCTCGCGCCGCCACACCGAGAGGAAGATCGCCTTCTCGGCGGCCTGGATGAGCGACTCGGCGCGGTCGAGCACCTCTTCGTAGCCGGTCACGTTCCACAGATCGACCGGCGGCGGCGGTGGACGCATATGATGGATGGCGTCGTCGAGCGAACGCAGCGAGCCGTCGAAGCGGCGCCGCAGGACGCCCATCAGATCCGTCGGCGGCAACGGAGCGTAGCGCGCCGGCGTCTCCTCGACGCGCGCCACCAGCCCGCCGTCCTCGAGGCGCTTGAGCACCGCGTAGATCGCCGAGCGTGGGATACCCGCCCGCTGCGCGATCTCGTAGCCGGTCGCCGGGCTCTCGACGAGCAGCCCGCGATAGGCGCGCGCCTCGTTGGTGGAGAAGCCGAGCTCGGTGAGCGAGTCGAGGATGTCGTCGCGGGTCATGATTTTCCGCGGCACTCTAACATGAATCCTTGCTTGCGCCGAAGGCGGGGTTCCATCGCGGGAGCGATGCCCCACAAGTTTCGCGGTATAACGCCGTCGTGGCCGAGAAGAACTACATCACGCCGGGCGGGTACAAGAAGCTCGTCGAGGAGCTGACCTACCTTGCCACCGTCGAGCGGCCCAAGGTGTGCCGCGAGGTCTCGGACGCGGCGGCGGAGGGCGATCGCTCCGAGAACGCCGCGTACATCTATGGAAAGAAGCGGCTGCGCGAGATCGATCGGCGGCTGGGCTTTCTCTCGCGGCGACTGAAGATCATCCAGGTGGTGACTTCGACCGAGCAGCGAAAGGACCGCGTGTTCTTCGGCGCGTTCGTCGACGTCGAGGACGAGGACACCGGCGAGTCGCTCACCTATCAGATCGTCGGCGTCGACGAAGTGAACGCGGGCGCCGGGCGCATCAGCTGGCAATCGCCGGTGGGCAAGGCGCTGCTCGGCAAGAAGGTCGACGATTCGGTGAAGGTGAAGTGGCACGCCGGCAAGCGCGCGTTCACCATCGTCGACATCCGGTACGAGGAAAAAGCGTGATAGAAACACGCGCATGCCCCACAAGTCCGAAGATCTGAGCGCGCTCGTCGACCGTACGCTGCGCGGCGGCGCGGAGAAGTACCACAAGAAGAATGCGGAAGAGGGCAAGCTGTTCGCGCGCGAGCGGCTGCGCCTCTTGTTCGACGACGGGGGCAAGGAATTCGTCGAGGACGGGCTGCTCGCCAACAACAGCGAGCCCTCGCTGCCCGCCGACGGCGTCATCACCGGGCTCGGCAAGGTGCACGGCCGAACGATCGCGGTGATGGCCAACGACTCGACGGTGAAGGCCGGCTCGTGGGGCGCGCTCACCGTCGAGAAGATCGTGCGCATTCAGGAGACTGCCGGGCGGCTGGGCGTGCCGCTGGTCTATCTGGTCGACTCGGCCGGCGCGCGCATCACCGATCAGCTCGACATGTTCCCCGGGCGGCGCCACGCCGGTCGGATCTTCCACAACCAGGTGCACCTGTCCGGCTCGGTGCCGCAGGTCTGTCTCTTGTTCGGCCCGTCGGCGGCCGGCGGCGCGTACATCCCGGCGTTCTGCGACGTGGTGTTCATGGTCGACAAGAATGCGTCGATGTACCTGGGCTCGCCGCGCATGGCGGAGATGGTGATCGGCGAGAAGATCACGCTCGACGAGCTGGGCGGCGCGCGCATGCACTGCGAGGTGTCGGGCTGCGGCGATCTGTTGGCCAAGAGCGAAGAGGAGTGCATCGACAAGGCGCGCGCGTACCTGTCGTACCTGCCGTCGCGCGCGGGGGAGAAGCCTCCCGTCGCCGCGCCGAAGCCGCCCAAGGCGGGCGTGCGGCGCATCGACGAGATCATGCCGCTCAACCACAACCAGTCGTTCGACGTGCTGCACGTGATCGAGACGCTGGTCGACGAAGGCAGCTTCTTCGAGCTGAAGAAGCTGTACGCGCGCGAGATCGTCACCGGCTTTGCGCGGCTCGACGGACAGGTGGTGGGGATCCTGGCCAGCCAGCCGAAGTGGAAGGGTGGTGTGCTGTTCGTCGATTCGGCCGACAAGGCGGCGCGCTTCGTGTGGCTGTGCGACGCGTTCGAGGTGCCGCTGCTGTTCCTCGCCGACGTGCCGGGCTTCATGATCGGCAAGAAGGTGGAGCACGAGGGCATCATCCGCCACGGCGCCAAGATGATCTCGGCGATGTCGGATGCGACGGTGCCGAAGATCTGCGTGGTGCTGCGCAAGGCCTACGGCGCGGGGCTGTACGCAATGTGCGGGCCGGGGTTCGAGCCCGACGCAGCCCTCGCGCTGCCGCAGGCGTCGATCGCGGTCATGGGGCCGGAGGCGGCGGTGAACGCGGTCTACTACAACAAGATCCAGGAGAAGCCGGAAGCCGAGCGCGCCGCCTTCGTCGAGTCGCTGCGTGCGCAATATCGCGAGGACGTCGATCTCTACAAGCTGGCAGCCGATCTTCACCTCGACGCAATCGTGCCAGGCGACGCCCTGCGCACCGAGCTCATCCGCCGCTTCGCCGCCTGCGGCCACAAGCGCACCTCCAGCTGGCCCCGCAAGCGCCCCATAACTCCCGTATAACGGATAACGAGCGGACTTAACTTTTTAACTTGTTCGTCCCGCCCGACGAGCACGAGACAATAGTTAAAAAGTTAAGTCCGCTCGTTATCCGCTTTAGCGGATGGGTACTAGCGGCGGCCGAAGCGCCAGGCGCGGTGGTAGGGGCGGACGACGAAGGGGCGCGGGGCGGCGTAGCCGTAGCCGTAGCCATAGGTGGGGGCGAAGGCTACGCGTGGCGCGGTGTAGGCGTAGCGACCGCGCTGCTCGTAGCGGACTGCCGGGCGCGCGTTCCAGCCGCGCTCGTGCGCCATCGCGCTGCTCCCACCGGCGAGGCCCACCAGGCTGATGACCCCGATCACACCACTGATGATTTTCGGCGACATGTGAACTACCTCCTTGGCCGTTTGGACGGCGGGAGGGGGGTGCTATTCAGGAACCGATTGTAAAGGCGGCGTAAAGCTCACGCGACGATCGTGGCTTCGCGCACACGCCAATGCTTGAGCCACTTGCCGGCCGCTTCGATGAAGATGGCGACCAGCGCCACCATCACCAGGCCGCACACGGTGGCGAGCAGGTACCCTTGAAACACCAGCGAGGCCTTGCCCGAGCCGATCATCTTCGGGATGAAGGTGTTGGTGATCAGCTGATAGCCGGCGGTCTCGGTCGCGGTGCCGACGAACCCCAGCGGCAGCAGCGTCACCCACGCGTAGCGCGACTTGCCGCTGTTGACGATCATGCTGGTGCCCGCGCACAGCGCGATGCACGCGAGCAGCTGATTCGAGATGCCGAGCATCGGCCAGATGGTGGCGATCGAGCCGGTCCACACCAGGTAGCCCCAGCCGAGACACACCACGCTGGTCGAGAGCAGCGTGCCGGGCAGCCAGTCGGTGCGCCCCATCGGCTTGTACACGCGCCCGGCGAACTCCTGCACCAGGAAGCGCGCCACCCGCGTGCCGGTGTCGACGGTGGTGAGGATGAACAGCGCCTCGAACATGATCGCGAAGTGGTACCAGTACGAGATCAGCTGCTTGAGCCCGGGCAGGCCGGAGAAGATCTGGCTCATGCCGACCGCGAGCGACACCGCGCCGCCGGCGCGCCCGGTCAGATTCTCGCCGATCTGTTGCGACAGCTCCGGCAGGTGATCCATGGTCAGCCCGAGCGTGGCGAACTTGTCGGGGGGCGCGTTGATCGCGAAGTAGTCGCCCTGCGTCAGCGACGAGGCGGCCACCAGCGCGACCACGCCGACGATCCCCTCCATGAGCATCGCGCCGTAGCCGATGAAGCGCGCCTGCGACTCCTTGTCGATCATCTTCGGCGTGGTGCCCGAGGCGACCAGCCCGTGAAAGCCGGAGATCGCGCCGCACGCGATGGTGATGAACACGAACGGAAACAAGCTGCCCGGCACCACCGGCCCGCCGTGGGTGAACTGCGAGATGGCGGGGATCTTGAGCTCCGGGTTGACGATCATGATGCCCACGATCAAGAGCGTGATGGTGCCGATCTTCATGTACGACGAGAGGTAGTCGCGCGGGCACAGCAGCATCCACACGGGCAGCACGCTGGCGAAGAAGCCGTAGGCGGCGACCGCCAGCGTGAGCTTGTGCTCCGAGAGCAGGAACATGCCGGCGAGGGGCGAGTGCGCGATCCACTTGCCGGCTACTACCGCGATCAGCAGCAGCGTCACGCCAATCGCCGACGCTTCGCCGATCTTGCCCTTGCGAAAGCGGTACATGTACAGGCCCATGAACAGCGCGATCGGGATGGTGACTCCGATCGTGAAGGTGCCCCACGCGCTCTCGGCCAGCGCGTTGACCACCACCTTGCCCATCGCGGCGATCGCGATCAGCACGATGAACAAGATCGCGAACCCGGCGATGAAGCCCGAGGTCGGGCCGATCTCGGCGCGCGCGATCTCTGCCAGCGACTTGCCGTCGCGGCGCATCGAGGCGGTGAGCACCACGAAGTCGTGCACCGCGCCGCCGAGCACCACACCGACCAGGATCCAGAGGTAGCCGGGCAGAAAGCCGAACTGCGCGGCGAGCGTCGGGCCGACCAGCGGGCCGGCGCCGGTGATGGCGGCGAAGTGATGGCCGAACAAGACCCACTTGTTGGTGGGGACGTAGTTGTGGCCGTCGGCCAGGCGGTGCGCGGGCGTGATGCGCGAATCGTCGAGGGTGAGCACCTTGGCGGCGAGAAACGCCGAGTAGTAGCGGTAGGCGATCGCCACCGTGCAGATCGCGCCGAGCATGAGCGGAAGGGCGTGCATCGAGAGGAATGTGATCTGTAGCAAATGCCGCGGGCAAAAACTGAAAATCTGAAGCTCGCCCCTGTGTTACGCTCCTCCACATGCGCGCGCTTCGATTCGCTTGTAGCCTACTCCTCCTCGCCGGCGTAGCGCACGGTCAGACGCGCGCCCGGCCGCCACTGGTCGGTCACAAGATGCGGATCGCCATCGATTCGCAGCCGCAGCAGGCGGCCATCTACATCGATTCCAAGGACTTCGGGATCGAGGGCTACACGCCGGCGACGGTCAAGCTGCCCAAGGGCAACTACACCGTGATCCTCGAGGCGCCCGGGTTCAAGCCGCTGACGCGCCAGATCGTGGTCACCCGCTCGGGGCCGGCGCCGCTGTTCGTGCTCGAGCGGGCGTCGCGTCCGGCGGTGCTCGACGTGCGCTCGGTGTCCAACGATTCGGCCTCGGGCGCGCAGCTGTTCATCGACGGCGCGCCGTCGGGGACGGTGCCGTCGCGGCTCGAGCTGACCGCCGGGCAGCACCTGGTCGAGGTGAAGAAGGCCGGGTTCAAGGACTACCGCGAGTCGGCCAACGTCGCCGAGGGCGAGACCCGCACCATGGTGATCGAGCTGAGCGCCGAGGCCAAGAAGGGATCGATCCTGGTGACCGCGGACGTGGCCGGCGCGGACGTGTACGTCGACGGCACGCGGCGCGACGTGGCGCCGGCGTTGATCGGCGATCTGATCGAAGGCGAGCACACCATCGAGGTGCGCAAGGATCCGCTGCCGCCGTTCAAGCAGGTGGTGCGCGTGGAAGGAAACCGGCAGACCAAGGTCGAGGCGCGCATCCAGGCGCAGGTGCCGCAGGTGGGCGCGCTGCGCGTGATCTCGACGACGCCGGGCGCCGAGGTGGTGGTCGACGGCGAGCCTGCCGGTCCGGCCAACGCCGAGATCCCCAACGTGCGCACGGGCAAGCACTTCGTCGAGGTGCGCGCCAAGGGCTTCCAGCCGCAGTCCGCCGCGCAGGACGTGGCGCCGGGCGAGACCCGGCTGTGGCAGGTCGATCTGCAGCCGCTGCTGGAGAAGTCGCAGAACGCGCGGCTGCGCCTGGTCACGCCGGTGCCCGACGCCGAGGTGTTCATCGACGGCGCATCGGTGGGGCACGCGCCGGTGGACCGCAACGATCTGGCGGCCGGCAAGCACTACGTGGTGGTGCGCGCGCGCGGCTACGCCGAGTGGAAGCGCGAGGTCAACCTGGAGGCGGGCTCGACCACGCCGCTGACCGCCGATCTGTCGGCGTCGGGGACCATCAAGGTGATCTCGAACGTCGCGGGCGCGGACGTGTTCCTCGACGGCGTCAAGGTCGGCGTCACGCCGATCACGTTGACCATGGTCGCGTCTGGCGATCACTACATCGAGGTCAAGAAGCAGGGCTACTCGGAGGGCGCCAAGCTGGCGTTCCACCTCGAAGGCGGCCAGGAGAAGCTGCTGCCCGCCGATCTGGTCGCGCTGCGCTCAGGTCCGCAGCCGGCCGAGCTGGTGCGCGTGTATCGCGGGATGTCCTCGTTCAGCGCGGTCACCGTCGAGCCGAACAAGTTCACCGCGGACATCTACGGCGGCTTCTTTCCGTTCGGCGGCTTGCGGCTGACGGTCGGCGCGTTTCGCAAGGGCTACCTCGGCGTCGACGCGGGCGTCGAAGGGCGGACCATCGGCTATGTCACCGAGGGGCTGGCGCACGTAAAGTTCCAGTTTTTCCGTGGTGGACCGGCCGCGCTCGGCGCGGACGTTGCCATCGGCGGCGGCGGCGGGCCAGGCGGTCGCAACGACTTCGTGTTCGAGGCAGGCGTGATGTTCACGTTGCTGTTCGGCGACCTCGTGCGTTTCACCTCGCATCCTTATATGCAGGTCTATACCGACAAGCTGTGTGCCGACACCTCCAAGCCGGCGGACTGCCCTCCCAATGGAACCTTTAATCCGATCACCGATCGCGCGTCGGGGTTTCGACTGATGCTGCAGGGGGCGCTCGAGATCGCGGTCGCGCCGGTGGCCAACATCTTCTTCATCTTCGAAGGCGATCCGATCGGCCAGCGCTTGCTGTTCACCAGCAAGTATTCGTCGGCGCTGCTGTCGGTGGACCCGCAGGTCTACGGTCGCATGGGCGTGACCTTCAAGTTCTAGCGTGCGCTTTCTCACCTACCTGGCGCCGAGCCTGCCGCTCGGGCTGTTCGAGACGATCGCGGTAGAGGTCGGCCGCAAGCTCGGGATCGCGACCTCACTCGCCTCGGAGACGCGCGTCTCCGGTCCGCTCGGCGGCGCGTCCGATCCGTTCAGGCGCGGCGAGGCCGACGTCGGCTTTCTGTGCTCGCCGTCCTATCTATGGATGCGCGCGCAGCCCGCGCCGGCGGTCGAGCTGGTGCCGGCCGCGCCGCTGTTCGCCGATCCGCGGCTCGCCGGCCGCCCGGTCTATTTCTCCGACGTGATCGTGCGCGCGGACGCCGGCGTCGCGTCGTTCGCGGAGTTGCGCGGCGGAACGTTCGCGTACAACGACGCGTCTTCGATGAGCGGCTACTTCAGCCTGCTCGAGAAGCTGCGCGCGATCGGCGCCGAGCGGTTCTTCGCCGAGCTGCGCCACGCCGGCTCGCACCTGCGCTCGATCGAGCTGGTCGCGGCGGGCGAGGTCAGCTGCGCGGCGATCGATTCGAACGTGCTGCGGCACCGGCTGTCGATCGATCGCTCAGTGGCACGGCGGGTTCGCGTGCTCGAGTCGTGGGGACCGTTTCCGATCCAGCCGGTGGTGGCGCGCACCGGGCTGCCCGCCGAAATGCGGGCCCGGCTGGCGGCCGCGCTGCTCTCGATCGATCCGCAGGTGCTGGCACCGTTCGGCGTCGCGCGCTTCGTTCCCGTCGACGAAGCGCTCTACGCCAGCTCGCCCGCGCGCGAACGCGCGGCGTAGACCGCCAGCCCCTGATCCTCGTTGCGCAAGAGGAACGAATCGAACAGCGCGTCGATGCGCGTGCGCTGCGCATCCGAGCGCGCCTGCTGGCGCACGTGCCCGAGCCCGTGCAGCGCCGCGCGCCGGCAGTGCCGGTTGTCGAGCTCGAGCACGCGCCCGAGCGCGCCCAGCACTGGCTCGAAGCGATAGGCGGTGAGCGGCTGATCAGGCCGGTTGAAGAACAGGTCGAACGCCATCTCCGCCGTCTCGGCCAGCTCGCCCGGCCCGGTCAGCTCGCGCTGAAAGTGACGCGCGAACAGTCGCTCGACGGCGTCGAGCAGCGCGGTCGCCCGATACACGTCGACCTGCGTGGTCAGATCGGCGGCCAGCCACAACAGCCGCCACACCGCGCGCGGCGACGCCGACGCCAGGCTCGCCTCCGACAGGACCTCCGCCAGCGCCGCGGCCAGGCGCGCGCCGCTCTCGGGCAGCCCGATCTCGAGATCCGCCGCCGCCTCGACGCGCTCGGCTTCCGCCAACAACAGCTCGGCCTCGGGCGTCACTAGGCCTGGCCGAGGAGCTTGTAGAGCGCTTCTTCGCCCTCGAGGAACTCGAGGAAGCGGGCGCCCATGCGCGGGCCCGAGCTCTCGCCGCCCTCGGGTTTGGTCCACACCACCAGGCCGCGCGCCCGCACCACGCCGCCGCCGGGAAGCTCGAGGCGGACCTCGACCTCGCCCTTGGCGTCGAACGGGACTGGCGCGCGCACCGAGAGGCCGCCGCAGGAGACGTCGTGCACGCGCAAATAGACGGTGTGCGCTCCGTCGAGGATCCAGCAGCGCGCGGGGAGCTCGACGCGCGGGTGGCGGCGCATCTCGTTGAGCGGCCGGGGCTGCTCGGCCGGCGCCGGTGAAGGCGCCCGCAGATCGATCTTGGGCGTCACGGTGCGCGCACTCCCGAGAACGAGGCGCTCTGGGCGAGCGGCGTGGTCCAGCTGCCGGGCTTGATGGTGTCGATCAGCAGATCGCCGTCGGCGTCGAAGGCGGTGCCCTGGCCGACTAGCGAAAAATCGATCGCCGACGGGGGCGCGAACGGCGCGTCGAGCGCGGCGGCGAGCGGGTCGAGCGCGGCGGTGCAGGCGGTAGTGACTGCGCCGACGACTGTGCACGCGCCGGTGGTGGTGCACACCAGATCCTCGACGGCCGCACAGCCGGTCTTGCCGTTTCGCATGGCCGCAGCGACCACCGCCTCGACCAGGCCGCGGCTCGTGCGCGGCAGGACCGCCGGCACGCGCGTGGCCAGCGACAGGTCGGCGAGCGCGCGGTTCCAGAACGTGCCCAGGCCGAGCGTGAAGCCGTGCTGGCCGAGCGCGAGCGTCACGCCGCCCATGTCGATGGGCACGTCCTTGGCGACGATCAGCGGGAGCGTGGTGTCGGCGAGGTCGTAGGTGGCGGTCTTCGCCAGAGGGGGACCCGCGCTGAGCGTCACCTTCTGCAGCGCGTGCTGCGCGCTGAGCGTGGCGGCGCCGCTCATTCCGATCGTGAGCCGTGAGTCAATTTCGGCGACTTTCAGGATTGAGTCCAGATCCGTCGCGATGGCAGCCAGTTGGGACCCCGGAGAAGGACCTGTGGTCAGTAAGCTCTCGAGCTGGGCGTCGAGGGTGGGCATGGTGCTCGGGAGCGTGGCGGGGCGGCATTTGGTGGTCGCGTCGGCGGCGCCGCGCTTGGCTTCGATGGCGGTGACGAGCGGGGCGGCGAGGCCGAGCTCGGTGGCGTCGAGGTAGTCTTGCGCGGGTGAGGTCGCGCAGGCGGAGAGCTTGTGCCAGGGCGCGGCCGCGGCGGTCGCGAGGGCCGGCTGGAGGGTGAAGCTCGAGGTCAGCTGGAAGTTGCCCAGCGCGGAGGCTTTGACGTCGGTGAGCGGCAGCGGCAGGGTGGCGGTCGCGCCCGACGGCAGCACCGCGGCGGCGAGGTCCACGCAGCCGGCCGCGACCAGGTGACCGGCGGCATCTTCGGCGCGGCCGACCACCGAGTAGGTCTGCGAGAGCAGGTTGAGGAACGCGAGCGTCGCCTTGGGCGCGCCGGTCTGCGAGACCATGCGGAACGCCGGCACCGGCGCCACCGACGGCTGCAGGTCGGCGCACACGTGATCGGTGTAGAGCAGCGCGCGCAGCGTGCCGATGGTGGCGGGTCCCTGGTAGTCGAGCACCACGTTGATGCCGACGAACGCCATCTTCGAGACCGTGACGCCGAACTCCGCGTCGGGCGCGCCGGCCGCCGACGCGCGCACCAGGAACGAGCGCTCCTGCGCGCCGCCGGTGAGCTGCACCGAGGCGATACCGTCGTCGCCGGTCTTGGCGCGGTCCATCGCCAGCGTCGAGCCGCCCGGATCGCCGAAGATCGCGAACTGCACCACCGAGCCGCCGAGCGGCGGCTGGCCGGGCGAGTCGAGGTGGTACTTCACGCGCAGGTCGATCTCCTCGGCGTAGCGCAACCCGATCTGCGTGCCCGGCGGCACCAACACGTCCAGCAGGCGCGGCGGACCGCCATCGACCGGCTGCGCAGGCGTCGAACCGCAGCCGGACACTGTCACCAGCGCAACACCCCAACAGTGCCAAAGGGTGCGCAAGCTCACAGGACTGACACTAACACAGGTGGGGACATACTGTGGAGGAGCCTGGGGGCAGTTGTGTGGCCGATGTCAGTCCCTTCGTGTAAACCAACACTTGCCGCTGTGGAGCGGTTTTTGGAGGCCACTCCACAGGCTGGCGGAGTAGAAGAGCGCATGGCCGAGTTCACCCATCTTCACCTGCACAGCCAGTACAGCCTGCTGGACGGCGCGATCCGTCTCGCGGACCTGTTCCCGACCGTCAAGAAATACGGGATGGATTCGGTGGCGCTCACCGACCACGGGAACATGTACGGGATGGTGGACTTCTACAAGAAGGCCAAGGACGCGGGCGTCAAACCGATCTTCGGCTGCGAGACCTATATCTCGGCGACCGATCGCTTCGACAAGACCGAGCGCAAGAACTACCACCTGATCCTCCTGGCGCGCACGCAGGAGGGCTACAAGAACCTGCAGTACCTGAACTCGATGGGCTACCTCGAGGGCTTCTACTACAACCCGCGCATCGACAAGAAGCTGCTCAAGGAGCGCTCCGCGGGGCTGACCGGGCTGTCGGCGTGCCTCGGCGGCGAGGTGGCGCAGACCCTCATGCGCGAGGGCTACGAGAAGGCCAAGCAGGTGGCGCTCGAGTACAAGAGCCTGTTCGAGGACGGCTGCTACTACCTCGAGGTGCAGCCCAACGGGCTGCCCGAGCAGGAGCAGGTGAACGAGTCGTGGAAGAAGATGTCGCGCGAGACCGGCATCGGGCTGGTGGCCACCGGCGACTGCCACTATGTGAACAAGACCGACTGGAAGTCGCACAACATCCTGATGTGCATCCAGCAGAACAAGACCGTCCACGACAAGGACAAGCTCGAGCACGACCGGCCGGCGTACTACATCCAGCCGCCGGAGGAGTTCAATAACTACTTTAAGGACATCCCGGAAGCGCTCGAAAACACGGTAAAAATTGCCAAGAGCTGCAACGTCGAGCTGGAGCTCGGCAAGACCTACCTGCCGACCTACAAAGTGCCCGAGGGATTCGACCTCGACAGCTACACGCGCAAGGTCGCGCACGACGGGCTCGAGGTGCGCTTTCGCGAGCTGACCGAGCGCAAGCAGAAGTTCGACGTCGACCAGTATCGCGAGCGGCTCGATCGCGAGCTGGACGTGATCGTGAAGATGGGGTTCTCGGGCTACTTCCTGATCGTCTGGGACTTCATCAACTACGCCAAGCGGCAGGGCATCCCGGTGGGGCCAGGACGTGGCTCGGGCGCCGGCTCGGTGGTCGCGTACTCGATGCGCATCACCGACATCGATCCGATCCCCTACAACCTCTTGTTCGAGCGCTTCCTCAACCCCGAGCGCGTCAGCATGCCGGACTTCGACGTCGACTTCTGCATGAACCGGCGCGGCGAGGTGATCAAGTACGTCACCGACAAGTACGGCAAGAACAACGTCGGGCAGATCGTCACCATGCACCAGCTCAAGGCGCGCGGCGTGGTGCGCGACATCGCACGCGTGATGGCCATCCCGTACGCCGAGGCCGACAAGGTCGCCAAGCTGGTGCCCGAGCCGGTGCAGGGAAAGACGCCCACCATCGACGAAGCGCTGGCCGCCGAGCCCAAGCTGCGCGAGCTGTACGCCGACCCGACCGGGCCATACAAGGAGCTGATCGACCACGCGCGCGCGCTCGAGGGGCTGAACCGGCACGCGGGCATGCACGCCGCGGGGGTGGTCATCGCCGAGCGGCCGCTGTGGGAGTACGTGCCGTGCTCGCGCGGTCCCGACGGAGAGATCGTCAGCCAGTTCGCCAAGGACGAGGTCGAGCAGGCCGGGCTGGTCAAGTTCGACTTCCTGGGCCTGAAGACGCTGACCGTGATCGATCTGGCGATGAAGATCATCCTGGTCGACAACCCGACCTTCGATCTCACCAAGATCCCGCTCGACGACAAGCCGGTCTACGACATGATCTCGGCCGGCGACACCACCGGCGTGTTCCAGCTCGAGTCGAGCGGCTTCAAGGAGCTGCTCAAGAAGCTGCGGCCGGACCGGTTCGAGGACATCATCGCCGCCGGCGCGCTCTACCGCCCGGGCCCGCTCGAGGGCGGGATGGTCGACGACTTCATCAACCGCAAGCACGGGCGCACGCGGGTCACCTACTCGCATCCGTCGCTCGAGCCGATCCTGAACGACACCTACGGGGTGATCGTCTATCAGGAGCAGGTCATGCAGATCTCCTCGGCGCTGGCGGGCTACTCGCTCGGTCAGGCCGACCTGCTCCGCCGCGCCATGGGCAAGAAGAAGAAGGAGGCGATGGAGAAGGAGAAGGCCAAGTTCCTCGCCGGCGCCGAGAAGAAGGGCATCGAGCTGAAGATCGCCGACGACACCTTCGAGCTGATGTCGAAGTTCGCGGCCTACGGGTTCAACAAGTCGCACTCGGCCGCGTACGGGCTGGTGACCTACCAGACCGGGTACTTGAAGAAGTATTTCCCCGAAGAGTTCATGGCCGGCCTGCTCACCTGCGACAAGGAAGACACCGACAAGATCGTCAAGAACGTGGCCGAGGTGCGCGCCAACGGGATCGAGGTGCGGCGGCCCGACGTGAATGAGTCGCTGCACGACTTCTCGGTGGTCAAGGAGATGATCACCGTCAAGAACAAGCAGGTCGAGAAGAAGTACATCCGGTTCGGGTTGTCGGCGGTCAAGGGCGTGGGCGAGGGCGCGGTCGAGTCGATCATCCTGGCGCGCGACAAGGACGGGCGGTTCAAGGATCTGTTCGACTTCACCAACCGCATCGATCTCAAGCGGGTGAACAAGAAGGTGCTCGAGGCGCTGATCAAGGCCGGCGCGTTCGACGACCTGCACCCGCAGAAGAACCGCGCGGCGATGCTGGCGGTGCTCGACCGCGCCGTCGACGAGGCGCAGAAGGAGCTCAAGGATCGCGAGAGCGGGCAGACCAACCTGTTTGGGCTGATTTCCCCGACGGCGCCCGGCGCGCCCAAACCGGCGGTGAGTTATCCCAACGTCGACGAGTGGGATCCCAAGCAAAAGTTGTCCAACGAGAAGGAGTCGCTGGGCTTCTACATCTCCGGGCATCCGCTCGATCGCTACGCGCAGGACCTGAAGCGCTTCCGCGCGACCCGCTCGGTCGACGTGCAGGAAAAGGAAGACTGGAGCGAGGTGTCGGTGGCCGGGATCGTGTCGGGCTGGAAGGAGTGGCCGCTCAAGAGCGGCGACGGCCGGATGGCCATCTTCCAGCTCGAGGATACGTTCGGGCAGGTCAAGGTTTGCTGCTTCGCCAAGCAGTTCGTGCAATTCGAGCAGATGCTCAAGGGCGACGACCCCATCCTGATCACCGGCAAGGTGAAGGCCGGGCGCGGCAACGACGACCCGAACGACGAGGCGCCCAAGGTCAAAGAGCTCAGCCTGGCCGAGTGCATCCCGCTGCCGCAGCTGCGCGCGCAAAAGACCCGCCAGCTCACGCTCGAGGTCGAGGCCAGCGTGCTCAGCGACGAGAAGATGGAGCAGCTCAAGGGCGCGCTGGAGAAGTACCCGGGCGCGGTGACGGTGGTCTTGCGGCTCAAGCTGCCGGAGCGCTCCTATACCGACTGCGTGCTCGGGCCCAAGTTCGCGATCACGCCGTCGGACGAGCTGCTGCTGAAGATCGAGCGGCTGTTCGGGGCCGACTCGGCGCGGCTGCGCTGAAGGTCTGCTACAATCAAGCGGCGAGCTCGATGCTTAAAGAACCCTCGCCTCCGCTCGAGCCGGGCTACAAGCTCGACGACAAGTACGTGGTCGTGCGCCACATCAAGACCGGCGGGATGGGCGCGGTGTACGAGGTCGAGCACGTGCTGCTCGGCAAGCGCCTGGCCGCCAAGCTGCTCCTGCCCGAGCTGATCAAGCGGCCCGAGCTGCTCGAGCGGTTCCGCCGCGAGGCGCGCGCGGCGTCGGCCACCGGGCACGAGAACATCGTCGAGGTCACCGATCTCGGCGAGACCCGGGCGCAGGTCCCGTTCTTGATCATGGAGCTGCTCAACGGTCGCACGCTCGGCACCGAGCTGAAGAACGGCCGGCTGCCCGCCGAGCGCGCGGTGCACATCACGCGACAGATGCTGTCGGCGCTCAAGGCGGCGCACGCGCGCGGGATCGTGCACCGCGATCTCAAGCCGGAGAACATCTTCCTCATCCAGCGCGCGGGCGATCCGGACTTCGTCAAGGTGCTCGACTTCGGCATCGTCAAGATGCTCGACGAGGAGCTGGGCTCGGAGCTGACCCAGGCGGGCCAGGTGGTGGGCACGCCGACCTACATGGCGCCGGAGCAGGCGCGCGGCGCGGAGATCGATCAGCGCGTCGACGTGTATGCGACCGGCGCGATCTTGTACCGGATGGTGACCGGGCACCGGCCGTTTCAGGGGCCCAACTTCAACTCGCTGCTGTTCGCGATCGCGCAGGGCAATCCGACCGCGCCGCGCACGCACGCGCCGGAGGTGACCGCGCAGCTCGAGGCGGCGATCCTGCGCGCGATGGCGGTCGATGCGCGCGCGCGTTTCTCCAGCGCGTCCGAGTTCGACGAGGCGCTGTCGGAGGAAGATCGCACCGATCAGAAGTCGCCCACCACCGTCGCCGGCGCGAGCGAGGCCGAGCCGTCGAAGCCGGAGTGGTCGCAGCGATCGGTCACGCTGATGGGCGACGCCAACCGCGGCCCGACCCGCGTGCGGCGCGCGATCTCGGGCGCGATGAGCCTGGTGATCGTGATCGGCCTGACGGTGGTGCTGATCGGCGGCACGCTGTTGGTGGTGCGGCGGGTGCTGCGGCTGCGGGCCGGGGCGGAGCTGGCGCGCGAAGCGGAGGCGGCGCGCGCGCGCGTGCTGGCGGCGCCGCGGCCCCAGTTCGTGATCGTCACGCTCGAGGTGGATCCGCCGTCGGCGCGGCTGACAATCGACGGCGCGCAGGTGAGCGGGGCGCGGCTCGAGCTGGTGCGCGACGGCTCGCGCCATGTGCTCAAGGCCGAGGCGGACGGCTACGTCACGGAGGAGCGCGCGTTCCTGACCGCCGGCGATCAGAAGCTGACGATCAAGCTGCGGCACGGCAAGACGCGCCGCCCGGCCAGACCGTTGGCCGGTGCTGCACCCGTCGACGACGGCGACGAGGCCAAGATGAAGACGCTTCAGAAGCTGCTCGACAAGCTGGGCGACGAGACCCAGCTGCCGTAGCGATCGCGCGCAGCAAGGCGGGCGGAAGGAGTAGGATTTCGCATGCGCCGCCCCTTTCTTCTCAGCATCGCGTTGAGCGCAGCCGCTGGTTGCGGGAAAGACTTCTACGACCTCGACGGGGGCGATCAGATCACCGTCGGGGCGGCGTTCGTCAAGCAGCATGGCGTGCTGTCGGGACACCTGGAATCGATGTGCCCGCCGCTCAAGCCGCGACCGCCGTTTGACATGTCCGCGGCGCCGCCCGACGACCTGGCGCTGCCTGCCGGCGATGGAAGCGCATGACCAGCCCGCGCGTGGTGGTGCTCGGCGGCGGCGCGTGCGGCATGACCGCCGGCTACACGCTAGCGCGCGCGGGCGTCGAGGTGGTGGTGCTCGAGCGCGAGCTGCGCGTCGGCGGGTTGTGCGGCACGCACGAGCGGCGCGGGTTCCGCTTCGATCTGGGCGGGCACCGGTTCATCTCGAGGAGCCGCGCGCTCGACTCGCTGGTGCGCGAGCTGGTGGGGAGCGATCTGCTCGAGCGCACGCGGTCGAGCGTGGTGCTCAACGGCGGCCAGGCGTACCGCTATCCGCTCGAGCTCGACGACGTCTTGCGCAAGGTGAGCCTGCGGCGCGGCGCGAAGATCGTCGGCAGCTACGCGTGCGAACGCGTGCGGCAGGCGGTGCGGCGCGACCCCGACGTGTCGTTCGAGGACTGGGTGACGCACCGGTTCGGACGCGAGCTGTACGCGACCTTCTTCGGCCCGTATACGCAGAAGCTATGGGGGATCGCGCCGTCGCAGATCTCCGCCGACTGGGCCTCCCAGCGCATCTCGCTGCTCTCGCTCAGCGACGTGCTGGTGCGCCTCGCCGGGCTGCGCAAGGGCGGCGCCCGCACCTATGCGCGACGCTATCTGTACCCGCGCCTGGGGATCGGGGAGATCTTCGAGCGCATGGCGGCGGCGATGATCGGGGCGGGCGGCAAGCTCTACCTCGGCGCGCGCTTGACCGGGATCGACACGCAGAAGGGCAGGGTGCGCGCGGTCCGCTACCGCACCTCGTCGGGTGAGCACGAGCTCGCGTGCGACGCGGTGATCTCGACGGTGGCGCTGCCCGAGGTCGCGCGCATGGTCGGCGGCGCGGCGATGCCGGTGGCGCTGCGTCGCGCGTCCGAGCGGCTGCGCTTTCGCGCCATCCGGCTGTGCAACGTGCTGCTCGATCTGCCCGAGGTCTCGCCGCACACCTGGATGTACGTCTCGGATCCGCGCTACCTGATGGCGCGCATCCAGGAGCCGCGCCACCGCAGCCCCGAGCTCGCGCCGCGCGGTCAGACCTCGCTCATGCTCGAGATTCCCTGCGACGTCGGGGACGAGCTGTGGACCGCCTCCGAGGAGCAGATCTACGCGCGCTGCATGGACGACCTCGCCGCGCTCGGCTATGCGCACCTGCGCCGCGCCACCCTCGACTACTTCTCGACCTACGTTCACGAGGGCTATCCGATCTACCACCTCGACTATCTGGGCGATCGCGATCGCCTGCTCTCGTTCGTCGGCGAGACGGCGAACCTGGTGAGCTGCGGGAGACAAGGCGCGTTTCGCTACATCTTCATGGACACCGCGATGGAGATGGGGATGGCCGCCGCGCAGCTCTACCTCGACCGTCGCGGCTCGGGACGCGCGATCGCCGATCTGCGCTCCGAAGCGGGCCTGGTCGAAGCGCGCGCGCTGACAGCCTGAAGAAGGGAACGATCATGCGGGAAGCCACGCTAAAGGTCACGCTGACGGCCCTGCTCGCGCTCGGCGCGTCGTGCGGCGGGCCGTCCCTGCCGAAGGGCACTCCGCCCGGAAAGACCTATTTCACGTCGAAGATGACCGACAGCCAGTTTCACACCGCCGATCATTTTCTGGCGTCGATCGAGATGCAGATCTCGGGCGAGCCCTTCGCGCAGCTGCTCGGCCGCAACCTGGCCGGCTACGACCGGTTCAACACCACCCCCGACCTGTACCTCGATCCGGCGACCGGTCAGGCGATCGTCGATCCGATGAGCTACTCGATGGCGATCGAGTCCTACGAGTATTCGAAGCAGCCGATGAACAACACCTCGTTCGAGTCGGGCGCTGGACTCTCGCTGGAGTTCGGGCCGATCCTCAATCCAGGCAACCTGAACGGCGACGATGCGTTTGTGCTGCTGCGCGATCGCCTCGAGACCTTCGCGGTGCAGAGCAACACCGCGGGGCCGCCGGGGCTCAACTTCGTGGTGATCCCCGCGCCCTCCGATAATCCGCTCAACGTCTACGGGTGGCCCGGCTACTGGCCGATCTTCGCCGAGTTCAAATCGTTCCAGCCCGATATCGTCCCCTCGGGCAGCGGCGGCGCGCGTGGCTGCACGTTCGTCGGTGGCTACGCCGCCGCCGCGATCGGCGCGCAGGTGGTCGGCCAATACGAGTGCGGCTACAACTCGCTCAACCTGCCGCTGCGCGACGTGCAGGTGGAGAAGGTGCTCGAGCCGGCGGCGCTCGGCTTCGCGCTGTGGAAGCAGGGGCTGTGGACGATCAACTACTGGGGCTCGACGCACGATCTGGCGGGGAACGGCATCACCGCGATCGCCGCCGCGGACCTGCTGCAAGTGGGACAGCAAGGCAACGTGGTGGTCGGGCAATATCCCGATCCCGGCGATCCGACCGGGAAGGCGATGCTGGACGGCACGCCCGGCGTGTACCTCGGCGACATTCCGCTCGAGGGCTGGCAGGGCCTGACGATGATCGAGGAGATGCACAACAAGTCCGTGCTCACGCTGCAGCGGCTGCTCACCTCCGATGGCGTCGTGCTCGGCGGCTTCGCCAGCACCAAGGAGGGGATCGACTACGACTACGTCGCGCCGCTGCGCTGGTGGCCGGCGGAGATCGCGGTGACCGAGGACGGAGCGCCGGCGCCGCCCGCGAGCACGGCGTGGAAGAACTTCCCGCAGCCGACCAGCTTCATGATCAAGACGCCGGCGAGCCGCCTGCGCGGGCTGACCGCGCTCGCCGGTGGCTACGCCGAATTCTTCGCGCTCACCGATTTCAACAATCCCGACGTCGGCGGGCTGCCGAGCTCGCGCGCCACCTTCGACGGCGATCCGTTCCCGGCCGACAACCAGCTCCCCGACGGCGAGGACACGCCGCACGATCGCGCGCTGGCGAACCTGAAGGTCGTGTTGATCGACCTGGATCGACTGCACTTCGATCCGGTGCGCCGCGTGTTGGTCGACGAGGCCACGGTCTCGGGCGGCGCCGTGCAGCGCGGCACGACCGTGTCGGCGGTCGACGCCTCGTACGCGATCGTCGGCATCCGCACCGCCTTGCGATCGATCTCCTCGACGCTCACGCTCTATTCGAACGACACGCCCGACACGCTGGGCGCGCCGACCGCGCTCGACGCCGCCAAGCTCGACGGTGCGCCGGCGCCGCTGGCCATGCGCATGACGGAGCTGATCCGCGCCCAGGCCGACTTCATCGTCGCCAAGCTGATCGCGAAGGACGGGTCGGTCTTCAACTCCTACGACCTCGCAGCCGACAAGCCCGACTCGTCGCCGACCAAGCTGGAGTCCGAGGCGAGCGTGATCCGCGGGCTGCTCGACGCGTACCTAGCCACCAGCGACAACCAGTACCGGCAGGCGGCGATGCGCGTGTACGCCGATCTCGACTGGCGGTTCTGGATGAACGATGTGCGCTCCTTCCGCACCAGCGCGGACGCGACCAACACTCTGACCTGGGCGCCGATCTCGTTCGGCAGCCTGCAGGGCGCGCTGCGGCAGTACTGGAAGCTGGTCGCCAGGCAACCGGGCAACGAACGGCTCGCCGCGGAGATCCTCGAGCGCGTGCAGCGCACCAACAAGCTGGTGGCCAACGGCTGGGACGACGCGAACGCCGACAACGTCGTGCAGTATCCCGACGAGTGCACCGGCTCCGGGCTGCAGATGGCCGAGCGCTCGCTCACCGGCGAGCTGGGCCGGCCCGAAGACAACGGAGATCGCGATCACGACTGCGTTCAGGAGATTTCGGTGGCGAAGCTGCCGGCGGCGCTGGCCGGCACCGTGGTCTTCACGCGCCGCTGACGAGCTGCCGGTTGTAGCGCTATTGCGCGGTGTTGGCCGGCGCGAGCTCGGTCGAGATCATGAAGTCGGTGTCGGCGTGGACCGACTGGCCGTGGCACAGGTTGCAAGGCGCGATCACGCCGCCCGAGAAGTAGCCGGTGCTCGGCACGATCGTGCCCATGTCGCCGCGTCCGTCATCGGACGGCGCGATCCCGCGCGAGGTGATTCGCGGAACATCGTCGTCGCCGATCTTGAGTAGGAAATACTCCCAACCGACCGCGCCGCTCGGGTTGAAATCGGCGCCGCGCTTGGCGAGCGCGAAGATCGCCCAATCTTGCGGCTTCGGGGTGGTCTGCACCGCCTTGACGACGATCGTTCCGACCGGGTAGAGCTTCGCGCCGTGCGCTGGCCGCTGATTGAGAAACCCGATTCGCGGGCCGGGCGGATCGACGAGGTTGGATTCTGACAGCAAGCGCGCACCCGCGAAAGGCAGAACGTCGCGGTTCTCAGGTGTTTTCCCGATAGCGCTCGTCACCACGCCGGGCGAACGTAGGTCATGAAGCATTTGCTGGTCCTCGTGCTGGTCGCGGCGCCTCTTTCCGCCGCCGCGCAGCTCGACGCACCGCCCGAGCAGCCCTTGCCGGAGAGACCAATCGCCGCACCCCAACCGCCCACGTCGGGCTACGCCTCCGTGGTGCGCGCGCACCGGCCGTCGCCCGAGTGGACGCAGGACCGCAGCTTCACCTCGACCCGGTTCTGGCTCCTCGATCCCGGTCAGTTCGAGTCGGAGACCTGGCTGCGCACGCGCATCTTTCCCGAGGTGGGCGGGGTGCGCGCGCCGGCGGAGCTGCTGCTGCAGCACGAGATCGAGATCGGCGTGTGGCCGCACATCCAGATCGATCTCTACGAGAACATGACCTTCAACGTCGAGGACGACGGCGCGCGCCGCGTGCAGCAGGAGGGCAACCAGCTCGAGGCGCGCATCGCCATCCCGAGCTACTACGGTCAGCTGTTCGGCAACCCGGTCATCTACCTCGAGTGGCATCCGCGCCACAACGCGCCCGATCGCGCCGAGATCCGGCTGCTGATGGGCGGCTCGCTGACCCGCTGGATGTACCTGGTGGTCAACCCGTACGTGGAGAGCAACCTCGAGCCGACCGACGTGTTCACCGCTGCGATCGATCCGACGACCCTGATGTCGACGGTGGTGAAGTCGTCGAAGTTCATCGCCGACATGGAATTCGGCACCACGGTCGCGGCGGGCTTTCGCATCACCGACGGGTTTCGGCTCAGCGCGGAGCTCAAGATCGGCGCCGACATGCTGGGCGACGAAGCGAACAAGCTGCACTTCGTGTGGTTCCTCGGGCCGGGCTTCATCTGGAAGCCGCTGCCGCCGAAGTATCGCAAGTACTTCAAGATCATGGGAACGTGCTTGTTCGCCATGCCGGGCACCAACGTGGGCGCGCAGCAGTTCGAGCCGCTGGTGATCCTCGGCTCGCAGTTCTAGCCGCTCGAGATCAGCCCGTGGCGCATCGCGAACAGTGTGACCGCCTGCGCGTTGTGCAGGTCGAGCTTCTTCATCAGGCTCGAGCGGTGCGTGTCGACCGTCTTTTGCGATAGCGCGAGCCGGGCGGCGATCGCGCGCGTGCTCGCGCCTTCTGCGACCAACTGAAGCACCTCGCGTTCGCGCGGCGTGAGCTGCGCCAATTCGTCCAGAGAGGATCGCGACGCCCGCGCCGGCTGCGACGCGATCGCCGCGGCGGCTTTCGCATCGAGAAACTGTTCGCCGCGCGCGACGGCGCGTAACGCGGCGACCAGGTGCTCGAGCCCGCTCCCCTTGACGACGTACCCGTGCGCGCCGGCGTGCAGCGCAGGGCGGACGTAGTCGAGCGAGCCGTGCATCGACAAGACCAGGATCCGGGTCGCGACCGCGGCCGCCCGCACGCGCGCGATCGCCTCGACGCCGTTGCAGTCCGGCATGGTCAGATCGATCAGCAGCACGTCGGGCGTGTGGCGCAGCACGGCCTCGACCGCCGCGTGTCCGGTGTCGGCCTCGCCGACGATCACCACGTCTTCTTCGTGAGCGAGCAGCGCGCGCACGCCGGCGCGCACGATCGCGTGATCATCGGCCACCACCACGCGGATCACGACGCGAGGTCTCCGATCGGGGTGGTCACCTGAACGCGCACGCCGCGATCGCCATCGACCACGCGCACCGTCCCACCCACCAGCCGCGCGCGGTCGCGGATCGCGTCGAGCCCGATCGCCGCGTCGGTCAACCCCACGCCGTCGTCGCCGACCTCGAGGCGCAGCGATCCGCCGCTGGCCTCGAGCCGCACCCAGGCGCTGGTGGCGCCGGCGTGGCGCGCGGTGTTGTTCAGCGCCTCCTGGACGATCCGATAGAGCGCGGTCTCCACGTTCATGGGCATGGCCGGCAGCGCCTCCAGCTCGCAGTGAACGGCGAGCCCCGCGGCGTCGGCGAAGCTGCAGCAATGTCGCTCGATCGCGCCGCGCAGGCCAAGCTCGGCGAGCGCAGGTGGCAAGAGCGCGGTGGTCGAGCGGCGCACCTCGTCGAGCGCTTCGTCCAGGTGCGCGGCGATCTGGTCGAGCGTCTTGGACTCCGGGCCGTGCTTTCGGAGAGCGAGCAGCTGCAGCCGCGCCGCGGTCAACGCCTGCCCCGCGCCGTCGTGCAGGTCGCGCGCGATGCGCCGGCGGTCCTCCTCCTGGAGCGTCAGCGCGAGCTGTCCCATCAGCGTCTCGATGCGCCGCTCCGCCGATCGGATGGTCCGCATGGGCACCAGGAACAGCACCGCCGCGAGCAGCGCCGCCAGGACCGCGAACCCGACCGAGAGCTCGACGGTGCCGGCGATCAGCGGCGCGAGATCCACCGCGACCCACACCTCGCCGGCCAGGCGCCGGTCGTCATCGGCCGCCGCGCGGGCCCATAGCACGTGCTTGGCCGCGCGATCAGGTTTGCCCGCCGACAGGACTTCCGCTCCGTGCGCGTCGTGGATCACGATCCGCGGGACGCGATCCAGCCCTTCGGCGGCGATGCGCTCGAGCAGCTTCGCCGAATCGTAGCGCCACAGCCGCGGCCGCTCGCGCGCGGCTTCGCTCACCAGCGCCGCGACCCGTCCGGCGGCGACTCGCGCCTCGCCGGAGAGCTCGCGCGCCTTCTGCGCGTAGAACGCGGCCGGCGCGGCGATCGCGACGATCAGCGCGGTCGTCAGCACCAGCGGAATCATGCGCCGCCGGAAGATCGGCTCGAGCCGAAGCCGGTTCATGGCGCGAGCTTCTCGAACGGCACATAGCCGCTCGCCAGCGTGATGCGCTGCCCCTCGCCGGAGCCGACGAACGCGACGAACGCCGCAACCCGCTGTAGCCGGTCCGGGCGAATGACGAACGCGAGCTCGCGCGTCGCCTTCCAGCTCCCGTCGGAGATGCTGGCGATCGATGGGCGATGGCCGTCGATCGCCAGCACCCGAAGCGGAAGGCGCCAGGTGACCACCGCGCCCCAATCGAACACGCCGATGCCGCCCGGCGTGGTCGCCAACGCCTCGCCCATCGCGTCGTCGTGGTAGAGCACGCGCAGGCGATGGTCGCGGTAGGCGTCTTCGCGGACCTGGCGCAGCGCCGGCACCAGCCGCTCGAGCGCCTGGTTGGCCGACTCCCTGGCGTCGCGCAGCAGCGGAACCGCGTGCGTGCCGTCGGCGAAGTGATCGACCCGGCCGGAGAAGAGCTCGACCAGCTCGTCGGAGCCGAGCCCTTCGACGTCGACTGATCGATGCGCGGCCAGGACCACGCCGTCGCGGGCGATCGGCAGGACGCGCAGCCCGAGCGCCTGCTCGTCGGGCGTGAGCGCTCGCGAGATCATTCCGAGGTCCACCGCGCCATCGGCCGCGGCCCTCGCGCCGCCGCCCGATCCGACGCTCGGCTCGATGACGAACTCCGGCTCGCGATGTTGGCCGCGCCAGCCGGCGACCAGCTCGTGCGCGAGCGGCATCATCGCGCCGGTGCCGAGGAGCCGAACCACGCCGTCCTGCGGCGTCTCCTGCGTGGACGTCGCGCGCGAGGCGGGTGGCGGCGGATCGCCGTTGCACGCGACGAGGAGCAAGAGGCTGAAGGCAACTACAATGACCCGCTGCACGACGACAGCCTACCGCGAAACGCGCGCGCCCGATCGGCTACAGCGAGTGCAGAAAGGCGAGCAGGTCCGCGCGGTCGTTCTTGCCGAGCGTGCGAAAGGCATCTTTCGCCTTCGCCGCGTCGCCGCCGTGCCACAGGATCGCCTCGGCGAACCCGCGCGCGCGGCCGTCATGCAGGAGAAAGGTGTGATCGTTGATGGTCTCGATGAGGCCGATGCCCCACAAGGGCGGCGTGCGCCAATCGCTGCCGCTCGCCTCGAAGTCGGGGCGCCCATCGGCCAGCCCGGGACCCATGTCGTGCAGCAGCAGATCGGTGAACGGCCAGATCGTCTGGTTGGAGAGCGAAGGCCAGCCGTCGAGCGTGCCGGTCACCATCTTCGGGATGTGGCACGAGGTGCAGCCCGCCTGCGCGAACAGCTGCTCGCCGTGCAGCGCGTGCTGATCGTCGAGGTCGCGGCGCGCCGGCACGGCGATGGTCAGCGCGTGCACGGCCATGGCGCTGGATTCGATCGGCAACAGGTTCGGCTGCGTCTTCGACGGCGGCGCGGCGGCGCAGGCGGTTTGCACGGCCGGACAGTTCTTGGTGGGGAACAGCGCCGAGGTGATGCCGATGTCGCCGCGGAACGCCCCGAAGGTCTGCTGCTCCACCGTGGGCTGGTTGGCCTTCCAGCCGAAGCGGCCCAGGGCGCTCTGCTGGAGCGTGAAATCCCAGACGTGGTTGGGATGGCCGCCGTTGGCCGCGGCGAAGCCCAGGATCGTCGACTCGCTCACCGCCTCGAGCAGGCCGAGGCCCACCTGGACCGGCGCCACGCGCGGCGAGACCAAGAGGTCCGGCGGCATCGGCCCGAAGTTGAGCGAGGCGATCGAATAGCTCGGCGTCCGCAGCGAGTACGCCTCGCCATCCGCGTAGGCGCCCGGCGTTTCGCTGTACGACACCGACGGCGTGCCCTCGGGTGGAACGCCCAGGATCGCGTGCTGGTTGAGCTGGTCGCCGTAGCTCGGCTCGGGCATGGGCCCGCCGTGCTCGTCCATCCCCGGGACGCTGAGCCGCAGGAGCAGCCCGAGGAACGACTCGCCGTCCATCGTCGGCGGCGCGCCGCGACCGTTGTTGGGATGGCAGCTCGAGCAGGACAGCGCGTTGAAGGTCGGGCCGAGGCCGTCGTCGCCCTGCGGCGTGGCCGGCGCGGTGATCCAGTTGCGGTTGAAGACGCCGTCGCCGATCTGAAACGGCGCGCGCTGGTCGAGCGGCAGGTTGCGCGCGGGATAGTTGTAGGACTCCGAGCCGTCGTCGAACACGGTGGTGTCGCCGCCGAGGTTCGGATCGGCCGAGGGCAGCCCGCCACCGCAGCCGCCGAAGGCGATCACGGAAGCGGTGAAGAACAGGGAGCGGGTGCGCGTGATCGTCAGATGTTCACCATGATCCCGAGCAGGCCGGCGACGCCGTGAAGCGAATCGATCATCGGCACGAAGGTGTCGAGCGCCGCCTTGACCTTCTGGTTCGCGTCGGAGGTCGCCGGCGCGATCACCGCGTGATCGAACGGCGGCGGAATGGCGTCGATGGCCGCGCGCGAGGCGGTCATCTCCATGCGCAGCGTGGCATCGAGCGCCGGGTTCTTGGCCTTGATCAGATCGGAGACCGACGCGCCGGTCAGCGCGCCGTAGCGGCCCAGGTACACGTTCTCCACGCCGAGCATGTTGGCCGCCAGATCGATCTGCGTGCTCTCGCTGAAGCACGACTCTTCGTCCTTGCGCGCCTGCGTCAGGTACGGATCGGTCATGCGCTCGTAGTACAGCTCCGAGATCGCCATGCTGGTGAAGCCGCGCAGGATCTTGGACAGCCCGTCGTGCGGCGCCGCGGCGATCATGGTGGCTCCGTAGCTACCCGCCTGGTCGGGATCGAACTGGGCCGTCACGCCGGTCAGATCGGCGAGCAACAGATCGGTGGCGGCCTGCAGATAGGTGCGCCGGCGGCCCTGGTTGGCGGCGGTGCCGCCGTCGAGGTAGTCGGTGTAGGGACGCTGGCCAGGCCCGAGGGTCTGGTCGAGGCGCTGTCCCCACAACAGAAACTCGATCGCGTGAAAGCCGGTCGACAAGTTCTCGATCCCGCCGCGCTCGTCGCTGTTGGCGAGCGCCTGCGGGGTGATCTGCGGGAACTGGTCGGGCATGTTGATCAGGCCGCCGCTGGGGTTGCCGTCGGTGTAGTCGATGAAGTTCTCGTCGATCGGCCACTCGTTCGCGCCGCCGTTCACCACGTCGACCGGCCCGTTGTAGAAGCGGGCCGACTCCAGCTGACCGTACACGGGTCGCGCGGCGAGCCACGCCTGCTGGGTCGCGGTCAGGCCGTCGGCGGTGGGATTGGCGACGAACGCCTCGACCGCGGTCTTGAACGCCTGCAGCTGCGTGACCACGTCGGCGCTGTTGGCGTGCATCAGGATCACGTACTGCTTGACCACGGCCGCGGCCGGATCCGGAGCGCCACACGCTCCGAGCTGCAGACAGAGGACCAACAGGTGCAAGCGCATGGGTGCTCCGATCGCTCTAGTGCGCCAGCAGTAGCGCGTTTTCCGAAAAGAGCGCCAGGCGCCCATCCGCGGTCAGCGCGAGCGCCGCCGGCAAGGTGAGCTGCGCCGGCAGCGGACCGAGGCGCACCCCGGAGACCATGCGCGTGCCGATCACCGTGGTCACCGTGGCGCTGGCGAGATCGATGTGGCGGACCAGGTTGTTGTTCGAGTCGGCGACGAATAGATCGCCGAGCCCGTCGATCGCCAACTGCGACGGGTACGCGAAGCCCGCCGCGCCTGCGACGCCGTCGGTGCTGCCCTGGATGTCGAGGGTCCCGGCGACGGTGGTCACCTCGCCGGTGGCGATCACCACCTTGCGGATCGCGGCGTTCATCAGATCGGCCACGTACAGGTTGCCGTGCCCGTCGGCGACGATGCCCGACGGCGAGTAGAAGCGCGCCTTGGACCCGGTGCCGTTCATCGAGCCGGCCACCATCGCCGCGCCGGCGATCACCGTCACCTGGGTGGTCTTGTAGTCGAGCGCCAGCAATGTGTGACTGCCGTAGTCGGTGATGAACAGCCGGCCGCCGTCGAGTGCGAGCCCGGCGGGATAGTTGAAGTTGAGGAACGTTCCGCCGGGCGCGGTCGTGTACGGCAGCGTGCTCACCGCGCCGGACGCGAGATCGAGCCGGCGGATCAGGCGATTGCCGGCGTCGGCGATGTACAGGAGGTGCGCCGGCTCGTCGAGCGCGAGCCCGCTCGGCTGGTTGAAACGGGCATCGCCGGCCGCGGCGTCGGTGTTGCCCGTCTGTCCGGCCGCGCCTGCGATGGTGGTCACCTCGCCGGTGGCGAGCACCACCTTGCGAATGGTGTGGTTGTTGGTATCGGCGACGTACGCGGTCTCGGACCCTTCGACGACCATTCCCTGCGGTCCCCAGAAGCGCGCCTGCCCGCCGGTGCCGTCGTCGCTGCCCATCGAGCGCGCGCCGGCGAACGTGGTCACCGCGCCGCTGGCGAGCGTCAGCTTGCGCAGCGCGTAGTTGCCCTCGTCGGCCACGTAGATCGATCCTGCGCCGTCGTTCAACAGCCCGGCCGGCCGCGAGAATCGCGCGTCGGCGCCGGAGCCGTCGACGAAGCCAGCCTGATTCTCCGCGCCGGCGACGGTGGTGATCGCGGCGGTGGCGAGCACCACGCGAACGATCCGATGGTCGCCGAGCGAGATCAGCAGATCGGCGCCGTCCCGGTCCATGCCGTTGGCCGCGGTCGTGAACGTGACGATGGTCGACACCGTCCCGTCGGCGAGCACCACCTTGCGCAGGCTCAGGTTGCCGCTGTCGATGGTGTACAGGTTCCCCAGGCCGTCGAGCGTGATCGCCTTGGGCTTGTTGAAGCGCGCCGCGCCGGCGACCGCGTCGATGTTGCCCACCGCGCCGGCCATGCCGCACACCGTGGTCACCGCGCCGCTCCCGAGGTCCATGCGGCGGATGGTGTTGTTGTCGGTGTCGGCGATGTACAGGACTCCGCCTGCGTCGAGCGCCAGCCCTTCCGGCTCGCGAAAGCGCGCGGCGACGCCGATGTCGTCGGTGGCGCCGTTCACGCCGTAGACGCCGGCGATGGTGGTGACCTGATCGGTGGCCAGATCGATCTTGCGAACGGTGTGGTTCTCGGTGTCGCTGACGTAGACCAGGCCCGTTGTCGCCGCCATCCCGCTCGGACCGTAGAAGGTGGCTTGCGGACCGGGGCCGTCGACGCCGCCGACGCCGCCGAACGAACCGGCCAGCGTGCTCACCGCCACGCTCGCAGGATCGATCGCGCGAATGGTCGAGCCGTCCGCCAAGAACAGCTGCGTCCCGTCGCTGGCCATGGTCCAGGGATCGGAGAAGTGCGCCGCGGCCCCCACGCCGTCCACCCAACCGGCGCCGCCCGGCTGACCGGCGATCAGATCGAGCGTCGTCAGGTGGGGCGCCGTGCACACGCCGGTGCAGGGCGGCGCCTTGGGCCCATCGCCGCAGGCGGCCAGCCCGAGCAGCGCCGCCAGCGGTGCGAAACTACGCATCCCTCGAGTATACGCTACGTCAGAGCGGCGGGCCGGCGTTCGGACCGAGCATCGCCTCGCGCACCAGCGGCAGGGGCACGCCGCCGCCGTAGGTGAGCAGCTGATCGTGAAACGCCTTGAGGCTGAACGCTGGGCCGAGCTTGGCCTTGTAGTCGTCGCGCAGCTTGCGGATCATCAGCTTGCCGAGCGTGTAGTTGAGATACATGGGATCGAACGTACCGCGCACCGCCTGCTGCCGGGCGGTGCCGGGATCGGTGAACGCCTTGTCGAGGAACAGCTGCGTCGACTGCGCGACCGTCAGCTCGCCGGTGTGCAGGCCCAGCGCCGAGAGGAAGCGCACGTCGCGGGTGAGCGCCTCGACCAGCATGGCGATGTGCGCGCGCGGGGAGGCGCCCAGCGCGCCTTCGTCCCACATCATCTCCTCGGTGTAGTGCGCCCATCCCTCGGTGGTCGAGTACGAGCCGAAGGTCTTGAGCACCTTCGACGCGTTGCCCTTTCGGTGCAGGTAGTCGAGGAAGTGACCGGGCCACACCTCGTGGATGGTGATCACCAGCAGGCGATCGCGCGGCGGAATGTACGCGCGCTGCTCGGCCGGCGGCCAGGCGGGATCGGGCGCGCTGATGAAGTAGAAGCTCGGCAGCGGCGTGGGATCGAAGATCGGCGCCGAGCGCAAAAACGCGCTGTTGAAGCGCATGAACGGCGGCGACTCGCGCGCCTGCGCGACGTCCTCTGAGGGAATGGTGACGATGCCGTGCTCGGCGACGTAGCGGCGCATGGCCGCCAGTTGCTCCCCGGCGAGCGCGAGCACCTGGCCCGCCTCGGGACGATCGTCACCGGCCGCCAGCACCGCGTCCCTGACGCTTTTGTCGGGCGCAAAGGCGTGCGCGGCTTCTTTCAGCGCCTCGAGGTTGCGCGCGAGATCCGCTTCGCCGACCCGTCGCAGGGTCGCCAGATCGATCTCGACGCCTTCGGTGGCGGAGAGCATGGTGAGGAAGTTTTTCTCGCCGAGCGCGAAGTCGTCGGTGGCCTGCGGCTGGCGTGTCTCGAGCTCGCTGCGGAAGCGCGTGAACGCGGCGGTGCACGCGTCGAGCCCGCCGGCGATCTCGCGACGCAGCGCCGGGTCGGTGACCTTGTCGAGCGCTTCGGTGACGTCCTTCTTGACGAACGCGATCGCGCCGTTGGTCTGCAACAGACCGATCGAGAGGAACGTGCGCGGCAGGCGCGGCTCGAGCGTGGTGCGCGCCGCGTCGAGGAACGGGCCGGCCGCGCGGCAGATCGCGATCACGTCGCGCGCGCGCGCGTCGAGCGGCTTGTAGTCGCGCGTGACGTAGGAGAGCAGATCGATCGGGTCGAGCCAGGTCATCGGCAGACGCCACTGCGCGCGCCGCACCTCGAGGTTGAACAGCGCGCCGCGCACGTTGTTGAGCAGGACCGCGCGCTCGAGCCGCAGGGTGGGCGATAGCTTTGCCGGCGGAAAGCCTTCGAGCTCCGCCTGCGCGTGGTGCAGAAATTCGGCGCGATTGACGAGGGCTAAGGGGGAGTAGTCGGGCAGCTTGCCGTCGTACTGGTGATAGCCGATCGCGCTGCCGCGGGTCGGGTTGAGATCGAAGATCGACTTGTAGATGCCCTCGACGGATTGATGGAACGATTCGTCGAGCGAGGCAGTGGGGGCCTGCGAGGGGGCGTGGGCGCAACAGAGGGTCAGGGCTAGCGAGAGCAAGAGGTAGATGGAGAGGGATCTAGTCAAGGCCGACCTCTTCGAGATCGGCTTCGTCCATGCCGAAGAAGTGGCCGGTTTCGTGGAGCAGCGTGGTGCGGATTTCTTGCTCGAGCTCGGCGGAGCCACGCGCGTCGCGCTCGAGGTTGCGCTTGAACAGGAGCACGTGCTCGAGGTGCGGCGCTTGCCCGGCGACGTTGGATTGCTCGGGATAGGGCGTGCCGGAGAACATGCCGTACAGGCGCGGGTCGACCCCGTCGGCGAGCAGCGCGTCGGAGGGGTAGTCCTCGATCAGCACCGGCACGTTGGCGAGCAGCTTGCGCGCGCGCTCGGGCAGCTCGGCGAGCGCCGCTTCCACCAGCTCCTCGACGCGATCGACGGTCACCGTCCACGGCGGCGCGGGCTCGGCCAGGTCGAGCGCGCGCACCTTCTTGAAGTGTTCGATCATCTCCTTCTCGTCGCCGTTGGCCTCCGCCACCAAGCCGAGGCCGTGGTGCGCGTCGGCCGAGGCCGGATCGAGCTTGGCCGCGCTCTGGAAGTGGCGCTCGGCGCCCTCCAGCTCGTCGAGCTCGAGCAGGCAGCCGCCCGCGCGCACGTGAAAGCTCGCCTCGGGCAGATCGACCGGCGGCAGCTCGGCGAGCGTCTCGGCGGCCGCGTCGGTGTCGTCGAGCCCGAGCTCGAGCTCGGCCTTGAGCAAGAGCGTGTCCAGGTACTCGTCTTCTTCTTCCGCCAGGTCGAGGCCGCGCTCGGCCAGCTCCAGCGCGGCTTCCAGCTCGCCCTCGGACGCAGCGAGCTGCGCGGCGAGGAACACCGGCTCGAAATATTCGGCGTCGAGCTTCATGGCCCGCTGAAAGCCGGCCATCGCGGCCTCGTGGTCGCCCTCGGCCGCGGCCAGCGCACCCAGCATGGTGTGCACCTCGGGCGCGCTATCGTCGGCGGTGCGCGCCTGCTCGGCCTCGGCGCGAGCCGCCTTGTAGTCGCCCTGGTCGAGGGCCTTCCATGCCGCTTCGAGGTGTGCTTCCAGCGTGTCGGCCATCTACAGGGTCTCCTGGTCTTTTGCTGCCTTGGGAACCGTTTGCTAAGGTCGGTCGTACAATGCCGATGAGGACCCGCATAGGCAAGGCGGCAGTCGTGACCCTGCTGGTGCTGGCCGGTTGCCCGACCCGCTTCGATCCGCGCGCCGAGACGGTGAAGAGCTCACCGAACGCCGAGGCGGATCACCTGTACCGCGAGGCGCGCGCGCGGCTGGACATCGGCGATCTGCGCGAGGCGCGGACCCGATTTGCCGATTTCCTCGAGCGTTACCCCAACGATCCGTTGGCGCCGTCGGCGCGGCTGGGGGAGGCGCGCGCGGCGCTCGATCTCGGCGAGGCGCAGAAGGCCAAGGAGCTGATCGAGCCGATGGCGGCGGGTGGCGCCGAGGATCCGTCGGCGGCGCGCGCGCGCTATCTGCTCGGGCTGGCGCTGCACAAGACCGGCGACTGGAATCGCTCGCGCGAGCTGTTGCGTCCGTTCCTCGCGTCGGTGGGCGGCGAGGACGTGGTCGAGCTGCACGCGGTGATCGGCGATGACGCGGCCAAGCTGGGCGACGCGGAGGAGGCGCTGCGCGAGTATTCGCAGTTCTTCGTCGCGGCGCGGCCGGCCGAGAAATTGTATCTGCGCGATCGCGCCTCCGAGCTGGTCGCCAAGATCTCCGCGTCCGATGCGATCCGCTTGTGGAACGGCACGCCCAAGGACTCGCTGGCGGCGGCGTTCCTCGGGCGGCGCGTGGCTGCGGATCGGCGCGCGGCGGGCGATGAGCCGACCGCCAAGGCGATGCTCGACGAGTCGCGCGGCGCGCGCGAACGGGCCGGCCTCGAGGAGGGCAAGCCGCAGGCGAGCCACGAAGGGGCGCTGCGCGCGGTCGGGTGCCTGTTGCCGATGTCGGGCAAGTCGCGCGCGCTCGGCGATCGTGCGTTGCGCGGCGCGCTGCTCGCCGCCGATCTGATGGCGCCGCAGCTCCCGTCGGGGCTGCCGATCGAGATCCGCGTGCGCGACACCAACTCCGATCCGGTGCGTGCGGCGGCCGCGCTCGAGGAGCTGGCGCAAGAGGGCGTGGTGGTGGTGCTCGGTCCGCCCGATCGCGTCGAGGCGCAGCTCGCAGTGCCGCGCGCCGAGGCGCTGGGCGTGCCGTTCCTCGAGCTGGCGCCCGATGACGTCCGGCGCGGCGAGCTGGTCTTCAAGCTGGTGCGCTCGCGCAACGCAGCCGCGCTCGGCCTGGTGACCGCCGCGCTCAAGGCGGGCGCGCGCAACATCGCGGTGCTGGCGCCGGAGTCGGCGTACGGGCGCGCGATGGCGCAGGCGATTGTCGACGCGGTGCGCGCCAAGGGAGCGCGCGTGGTGGCCGATCTGCGCTATCCCGAGAGCAACACCACGTTCGTGGATCCGGTGAGGAAGCTGCAGGCGGCCGCGCCCGACGCGCTAATCGTGCCCGCGCCCGCGTCGCAGCTCGCGCTGATCGCGCCGCAGCTCTCGTCGTCGGGGCTGGTGCGCATGCCGGGCGTCAAGCCGAGCGGCAAGCTGGCCACGCTCTACGCCACCGCCGACGGCATCACCGAAAAGTTCCTCGCGGGCACCGCCAAGTATCTGCAGGGCGCGGTGCTGGCGCCGACCTTCTATCCCGATCTCACCGACCCGCGCATGGCCACGTTCGTCGAACGCTACCGCGCGGCCTACGGCGAGGAGCCCACCAGCCTCGACGCGCTCGCCTTCGACGCCGTCCGTGCCGCGCGCGTAGCCCTCGATCACGAAAACGGCTCGGTCACCCGCAGCGCCCTCGCCTCCCAGCTCCTGCACGTCGGCGAAACCGGCCTCACCGGCGAGCTCGGCTTCACCACCGCCGGCGAACGCGCCGGCCTCCCCCCCCTCTACATCGTAGACGGCGACACCCTCCGCGCCCTCAAGTAAGGAGACGTTCGAAGCAGACGACGGGGTGGGGGCCGATCTGGAAGGGGCCGCGTTCGTCGTAGCCTTGCGCGCGGTAGAAGGGGATGAGGAACGCGAGGGCGTCGAAGCGGATCGCGCGGCAGCCTAGCGCGAGGGCGCGCGTTTCGATCTGGTGGAGGCACCAGCGGCCTACGCCGCGGTTCTGGAGGGCGGGGCGGACTGCGAGGCGGTTGAGGTAGAGCGCGGGGTCGGTGTTGGGGGTGAAGAGGGTTGCGGGATAGGCGGGGAGCGGGGTGGTGCCGATTGTGAAGGTTGCGATCAGCGCGCCTGCGTCCTCGACGGCGTAGACCTCGCGGGTGATCGCCTCCGCGCGCATGGATTCGAGCGGGTGGGGCGGGTTCCAGTGCGACAGGCCGAGCCGCGTTGAGAGGTCGCGGCCACACTCGGCGAGGATCGCGTGCAAGGCGTCTACCTCGTCGGGCCCGACCCTCCACGCGCGCATGCTCCGCATCATAAACCGGTCGTGATATACACGGGCCACATGCGTTACTCGCAGTTGCTGATCCCGACGCTGAAGGAGGCGCCTGCCGAGGCGCAGGTGGTCTCGCACGTGCTGCTTCAGCGCGGTGGTTTCATCCGCAAGCTGGCCGCCGGCATCTATTCGCTCCTGCCGCTCGGCGTGCGCGTGGTCGCCAACATCGAGCGCATCCTGCGCGAAGAGCTCAACCGCGCCGGCGCGCAGGAGGTGCTGCTGCCGGTGCTGCACCCGGCCGAGCTGTGGCAGGAGTCGGGCCGCTGGCAGAAATACGGGCCGGAGCTACTGCGCATCAAGGATCGCAAGGGCGCGGACTTCGTGTTCTCGCCGACCGCCGAAGAGGCGATGTGCGAGATGGTGCGCCGCGACGTCAAGTCGTACCGCCAACTGCCGCTCAACTTCTACCAGATCCAGGACAAGTTCCGCGACGAGATCCGGCCGCGCGCGGGCCTCATGCGCGGGCGCGAGTTCATCATGAAGGACGGCTACTCGTTCCACGCCACCGTCGAGGACGCGCACCGCGAGTACAAGAACATGTACGACGCCTACGTGCGCATCTTCAAACGCTGCGGGCTCGAGTTTCGCGCCGTCGAGGCGGACACCGGCGCGATCGGCGGATCGATGTCGCACGAGTTCCAGGTGCTGGCCGATTCGGGCGAGGACGCGATCGTCTCGTGCGACACGTGTGACTACGCCGCCAACGTCGAGAAGGCCGAGCTCAAGCCTCCCCGGCCCTCGCCCTCGCCTGACGGCGCAAGGAAGGGCGAGCTCGAGGCGTCGCCGGCCGTCGCGGGCACCGGCGCGCTGCAGGAGCTGCACACGCCGAACAAGGGCGGCATCGCCGACGTGGTGAAGTATCTCAAGGAGCCGATCGAGCGCTTCGTCAAGACGCTGATCTACCTGGCCGACGGCAAGCCGGTGATCGCGCTGTTGCGCGGCGATCGCGATCTCAACGAGCTCAAGCTCAAGGCGGTGCTCAAGGCCGAGACCTTCGAGATCGCCTCGGAGACGATCGTGCGCGAGGTGACCGGCGCGCCGGTGGGCTACGCGGGTCCGCAGGGACGCTCCGTGCCGATCTACGCCGATCCGGAAGTCGCGGCGATCCCCAACGCGATCACCGGCGCCAACAAGGCCGACTACCACGTGCGCGGCTTCAACCTTCAGCGCGACGTGCCTGGCGCCACGATCGTCGACCTGCGCACCGCCGCCGGCGGCGATCGCTGTGCGCGCTGCGACAAGGGCACCTACCGCGCGCACCGCGGCATCGAGGTCGGGCACGTGTTCTACCTCGGCACCAAGTACTCCGAGCCGATGGCCACGCGCTTCCTCGACTCCGACGGCAAAGAGAAGGCGATGGAGATGGGCTGCTACGGCATCGGCGTGACCCGCATCGCCGCCGCCGCCATCGAGCAGCACCACGACGCCGACGGCATCAAGTGGCCGATGGCGCTCGCGCCGTTCCAGGTGAGCATCGTCACCGCCGGCAAGGAGCCCGAGCTCGCCGACGCCGCGCAGAAGCTGCACGACGAGCTGGTGGCGCGCAACATCGACGTGATCTACGACGATCGCGACGAGCGCGCTGGCCTCAAGTTCAAGGACGCCGATCTGATCGGCATCCCGCTGCGCGTCACGGTCGGCAAGCGCGGGCTGGCCGAGGGCAAGCTCGAGCTCAAGGCGCGCGCCGACAAGGAAGCGCGGATGGTCCCTGCGCGCGAAGTCGGCGCGGAGCTCGCGCGGTTGATCAAGGAGGCGATCGGGTGAACGCTCCCGCGATCGACCGGTTGATCGTCGCGCTCGATCATCCCGATCAGCGAGCGGCGCTGTCGCAGGTGGAGCGGCTGGGCGCAAGCGTTCATCGCTACAAGGTCGGGCTCGAGCTGTACACTGCCGCCGGCCGGCCGATGGTCGAGGAGCTGCTCCGCCGCGGCAAGCGGGTGTTCCTCGATCTCAAGCTGCACGACATTCCCGAGACCGTGTACCGCGCGGCGCGCTCGGTGGCCGCGGGCGTCGAGCTGATGACCGTGCACGCCGCGGGCGGCAAGGCCATGCTCGCGCGCGCGGTCGAGGCCGCGCACGAGCACGGCGCCAAGGTGCTGGCGGTCACAGTGCTCACCAGCCTCGACGCGAACGATCTCGCGCTCGACGGCATCCCGATCGGCGTCGAGGAGCTGGCGGTGCGTCGCGCGCGGCTCGCCGAGAGCGCGGGCTGCGACGGCGTGATCGCTTCGCCACGCGAGGCGGCGGCGATTCGCAAGGTGGTCGGCGCGAAGTTCCTGATTGTCACGCCGGGTGTGCGAGTGGGCGGCGGCGACGCTCCGGCCCCCGCACCCGCAGATGACCAGAAGCGCGTGGCCACCGCGCGAGAGGCTCGCCAGGCCGGTGCGGACGCGGTGGTGGTGGGGCGGCCCATTCGCGACGCGGCCGATCCGCTGGCAGTGGTCGCCGCGCTGGTCGCCGAGCTGAGCTGATGGCGCGCGTCGTCTACGGCGTGCACCCGGTGCGCGAGGCGATCAAGACCGGCAAGGTGCAGGCGCTGTTCGTGCTCGAAGGCGACGCCGGCCCTGCGCTGAAGGAAGTCTTCGACGCGGCCGGCAAGGCGAACGTGCAGCCGGTGCCGCGCTCGAAGAGCTCGCTCGACGCGCTGGTCCACGGCGGCGTGCACCAGGGCGCGGTGGCCATCACCGGCGAATACAATTACGCGCAGCTCGACGAGATCCTCGCGCTGGCCAAGCGCGACGGCCGCCCGCCACTGGTGCTGGTGCTCGACAGCGTGCAGGATCCGCAGAACCTCGGCGCGCTGGTGCGCACCGCGCACGTGGTCGGCGCGCACGGCATCATCATCCCGAAGGATCGCGCGGTCGGCGTCACGCCGGTGGTCGTCAAGACCTCCGCCGGCGCCACCGAGCACATGAAGATCGCCACGGTGGTGAACATCGCGCGCGCTCTCGAGGAGCTCAAGGCGGCCGGGCTGTGGATCGCCGGCGCGGTGGCGGCGGGCGGCGAGCCGCCGTGGAAGATCGACTTCGTCGGGCCGGTGGCGCTGGTGCTCGGCGCCGAGGGCAAGGGCATCCGCCCGCTGGTGCTGCGCGGCTGCGATCTGCTGGTGCGCATCCCGATGACCGGCAAGGTCGCGTCGCTCAATGTAGGTGCGGCTGGCGCGATGCTGTTGTATGAAGCTGCACGCCAACGCAGTCAGCCGAAACCGGGGAGTGCATGAGCAAATACGTGTACACGTTCGGCAACGGTCAGGCCGAAGGCACCGGCCAGATGAAGGAGCTGCTCGGCGGCAAGGGCGCCGGGCTGGCGGAGATGAACCGGCTCGGCATCCCGGTGCCGCCCGGATTCACCATCACCACCGAGGTGTGCACCCATCATTATCAGCACGACCGCGGCTTCCCCGATTCGCTCGACTCGGAGATCCGCGCGGCGATGGCCAACGTCGAGGCGCTGGTCGGCGCGAAGTTCGGCGACGCGGCCAACCCGCTGCTGGTGTCGGTGCGCTCGGGCGCGCGCGTGTCGATGCCGGGGATGATGGACACCGTCCTCAACCTCGGCCTCAACGACGTCACCGTCGAGGCGCTGGCGCGCAAGTCGGGCTCGCCGCGCTTCGCCTACGATTCGTACCGCCGCTTCGTGCAGATGTACGGCGACGTGGTGCTGGGGCTCAAGCCGGAGTCCAAGACCGAGATCGATCCGTTCGAGGTGCTGCTCGAGAAGAAGAAGGAGACGCGCGGCGTGCACCTCGACACCGAGCTGAGCGCCGACGATCTCAAGGAGCTGGTCGGCGAGTACAAGGCCGAGATCAAGAAGCGCAAGGGCGTGGCCTTCCCCGAGGATCCCTGGCAGCAGCTGTGGGGCGCGGCGCGCGCGGTGTTCGGCTCGTGGGAGACCCACCGCGCGATCACCTACCGGCAGATGTACAACATCCCGTCGACGTGGGGCACCGCGGTCACCGTGCAGGCGATGGTGTTCGGCAACCTCGGCGACGATTGCGCCACCGGCGTCGCGTTCACGCGCGATCCGTCGACGGGGGAGCGGCGCTTCTACGGCGAGTTCCTGATCAACGCGCAGGGCGAGGACGTGGTCGCAGGCATTCGCACGCCGATCGAGATCGCCAAGCTCGAAGAGGTGATGCCGGCAGCGTACGGCGATCTGGTCGCGGTCTACCAGAAGCTGGAGAAACACTTTCGCGACATGCAGGACATCGAGTTCACCATCCAGCGCGGCAAGCTGTGGATGCTGCAGACCCGCACCGGCAAGCGCACCGCCAAGGCGATGGTGCGCTGCGGGGTGGAGATGGTCAGCGAAGGCTTGATCACCGTCAAGGACGCGGTCCTGCGCATGGACCCGCACAAGCTCGACGAGCTGTTGCACCCGACGCTCGATCCCAAGGCGCCCAAGAAGGTGATCGCCAAGGGGCTGCCGGCCTCGCCCGGCGCGGCGGTCGGCAAGGTCGTGTTCCACGCCGACGATGCGGTCGCCATGGCGCAGAAGGGCGAGAAGGCGATCCTGGTGCGCGTGGAGACCTCCCCCGAGGACATCCACGGCATGAACGCCGCGCAGGGGATCTTGACCGCGCGCGGCGGCATGACCTCGCACGCGGCGGTGGTCGCGCGCGGCATGGGCAAGTGCTGCGTCGCCGGCACCAGCTCGATCAGCGTCGACTACGACAAGGCGCAGTTCACCGTCGCCAACGGTACGATCGTGGTCAAGAAGGGCGACATCCTCACGCTCGACGGCTCGAGGGGCGAGGTGATCCTCGGCGCGGTGGCGATGACCGCGCCCGCGCTCGACGCCGACTACCACACGCTGATGGGCTGGGTCGATCAGGCGCGCCGGCTCAAGGTGCGCACCAACGCGGACACGCCGGTCGACGCGCAGACCGCGCGCAACTTCGGCGCCGAGGGCATCGGCCTGTGCCGCAC
>PNAM01000103.1 GCA_003170275.1 Myxococcales bacterium
CATCATCGGCGCGGTGATCATGTGCATCCTGATGGTGTCGGTGGTGCCCAAGGTCACCTCGATCTTCGCCGACACCGGCAAGGCGCTGCCGTGGAATACGCAGCTGCTGATCACCATTTCCAGTGTGACGGGTAATTACTGGTGGCTGATGATCATCATCATCGTCGGCATCGTCATCGGCTTCCGTCGCTGGAAGGCCACGCCGGCGGGAAGGTCGCGCTACGATCGGATCGTGCTCAAGCTGTGGGTGATCGGGCCGCTGGCGCGCCAGATCGCGATCACCCGCTTCGCCAAGACGCTGGCGACCATGCTCTCGTCGGGCGTCCCGTTGTTGCGCGCGCTCGACATCGTCAAGGCGATCCTCGGCAACACCGTGCTCATGCGCGTGGTCGAGGAGGCCAAGGAATCGATCAAGGAGGGCGAGTCGATCGCCGCACCTCTCAAGCGCTCGGGGGAGTTCCCGCCGATCGTCACGCACATGATCGCGGTCGGCGAGCGCTCCGGGCAGCTCGAGCAGATGTTGGAGAACGTGGCGCTGGCCTACGACAACGAGATCGACATGAAGATGGGGCGACTGACCACGCTGCTCGAGCCGTTGATGATCCTATTGATGGGCGGATCGGTGGCGTTCGTCGTGTTCTCGATCTTGATGCCGATCATGGAAATGAACGAGTTCGTGAGCTGAAAGGAAAAGGACATGAAGAGAAAGAATCGGCTTCGTAACAGAGTGGCGCGCGGCATGACGCTCGTCGAGATCATGGTCGTGGTCGCGATCATCGGCATGCTGATGGGCACGGTCGGCGTGTTCGCGTTCAAGCGCTTGCAGGCGGCGCGCATCACCGACGCCAAGATCGTCATCCGCAACGTGGAGCAGGCGATGGTGCACTTCCAGACCGACAACGCGTCGGATCAGTGCCCCAAGTCGCTGACGGATCTGTTCACGCAGAAGTACCTGACCAAGGATCCGGTCGATCCGTGGGGGCAGCCGCTCTCGTTCAAGTGCCCGGGCGAGCACAACACGGACGGTGCCGATCTGGTCTCCAAGGGGCCGGACAAGCAAGAGGGCACCGCGGACGACATCAAGTCGTGGGACCTCGACGCCAAGCGATGAACGTGGCCGGCCGACATGGCCCGGGCATCCTCCTCGGCGTCATCGCCGGGTTGATGCTGCTGAGCGTGGCGGCCGCCGCGCGCGTCGACTTGCGGCTGTTCGGCGGGCGGCAATCGCTGCGCGCCGCCACCCGCACGCTGCTCGGCGAGGTCGAGCGCGCGGCCGAGCACTTCGGCTCGGACAACGGTGAGTGCCCGTCCAGCCTCGAGATGCTCTACGCGCAGCACTATCTGGTCGGCGCGCCGCGCGACGCGTGGAGCCACCCGATCAAGTTCTCCTGCCCCGGCGCGCACAACGCCGACGGCGTCGACGTCAGCTCGGCAGGTCCCGACGGCTTGTTCGACACCGCCGACGACCTCACGTCGTGGGAACGGTAAACGTGCGCCGCCGCGCAGTTGGATTCGCGCTCATCGAGATCATGGTGGTCATCACCATCGTGGGCTTGATGATGGGCGGCGCGGTGTACGGCTTTCGCGCGCTGGCGCGCACCGATCTGCGCTCGTCGGCGTCCAAGCTGGCGGGCGGGATCCGCTACTGCTTCGATCGATCGATCACCACCGGATCGTACTACCGGCTGGTGCTCGATCTCGACGGCAACAAGTACTGGGCCGAGCGGTCCGACGAGCGCATGTTCCTCGCCCGCGACAAAGAGGACGCGCCCGGCAAGGGCAAGGCGTTCGATCTGGAAGCGCTCGAGCGCAAGCGCGACGAGAACGACAAGAAGCAGGCCGAGCTGTTGGCCAACCGCAATCCGCTCGGCGCGTCGCTCGAGCCACCGCCCAAGCCGCGTCGCGCGCGCTTCCAGACCTTCAAGGACGCCGCGGTGTCGCAGGTGGTGCTCAAGCGCACGCGGCTGTTCGACGTGTACACGCCGCGGCAGCGCGAGCCGTACACCTCGGGTCGCGCGTATCTCTATTTTTTCCCCGACGGGCACACCGAGCGCGCGGTGGTGCGCTTGCAGGACGGCGACTCCTGGTACTCGCTGATCGTCTATCCGCTCACCGGCCGCGTCGAGGTGCGGACCGGCAAGTACGAGATCCCGCGCGACTTCGACGACAAGACCGAGGTCAAATGAAGACCCGCGGGTTCACGCTGCTCGAGATGATGATCGCGATGGCGATCTTGTCGGGCTCGCTCACCTGGCTGGTGGTCGGCATGTCGCGCAACATCAAGGCGGAGAACCACGCCAAGCTGATGACCACCGCTACCTTCCTGGCGCGCGGCAAGATGAGCACGTTCGAGGATGATCTGTACGAGAAGGGCTTCGGCGAGTTCGACAAGGAAGTGACCGGCACCTTCGAGGACAAGGGCTTTCAGCGCTTCGGCTGGCGCATCGTCGTCGACAAGGTCGAGCTGCCCAACTCGGACGCGATGCAGACCGCGCTCACCAAGGGGCGCGAGGCGCAGCAGGCGCTGCAAGGCGGCGCCGATCCCAATTCTCCGGCGGCGGCGAACGCGCCGAGCGGAAGCAGCGGCGGCAACCCGCTGTCCGCGTCGGCGAGCGCGCTCGGCTCGCAGTTCGGCATCATCAAGGACGTGCTCGAGCAGGGCATCCGTCGCGTGACCGTCGCGGTCAGCTGGTACGAGGGGCGCAAGGCGAACGAGGTTTCGGTGGTGACGTTCTTCACCGATCCGCGCAAGGTGGATCAGGCGATCCAGCTGTCGATCCCCACCAACCTGCCGGGCGCCGGCGGGAGCACGGGAAGCACCGGAAGCACGGGAAGCACCGGCAGCACCGGCAGCACCGGCAGCACCGGAACGGGAACCAAGCCATGAGGCGGCGCGGCTTCACGCTGATCGAGGTCATGGTCGCGTGCGCGATCCTGGCCATGGTCTCGACGCTGGTCTTCGGCTCGTTCAAGGAGACGTTCAAGACCAAGGCCGAGGTCGAGGCGCAGTCGGGCCGCTATCGCACGGTGCGCGTGGCGCTGGAGCGCATGTCGCGCGAGCTGTCGATGGCGTTCCTGTCGCAGAACGAGGACACCGGGCAGCAGGAGCGGCGCACGCTGTTCGTCGGCAAGCACAAGCTCGGCCTCGACGAGGTGCGCTTCTCGTACTTCGGTCACCAGCGGCTGTACCAGGACGCCAACGAGGCCGACTCCGCGCAGGTCGCGTATTGGTCGCAGCGCAACCGCGACGACTCGCGCAAGACCGATCTGGTGCGCCGCGAGACGCGCCGGCTGGCGTATCTGAAGATCGAAGACCAGCCCGGCGAGAGCGACGTGGTGTGCGATGACGTGGTCGGGCTCAAGCTCGAGTACTGGGACTCGCGCGACAAGCAATGGCGCGAGGAGTGGATCACCACGCAAGCCGACGGGCAGCGCGACCGCTTGCCGGCGCGCGTGAAGATCACGCTCACGGTGCACGACGAGCGCGGCAAGGAGGTGCCGTTCACCACCGAGGCGCGCATCGCCATGCAAGAGCCGCTCAACCTGCGCGCGACCGACGCGCCGGCGACCACCACCAGCACGAACGGCACGACGCCGAAGACGACCACGCCCTCGACCACCACACCGGCCACGAGCGCGCTGCCCTCGAGCCCGTTCACACCCCCGCGATGAGACGCCTGCTCGCACGCCTGCGCCGTCCAGTCGCCCACCGCCGGGAGGCGGGGATCGCGCTGATCCTGGTGACGGTCACCCTTGCGGTGCTCGGCGCGGTGATCGGCGACTTCTCGTACAACGCGCGCGTCGATCTCGAGGCTGCGGCCAACGGGCGCGATCAGCTGCGCGCCGAATACCTGGCGCGCTCGGGCATCCAGCTCGCGCGCCTCTTGATCAAGGTGCAGCAGTCGGTGCTCGACAAGAACCGCCAGTTCATCGGCGACATCCAGATCTCGGAGTTCGCGCCGTACCTGGTCAAGGCGTTCGGCGGCGAGGCCGACGAGCGGGCCGGGCTGGGCGCGCTGCTCGGCATCGACACGTCGAGCTTGAAGGGCCTCGGCGCGGGCAAGGGATCCACCTTCGATCTCGACATGAAGTCCGAGGACGGCAAGCTCAACATCAACTGCGGCGGCGGGCTCAACGATCAGGCGCGGCAGAAGCAGCTCTACGCGGTGCTCTCGGCGCTGCTCTGGCCGCCGCGCTACAACCGCATCTTCGAGAGCCTCGACGCCGACGGCCAGTACGTGACCCGCGACGACATCGCGCGCGGCGTGCTCGATTGGGCGGACATCGACGAGTCGCGGTACGATCCGAGCGGCAACACGTCGGGGTCCGAAGACTATCGTTATGACGCGGGGCGCGATCCGTATCGCGCGCACAACAACTTCTTCGACACCATCGAAGAGCTCAACCTGGTGCGCGGCGTGGGCGACGAGTTCTGGGGGTCGTTCGGCGAGATGCTGACGGTGTACGGCGGGTGCAAGGTGAACGTGGGCGCGATCCAGCCCGAGCACTGGCCGCTGATGGCGGCGATCATGCGCGCCACCGTCAAGGACGACCACGCCCAGGATCCGGTGCTGCTCGACGACGTGCTGCTCTCGTCGCTGTCGCAGACCGTGCTCGGGCTGTCCAAGCTCACCGGCGGCTTCAAGGACACCAACGACTTCATCAAGCTGATCACCGATCCGGCCTCGGCGTTGACGGCGGCCACGTCCGGCTCGGGCTCGTCGTCGTCTTCCTCGTCGTCGTCGTCCACCTCGGGCGCGGCCGGCGCGGTCCCCGGCATTCCGCTCGATCCGGCCAAGGTCGCCAACGTGATCGTGGTCGGCCCGCGGCGCGTCTATCGCCTCGACGCCGTCGGCACGGTGCAGCGCACGCGCGAAAAGAAGATCCAGGTGCACATCCGCGCGGTCTGGGACGCGGCGCACTTCAATCAGAACTCGACCAGCGGCGACGTCAACGATCGTGTCGGCTCCTGGGTCTACTGGCGGGAGGACTAGGGTTCATGGCGCATAAAATTCTCGGGATCGATCTCGGCGCGTACTCCGTCAAGGTGGCGGAGCTCGAGGCGGGCTTCCGTCAGGCGCAGCTGATCGGCATCTACGAGCGCCGGCTGCTCGACGCCGAAGAGGGCGAGACCGAGCTGCACCGCGCCGCGCGCACGCTCCGGGCGATCATCGACGAGGAGAAGCTCGAGCCCGAGATGTGCTCCACCAGCATGGGCGGCGACGCGGTCCTGCGCCTGTTGACGCTGCCGTTCGCCGATCGCAAGAAGATCGAGCAGGTGCTCAGCTTCGAGCTCGAGTCGCAGATCCTCGGCGAGGTCGAGGGGCTGGTGATCGACTTCGTGATCTCCGCGTCGACGCCGACCGCGACCAACGTGATCACGGTCGCCTCGCCGCGCGACGACGTCAAGATGCGCATCGATGCGCTGCAACACGTGGGCGCCGAGCCGCGCGTGATCGGCGCCGCCGCGCTCTCCTATGCGGCGTTGCGCGAGCACGCGTTCACCGCCGAGGTGACGCAGGCGCCGCAGATGTTGATCGATCTCGGGCACCGCCACACGCACGTGTGCATCGTGCAGGGCGAGACGGTGCTGTTCGCGCGCTCGATTCCGCGCGGCGGCGAGGACGTGTCGGTGGCGATCATCGACGCGTTCAAGATGACGCCGGTCGACGCCGAGAAGGCCAAGCACGAGCAGGCGTTCATCCTCGCGGCCGGCGCGGTGCCCGACTCGCCGTCGCACCGCAAGGTCGACACCACCGTGCGCGAGGGCGTGCGCGGACTGGTGCGCGAGCTGCGCCAGACGCTGGCCGCGTATCGTGCGGGCGGCGGCGCGGCGCCGTCGGGCGTGCTGCTCACCGGCGGCGGCGCGCGCCTGCGCGGGCTGGCCGAGCACCTCGAGGTCGAGCTCGGCCTGCCGGTCGGCCGGCTCCAGCTCACGCAGAGCGACCCGTTCGTCTCGCCGACGCTGCGAATGGCCTCGGGCGACGACGCGCTGACGCTCGGCCTGCCCGCACAGGCGCTCGGCCTCGCGGTGGCGGCCGCCGCGCCGGTGCCGCAAGTGAACCTGCGCAAGGGCGAGCTCTCCTATCGCTCGGATTTTTCCTACCTGCGCGGCAAGGCCGGCTACCTGGCGGCGGCGGTGTTGGCGATCTTGATGTTCGCCGCGATCAACGCGGTCGCCGCGCTGCGCGCCTCGCGCAAGGAAGCCGAGGCGCTCGAGTTTCAGCTCAAGAAGGCCACCATCGAGCTGTTCGGCGACGCGCGGCTCGACGGCAAGGCGGTCTCCGAGGAGCTGCACGCCGGACCCAAGGGCGGCGCGCCGCCGATCCCCACCACCACCGCCTACGACGTGCTCGACGAGATCTCGCGCCACGTGCCGCCGGTCGACAAGGGCAAGCTGGACGTGCTCGAGCTCGACATCAAGCCCCACAAGACCTACCTGAAGGGCACCGCCGAGAGCTCGCAGCAGATCGACGATCTGGCCGCTTCGCTCGAGAAGATCGACTGCTTCGAAAAGGTCGAGAAGGGCAAGATCTCCTCGGTCACGGCGCCGCCGTCCGGCGACAACGCCAAGGGCGACAAACCGGCCGAGCTCAAGCAGTTCACCCTCACCATCAACACGACGTGCCCCTAATGGTCTTTCAAGGCAGAATCGACGCTCTTCGTGATCGCTTCGAGCGGCTGTCGCAGCGCGAGCGCACCATGGTGATGGCCCTCGGCGTCAGCTTCGTGGTCATGCTGACGCTGATCGTCGGGTTCCTCATCACCGACGGGCTCTCGTCGCTCGAGGATCGCAACAACGACATGCGCCAGGCGCTGCGCGACATCGACAGCCAGCGCGACAGCTATCTGCGCGCGCGCAACAAGCTGCGCCAGATGGAGACGCGGCTCGGCTCGACGCCGATCCAGCTCGGCGGCTATCTCGAGCAGGCGGCCAAGGAAGCGGGTGTGACCATCCCCGAGTCGAACGAGCGCGCGCCTGCGCCCGCCGGCAAGAACTACGTGGAACGCTCGGTCGAGCTGCGCCTGCAACACGTCAAGCTCGACGAGCTCGCCACCTTCCTCAAGAAGATCGAGACCGGCCCCAACCTGGTGGTGGTGACCTCGCTCAGCGTGCGCACGCGCGACGACAAGCATCAGGATCTCGACGTGGAGATGACCGTCTCGACCTACGAGCACGCCCAGCCGAAGGACAAGCCGGGCGCGAAGAAGGGAGAGAAGTCGTGATCGCCATCCCAGTCATCCCCGCGCGCCTGCGCCGTCCGCTCATCTGGGCCGGCTACCCGGCGTTCGCGCTGGCCGTCGCGCTGGTCACGGTCTACCTGTCGATCCCGCGCGACAAGGTCAAGGATCGCCTCGAGTCCACGCTGTCGGCCGACCCGATGACCGGCGCGCCGGGCGCGATCGGCATGGACGTGACCATCGGCGACCTCGGCCTCACGCTGTTCACCGGCGCCGGCGTCAAGCTCAAGGACGTGGTGCTGCGCTCGCGGCCGATGAACCCGACCGACAAGCCCGCGCGCTACCTCATCGACGACGCGACCATCCACGTCGGCCTGATCGGCTTGTTGTTCAACCGGCCCACCTATAGCTTCAAGGCGCATGGCTTGTCGGGCACGGTCACCGGCGAGATCTCGTTCAGCCCATCGGAGCAGCGCATCAAGATCGAGGCGAGCGGCGTGGTGATCACCGGCGTGTCCGCGATCGCCGCCAGCGTCGGGCTCCCCGTCGAAGGCACGATCTCCGGCAAGCTCGACGCGGTGGCGCCGAAGAACCTGGCCGCCAACCTCGACGGAACGCTCGAGTTGGCGATCGACGATGCGGTCGTCGGTGACGGCAAGGCCAAGCTGACCGTGCCCGGCGATCCATTTCTCGCGCAAGGGATCACCTTTCCCAAGCTGCGGCTCGGCCGGATGGCTGGGCAGATCATCATGGAGAAGGGCAGGGCGCGCATCGAGAACGTGCGCGTGCACTCGGCCGACGGCGACGCGACGCTCGAGGGCTTCGTCGATCTTCACGATCCGCTCGGCATGTCGACCATGCACGGCTATCTCAAGTTCAAGCCGGCGGACGCGCTGCTCAAGCGTGAGCCGACCGTCGAGCTCATGAACAACGCGCTCGCGCAGACCGCCAAGCGACCCGACGGCTTCATCGGCTTTCAGCTCAGCGGCCCGCTCACGTCGATCTTCTATCTGCCCAACGCGAATCCGCCGGCGGGCGTGGTCTCGAAGAGCACGCCGCCGCCCACTGCGCCGAGCGCGCCGAGCACGCCGGTCATCCTCCCGCAGGCGCCCGGCGCGTCCCCGACCATGCACCTCCCGCCGCCACCGCCGCCGGCTCCCTCGGAGCCGGAGCCGAACGAGCCGCCACCGCCTGCGCCGGCGCCGGCGCCGAGCGCGCCTCCGCAGCCCAGCGCGTTGCCGCCGCCCCCCGTCGGTCCGCCGCCGGGCATGCGCGGCACCTTGACGCACCCCGAAGAGGTCGCCCCCCCTCCGCCCCCTCCCGAAGGCGCCCAGCCCGCCAACTAGGTCACTCGCTGATCCCGATCCGATAACGCTTCACCTTGTCGCACATCGTCGACTTCGGAATCTCCAGGGCGTCGGCTGCCGCGCGCTGGTTGCCCTGGTGCCGCCGGATCATCGAATGCAGGATGTCGCGCTCGATCTCGCGATAGACCCGCCCGTCGACGCGCACCAGCACCTCGTTGTTTTGCAGCCCCGCCCGCAACACCAGATCTTCTTCCTCGATCACCCCGTTCTCGCTGAGCGCGACCGCGCGCTGTAGCACGTGCCGGAGCTCGCGCACGTTGCCCGGCCACTGATGCAGCCGTAGCGCCTGCAGGGCGCCCACCGACAGCTTGCAGAATCCCGCCTGCGGGCTGAACTCGTCGAGGAACCGCTGCGCGAGCATCGGCACGTCATCCAACCGCACGCGCAACGGCGGCGTCGCGATCTCGGCGCCCACCAGGCGGTAGTACAGATCGGCGCGAAAGCGGTTCGCCAACATCGCCTCGCGCAGGTTCACGTGGGTCGCCGCGACCACGCGCACGTTGACCGCCACCTCGCGATTCGATCCCACCGGCCGCACCATCCCGGTCTCGAGCACGCGCAACAGCCGCGTCTGCTGCGCCAACGGCAGCTCCGCCACCTCGTCGAGAAACAGCGTTCCCCCATCGGCCTCCTGGAACACGCCCACCCGCTTCGACGACGCGCCGGTGAACGCGCCGCGCTCGTGCCCGAACAGCTCGCTCTCCACCAGCTCCTTGGGAATCGATCCGCAATTCAGCGGCACGAACTCGCCGCGCCGCTCGCTCTCCTGATGGATGGCCAGCGCCACCAGCTCCTTCCCGGTTCCGGTCTCGCCCAGGATCAAGACCGACAGCCGGCTGCGCGCCAACCGCGTGATGTCGTCGCGCAGCTTGCGCATCGACGCCGCGGTCCCGAGCAGCTGCGTCTGATCCGCGTCGGTGACCACGCGAATCCTGGTCGATCCGACGGTGATGGTCGCCCCCGACCGCAGCTCTCCCGTCGCCACGCGCATGCCGTTGACGAAGGTGCCGTTGGTCGACTCGAAGTCGTGCACCATCACGCGAAAGTTCACCAGCTCGATCCGGCAATGCTTGCGCGACACGCACGGATCCTTGACCACCAGCTCGCACCGCGGCGAGGTGCCGATGGTCAGGCCGCGATCGAGCTTGATCCGACGCCCGTCGGCCAACCGCAGCTCGAGCTGCGCCCGCTTGCCATCATCCGGCGGCAACGGCCGCGTCGAGATGCCCGCACCCTCCGACGGAATCTCCATCGGCACGTTGTAAGCTGAATCGATCGCCGGCCCGCCCATCGTCCCCTCCCGCGCTTTGTCCGAGCCAATCATCGGCAGCCCGTCAGCGGGAGTTGCGCGCCCTGCGCAAGAAAGTTACGAAATTCGATTCAGCAGATCGGTTTTGTGAGCGCCCTTTCGCGCATCACAGCTCGATCTTCACGGCCCGAGCCCGATCCATTCCTCGCCGTCCTCGGCGATCTCCTTCTTCCAGATCGGCACCGACTCCTTCAACCGATCGATCGCCGCCCGACACGCCTCGAACGCCTGCGCGCGATGCGGCGCCGACGCCGCGATCACCACCGCCGCTTCCCCGACCACCAGCGTCCCCACTCGATGCACGATGGCCACCCGCACGCCCGGCCACTCGCCCGCGATCCCGTTCCCAATCTCCGCCATCTTCCGTTCCGCCATCGGCCGATACGCCTCGTACTCGAGCCGCACGATGCGCTTCCCGCGACTCTCGCTGCGCACCACGCCCGTAAACGTCACCACGCCCCCGTGCGCCTCGGTCGACACCGCCCGCACGACCTCGTCCAGGCTCAACGGATCGTCGCTCACGCGAAAGACGCCCGACCCGCCCGAAACCGGCGGAATCAACGCGACCTCGTCCCCGTCGTGCAAGGGCTGGTCGTCGTTTGCGAATTCCTGATTCACAGCGACTCTTACGATGCCGAGCATTCCGCGTAGCGACGGCTCGCGAGCCACCAAGACCGCCATCAGCTCTCTCACGGTCTGCGCATCTTTCGCGGGGATGGTGTCTTGGCTTCGTTGAAGCCGCTCGCGAACGACGCCGAAGTAGAGTGCCGTGATCACTGGCAGCAGACGGTCGAGCCGCTTGGTCCCGCTCCCGCAGAGCCGGCGTTGACCGTGCCGGTGTTGGTACAGGATGCGGAACCGATGCCGTTAATTTCTCCGTCGTAGGAGATTCCGTTGATGGTGGCGCCGGCCGGCCAACCGCCTAATCCCATTCCCGTGCTGGGAAAGCAGCTGGCTGGTGCAGAGACTCCGCCGTTCGGGGCCGTATTCGGGCATCCAGTGCCAGTCAACTGGAAAAAATCGGCTTGAGATTCCGTCGTACATGCGCCGCTCGCGTTGCAGGTGCAACTGCACTGGCGCGTGTCGGTGAATTGATTGTCACCGAACCACGTAGCTGACGACCCCGTCGTATAGCCGACTGGACACGTGGCGTTGGCAGAGGGGATTCGGGCGCAGACGGTCTTGCCCACAGGAGGTTTGGCCACGCAGACTGCGCTGGCGCCACAGGATTGCGAGCTTCGCGTTACCGCACAGAAATTTGCGGACGTGGACCACGAAGTTCCATCGGCCTTCGCGCTTGCTGCCGAGCTGCTGCAGCTGGTTCCGACCGTTGTAAGGGTGGTCTCGATCGCGGCAGGTGACGGAGCGGCAACCGAAACGCAAAGGGAGCCTGCAGTTGGCGAGCCCGGGCCGTACGTGAGCGATCCGACGAAGTTTGCCGCCGCGCAGCTGGCGGTTGTCCCAGAAAAATAGAAGTCCGTCTTGCAGGTCAACACTGCGCCGCAGGTGCATCCCGAGCAGGTCGTTGGGACCTGCAGGGCCTGATTGAAGTGCTCCAAGGTCGTGTAGTTGCTCGGGCACGAAGCCACACCCAAGACGCCGAGCTCGTCACCCACGGGGGCCGCGGGCACGCACTGGACCTGTGCGTTACAGCTAGGATCGGCGCAGTCGGCCAGTCCGTCGCCATTGTTGTCGATGCCGTCGAGGCAGTCGCTTTCCGGCGGCACGCATTTCATGGCGCTGCAAGAGAAGCCGCTCTGACACTGCCCCGACGTAACCGTGCACGACGTCAGGCAGGCGTTGCCGCTGCAGTCCAGGTTGTTCGTGCAGGCCACGTCGGTGCCGGCTGCGCTGCACGCGCCCGCCCCAGTGCAGCCGAAGTCGGTCTCGGTCGTCGCCGACTTGCAGCTCTTGTTGCAGATCGTTGCGGCGCCCGGGTAGATGCAGGCGTTCTGGTTGGTTCCGTCGCACATGCCGCCGCAGGTCGTACCGGCTGCGGTGCACGCCTTGGCGGCGCCGTGCGGCGTGCCGGTGACCGCCGAGCAAACGCCGAGCTTGGCCGGAACGTCGCACGATTGGCACTGGCCGGCGCACGCGCTGTTGCAGCAGTAGCCGTCGGCGCAATGGCCGTTCTTGCACTGCGCGCTCGACGTGCAGGGCCGGCTGTCATCGAGCAGGCCGCACGACGCATTGGTGCAGGTGTTGGTCCCCGAGCACTGCGTCGAATTGGCGCACGTGGCGTAGCACGACGTTGCGTCCTTACACAGGTACGGCATGCAGTTGTAGCCGGTGGTTGCGATGCACGCGCCGTTGCCGTCGCACAGCGACGCGGGCGTGAAGGCGTTCGTCGCCAGGTTGCAGGCCGGCGCCGTGCATTGCGTCCCCGAAGGGTACTTCCGGCAGGCGCCCGCGCCGTCGCAGAATCCGTCCTGGCCACAAGTGGTCGCTGCCGCCACCGTGCAGCTGCCATGGACCGGGCTTTTGCCCGCGCCGACGATCGAGCACGTGCCCTCGAGGCCGGCCACGCTGCAGGCCTTGCAGGCCTCGGTGCAGGTGGTGTCGCAGCAGAACCCGTCGACGCAGTTCCCGGTGTCGCACAGATCGGCGGCGGTGCAGGCGTCGCCGCGATGCTTGTTGGGCTGCCGGGTCATGTCGCCGCCGCCGTCGGATCCCAGGTCGCCGCCGGCGTCGTCGGATCCCATATCGCCGAGAGGCAGATCCTCGATCGCGAGGTCGCCGACCGGAGAGTGCCCGTCCTTCCAGCACGTATTCTGAATGCACTGGTAGCCGTCGGGGCAGGCCACGCCGTCCGGGTTGCAGGTGATGGCACCGTCGGGCGGATTTGGCGTGCAGCCCGCCAAGCCAAGCAACAGCAAGATGCAAAACTTCACAGTCTTCTCCCCTAGGTTCAGAACGTGAGCTCGAGCGTTGCCCCAACCTGGTGAGATCCAGCGATCGGTACCAGTGCGACGGGCGGACGATGGCCTTCCCGCCAGCCAAGGACAAAGGTGGTGACTCCGGCGACCAGCGCAGCGCCGCCGATCGCGAAGAACGAGATCTCGAGCGCCTGGTCGGTCTTCAAGGCGTCCTGCGTCGCCGGCTTGAACACGTAGCCCGGCGCCGGCGCATCGATCTCGTCGAAGGCGGACTTCGCCAGGACCGCGAACGCCGCGCCGAGACCCAGCAGCGCGACGCCCGCCGCTCCGACGGCAATGCCGGCGATTCGCTTGGTTCGGCCGGGCGCGAAATCCGGACGCTCCGGCGGCGGCGGGGTCGAGACGAGCGGCGGCGGCGGTTCCGGCATTGGTTTCTCGACCGGCGGCGGCGTCGTCGGCGCGGCTTCCGGGGCGCTCGGCTTCACTTCCGCGGGAGCGATGGTTCCCGCAGGAGGCTTGTCCTTGTTCTGTCGCTGCTCGTCGAGCTGTCGCTGCATCTCGCTGATGCGTGCGAGCACTTCGTCGCGCTTCTGCGTACGCGGAACGTTTCGAAGGAACGCTCGAAATGCGCCGACTGCCTTGGCGTATTCACCCGCGAAGCGATAGGCCTGCCCGATGTTGAACAGCAGCGCTGGGTCGTGCTTGGCTTCGTAGGCGGCTTCGTACTCCTTTGCCGCTTCGCTGAATCGCTGCAAGTCGTACAGCGTTGTCCCACGGTCGTAGTGCTCGCGCGCAGCGGCCAAGTCGTCTGCGCTGCCCGTGCCTGCCCCGGCGAGCAAGCATGCACAAATCACGGCAAATGCCTGAATACGACGCATTGCCGCATCCTTGGTATAGGGCTAGCCTTGTGTCAAGCAGAGAACTGGTGAGAATTGAAAGAAGAACCCGGCCCTCTTCAGGGCCGGGTTTTCAGCGGTAGCGGAAAGGACTGGAGCTACGGGAGGGAGATGAAGGCGGTGGTGCCGGTGCCGGCCGCGTACAGCTGGTTCGGGTTGAGCTGCGCGAGCTTGCCGGAGACGCGGATCAGCGAGAGGTTCAGCGAGCCGCCAACCTGCGCGGTGCCGCCGTTGACCGCTCCGAGCAGTGCTGCAACCGCACCCGCCTGAACGACGATGTTCGAACCGCTGTGCTTGAGCTGCTCGAGGCAGCTCAACGTTCCGTACTTGTTGCTCGCGCCAAACGATCCGCGCGTGCTCAGGCTGGTGGTGCCGACCAGGGTGATGATGTCGAACGGCCCCTGAAGGGGACTCCCACAACCTGCTCCCGTGACGGTCGGCTGCGCCGCGTCGCACGAGTAGGAGATCGTGATGCCCATGGTCGACGAGAGGTGTCCGGCGAGATCGGTCAGCGACTTGTTCGTTCCGACTTCGGTGCCACCTGCCCCGGTGGCGTCCGTGCCCACCTTGATACTGGTGATGAACGCCGGCGCCGGAACGTCGATCATCTGCGTCGAGGCGTTGTACCCGTGGCCGCCCGGCACCACGACCATCGCCTGCACGCCGGTACCGGCATCGCCCGGCAGTGTGGTCGGATACAGCATGTGCTGCTCGCACGCCATCGGGTGGCCCAGTTGGTCGCACGACGCCAGCGAGCCGCCCAGGGCTTGCCAGGTGGTCAACGGAAGCGCCGGGAAGACGCTGCCGCTCAGCGGCGCACCGGCGGCCGAGGTCGCCGCGCCGACGGCGCCGGCGAACTTGCAGCCGTAGAACGGCGGCGTGGTACCCAGCGTGCAATCGAGGGTGGCGGGCAGCGGCTGCAAGAACAGCCCGCCGGTCGCCACCGAGGTCGAGCCCGACGCGAAGCGGTCGGTGTTGTAGCCGCTCAGCGTGACCGTTCCGACGTCCACATCGGCCGCCGCCTGGTGGCCGGTCGCCGTCGTGTAGTCGTAGCGATTTGCGACGCAGCCGCCGAGGCTCAGCGTCGCCGCGTTGGACACGAAGTTGGAGAAGTCGTCCTTGCCCCCGGCGCCCGGGAAGTCGGTCACCGCCGCGAGCACATGGGTGAGCGGCAGCGTTGTCTCCGCACCGCCGTCCGGTCCGTCCTTGTAGGCCGTGCCGACCACGTCTGCAATCACGACCTGCGCGCTCGGCAGGCCTGGCGTCATGTCGGCGTTCGAGGGAACCGTCATGTCCCTGGTGCCCGAAAGGTCTACGCTGGCGTCCGCGCCACCATCCATCCCGCCCGTGTCGTCATCGCAGGCGGCGACGGTCAACCCCAACGCCGCCGCGGCCAAACCATACGCCACAGCCCTCCAAGTTACCGTCCTCATCGCGCGCCTCCTTAGACCCCCGCTTGATTAGGTGTTAACTCGGGGTGGATCATCATAAGTCTTGGGTAAAACAAATTGCAAGTGATCCACGCACCAAAGCGTGGACACAACCCCTCAAGAAGGCTGAGAGTCTTCGAATCGTTGCAAGCGAGCCTGTGGATAAGTTGCCCAACGAGCCCGGCCGCGGTATACTTTTTCGTCTCGTCACAGCGGCTGCGCGATGATGGGAGTGCTCGTTATCCTTTGGCTTTTCACTTGTCTTGTGAAGGATGGAGGTGTGCGTGACGCGGGTGGAACCAAGCTCGTTCTGGTACCCTGAAACCACACAGCAGCTCAAGCCTGTCGCGCCTCGACGGGTGCGCGCTGTCCTCGCCGCCGTTCCCGAGGGCGATCACGAGTCGGCGCGGCAGGTCCTCGAGACGCGCATCGCGCAGCACGTTCCCGACGGGCGCCTCGCGCTGGCGGTGACCGACAACCGCTACACGATGATCTCCGTCAAGCGTGAGAAGGGGCTGTTCCGGCTGCGCCTTCATCATATGTTTCTGTTGGCCGAGCCGGAGGTGGTGCGCGCGATTGGCGAGTACGTCGCACGCAACGATCGCGAAGCTTCGCGGCTGCTCGGGCAGTTCATCGACGTACACCAGCGCAAGATCCGCCGGGCGCGTCGCGCGCACAAGCCGGCGGCGGTGACCATCGAGACTCGCGGCGAGGTCCACGATCTCCAGGATCTGTACGACACGCTCAACGAGCGCTATTTCGCCGGCGCCATCGAAGCGCGCATCACCTGGGGACAGCGCCTGCAACCGGGCGGCCGCCGGCGCCCGCGCAACTCGATCAAGATGGGCTCGTATTCCGTCGAGGATCGGCTGATCCGGATCCACCCGTCCCTCGACCGCGCGTTCGTCCCGCGCCTGTTCGTCGAGTGGATCGTGTTTCACGAGATGCTGCACCAGAAGCACGACATCCCGGTCGTCGGCGGCCGCCGCCAGTTCCACACGCCCGGGTTCCTCGCCGAGGAAGCCACCTTCGAGCACTTCGAGATCGCGCGCCGCTGGGAACGCGAGCACCTCGACCAACTGCTCAGCTACTAGCCAACATCTCCTACAGCGAGTTGTTCTCGCAACCCGTGCGAGTCATCAAGTCGTCCAGCAGTGGCTAATCGGTGACGGACTGATCGAAGTTCGCGTCGATCACGCCCAGATCGTCCGGCACCGGGCTGATCCCGGGGCAGCAGACGTCGTCGGCGTAGGCGCAGCGCTGTTCGGTGCTTGCGCCGGCGTCGCCGTCGCCGCTGGTGACCGCGACCACGTCGGGCGGAACGCCGAGCGGGTTGCTGCAGGACCCGCCCGCTGGGACGCAGCGGGCGCCGGCGCCGGGACAGGTGAGGGCTGCGCGGCCGACGCACACCTGCGCCATTTCGAGGCACATGGCGGCGGGCTCCGCGCCGTCGGTGGAGAGGTTGGAGCAGTCGCAGGTCTGCGTGGACTGGCTGCGTGGGTCGCACAGCACACACTCGGTTTCGAAGGTCGAGCGCAGGCACGAGCAGGCGCGCGCGTAGCAGGACTCGGGCGCGCGGCAGCCCGGCGGCAGCACGCTCAGATCGACCACGAGCGTGGTGTCGGTGCACCCGGCGACGGCGAACAGCGCGATGGCGAAAGAGACGCGGATCATGAACAGGTCGGCATCTTTAGCCGTCCAGGCCCGTCGAGGCAAGGGGGATTACGGGGTCTCGATCACGCAGCGGGCGCGCGTGGTCGCGTTCGGCGGCGGCAAGGCGGTGCCACGCTGGACGCTCAGCTGCAGGTGCTGCTCCTTTTGGGTCAGCGGATCGACGACGGTCGCGCAGGTGGGCAGCGAGTCGACGCGCCAGCAGGGCAGCGCGCCGTCGGTTTTGACGCATGAGGCGATGCGCTGCACCGAGATCGTGCCGTCGTCCTGCGGCACCTCGTCCTCGACGTCGCAGCTCGGGTCGTTCGGATCGCGCAACGGTCCCGGCAGGCAGCCGTTGCCGCTGCGGTACGAGACGATCGAGGTCGCCAGCGACTGCATGGTGTTGAGGTAGCTCGAGTCGCAGATCGAGCGGCCCAGGTTCGGCGTGCCGTTGTCCACCACCGCGTTGATGCGCACCGCGGGATCGCCGGAGAACCCCGGGTTGTCGACGGCGGCGCAGGAGTGATCCAGCACTGCCGCGCAGGTCGAGCCGTCGATCGGGCCTACGCATGATTGATATGGACCCGGCGGGTTGGGGTTTGGGTTGGCCAGCAGCACCGAAAAGGGCTCCGAAGGGCCGTCGATCGCGAACAGCAGCACGTCGCTAGGGTTGGCCTTGACCCCGCCCGCGGCGGCCGGCTGGCGGAAAAAATCGATGTACCGGTTCACGTCGTACAGCTTGCCCGGCCCCATGCCGTCGGGGTTCGGCGCGGCCGCGCAGCCGTCGAGCGGGCCCGCCGACGAGCCGTACGGCGGTCGCTGCGGCGGATTGCCGCACTGGATGCCCCACTGCGTGCAGCGGTACGACAAGAGCGCGCCGTAGACCGCGGTCTTCGACGGGTCGAACAGGTCGGTGGCGGGATCCGCAGAGCAGTCGTCCTCGTCGGTGAGGAACACCACCGCCAGGATCGCGTCGTCGCGCAAGAAGCCGGCGTTCTCCGGCGGCGGCGCGTGCAGCGCCTGGTACACGGACTCGAGCTGCATCTCGAACCCGCACCCCGTGTCGCCGACCGACGCCATGCAACCGAATGTGGTGGCGAGATCCTGGCCGGCGGGAAGATTCGACACGCCGCTCGCCTGGTCGAGGTCGATGAAGCTCAGGCCGCCCGTCGGTGAAAGGCAGCCGGTGGGCGCCGCCCTGCCGAGCGCCTGCAGCTTGCCGCCGTCGCCGCCCGGGTGGCACTGCCCGCCGCCGAGCGTGAACGCTCCCGCGCCGAGGTCCGAGGTGACCACGCCAATGTGATAGTGGCCGGGCTGGCCCTGCGCGCCGAACGCATCGAGCACCTGGATCAGCTCGGGGAAGCGCGCGCGCAGCTCGCTCTGCTTCGGGGCCATCGACGGCGAGTTGTCGATCATGAACAGGATGTCCACCTTGTCGGTCTTGGTGCCCAGGCGCAGCTCGGCCCAGGTCTCGCCGTTCAGGCCCGCGTCGGGCGTCTCGCCGATGATCGCGCGAACATCGCAACCGGCGATGAAAAGGGCCACGCTGGCGACCGTGAGAGCGCGCGCGATCATGGCAGCGCGTGCAGCGTCGCGTCGACGGTGGGGCGGAAGATGCTCTTCGGGTAGCGCGCGGTGAACTTGAGCCCGCGGGCGCGCGCCAGCTCCGGCTGCCCGGACGCCGCCAGCGCGCGGACCGACAACGCCTCGCGCTCTTCGACCAGCTGGCCGCGCGGAAAGCGCTGCGCGTGGCGCGCGACCGCGGCCAGTGCGCGGGTCGGGTCGCCGGACGCCAGGGCCGCGCGGGCCGGCTCGAGCAGCGCGCGCTCGGCCGCCAGATCGTCGTCGCTCGGGCGCGCCGCATGGTGGACCGGCGCCGCGGCAGCGGGCGCAGGAACCACGGCCGGATCGCGTGTGGAATGAACGTTCATTCCATTCGGGGTGGGCAGCGGCGCGACAGGTTGCGTCCGGACCTCGGGCGCGCGCGGCGCGACCAACGGCGCAGGCGCGATCAACGGCGCAGGCACGGGCGGCGTCCTCGTCGATAGGTGCACGCCCACGCCGACTCCAATCGCCGCCACCACGCCCACCGCCAGCTTTGCCCACAGCGCGTTGAGCAGCTTGGGCGCGGCCTTGAGCGCGGTCGTCCCGAGCGCCGGGGTCGAGCCCGCCGCCGACGCTGCGCCGACTGCGCCGAGCATGCCCACCGAGACCGCCAGTCGCGCGCGCACCCGCTCACGCGCCGCCGTGGGCGCGCCCGGAACGTTGCGCTCCGAGTCGAGCAGCGCCTGCAGATCGGGCGTCAAGGCCTTGAGCTCGTCGTCGTTCATCTGCCGCCTCGTCGCAGCTGATCGCGTTTGACCGCCTGCGCGAACTCGGTGCGCGCGAGCCGCAGCCGGGAGTACAGCGTGTTGAGCGGCACCGACAGCACCTGCGCGATCTCGGGCATCGAGTGGCCGTCGATGTCGTGCATCACGAACACCGCGCGCCGATCGAGATCGAGCGTCTCGAGCGCGGCCATCACCAGCTCGCGCCGTTGCCGCGCCGCCACCTGCTCGTCCGCGGCGGGTGCGGTATCGGCCACGAGCTCCTGTTTGTCCCCCGGCACTTCGTAGCGGTTCTGCGCGCGGCGCCGCCAATCGGACGCGACGCGAAATGCGATCCCGAACAGCCACGGCTTGAGCGGGCGGCGCGGGTCATAGGTGGCGAGGCCCCGATAGAAGGCGATGAACACCTCGTGGAGCAGGTCCTCGAGGTCTCTATCAGCGATGCCGAGTCTTCGTAAGGTATGGTAAACATAGTTGAATTGTGCCTCATACACGACCCTGAAATCGGGGGCTTCCGCGGGATCGGTGATCGGTTCGGCCATCGCGGCAGCGCTATCCACTGCATGGGATTGGGGCGGGCGGAGGATTTCCGTCATCGAAAATACCCCAACATCGCCAGGTGGAACGCGCCCGAGACCGGCGGGGTGCGGAACACTACATTGTTGTCCTGGTCGACCGTCAAGGTCGTGCGGGTGATCGCTGCGAGCAGGTCGGCCTCGATGTGCAGCTCGAGCTTCTTCCAGATCGGGATCTCGAGCGCCGCGCGCACGCCGCCGGCCGCGAACACCGTGCTCACCTGCTTCGAGATCGGAAAGTTGGCGCCGCTCGAGATCTGACCGCCGAGCATCGCGATCGCGCAGCCGGCGAACAGTCCCTGATGGAAGCAGGGGATGGCGCTCCCGGTATACAGCGCGGTGGTGATGGTGCCGCCGGCGGCCTGCGCGCTCGACGGGAGATCGGCGCGCACCTCCAGGTTCATCGACCAGCGCACGCGGCGGATGCCGGCCTTGATGGTGAAGCCGAAGGTGACGCCGGGGGCGGAGCCGAGGGAGACCAGGGCGCCGGCGCCGAGGCGCGCGCGCAGCCGCTCCGGTTTGGCGGTCGCGTTGGCGGTGACGTTTGTATTGGCGTTGGCGTTCACGTTGGCGTTCAGGTTCGCGTTCACGTCGGTGACGTTGGGCTTGGCGGTTGGCGCGATCGTTTCGGCAGGCGGCGGGCCACCGGCAAAGCTCAGCGGATCGATCGCCAGGCTGATCGCGAGCTCGACCGCCGACGCCAGCTCGCTGCAGTCGCCGCGCTTCGAGGTCAGCTCGCGCGCGCCGGTCACCTCGCCCGTCGCGTCGACCAGCTCGATGCGCGCGCGCAGCCCGCGCGGCGGGTGCGAGAGCGTGACCGAGACGGTCGTCGGCGCGCGCTCGGAGAACGGATCGTAGCCGAGCCGCGTCGTCACCACGCCGCGCACCTCGGCCTCCTCCGGACAGCGATCGGCGCCCGCTTCGCGCACGTACAACAGGTGCGCCTGCGGCGTCGGCGCCGCGCTCGCGGGCAGCGCGCCGAGCCCGCCGGCGAGACAGAGAGCGAAACAGACCAGCGTCCCGCGCAAGCCCTTAAGCGATAGCACGCTTGCGTGCCGATTGCCTCCAGCATGCTATGTTCCGCCTCCCACCGACGGAGGCGACGAATGATCCGCAAGCAGGACGCGCTCGATTACCACGAGCTGGGGAGGCGCGGGAAGATCGAGGTCGTCCCCTCCAAGCCGCTCCTCACGCAGCGCGATCTGGCGCTCGCGTACACGCCGGGCGTGGCCGAGCCGTGCCTCGCGATCGCCAAGGATCCGGATAAGGTCTTCGACTACACCGCGCGCGGCAACCTGGTGGCGGTGATCACCAACGGCACCGCGGTGCTCGGGCTCGGCGACATCGGCCCGGAGGCGTCCAAGCCGGTGATGGAGGGCAAGGGCTGCCTGTTCAAGAAGTTTGCCGACATCGACGTCTTTGACATCGAGCTCAACGTCAAGGATCCCGACGCGGTGATCGCGGCGGTGGCGGCGCTCGAGCCGACCTTCGGTGGCATCAACCTCGAGGACATCAAGGCACCCGAGTGCTTCTACATCGAGCAAGAGCTGCGCAAGCGGATGAAGATCCCGGTCTTCCACGACGATCAGCACGGCACCGCGATCATCTCCGGCGCGGCGCTGCTCAACGCGCTGGCGATCCAGCAGAAGGCGATCGAGAAGGTGCGCGTGGTGGTCAACGGCGCGGGCGCCGCGGCGATCGCGTGTGCGACGTTCTATGTGTCGCTCGGCGTGCCGGTGGAGAACATCACGCTGGTCGACTCGGTGGGCGTGGTGGCCACCGGGCGCGCCGAGTCGATGAACAGCTACAAGCTGAAGTTCGCGCGGCCGTCGTCGGAGAAGGCGCGCACGCTGGCGGACGCGATCCGCGGCGCCGACGTGTTCCTCGGCTGCTCCAAGGCCGGCACGGTCACCAAGGACATGGTGGCGTCGATGGCCGACCGGCCGATCGTGTTCGCGCTCGCCAACCCCGATCCCGAGATCGGCTACCACGAGGCGCGCTCGGTGCGCACCGATCTGATCATGGCCACCGGGCGCTCGGACTTTCCCAATCAGGTGAACAACGTGCTCGGCTTCCCGTTCATCTTTCGCGGCGCGCTCGACGTGCGTGCGCGCGAGATCAACGAGCCGATGAAGATCGCCGCGGCGCGCGCGTTGGCCGCGCTGGCCAAGCAGGACGTGCCCGAGGCGGTCGCTCAGGCGTACGGCGGCAACCACTTTCACTTCGGCGCGGACTACATCATCCCGAAGCCGTTCGACAGCCGCGTGTTGTGGTGGGTCGCCCCGGCGGTGGCGCAGGCGGCGATGGAGTCGGGCGTGGCGCGCGTCAAGGTCAACCTCGACGAATATCGCGAGACGCTCAAGCGGCGCGCGGGCGGCTCGCCGGCGGTGCTGCGGCGGATCGTCTCACGCGCCAAGGAATCGCCGCGCCGCATCGTGTTCCCCGAAGGCGAGCAGCCGCGGGTGCTGCGCGCCTGCCGGCAGATCGTCGACGAGGGCATCGCGATGCCGGTGCTGCTCGGCTCGGAGCGCGAGATCGCGCAGCGCATCGACGAGCTCGACCTGGGCGATCTGGGCAAGCGGGTCGAGGTCGTGCGACCGCGCAAGTTCGAGTCGTACGAGCGCTACGTCGACGCGTTCTGGGCGATGCGCCAGCGCAAGGGCGTGAGCCGCGAGTTCGCGCGCCGCGTGATGGGCCGCCGCAACCCGTTCGGCATGATGATGGTCAAGATGGGCGACGCCGACGGGCTGGTCTCGGGCCTCACGCTCAGCTTTCCCGAGACCATCCGGCCCGCGCTGCAGATCATCGGCATGCGCCCCGAGGTCAAGCGCGCGACCGGCATGTACATCATGTTTCTGAAGAACGGCGACATCAAGGTGTTCGCCGACGCGACGGTGAACATCGATCCCGACGCCGAGACGTTGGCCGAGATCGCGATCCAGGTGTCGGACGCGGTGCGCGAGTTCGACATCGTGCCGCGCGTGGCGATGATCTCGTTCTCCAACTTCGGCTCGGCGCAGCACCCCGAATCGGAGAAGGTGGCCAAGGCCGTGCAACTGGTGATCGCGCGCCGCCCCGAGCTCGAGATCGACGGCGAGCTGCAGGCCGACACCGCGCTCAGCTTCGAGGAGATCAAGGAGCGCTTTCCATTCTCGCGCCTCAAGGACGCGGCGAACGTGCTGATCTTCCCCAACCTCGCCGCAGGCAACGTCGCCTACAAGCTGATGTCCTCGCTCGGCGGCGCGACCGCGCTCGGTCCGGTGCTGCTCGGCGTGCAGGCGCCCATCACCGTGCTGCCGCGCAACGCCACCGTCGAGACCATCGTCAACATGACCGCGTTCACCGTCACCAAGGCTCAGGGCCTGTTCGGCCGTCGCTCGGTCCTCTAGATCCCGTACATGCGCCGCAGGTGTTCCTTGCACAGGTCGGTGGGGTCGCCGGAGGTCTTGCGCGCGTCGGCGCAGGCGGGGCAGGCGTCGGCGTCGGGGAACTGCTCTTCGACGCGCGCCAGCTGCTTACAGCGCTCGACTTCTTCGAGCGGAAACTTTTCGTCGGCCGACATCAGCGGGGCGGCTCGTACCACACCGCGGAGGTGAGCATCCGCCCGGCGCCGTCGCGCGCGCCGAACACGTAGGCGGTCGGCCGGCTCACCGTCTCTTTCCACTCCACGTGGTCCACGTCCTGCCACGTCTGCACCGCCGTGCCTTCGCGGTACAGCGTGACCTCGCCCACCTTGCGCGACAGCGTCAGCTTGAGCGCGACGTCGCCGCTCTTCTTCACCTCGCCGAGACCGGACAGCTCGACGGTCAGATCCTTCATCTCGTAGAGCGCCACCGTGCGCCGCTGCTTGAGCGCGGCCACCACGTCGGCGAGCGACGCGCTCTCGGCCTTGACCAGCGTCGCGCAGGCGAGCTCGCCGCGCGTCCCGGCGACCACCGGCAGCACCAGCTTGAGCAGCTTGCCCGCGGTGCCCAGGCCGGCCAGCTTGCCGCGCGCGCGCTCGACCGACTTCGGGCCGTGCGTGTCCGCGCCGGTCACCGCCGCGAAGTGCAAGCCCAACCCGCCGTACGAGGTGGCCTCGCGGTAGCGTCCCTCGAAGTCGATGCCGACGGCGGTCAGCGCCTGCCCGTTGTACACCTCGAGCCCATCGACGAGCGCGCGATTCTCCGGAGCTTCCCACAGGCCCTCTTCCCACATCATGGTGCCCGGGCCCGGATGGTTCACCAGGCACACGCCGCCGTCCTGGTGCGCGCGCCGGCACGCTTCCGCCATCGGCGTGCGGTTGGGGATCAGCTCCTTCATTCCGAACACCGACATATGATCGAGGTTGCCCGGCGCGTCGCGCCCGAGCATCCGCGTGCGGCTCTGATAGTTCGGGCCGGGCGCGACGGTGAGCTCCTCGCCGAGCAGCGCGGTCAGCCCCGGCACCACCAGCGCGGCCTCGCTGGCGCTCTGCGCGCGAAACTGCGCCGCCGCGTCCGGGCCGGTGTTGATCGACGAGTGGGCAGAGTGCACCGAGAAGTCGAAGCCGTACGCGCGCAGCGCCTTGTGCAGCTCGAGCGGTGTCTCGGTGCCGTCGTCGCGCAATTGATCCCGGGCGCCGTGCGCGTGGAAGTTGGCCTTGATCCAATGCGGCGCCGCCGACACAGGCGCCGCCGCCGCCAGGAATCCGATGAGCGCGAAGGACCTCACCCTCTAGATCTGACCTGCGATCAGCTCTCGGGCCACTGGTACACCAATCGCACGACCGGCCGTCCGCCTACCATATGCTCGCGCACGATCTCCGCCACGTCTTCGGCGCGCACGCCCGCGTACCAGACGCCTTCGGGATACACCACCAGCGTGGGACCCTCGGTGCACGGCCCCAGGCACCCGGTCGCGGTGACCGATACCGATGCCCACAGCTCGGGGTGCTCGCTCAACCCCGACTGCAGCGCGAACAGCACCGCCTGCGATCCGCGTCCCGCGCACGAGCCCTTGCCCCCCTCGGGCCGCTCGTTCACGCACACGAAAAAGTGCCGTCCGAATTTACTCAACGCAGGCGGGCCTTGGCGGCCGCGAGGGCGTCGTCGACCATGTGCTCGCGCTCTTCGGGCGAGGCCCAGCGGCGCTGGTAGTCGGGCTCGAGCGTGTCGATCGGATCGTAGTAGAGGAAGTACGCCCCCGGCTTGACCGACGGCGCGGTGTACACCGAGATCCCGGTGCGGCGATCGTAGTGCTCGTACGAATGCGCGTCGCGCTTGCCGCCGCCGCCCGGCGCGTCGACGACGAAGGTGGGCGTGTTGAACCCGGCGGTCGCGCCGCGCACGTAGCGCTCGATGTCGAGCGCGGTCTGCAGCGTGGTGCGCAGGTCCTCGACGCCCTTCACCAGATCGTGCTGGTAAACATAATAAGGATGCACATTGACGTGCCCGAGCCGCTTGACCAGCAGCTTCATGCACTCGGCCGAGTCGTTGACGCCGCGCTGGAGCACCGACTGGTTGCGCACGATGATCCCGCGCTCGAACAGCTTGTTCATCGCCGCCTCGGTGATCGCGGTGATCTCGGCGGGATGGTTGAAGTGGGTGTGCAGCACCACCTCCTTGTGCAACTTGCGGCCGTGCTCGACCACGCGGGTCAGCGCATCGGTCCACGCCTCGTCGGTGAGGATCTTCTGCGGCATCACCGCCGGACCCTTGGTGGCGAAGCGCATGCGGCGCACGTTGGGGATCGCCAGCAGCGCCTCGCCGATCTCGGTGATCTGCTCGGCGCGCAGCTGATACGCATCGCCGCCCGAGATCACGATGTCCTCGAGCTCCGGCCGCGACGCGATGTAGCGGAAGGCCTGGCCCCAACGGTCGGCGTGCGCCTTGACGTGGAATTTCTCCACCTCGTCGGTGTCGATGCCCACTGCGTAGCTGCGCGTGCAAAATCTGCAGTAGACCGGGCAGGTGTCGAGCGCCAGGAACAGCGCCTTGTCCACGTAGCGGTGGGTCAGCCCGTCGACCGGCGCATCCTCGCGCTCGTGCAGGCTGTCGAGCCCGAGCTTGGGGTGATCGGGCAACAGCTTCGAGCCGACCGGGATGAACTGCCGCCGCAGCGGGTCCTCGTAGGGGCGCTCCCAGTCGATCAGCGAGAGCAGGTACGGCGAGACGCGCACGCTCATCGGCGCCTTGTCGAAGCCGCGGTTGGCGTCCTCGACGAAGCCGGGGTCGACCAGCTTGCCGAGCGCCGCCAGCAGCTTCGGCACGTTGGTGATCGAGTTCTTCGCCTGCCACTTGTGGTCGAGGAACTCGGCCTCGCTCACGTTGGCGTAGGCCGGGATCTTCTGCCAGAAGGGCCCCCGTAACACCTGCCTGTGTACGAGCGTACTTTCATCCACGACGGGCTTGATGGCGTGGAGGTTCTCGGACGGGGGAATGACGTTGAGTCCCATGGTGCGGCTTTTCTACTGTACCACGTGTCACTAATGCAAGCATTGACAGCCATTTAGGCGATCCCGTATCTTTGTCCACCCGGGGGAACTGAATGAGCGCCGCGCAGCACCACATCATTAAAGAAGCCGGTGAGACCATCGGCCAGCTGCTGCAGGCGGTGTTCAAGGAGAACGGCTACAAGCGCGTTCATCTCGTCGTCGCTGCGCCGAAGGCCGAGGCCATTGAAGGTAAGCTTCCCGCGGTCTGTGTCTACCTCTACAACATCTCGCTCGATGAAGAAGGGCTCGGCGGAAACCGCACCGGGCAGTTCATCGAGACCGTGGTCGGCCAGGACGGCAAACCGAAAGAGGTCGCGCGCGACATGCCGCTGTGGGTGCGCCTCGACTACCTGGTCTCGACCTGGGCGCAGACCCCCGAAGAGGAGCAGCTGCTCATGGGCGGCGCGATCAAGGGGCTGCTCGAGCACCCTACCGTCGAAGGCGTCGATCTCAAGGGCGAGTCCTTCAAGAAGGATCAGTACCTGCCGATCTCGATGTCGCAGAAGCTCGACGAGGGGGTGCTTTCCCGCTTCTGGGCCAGCCTGAACCAGCCCATGAAGCCCGCCATCCAATGTTGGACGACCGTACCTATCTACCCGTCAGGAGAGGTGGAAATCCGCCGAGTGCAAGAAAAGGACGTCCGGTTCTTCGACCTCAATAAATTGAATCGAGTGAAGCGCTAGCAACTTTCCGCAACCAGTCGCCGATAACCAAACACGAAGGAGCGAACCACATGGCTACCAGTTACCTGTCCCCCGGTGTCTACGTAGAAGAAGTCGATCGCGGGTCCAAGCCCATCGAGGCCGTCGGAACCAACACAGTTGGTTTCCTTGGCGAATCGATGATGGGTCCGGCCAACCAGGCCGTGCTGGTCGTCAATTGGTCGCAGTACGTCAAGACGTTCGGCGACTTCACGCAGTCGACCCACCTCGCGCACGCAGTCTATGGCTTCTTCAACAACGGCGGCTCGCGCTGCTTCATCGTCAACGTCGGCGCGCCTTCGACGCTCGACATCGTCGACACCGCGCCGGTGGTGCTCAAGGAAGGCGAGAAGAAGCCGGAAGGCCAGCCGCAGCAGCAGAAGAAGGGCGGCGGCGGTGGCTCCGACGGCAACTTCATCGGCCGTGACAACGGCCCGGGCGCCCGCACGGGCCTGAAGTGCTTCGAGGAGATCGACGAGATCTCACTCGTCGCGGCGCCCGGCCAGATCTCGCCGGCCGTGCAGGACGCGCTGTTGACCCACTGCGAATCGCGCAAGGATCGTTTCGCGCTCCTCGACTCGCCGGAAGTGATGCAGGGCGGCGTCGACAAGCTGGTCCGCCCGCGCGACTCCAAGTACGGCGCCTACTACTTCCCGTGGATCCAGGTGTACGACCCGGAGCGCGGCAACGTGTTCGTTCCGCCGTCGGGCCACGTGGCCGGCGTGTACGCGCGCGTCGACAACGAGCGCGGCGTCCACAAGGCGCCCGCCAACGAGATCGTGCGTGGCGCGCTCGGCCTCAAGTACACCATCTCCAAGGGTGAGCAGGACATCCTCAACCCGAAGGGCATCAACTGCATCCGTATGATGATGGGCGGCGGCATCCGCATCTGGGGCGCCCGCACCCTGTCGTCGGATCCGTCGTGGCGCTACATCAACGTCCGTCGTCTGTTCATCATGGTCGAGACGTCGATCGAGCGCGCGACCCAGTGGGTGGTCTTCGAGCCCAACGATACCAAGCTGTGGAAGCGCGTGAACCGCACCATCTCGTCGTTCCTGACGCTGGTGTGGCGTAACGGTGCGCTGATGGGCGAGACGCCCGATAAGGCGTTCTACGTCAAGTGCGACGAGGAGACCAACCCGCCCGAGGTGATCGACGTCGGGCAGTTGATCGTGGAAATCGGGCTGGCGCCAGTGAAGCCGGCCGAATTTGTCATCTTCCGCATCGGCCAGATGCCGGCGGGTGGTGGCGTGGAGGAATAAGCGATGCCGATTACGTCAACGAAACGCGCGTATGTAGCAGGGAAGTACGCCCTCGAGCTGGACAGCATCGAGGCGGGCTGGGTCAACTCGGTCGAAGGCGGCAACGCCTCCTCCGACGTTGTGATCGAGAAGCTGGGGCCGGATCACCTGCAGAAGAAGCACATCGCCGGCGTGAAGTACGAGGACATCACGGTCAATTGTGGAACCGGCATGTCCAAGGGCTTCTACACCTGGATCAAGGACAGCTTCGATCACAAGTACTCGCGCAAGAACGGCGCCGTGATCTCCTGTGACTACAACTACAAGGAGCACTCGCGGCTCACGTTCACCAACGCGCTCATCACCGAGATCGGGTTTCCCGCGCTCGACGCGGCGTCGAAGGACGCAGCGAAGATGACGATCAAGGTGTCGCCCGAGTACACCCGCATGACCACCGCGACCGATGGTCCGTCGGTGGCCGGCGGCAAGTACAAGAGCGATCAGAGCATCCAGAAGAAGTGGCTGCCGTCGAACTTTCGTCTGAAGATCGACGGGCTCGACTGCACGCGCGTCAACAAGATCGAGGCGATCACCGTCAAGCAGAAGGTGATCGAGCATGCGGTCGGCGAGTCGCGCGACTACGAGAAGGAGCCCGCCCACCTCGAGATCCCGAACCTGGTGATCACGCTGGCGGAGTCTCACGCCAAGGAGATCTACACCTGGCACGAGGACTTTGTGATCAAGGGCAACAACGGCGACGACAAGGAAAAGGGCGGCACCCTCGAGTACCTGGCGCCGAACCTCTCGGACGTGCTGTTCACCATCACCTTCGATCACCTCGGTATCTTCAAGCTCACGCCCGAGAAGGTCGAAGCAGGGTCGGAGAACATCCGTCGCGTCAAGGCCGAGATGTACTGCGAAGACATGAAGTTCGAGTACAAGGCGTCCTGGGCCTAGCCGCGAATGGCCTTCCAGACGGAGTACCCATTCACGCTCCCCAAGGGCTTCGTCGACGCCGAGGGGACACTGCATCGTAACGGGGTCATGCGGCTGGCGACCGCAAAGGACGAGATCATCCCGCTTCAGGACTACCGGGTACAAGCGAATCGCGCGTACCTGGTGATCATTCTCCTGTCGCGGGTGATCGTTCGGTTGGGAGACATCAAGTACATCGATACCGAAATCATCGAGAACTTGTTCTCCACCGACCTGGCCTACCTGCAGGAGTTCTATCGGCGGATCAACGAGGAGGGCGCACCGAAGGTTCACGCCAAGTGCCCCTCCTGCCAGACTGAGTTCGACATCGACCTACTCGGCGGAGGTGAGGGCGCTGCCCGAGCGGGGGGATAGCGAGCTACCCCCTGGAGCAGCTGTACCAGGAGGTAGCGTACGTCGCCTATCACTTCCATTGGTCGCTGGACGACATCCTCTCGATGGAACACGACGAGAGGCACATTTTCTTGCGGGAGATCGCGCGCATCAATAAAGAGATCAACGAGGCGCGCAAGAAAGGGTAGCTGGTCCGATGAAGGCGGCGCGTGATCTGAGACCCCCGGGCGTATATCCCGCGACGGAGGAGCCGCGCGCCCGACCCCTCACGGTCTCGGACACGCGAGTGGCGGGGTTCGTCGGCGTGGCGGCACGCGGGCCGCTCGACGAGCCGCGCCTGCTCAGGGGGTGGAACGAGTTCGTCGACGCCTATGGGCAGGCGCCGGCCGGCTCCGAAGGTTATCTGGCGCGCGCCGTCGAAGGCTTCTTTCTCAATGGCGGCGAGTCCTGCTTCGTGGTGCGCATCGCGCACGACGCCACGCGCGCCGGGTGGGTGGTCAAGGACAGTTGGGACAAGCCCACGCTGCACGTCAAAGCCCTCAACGAGGGCCGCTGGGGCAACAACATCTGGGTTCGCTTTCAACAGACCGCCGCGGCCTCGACGCTGCTCACGCTCGATCTCGACGTGGGCGCGGGCGAGGCGCGGCTCAACAGCGTGCGCGGCTTCGAGCGCGGCGTGTTGGTGCGGATCTTCGACCGCGAGAATTCGGACTTCATCGTGGTCACCGAAGTAATCGCCGAGGAGCGCACCGTCCGCTGGGCCTCGACTACGCCGATCGTCCGCAAGTACCGCGCGGCCGGCCCGACCTACGTCGAGGTGCTCGAGCTCGATGCCTACGCCTCGCTGCGCGATCGTCGCGAAGTGTACCGCGGCCTGCAGCTCTCGCCGCTGTCGCGCCGCTACGCCCCGCGTGTAATCAACGACGAGTCGTTGCTCATCCGCGTCGAGGACGCGCTCTCGAAGGCGCCCTTGCCGCACAACCTTCCGCAGACCGCGCCGGCCGCCCGGCTCGCCGGCGGCAAGGACGGCATCGACGTGCTCGTGCCGGCCGATTTCATCGGACACGATCACGGCCCGGGCGATCGCACGGGCCTGATGGCGCTCGCGTCGGTCGAAGCGGTCGCGATGCTGTGCGTGCCGGACGCGATGCTCGCCTATGTGCGCCACCCCGGCCCGCAGGCGGACCGCGAGGTGCAGGTCATCCAGGACGCGATGATCAACGTCTGCGAGCTCAAGAAGGACCGCTTTGCGGTGCTCGATGCGCCGCCCACCCGCGACATCGAAGAGGTGCGTCGCTGGCGGCGGCGGATCGAGAGCTCGTACGCGGCGCTGTACTACCCGTGGGTCAATCTGTGCGGCCCGAACGAGTCGGTCGTCCCGGTCCCTCCGTCGGGGCACGTGGCCGGTGTGTTCGCGCGCTGCGACAAGCTCGTGGGCGTGCACAAAGCGCCCGCCAACGAGGTGATCGAAGGCGCGGTCGGGTTGATGATCGATCTCACCGAGGACCACCTGGGGATACTCAACGGCGAAGGCGTGAACACGCTGCGTAGCTTCCCCGGCCGTGGGACGCGGATCTGGGGCGCGCGCACGCTCTCCGAGGATCCCGACTGGCGTTACGTCAACGTGCGCCGGCTGTTCATCATGCTGCGTCGCTCGCTCGAAGAAGGTACGCAATGGTCGGTGTTCGAGCCCAACGACGCGCGCACCTGGGAGCGGCTGACGGGGTGCGTGTCGGATTTTCTCAAAGAGCTGTGGGGATTGGGTTATTTCGCCGGGGACGGCCCCGAAGATTCGTTCTTCGTGCGGTGCAACGGCGAAACCAACCCGCGCGAAATTCGTGAGGACGGTAAGATGATGATGGAAGTCGGCGTCGCGCCGGCGCTGCCGGCCGAGTACATCGTTTTCCACGTCGTCCAGCAGATGGGCGAGCACGCCGAGGTCGAAAAGGGAGAAGCACATGGCGGATAGTCCTCAGAGTCCTCCTCCGATTCGCAAGGACCCCTTCGGGGCGTTCATGTTCACCGTGGAGATCGACAACGAGCACATCGCCTATCCGTTTAGGAGCTGCTCGGGCCTGAAGTCGGAATCCACCGTGGTCGAGCTCGAAGAGGGCGGTGCCAACCACACTACCCACAAGCTGATCGGGCGCACCAAGTTCCCGAACCTGGTGCTCAAGCGCGGGCTGTGCAGTGCGAACACCGAGCTCTACAAGCTGCGCCAACGATTCTTGAACGATCTGCCTGCGCAGGCTGGCACGACCAACAACAAGTCTGGGTGGGTGAAGCCTAAGCGGATCACCGGCGTGATTACGCAGCTCGGTCCCAGTGGGAGCTACTCCAAGTGGCGCTTCGTGGGCGGCTGGATCTGCAAGTGGGAAGGCCCCGAGCTCGACGCCAGCAAGAACGAGATCTCGGTCGAGACCATCGAGATCGCGCATGAGGGCCTGATCTTCATTGGCGATCAGGAGCCGAGCAAGTAAGTGAGCACGGCGGCCACACGGCCTCCCGCGTTCGTGCCGCGCACCGTCGCGCTGGCCGAGCGTGCGGCGACGCAGCTCGCCCGCCGTCATCAGTTGGCGACGCCGGGGCGCAGCGTGTGGCGCAACGCGCTCGCGTTCACCGATCGGCTGCTCGGGCAGTACTTCGGGCGCGACGAGCGGGGCGGCCTCGCGCCAGCGACGCTCGGGGCGGCGCACCGCATCGCGCCCGCGACCCTGACGCTGCCGCGCCCGTGGTACGACCTCGACGAGCAGCCGGCATTCTCGTGGCCGCTCCAGGACGCGAGTCTGGAAGCCTCCGTCGCTGCAACGGTTCGGCGAGCGGAGTCGCCGGCAGCGGAGCGCGGCGCGGCGATCGAGAAGACCGCGCTCACCGTGGCGCCCGAGCCGACCGTGCGCAGCGCGCAGCCCGAGCCGACCGTGCGCACCGCGCAGCCGGAGCCGAGCGTGCGCAGCGCGCAGCCCGAGCCGACCGTGCGCACCGCGCAGCCCGAGCCGACCGTGCGCACCGCGGCCGAGCCCACCGTTCGCGCCGCCGCGCCCGAGCCGGTCGTCGCCGGAGCTGCACAAACGACCGTTCAGGATCGCGCACCCGATCCGACCGAGCCGAGCGTGGTGGTCTCGCCGCTGCGCGAGCTGCGGGCGGCCGAGATCGTTGCCATGTCGGCGCCGGAAGCGCCTGCACCGGTTCCGCGCGCCCAGGTCCCGGCGCTGCGTCGCGAGACCGCGCTCACCCGCTCGCTCGGCCATGCCGCGTGGGTCGATGCGCGCCTGACCGCGCGGAGCCCGGAAGCTGCTGCGCCGCCCGAACGCGAGCGCCCCGCGTCGCTGCCCGGCTATGTGTGGGTTGCGGCACCCGGGTCGGCCGGACCGCGCGAAGCGGAGGCGGTGCGCATCGAGAGGCCGCTGGTCGGGCGCACGACGCAGGTCGAAGCGCCGGTTTCGTCGCCGCTGCCGCAACCGAGCGACCGCCAGCGGCCGATGGTCGTTCGACCGGAGCCCGTGGTGGGCGAAGCCGAGCCGGGTCAGCCCGCGCAGGCGGGGTCGCCGCTACCGCCGCAGGCAGACCTTGGGCGCGCGATCGAGCTGCCGTTGGTTGCGCCGGAGCGGATCTCTGCGATCGCAGCGACCACCGCGATCACCGTGACTGCCCCGGACGTGGCGCCCGAAGTAAGAGCGACGCCCCCGATTCAACCGTTGGCGTGGCCCGCACAGGTGGCGTGGCCTGCGCACGCGGCCTTGCCCGAGCTGCGTGGAACGGCCGGGCTGGCGCAGGTGCTCGATTCGCAGGCGCCGTTCGCGCGGTTTCTCGACGGCCTTGCCGGCGTGCGGGCCGCTCGGGATGCGGCGGCGCTGCCGGCGGTGGCGCCGCTCGGGCCGCAGGCCGGCGTCGAGGGACCGATCGCCGCGCGCGCGCCGGAGCGTCTGCTGCTGCGGCTCGAGCCCACACGCGCCGAGCGCGCGATTCACACGTTCGCACCCGCTGCCGCGGCGGTCGCTTCCCCGACCGCGACGCAAACGCGCAGCGCGCCGGAAGCCGACGCTCCGCAGATCATCGCTGCGATCCCGCGAACCTCGCCGGCGGCGCTTCGGCCGGGAGCGCTGGCTGCACGGGCCGAGCAATTGGGCGACGCTGCGGACACGCGAGGCGGCGTGAGCTGGGGCGATCCGGCGGCGCCTGCGCGCGAGCCCGGCCGTGCGCCGCCCGCCTTCGCCTATGTGGCTCCCGCAACCGGGCCTGCCGGGATCGCGCGGTTCATCGATCAGCTCGTGGGAATCGAAGCGGTGCGGTCGACCGCCTCGTTGCCGGCGATCCGCACGGCGGCGATCGCGCCGCCCGTCGTGTACGCGCAAGCCGAGCCTTCGCCGATCGCGGCGCGCGCGCCCGCACGGGCAGTGATCGCCGCGCCGGGCTGGGCGAGCCCCGCGACCGTCTCGGCGCAGCCCGTCGCACCCGCGACGGTGCGGCCCGCAGCAGTCCAAACGGTGCGACCGGTTCGTGAATCGCCGCCGCCGCCGCCGACCTTCCGCACCGGCGGGGTCGCGGCGCGCGCCGAGCAGCTCGCCGGGATCGTCGGCGTGCGCGCGGCCAGCCTGTCGATCGACTTCGTCGATCCAGCCGGGCTGCCGGCGCTCTCCAGCGGGCGGGCGTCACCCGATCTCGCCTATCTCTGGCCGCGCCCGGCGGTGCCCGAGAGGGAGGCCGCCCGGCCGCCGCGTTCGACCGCGCTGTCGCACGAAGAGTGGTCGCTCGTTTCGACCTTCCCGTCGGCGGCGACTGCGGTTCAGCTCGCGGGCGCGCGCCAGTCGAGCCAGTGGGCGGCGGTCGAAGGCCCGGTGTCGCGCCTGCTGCAGGCCGCGCCGCAACGCGTGGTCGTCGCGCAGCCGGTCGGGACGAACGGGCCGATCGCCTTGCGCGCTGCGGAACGCGCGCTCGTGCGCTCGACCGCTGCGGCGCCGGCAATCACCGCGGCGATTGCGCGGACGGCGACGCCGTTCATCGAGGACGCGCCGGTCACGATGGCGGCTCCGGGCGCTCCCGCCGCGCGCGGCGCGGAGCTGGAGCGAACGTTGATGCTGGTGGGCGACACGCCCGCTCGTCCGATCGAGCGCACCTCGCTGCCGGGTGGGCGGCAGCCGCGCGGCTCGTTCACCTGGCCGGGCGCTGCCGGATTCGTGATGTCGAGCGAGCGCACGGCGCCGATGACTGCGAGCGCGATCGGCGCGGCCGAGCAGGCGGCGCCAGGGACTCCGCTGTGGGGCTCGATGACACCGGTGCTGGTGCAGGGGTCGCTCGGGAACGCCGGCGCCGGCAGAAGCGGGAACGGGAACGTGAGCGGGAACGCGAATGGGAACGTGAGCGGGAGCGTGGGCGGGTTTGTGGGCGGTGGACGTCGGGCCGATGAGGAGAGCAGGGGGATGGGCGGCGTAGCGGGGCCGCTCCTCGAACTCGTGCGCAGCGTTCGTTCGCCTGTGGACCGCTCGCCCGACGTCACCCGCTATTCGCCGCAGCCGCAGGCACAGCCGCTGGTCAGCGCGATGGCCGCGGGCGACTCGGCGTCGCGCATCGTCGAGGCTGTCCGGCGCGAGCCGAATGCCGGCGCGAGCGACGACCGGGTGACGTTGGGCGACTTGACGTTGATCTCGATCGCGTCCGCGAGCCAGCAAGTCGCGGCCAGCGCGCAAGGAAGCTCGCCGGCGGCGCCGGCGGCGCGACCGCAGACGGAGAGTCACGCCGCTGCGGGCGGCGCAAGCAAGAAGCCGGCGGCGGACGGCGCCGCAGAAGTCGAAGAATTGGCGCGGAAGGTGTTCGAGGAGTACCACCGTCTCCTCGAGATCGCCCGCGAACGGAGTGGAGATCCATGGGAAAGCTAGAGCGAGCGACCATCTACGTCCTCAAGCAGGACGGGGCGACGGGAACCAAGACCGACGCCGAGTCGACCATCGAGGTGTGCTTCAATCCAAAGGAGTACGCGCTCGACAAGGCGGTCGCGTGGGATTCCGAGAAGGCCTTCGCCGACGCACCACAGCCGGAGTTCACCAAGCCCTCGGCCATGAGCCTGTCGGTGACGCTGCAGTTCGATACCTACGAAGAGCGGGTGTCGGTGCGCGAGAAGTACGTCAAGTACATCGAGGCGCTGTCGATGATGCGCAAGCAGCCGACCAAGGCGCCGAGCAAGAACGACAAGAAGAACTACTCGCCGCCGGTGATCTTGTTCGTGTGGGGGCGCTTCACGTTCAAGGGCGTGGTCGAGTCGCTGTCGCAGAAGTACACCATGTTCCTGGCCGACGGCACGCCGGTGCGCGCGGAGTGTGGGCTCAAGATTCGCAACGTCATCGATCTCGAAAACGGGGACGACAAGAACAACAAGACGCAGTCGCAGGCGGCGGCCGCGACGAAGAGCTATCCGGTCCAAGCCAAGGATCGGCTCGACTCGATTGCGGCCGAGCAGCTGGGCGACGCTTCTCGCTGGATCGAGATCGCGGTGCTGAACGACATCGATGATCCCCTGACGGATATCAAGGGGCGCACCTTGCAGATTCCGTCGTCGTAGGAAGGACAGCGAATGGCCGAAACGACACTCGACGCCACCGTGACGATCGGCAAGGATCAGATCGCGCCCGATGACGTCTTCGATCTTCTGATCGAGGCGGATCTCGATCAGCCCGACATGGCGGCGATCACCCTGTCCAATACCGGCACGCAGCAGTGGTCCTCGAAGGTGAACCAGGGCGACGCGTTCGAGATCAAGGCCGGGTTCACCACCGGCAAGGATGCCGGGACCGTGTTCAAGGGCGAAGTGACGGGCCTCGAGCCGATGTTCGCCGCGAACGGGGTCTCGCGCGTGGTGGTGCGCGGGCTGAACGGGCTGCACAAGCTCGCGCGCGGCAAGAAGTCGGTTTCGTATACCAAGGTCACCGACAAGGACATTGTCAGCAAGATCGTCGGCAACTACGGGCTCAAGGCCGATTTCGGGGACACCGCACCGTCGACCAAGTACGATCACGTGTACCAGCACAACCAGACCGATCTCGAGTTCTTGCGCCTGCGCGCGTCGCGCATCGGGTTCGAGGTGTTGGTGCAGGACACCACCCTGTTCTTCCGAAAGCGCACCGAGAAGGACTCGGGGATCAAGCTGGTGCTCGGCGAATCGGGCGAGAGCACGCTCGAGCGGTTCATGCCGCGGATGTCGACCGCGAACCAGGTGTCGGAGGTCCGGGTGCGCGGGTGGGATCCGGATCAGAAGAAGGAGATCCTCGGCACCGCCTCCCCGGCCAGCTCCAAGCTCGGCGACAAGACCGGGTCCGAGGTCACCAACAACACCCATAAGAACGTCCTGTACTTCGACGTCGACGTGCCGGTGTTCACCAAGGAAGACGCCGACGCGATCGCCAAGAGCATCCTGCAGGATCGGCTGATGGGCTACATCACCGGCGACGCGACGGCCAAGGGGAACCCGGATCTGAAGCCCGGGATCGTGGTCACCATCGCCGTCGGTGACAAGCGATTCGACGGCAAGTACTACATCACGGCGGTCCGGCACCGGTACGTGCACGAAGGCACCGATCACGGATTCCGCACCCACTTCAAATTCAAGCGGGACGCCGAGAGCAATACCTAGTAATATCGCCGCGCTGGTCATGAGCGACGACGACATCATCCATTGGCAGGACCTGCTCGATGCGGTGGCGTCCGGACGCGTGCAGGACTTGCGCTGTCCGTTTTGCAAAAAAGGCGAAGTGGTGGTGGACAAGAACGTGGAGCGGACGCGCCTCGAGTGCCGGAGCTGCCGGCGCTTCGTCGAGGGTAGATTCGAATAGGTGAGGGGTGGCTCGAAACTTTCTCGGCCGAGGTTGGAAGTTTCCCGTGGAGATCGACCGGACCGGCGGGATCGCGATGAGCGATCACGACGAGGCGATCCGTCAGTCGATCCTCGTCATCCTGGGCTCGGCCCCGGGCGAACGGGTCATGCGCCCACACTTCGGCTGCGAGATCCACGAGCTGGTGTTCGCCCCCAACACCGTCAACACCGCCGGGCTGGCGGCGCACTACTGCGTCGAGGCGCTGCAGAAGTGGGAGGCGCGAATCGAGGCCGTCGAGGCCGAGGCCGAGCCTTCGGCCGACGATCCCAACCGGCTCGACATCCACATCAAGTACAAGGTCCGTTCGACCAATTCGTCGCGCAACCTCGTCTATCCCTTCTATCTCCGCAGGAGCGCTGAAACGTGATCCCTTCGCCCAAGCTCGACGATCGGACCTATGCCGACATCGTCGCCGAGGCGATGCGCCTCATCCCGCGCTATTGCCCGGAATGGACCGACCACAATCCGGCCGACCCCGGCATCACCGTTCTCGAGCTGACCGCGTGGATGACCGAGCTGATCTTGTATCGGCTCAACCGCGTGCCGGAGAAGAACTACCTCGCGTTCCTCGACATGATCGGCATCCGCCTGCGCTCGCCGCAACCGGCGCGCGGCTTGATCACGTTCGAGCTGGTCGAGGGCGCGCCCGGGCAGGTGGTGCGCGGCGGCGCGCAGGTGGCGACGCAGCAGGCCTCCGAAGAAGACACGGTGATCTTCGAGACCCAGCGCGACCTGGTGGTGGTGCCGGCGCCGCTCGATCGCTGCTTTTCGTATCACAACGAGACCTACGCGGATAACTCGCCGTTCCTCGGCGGCGGCAAGCCGGAGGGGTTCGAGGTGTTCGCCGGTGCCGACCGCATCGATCGGTTCCTCTACCTCGGCGATCCGCGCTTTGCGTCGGTGAACGAGTCGGCGGTGCTGCGCTTGAACGTGACCTGCCCCGATCACGGCGGGCGCGATCTGGCGCGCCTGCTCGAGTGGGAATACTGGAACGGGCGGCGCTGGCGCGAGCTCAAGCTGTTGCCCGTCGAGGTCGAGCGCGGCGAGGTGATCTTCCAGGGACCGGACGACCTGCAGCCGACCGCGGTGCACGGCATCGAGGATCTGTGGCTGCGCGGCCGGCTGGCCGAGGTGCCGCAGAATCCGTGGGAGACCGAGGTCGACACCGCCAAGGCGATCATCGAGGTGGTCGGCGAAGGCGTGCTGCCCGACACCGCGTTCGCCAACCTCGACGGCGGCGTGTTCCTGGCGCTCGATCTGCACAAGAACGTCCATCCGCTCGGCGCGTCGCCGAAGATCGATCAGTGCGTGTACCTGGCGTCGCGCGAGCTGCTCTCGCATCCCGACGCGGAGGTGCGCATCGAGGTCGTGCTCTCCGATCCGGCGATCATCCCGGCGCCGCGCGCGTCGGAAGATCTGCTGCTGTCTTGGGAGTATTTCGACGGCAAGAAGTGGCGCGTGCTCGGCCGCTCCGGACCGAAGGGCGCGCCCAAGGGCGCCCGGCCCGTCGAGAACGACTGGGGTTTCATCGACGGGACCCACGCGTTCACCCGCACGGGCGTGGTGACCTTCCGCGTGCCCAAGGACATCCACGCCGGCGAGGTGAACGGCGAGGACAACTACTGGATCCGCGCGCGCATCGAGATGGGCGACTACGGCGTGGCCGGCAGCTATCTCCTCGACGGAGATAAGTGGGTGTGGCGCGACGACCGCCCGCTCAAGCCGCCGTCGTGGAAGTCGGTGGCGATGAAGTACCGCGCCGACCTGCAGGGCCTCAAGCACGTGCTCTCGTATAACGACTTCCGCTACCGCGATCACTCCGAAGAGGCGAAGGTCGAGTACCGGCCGTTCCAGCCGTTCTCGGCGGTGCCGGATCAGAGCGCGGCGATCTATCTGGGTTGGAACGGCAAGCTGCCGAACGACCCGGTGTCGGTGTACTTCCTGCTCGCCGACGCAGCGGTCAAGGCGCCTGCCGCCGATCTCGATCGGCCCAACGCCGAGTGGCTCAAGGGCTGGTACGCCGATCGCGACGCGATCTGGGAGGCCGAGCAGCGCGTGGTGTGGGAGTACTACGACGGCACCAACTGGACCCAGTTGGTGGTCGTCGACGCCACCAAGAACTTCACGCAGAGCGGGTTCGTCGACTTCGTCGGGCCCGACGACGCGCAGAAGGCGCTCAAGTTCACCGAGGACCGCTGGTGGATCCGCGCGCGGCTCGAGATGGGCGGCTTCGTGCGGCCGCCGCGCATCGTGCGCGTGCTCACCAACACCGTCGAGGCGGCCAACGTCGTGACCATTCGCGACGAGGTGCTGGGCTCGTCGGACGGCACGCCGATCCAGAGCTTCGCGCTGTCGCAGGGGCCGCTCCTCGAGGGTGAAGTGATCGAGGTGCGCGAGCGCGACGAGCCGGCGCCGGACGATCTGGCCGATCTCGGGCCCGAGCCGATGCGCCGCGACGGGGAAGAGGGTGTGTGGGTGCGCTGGCGGGCGGTCGAGAGCCTGTTCGACTCCGGGCCGCGCGCGCGTCACTACGTGCGCAACCCGCTCAACGGGCGCGTGCAGTTCGGCGACGGCACGCGCGGCATGATGCCGCCGGCCGGTCGCAACAACGTGACCGCGCGCCGCTACCAGGTGGGCGGCGGCGTGCGCGGCAACGTCAACGGGATGACGCTCACCCAGCTCACGCGCGCGATCGCCTACATCGACAAGTGCTACAACGCGCTCCCGGCGGCGGGCGGCGCGGACGCCGAGACCGTCGAGGAAGCCAAGGGGCGCGCGCCGCTCACGCTCAAGAGCCGCGATCGCGCGGTGACCGCCGAGGACTTCGAGTCGCTGGCGTTGCGCGCGTCGACCGGCGTCGCGCGCGCGCGCTGCTTGCCTTCGCAGCGACACGACGGCGAGGTGCAGGTGGTGGTGGTGCCGCGCGGCGACGAGAAGAACCTCGATCTGACCAAGCGGCTGCAGCCGGCGCCGGAGCTGTTGCGCGTGGTGAAGAACCACCTCGACGAGCGGCGGCTGGTCGGCACGGTGGTCGAGGTGATCAAGCCGGGCTACGTGGAGATCTCGATCAAGGTGACGCTGGTGCGCCGCACCGTCGGGCAGACCGACCGGCTCAAGCGCGAGATCGAGGACAAGCTGCGCCGCTACCTCCATCCGCTGGCCGGCGGCCGCGACGGCAAGGGCTGGCCGTTCGGCCGCTCGGTCTACAAGAGCGATCTGGCGCACCTGGTCGAGGAAGTGCCGGGCGTGGAGGTGATCGATTCGATCACGCTGTTCGACGAAGATCAGCGGGTCGCCGTCGAAAACGTCCGCCTGCAGCCGTCCGAGCTGATCTACCTGGTCAACGTCGCGGTCGTCGAGCGTGTGAGGGAAGAGATCGTATGATGACCGCGCAGCGAGCGCTGGTGCGCATGCCCGAAGTGGTGGGCTTGCCGCTCCGTAAAGCGAAGCTGCTGGTGTCGAACGCCGGGCTGGCGGTCGACGCGATCGTATTCATGGAGAGCTACGACGCGCGCGACACCGTGCTGACGCAGAAGCCGGCGCGCGGGCAGATGGTCTACGCCGGCGAGAAGGTGACGCTCGGCATCTCGCGCGAGAGCTACGTCAAGTGGATGCCGTCGATCTACCAGCGCGCGGACATCAACGGGAAGAACTTCCTGCGCGATCTGTTGTGGATCGTGCAGCACCTCTTCTCGTCCGTCGAGGAACGGCTCGACATGATCCACCAGTTCTTCGATCCGTACGAGGCGCCGGCGGAGTTCCTGCCCTGGCTGGCCTCGTGGTCGGCGATGGTGCTGGAGGAGGACTGGCCGATCGCCAAGAAGCGGCGCTTGATCAAGAAGGCGATCGAGCTCTATCGCATCCGCGGCACGGTCAAGGGGCTCAAGCTGTTCATCGCGCTGTTCACCGGGCACGAGCCGTCGCTGCAAGAGAACGTGTGGCCGTTCAAGGGCTGGCGCGTGGGGGCCACGTCGGAGATCGGCATCGACACGGTGGTGTTGCCGCCGGTGAACCTGGCGCACACGTTTGTGGTCGAGATGCCGGTGGCCTACAAGGATCTGTCGCCCGAGGCGGTGATTCGCATCCACGAGATCATCCAGATGGAGAAGCCCGCCAACTCGCAGTACTACCTGCGCTTCGCATCGGAGGGGCGCAAAGACGAGCTGCGCGAGCTGATGATCATCGGCACGCGCTCGGGGATCGGCGTCGGCCCTGGAAGTGAAGGATCGGACGCGATCACCTCCGAGGCGGATCTGCAGAAGCTCCTCGAGGAGCGCGGGCGCGTCGAACAGCAGGAGAAGCAGCGCACCACCGAGATGACCGCGATCGACGACGCGTTCCAACCGGCGCTCAAGCAGAAGCCGCCGCTGCCCAAGGCGCCGCGCGCCGATACCGCGCCCGTCGAGGGCAAGGAAGTACGTTCGGATCAGGCGGGCGGCTTCGGCCAGAGCGCGCGCCAGATGGATGCAGTGCGTGACACTGGCATGCACGATGCGCATAAGACGATCGAGACTCCGGCCCCGAAGGCCGAGAAGCCCGAAAAGCCGAAGCCGAAGAAGCCGAAAGACGAGAAATAGGGGACGCAATGGCGACCGAACGCGAGCCAAAGCCACAAGGGTTCAAGAGGATCAACTTCTTCAAGGGGTTCCTCACCACCGAGCACGACTGGAACGATGCCGAGCGCTACCACCTGGAGAAGCGCAAGCTGCACAACCGGCTGTTGCATTCGCCGGGCGTGGTGGCGGGGCATGCGGGCGAGCTCAAGGTGATGGCGCGCGCGCGCGGCGATCTGTCGATCGAGATCCAGCCCGGCTACGCCATCGACGGGCAGGGACACGATCTGATGCTGTGGGAGACGCAGATCAAGACCATCGTGCCCGAGGAGTACAAGCTGCCGCAGCAGCTGTATGTGGTGCTGCGCTTCGTCGAGGAGCTGTCGGACTTCATCGCCTACAAGGAGAACCTCGAGTACAAGGGCCACCGGCGCGTGCTGGAGGGCTGCAAGGTCGAGATCTCGCAGACCCAGCCCGACGTGCGGCAGGAGGTGGAGCTGGCGCGCATCCTCCTCGAGAAGAACGCCACCCGCGTGCGTGACGCGCGCGACGCCAACGATCCGCGGCCGAACGAGATCGATCTGCGCTTCGTGCCGCGCGCGGGCGTGGCGGGATCGTTCCTCGATCCGACCACCCGGCTGCGCGTCGACACCATGCTGCGCTCGCTCCGGCGCGGGCTGTTCCAGCTGGCGCGCGACGGCAAGGTGCTGTCGGCGCACGACGCGCTGGCGGCGGTGATCTCGGTGAGCGCGTTGCACGCCGCGGATCAGCTCGATCTGCGCAACATCTTCGACGAGGTGGCGCTGATCGTCGAGATGGAGGCGGAGATCGCCGCCGACGTCGAGGTCAACCACCCGACGCTGGCGCAGCGCAAGGAGTTCGGCGACTTCCGAAAGCACATCGAGATCCTCAAGGGCCTGCTCGGCGAGCGTCGCTCGGCCGCGCAGGGCGCGCAGGACGCGCTGCAGAACCTGACCGCGTACCAGCAGAAGGCCGGCGAGATCATCCTGTCGATCTTCGCCGGCACGCTGCCGGTGCAGAGCGCCGACTCGCCCGCTCCAGCCGCCGCGCCCAAGTCGGGCGGGATGGACTGGGAGCAGGTCAAGGCGATCTCGCAGCTCGATCTGCCGAACGAGATCACCGTCGACGGAAGGGTCTGGGTGCAGATCGACAAGATCGACGTGATGGACAAGGACTCCGAAGAGGCGCACAGCTTGGCCATTCACGACGCCAAGGACTCGTACCGCTCGCGCCAGAAGCTCAAGTACCCGGACGGCACGGTGCTCGAGGACGTGGGTCGCGCGCACGTCGGCGGCTACGCCCAGTACACCATCAAGAACGTAACCGCCGGCAAGGAGCTGGCGATCATCCGCCGCATGGACTACGTGTACGGCGACTACGAGATCGAGTTTACCGTCGACGGCAAGAACGCCGGCGTGTGCTCGTGCGCCGGCACCGACCGTGTCAACCGCTGGCGCAACTGGCCGTATGTGCTGCCAGCCGAGGTGGTCACCAAGGACAAGCTGTCGGTCAAGCAGAACGCCGGCACCGCCGGGCGCGACATCAATATGTTCCGTTATTGGTTCTATCAACCGAAATGATCAATAGTGAGACTGAGTGAATGTTCCTCGATCCCATCCTGAAGGTGCTGCGCGCGCCGCTCGACCTGATCCGGTCGAAGGTGTTCGGGGTCACCAACCTCAAGGGCGGGATCAAGGGGGACATCAGTCGCGCGAAGAACCTGGGTGCGGAGTACAAGCAGGGCATGGGGATGGCCCAGGGTGCGGCGAGTAAGATTCCGGCAGCTCCGAAGACGACGACGCCTACGACGAAGAAGAAAAAAATGGGAATCTTCGGCAAAAAGAACAAAGGCGGCGACGGCGGCAGCGACGACCAGAACCCTGGCCCGTCGCAGCAGCCGCAGGGCGGAAACAACCGCACCATGGCGCTCGACATGGGTTCGAGCGCGCCCGCCGGCACCAACGTCGGGTGGCTGGTGCCGCTCGAAGGCTTGCAGGCCGGCGAGCTGTTCTCGCTCAACAAGGCGCGCTGCGTGGTGGGCACCGCGGCGGATTGCGACGTGGTGCTGACCGATCCGTCGATCAGCTCGCGGCACGCCGAGTTCATCTCGATGGCGGGCGGCTTTCGCATCAACGATCTCGGCTCGACCAACGGGACGTTCGTCAACGACAAGCGGGTGTCCAGCCATGACCTGGTCGACAACGACAACGTCCGGCTCGGGCGCACCCCCTTCAAGTTCAAGTCGATGAACTGACATGCGCCGCGCATCCTGGGCAGCAGCACTCCTCTTCATCACTCTGATCACGAGCGGCGCGCAGGCCGCCGATCGGCTCAAGCTCGAGCGCATCGACGTGCAGCGCTGGCCGACGGTGCAGATGTACTTGACGCTGGTCGACGGCGACGGCCGCCCGATCGCGGCACGGGTCAAGGAAGACTTCCGCATCATCCTCGACTCGGCCGACCAGGGCGCGGCGACGGCGGTCAAGACCTTCGATCAGACCGGCGAGCCGGTGAACGTGATCGTGGTGGCGCAGGTGACCGGCGCGATGAACGAGGTCATCGACGACGTCAAGAAGGGCGTGCGCGCGATCGCCGACACGCTCGATGCCAAGACCAAGCCGAAGATGGCGCTGCTCGGCTACGCCGCCGAGACCAAGCGGGTGGCCGAGCTCAGCCCGCCGGCCGACGTGGAAGCGGCGGTGTCGGGCCTGACCATCGACGAGGGCATCGAGGTGCACATGCTCGACGCGGTGCGCACGGCGATCGATCTGCTCAACGCGGTGCCCAAGGGCGAGCGCAAGCTGATCGTGCTGTTCGCCGACGGCGTCGATGTCAACCAGGAAAAGAAGGCGTTCACCGCGATCGGCAGGCGCGCGCAGGAGAACGGGATCATCATCGACACCATCGGCTACGCGCCGTTCGAGCCGGCCAAGATGAAGAGCCTGGGCGAGCTGTCCAAGGCGTCGCAGGGCAACGAGCGCGCCTGCAAGGGGCCGGGCGACGTGACCGCGCAGTTCGGCAACGTCGCCGACGAGATCAAGAAGCAGTACCTGGTGACGTTCGAGGTCGCGCTCAACGCCGACGGCAAGGTGCACGCGTTCCAGGCCATCGTCGACGCGGCCGGCCACAACCCGTACTCGACCACCATCGACGTCAAGATCCCCGAGAAGAACTTCCACCCGAAGGTGGAGACCAAGAAGGAAGGCACGCGCTGGTGGCTGTGGCTGCTGGTCGGCGTGGGCGGCCTGGCGGTGATTTTGTTTCTGGCGTGGCTGATCTTCCGCGAGAAGGACGAGCCGTTCGAGGCCGAGGTCGCGCCGCCGGTGGTCGCGCCGTCGCCGACGCCGGGGGGCAAGCAGCGCACCATGGCGCTCGACACCGGTGCGCCGGGCAAGACGCCAGCGCTCGGCTGGATCGTCGCCACCTCGGGCCGGCACGCCAACCAGACCTTCAAGTTCAAGCCGGGGCGCACACTCGTCGGCACCGGCCCGGACTGCGACATCGTGGTCGACGATCAGTTCATGTCGGCGCACCACTGCGAGGTGCGCGTGGAGCCGAACGGCAGCTACAAGCTGGTCGACCTCGGCTCGACCAACGGGATCGTGGTCAACGACAAGAAGGTCCGCGAGCACGAGCTGGTCGACAACGACCTGTTCCGCCTGGGCCGCACCGAGTTCAAGTTCAAGTCGATCAGCTGATGCCGCCGTGGTGGTTCTACGTCGCCCTCGTCGGGCTGTTGATGCTGATCGGGCTGCTCATGCTGCTGATCGCGGCGGCGCGCCGGCGGCGGGTCACCGACGCCGCGCCTGCGCGTCGCGCCGAGCTGGAATTCGTCTCCGGGCCGTTGGTCGGCCAGACCATCCACCTCGATCGCGACATCACCACCATCGGCTCGGTGGCCGGCAACACGGTGCTCCTGACCGATACTGGCGTATCCAGAAAACACGTTGGAATTCGTAAGGTTAGCGCAGGATACGAGCTGGCGGATCTGGGCTCGACCAACGGCGTGTACGTCAACGGCGAGCGGGTCGCGCGCCGCAAGCTCGAAGGGGGCGACGTCATCCGGGTCGGCGCAACCGAGATTGTCTTCAGGGCGTAGTAGTGAGAAGGTAAACCTGCATGCCGGCAAGGCTTCTTTATCGGGACGCACAGGGAGCGGACGCATCGGTGGACATCGTGCCGGAGGGCGCGTTCCTCGGCCGCGCCGCCGACTGCGTGGTGCGCACCGATGACGCGATGGTCTCCCGCAAGAACTGCAAGATCTCGTTTCAGGCCGGCAAGTGGGTGGTCGAGGACCTGGGGTCGTCGAACGGCACCTACGTCAATGAAGTGCGGGTGCAGAAGCAGGTGCTCAGCCACGCCGACGTGGTGCGTTGCGGAACCCTGCAGGTGCGCTTCGTCGAGGTGGCGGCCGGGGCTGCGCAGCCGGCGCAGGCGCAGAAGCCCCGCACGATGGCGCTCGAGAAGTCGAACATCCAGGTCGACCCGGCGCTGACCGGCCAGCTCGATCCGGCGAACCTGATGTCCATGAAGGACCAGGAGCTGCAGAGCGCGGGCGAAGAGCGCGATGCGCTGGCCGGCCGGCTGCGCGAGCAGACGCAGGAGCTCGAGACCGCCAACCAGAAGCTCGAAGCCACCGAAGACGAGCTCAAGAAGCTGCGCGGCGAGGTGGTGGCGCAGCGCGAGCGGCTCAACGAGATGACGCGCAACAAGGCGCTCACCGCCGAGGAGCTGCACGCGCAGACCAAGGTGGGGGAGGAGCTGCGCGAGGAGCTGGCCACGCTGCGCGACGAGCACCTGACCGTACGCGGGCGCAACGACGAGCTGTCAGAGGAAGTGGCCGCGCGCGATCGCCAGCTCGAGCGCGCGCATGAAGACCTGCAGCGCGCCAAGCAGAGCACCGACGAGCTGCGCGGCGGGTTGGCCGAGGTCCAGAAGACCAAGGACGAGGGTTGGCGCGAGCTGAATGAGCGCGTCGGCGAGCTCGATCACCTGCGCGAGGTGATCGCCGAGCAGGAGCGCATCCTCGAGGAGCGTCGCGTGGGGTTGATCACGCTCGAGAGCTCGATCAAGGAGATGCGGGCGGACCGCGAGAAGGTGATGCGCGAGGCGGTGGCGATGAAGGGCGAGCGCGACGAGCTGCGCAGCCACGAGACCCGCCTGCAGCACACCATCGAGTCGCTGGAAGACGAGCAGCGACGGCTGACGCGCGCGATCGCCGATGGCGGGACGCCCGACGCGGCGCGCGCCAACGAGGATCACGCGCGGCTGGCGAGCGAGCTGCGCGAGCTGAAGATCGAGAACTCGAAGATCGGCGCGGAGCGCGCGCGGCTGGCCGAGCAGGTGGCGCGGCTCGAGGCCGAGCAGTCGCAGCTCGACGATCGGCACGCCAAGGTCGACGTGGCGCGCGCGCACCTCGAGCAGGAGAAGGCCAGCTCGGAGCAGACGCGCTCGCGCATCGAAGAGGCGCTCGGCCGTGCCGAGACCGCGCGGCAGCGGGCCGAGGAGGAGAAGGTCGCGGCGGCCAAGGCGCGCGACGCGGCGTTGGCGAGCGCGGACGAGCTGCGGCGCGAGCTCGAGCGCGAGAAGCGCCACGCGGCGGAGCTCGACACGCAGCTGCAAGCCCACTCGGCGCACGCGCTCAGCCGTTCGACCGCGCCGTCGATGCCGGCGGTCGACGCCGAGGCGCTCGGCGGCACCACCATGAGCTCGATGCCGATCGCGTCGATGGACACCGATCCGGGCGCGCACGACGAGCCCGAGGCGCGCATCGCGGCGCTCGAAGAGGAGCTGGCCAAGCTCGGCACCGAGCTGGCGATGTCGCGCTCCGACGATGATCTCAAGCGGCGCGCCGAAGAGGTCTACACCGGCATCAACGACGCGCTGTCCGAGCTGCGCACCAACATCTTGCTGGCGCGCGATCTGCTCGTGAAGCACGGCCCGTCGGTGCCGACGCTGGCCGAGGCGATCCAGCTCTCGATGGACCGCACCGAAGACGCCAAAGGCATGCTGCGCTCGTTGCGCGAGATGATCGACTCATGAGTGACCGTATCGGCAGCGCGCGCGAGGTCGAGGACCTGATCAAGGCGCGCTATCCCATCATCTACGTGGTCTCGTCGGAGGAGCAGCGCGTCGAGAAGGCGCTGGCGCAGTTCGCGCTCAAGAAGGAGCGCAAGCTGGTGGCCTGGTCGATCACCAAGGGCTTTCAGTCGCTGGCCGGCGACTTCCGCGGCGGCGACGTGAAGGATCCGATCAAGGCGCTCGACCACATCGCCGGCCTCGAGGGCAAGGGCGTGTTCGTGCTGCGCGACTTTCACGCCTACGTCGACAACCCGCAGGTGGTGCGCCGGCTGCGCGATCTGGCGCACGAGCTGCCGCACCCGCCGCACGACAAGAACATCATCCTCCTCTCGCCGCTCTTGAAGGTGCCGCCCGAGCTCGAGAAGGAGATGTCGGTGATCGACTGGGATCTTCCCGACCGCGGCGAGATCGACGGGATCATCGGGCGCATGCTGCCGGAGCTGCCGGTGGGCGCCGAGCCGGGCCTGGCGGCGGACGCGATCGGGCGCGAGCGCATCGTCGAGGCGGCGCTCGGGCTCACCTACGTCGAGGCCGAGAACGTGCTCGCCAAGTCGATCGTGCGCACGCGCACCTTCGACGTGTCGACCATCCTCGGCGAGAAGAAGCACATCATCCGCAAGAGCGGGATCCTCGAGTACTACGAAGCGGAAGAGTCGCTCGACGACATCGGCGGGCTGGAGACGCTCAAGGGCTGGCTCAAGAAGCGGCGCGGCGCGTTCACCTCCAAGGCGCGCGACTTCGGGCTGCCGCTGCCCAAGGGCATCCTCTTGATCGGCGTGCCCGGCTGCGGCAAGTCGCTCACCGCCAAGGCGGTCGGCGCGGCGTGGCAGATGCCGCTCTTGCGGCTGGACGTGGGCAAGATCTTCGGCGGGCTGGTCGGCGCGTCGGAGGAGAACATCCGCAAGGTGATCAAGACCGCCGAGGCGATCGCGCCGGCGGTGCTGTGGCTCGACGAGCTGGAGAAGGGCTTCTCCGGCACCGGCTCGTCGAACATGTCCGACGGCGGCACCACCTCGCGCGTGTTCGGCACGTTCGTCACCTGGCTGCAGGAGAAGACCTCGCCGGTGTTCGTGATCGCCACCGCCAACGACGTCCGCTCGCTGCCGCCCGAGCTCATGCGCAAGGGCCGCTTCGACGAGATCTTCTTCGTCGATCTGCCGAGCCGCGAGGAGCGCGCCACGGTCCTCGAGATCCACCTGAAGAAGAAGCGCCGCGATCCCAAGACGATCGACGTGGCGCGCATCGTCGACGCGATGCCCGAGTTCTCCGGCGCCGAGGTCGAGCAGGCGGTGATCAGCGCGCTCTACGATGCGTTCGACAAGGAGCAGGACTTGACCACCGAGGGGCTGCTCGCGTCGGTGCGCGAGATCGTGCCGCTGGCGGTCACCATGAAAGAGGGCATCGACACCATGCGCAGCTGGGCCCGCACGCGCGCACGCCCGGCGTCGCTCGGGTCGACCAAGGACCGCTTCGCCGTGTCAGGCGAGCGCAAGCTCGAGGTCTAGATGTCGCACTTCACCAAGGTCGCAACCAAGATCAACGATCTGGGCGCGCTGAGAAAAGCGCTCGATCAGATGGGCTGGAAGTACAAGCACGCCGAACAGGGCGTCGAGGTGCGCGGGTGGCGCGGACAGACCTCCAAGGCCGAGATCGCCATCGACATGGGCAAGTACGACGTGGGCGTGGTGCAGCAGGCCGACGGCACCTATTCGCTCGAGGCGGACTGGTGGGGCGTCGAGACCTCCAAGGGGCTCACCGAGGCGGAGATCGTCAAGGAAGTGAACGCCAAGTACGCGTACCAGCGGGTGGTGGCGGCCGTCGAGGCCGAGGGCTACACCATCGACTCGAACGCGGTGCAGGCGGACGGCACGGTCAAGCTCAACGTTTCCAAATGGGAGTAGTCGATGGCGGAGCGTAAAGAGCTCGAGATCATCATCGGGCCCGACGGCGAGGTGCAGGTGACGGTCAAGTGCATCAAGGGCCAGTCGTGCGTGACCGAGACCAAGTTCCTCGAGGAAGCGCTGGGCGACACGATCGAGTCGCGTGAGCTCACGCCCGAATACTACGAGCAGCCGGTGACGGGCTCGCAGACCACCAAGACGACCAAGTAGCGATGGCGTTCGCCGACCAGGCGAGCTACCTCGAAGCGCAGCTCGAGCGGCTGCGGCTGCTCCTCGATCGCGCGCTGGCGCAGGCGGCGGGCCGGGCCGACGAAGCGGCGACGCTGGCGAAGAAGGCGGAGACGCGCCGCGCGGAGATCGCCGCGGAGGCGAAGGCGAGCAAGCTCGAGCTCGGCGTCGAGGTCTTGCGCAAGCGCTTTGCGCTCGACGACGAAGACGTCGACGTGCTGTTGCACGCCGCGGCGGTGACCATCGATCCGTCGCTCGGCAAGCTGCACACCAGGCTCTCCGGGGTGGCGTTTCATCCGTGGCTGGACGTCGGGCTGGCGCTGCAGGTGCACCACGACGGCGTCGGCGATCGGCTGCGCGGGCGCGCGCGCTTCCAGCCGGATTCGAAGCTGGTGGCGAACCGGTTGATCGTGCTCGATCGTTCGCGTCCCGAAGCGCGCGAGAACCTGCTCGCCTGCGAGCTCAAGCTGCCGGCGCGCGTGGCCCAGCTCATGCTCGGCTCGGATCCGGCGGGCGGCGCGAGCCCGTTCGCGCGGCTGGTCGAGCCCGAGCTCACGCTCGAGGATGTGGTGTTGCCGGCGGGGACGCGGCGCGAGCTCGATCAGCTGCTCGCCGCGCAGCCCGGCCTGCCCGGCCAACTGGCGGAGTGGGGCTACGCGTCGTCGTCGAGCGCGGTGGTGCTCCTGCTCACCGGGGCGCCCGGCACGGGCAAGACCACGCTGGCCGGCGCCGCCGCGGCGCGGCTCGGCAAGCGCCTGCTGGTGGTCGACGGGCCGCGCCTGCTCGAAGCGGGTCGCGCGGTCGAGGCCGAGATCGACGAGCTCCTGCTCGAAGCCCGGCTCACCGATGCGGTGGTGCTGTTCGACGACTGCGAGCTGCTGTTCGGACGCGGCTCGACGCGGCTGCCGATGCTGCATCGCGCGCTCGATGGTCGCGATGGACGCGCGCCCGGGCTGGTGGTGCTGGCCAGCCAGCATCCCGAACGCCTCGACGGCACGCTCGAGCGGCGCGCGCTGTTGCGCATCCAGCTCGAGACGCCCTCGGCGCCGTTGCGCGAGCAGCTCTGGCGCCGCCTGCTCCTGCCGTCGGTGCCGCGCGCGGCCGACATCGAGTTCCCGTCGCTGGCCAAGCGCTACGAGCTGCCCGGCGGCGCGATCCGCTCGGCGGTGCTGTACGCGGTCTCGCGCGCGGTGGCGCGTGGCGCCGGCTCGCCGGTGGCGATGGCCGATCTCGACGCCGCCGCCCAGGCGCAGCTGCGCGGTGATCTGAGCGCGTTCGCCGATCGCACGCGCGGCACGCCGCTCACGCTCGAGGCACTGGTGCTGCCGCCCGAGGTCAAGTCGCACATCGAGGAAATCATCGCCGCCGGCCGCAACCGCTCCGAGGTGCTCTACCAGTGGGGCTTCGCCGAGAAGCTGCCCACCGGCAAGGGTCTGGTCGTGCTGCTCTCCGGCGATCCCGGCACCGGCAAGACCCTCGCCGCCGAGGTGGTCGCCGCCGAGCTCGGGCTGCAGCTCTACCGCATCAACCCCGCCAAGGTGGTCTCGAAGTTCGTCGGCGAGACCGAAAAGAACCTGAACGAGATCCTGGCGCAGGCCAAGAGCACCCACTCGATCCTGTTCTTCGACGAGGCCGACGCGCTGTTCGCCACCCGCGTGGCCAAGGTCGAGAGCGCCAACGATCGCTTCGTCAACATGGAGACCAACTTCCTGCTCCAGCAGCTCGAGCGCTACGAGGGGATGGTTATCCTGGCGACCAACCTCGAGACCTCGATCGATCCGGCGTTCAAGCGGCGCATCGCCTACCACGTCACCATCCCGTTTCCCAAGCCGGCCGACCGCGAGCAGATCTGGCGCACGCTCATGCCCGCGCGCGCGCCGGTCGCCGAGATCGATTACGCGCGGCTCGGAAAGAGCTTCGAGCTGTCCGGCGGGCACATCAAGAACGCGGTCCTGCGCGCGGCCTACGTCGCCGCGCAGCGACGCGCGCCGATCGACTATGCGCTCCTCGCCGAGGCCGCCGAGCACGAGTGCGCCGCGGCCGGCAAGCTGTCCTACACCAGTTAGCGCGGCCGGCTCAGTTGATGCCGACGATCGCCTGCGTCCACTGCGCGATGTGATTGTTGGTCATCACGTCCTGGAACGGGAGCCAGAACGGCGCATCGGACGGGTCCATGTTCCCCGACGCGATCTTGGGATCGAACGCCGACATCCACACCTGCGGCCGGGTCGGGTTGCCGGCGTTGAGCGAGCCCATCTCGATGCCGTAGTCGCGCTTGGACGAGAAGGTGAAATAGAGCAGGTCGCCGTTGGGGCCGTTGGTCTGCACGAACGGGCTCCAGCGCGGCCAGGAGTTGGTCAGCTGCCCCATCGCGTTGGCCGCGTTGAGCCGGATGGGCCCGATCTTGCCGTCGGCGGAGATCACGTACAGCGTGGCGTCGGGATCGTCGTACGAGTCGCCGGTCGAGCGGTCGAACAGGATCCACTTGTTGTCCGGCGAGAACGACGGGTAGTAGTTGTTCTCGCCCGCCGAGGTGACGATGGTCATCGGGTTGTTGAAGTTGCCCATTCCGTCGTCCGTCATCACGACGATCGACCCCTTGGTGAAGCCCCAGTCCACCGACGCCGACGGCGTGCGCACGAACACCAGGCTCTTGCCGTCGGGCGACCAGTCGGGATGCGTCCCCCAGCCAGCCGTCGGCACTGTCCCGAGCACGGTGCCGGTCGTTGCGCCACCGCTGATGTCGTAGATCTTGATCACCCCGTCGTGCGAGCCCACCATGCGCATGCCGTCGGGCGACATGGCCGCGAAGTTCCAGGCCAGATCCACCGACGGCGCAATGATGGACGTCTTGGTCGCCACGTCGAACAGCGCCGACGTGTCGTTGCCGCCGTCGTAGGTGACGGCGAACTTGGTGCCGTCGCGCGACAGCACGTGGCAGGCCACGCAATGCGTGGTGCTGCTGATGGCGTTGACGAAGACGGCATCGTTCTGCGTGTAGAACGCAGCCGCCGGCGACGTGGTGTCGCCGAACTGGTGGCGTTTGATGCCCTCGACGGTGCCGGCCGCGCCCGCCGCTGACCAATAATAGATGCCGCCCTTGACCTCGTCGGTGCCCACGTTCATGACCACCGGCGACGAGCCGCCGATCTTGGTCGGGTCGGAGACCGCGAGCGCGCGCACGGCCACGTTCACGCCGCTGCCGGCGACGCTGTCGGCGAGCGCGCTCCATTCCTGGTTGAGGAGCGACAGCCGCCCGCCCTGCGGCTGGACCGCGTTGGTGTAGACCTCGAGCTCGAAGGTCGGGCTGACGAACGACACCTCGAACAGATCGGCCGCCGCCGCCGGCTTCTTCCACTGCACCTCGAGCTCACCGAGGTTGCGCGGCGCGAGCACGCCGTCGAGCGGGTAGACCACCGGCGGCGCGAGCGTCGGCTCGTTGGTGGCGCCGGCGAATTTGGTCGCCGAGTCCGCCGGTGCCGTCGAGCCGTCGTCGGTCGATACGCGCGTGGCGCTGTACTTCAGCACCAGCTGCGCCGAGCCCTGGTGCACGCCGTCGGAGGCCTGCAGCATGGTCTTGCCGCCGTGCGCGGTGATCGACGTGTAGTGCCCCTTGTCGACGGTCCCGAGCCCGCCGTCGGCGAGCGACCAGCCGACCTGGGCGGTGACGTCGGCCAGGTGGCCGTCCTGGAAGTGTCCGGTGGCCACGAAGTCGCCGGACGCCGGCGCGCCGTTGACGATCGTGAACGACGCGTTGGCCGGCGTGACGTCGATGCTGGCCAGGCCTGGAATACCCGATCCGCCGTCGGCGCCGCCGTCCCTGCCGCCGCCGCCGCGACCGGAGTCGGGGCCGCAGCCAGCGAGCGCACACGCCAAGAAGACCAGTCGCCGCGTTCCAACGCTTGCCGTGTTCCGCATACGGGACCTTCCTTGTTACTTCCCCCGCGCGGATCTTACCTCAAACGGCCTGCTTCTGTCCCTCTTCGTCGTCGAAGGTCTTCTGGTTCTCCTCGGCCTTCGGATCGGCTTCCTTGGCGCCGTCGACGTCCTTGGTGGCCGCTTCCTGCTCGCGCGGAACCGACGCCCGGTAGCGCTCGGCCTCGCCGACCATCGAGCTCTGCAGCGTCGCGGTGTCCAGCTCGGCGAGCGGCAACCCGAGCTGGTGCAGCACCGGGATGAACTCGCTCGATCCCTCGTAGGCGAGGTCGCGCAGCTGGTCCCACTGGTTGGCCAGGATGCCGGACAGGTTGTCGCGCAGATACCAGCACGCATCGCGCGCGGTCCGGCTCAGCTCGGCGACGAACAGCGAGGCCTCCGCCTCCTGTCGGACCGCCTGATCGAGCGAGCCGCCGACCATCCGATAAACAGCCTGGCCAATCGGCGTCGCCGACCCGCCGAACAGCTCCATGATCTGCCCGAGCGCCACCTGCCCGACCGACTCGAAGAACGCGCCGTTGTCGAACATCTCGGCGTCCCCCTGGGACATCACCCAGTTGCCGAAGTTGTCCAGGGTGGAGGTCAGGCTCTCGCGGAACTGGTCGAGCGCCCAGGTCGCGTAACTATGGATGGCCTGTTCGGCGAAGACCGCCTGGTCGGGGTCGGCCTCCTGCTCGAGCTGCGCCTCGGTGGGAGGCTGGGGCTTGTCGTCCTCGGGTTCGTCAGCCATGGTCCAAGATTATCGGAAAACCCCCCGATAAAGTTGCTCATTACGAGGGCCAAGCAAGAAAACGCAACAACTTGCGGCCAGTTGCCGATAATCTTGGGTAGATGGCTGCGGACGACCAGGACGACCCCCAGGACGAAGCCGAGCGCAAGCGACGCGCGCTCGAGCTGAGCCAGGAGATCGCCAACCGCTATCGGCCGGAAAACCTGTCGAAGTTGGTGGTCGACCAGGCCGGCCGCGGCGAGCACCTCGACCTCGGCACGCGCCAGGAGATGGAGCGCAGGATCGGCGGGCAGTTCTCCGACGTGCGCGTCTTCAAGGGCCCGCTCGCCGAGGCGGTCACGCGCCAGCATCGCGCGGACGCGGTGACCATCGCCAACACCGGCATGATCCTGGTGCGCGAAGGCCCGCGCTCGGATCCCAAGACTGCGCTCGGCAAGGCGCTCCTCGCCCACGAGCTCACCCACGTCAAGCAGGCGCAACGCGGGCTGCACTTCGCGCTCGAGCAGGGGCATTCGCAAGACGCGCCACACGAGCGCGAAGCGGAGGCGGCCGAGTCGCAGGTGCACGCCGAGGCGACCGGCCAGGCGCGCGCGGCGGCGGAAGGCGGCCAGGCCGATCCGAAGGCCAAGGCCGCGCAGGTCACCGCGCGGGTGATCGAGCTGGTCGAAGAGGACGAGCGGCTGCGTCGCGAGCGCCTCGGACACGATTGATGTCGGAGATCGTCGAGAGCGGGGAGCAGCTCAAGAGCCTCGCGCGCGAACGGCGCCTCGGCGGGCACACCTATCGCGGCGTGGTGTGTCCCGGCTTGCGCCTCGACGGCGGCGATCTGTTCGGAGCCACGCTCGAGCAGGTCACGCTCGGCTCCGCGCAGCTCGAGGGCGTCGATCTGTCGCGCGCGTCGCTCAGCCGGGTCGATCTGCGCCAGGCGCGGCTCACCGGCGCGCTGGCGGCGCACACCCACTTCGCAGACTGCGACCTGACCGAGGTGTCGCTGGCCGGCGCGATCCTCGAGGAGACCACGCTCGAGCGCACGCTGCTCGCCAACGTCGACTTCGACGGCGCCAAGCTGGTCGGGTGCCGCTTCCTCGCGTGCAACCTGTACGGCGTCAAGCTACGGCGCAGCGTGCTCATCCGCTGCTCGTTCGGCGATCCTGCGCTCAACGGGATGGCCGAGCTGACCAAGGCGCAGCTCGCGTCGGCGACGGTGCTGGAGTGCGACTTCCGCGCAGCCAACCTGATCCGCGCCGACTTTTCAGGCGCGCTGTTGGTGCGCTGCAACTTCGCGGGCGCGATGCTCACCGGCGTCAAGATCGACGGCGCGCGCTTCGTGCAATGCAACTTCGCGGGCGCCGATCTGCCGGATGGGTTGCGATGACAACTGACCCGCGGGCGATTCGCATGGTGGTCGATCAGATCCGCGGCGCGCTGGAGGGTTACCAGCGCGAGGAGCTGATTGAGATCCTGACGTACGTCTTCAAGACCTACGTGGTCGAGGGGGGCAGCCCGCTGGTCACCGGCGCGGGCGTGCAGCTCGATGCGCGCTCGGAGCTCGATGGGTTGAGCTTCGCGCAGCTCGTGACCTGGCTGCAGCAGCACCTCGATGCGCCCGAGCTGGCGCTGTTCGAGGTGCAGGGCGATCGGGTCGGCGTGCGCGTGGGCGGCCGCAGCGTCGCCATCGAAGCGCCGCGCCAGGAGCCGGTGGCGCCGCCGCCGCCGGTGGTCGCTGCGCCCGTCGCTGCGCCGGCACCCGTAACAGCGCAGGCGGCATCCGTGACACAGCAGGCGGCACCCGCGCCCGCAGCGCCGGCCGCTGCGCAACCCGAACCGGCCAAGGCCGAAGAGACGCCCGGTCCCGACAGTCGCTTCAAGCGCCTCGAGGTCGACTAGCGTGAGCGCGGCGGTCGCGCGTCGCTATTTCGTGCGCGGGCGCGAGCACCTGCGGCGCGGCGCGCTCGACGACGCGCAGCGCGAGCTCGAGGCGGCCCTGCAGCTCTCGCCCGACTTCGTCGCCGCGCGCGTCGGCTACGCGCTCACCCTGTCGCGCACCGATCCGCCGCGCGCGTCACAGTCGCTGCGCACCGGGCTGGCCCGCGCCCGCCGGCCGGCCGATCGCCGCGCGCTGTTGTGCGCGCTCGGCGACGTGCTGCTCTCGTCGGGCGACTTTCCCGCGGCGGAGCAGGCTTACGCAGAGGCGGCCGCGCTTCCCGGCGCGACGCTGCGCCTGCACGATCGGCTGGCGCGCTTGCGGGCGCACGCCGGGCGCTTCCCCGACGCGTTGGCCGAGCTGCTGCTGGCGGCGCGCGGAGGCTAGCTCTCGTGGATTCGCAGCACGATCACCGTGGTGTTGTCCACGCCGCCGTTCGACAGGGCGGCGCGCACCAACGCATCGACGCAATCCTCGAGCGAGCCCTCGGTGCCGTCGGAGAGCATCTCCTGCAACATCCAGTCGTCGACCATGTCGGTCAGCCCGTCGCAGCACAGCAGGTACATGTCGCCCGACTCCAGCGCGATCACGCGATGGTCGACGTCGACCGCTTCGCGCAGCCCGACCGCGCGCACGATCACGTTCGAGTTGGGCGGCCCGAAGCGCGACGCCAGCTCCGGGTTGTCCTCGTACAGGTTGATCAGCGAGTGGTCGCGCGTGACCTGCTCCAGCTTGCCGCCGCGCAGCCGGTAGATCCGGCTGTCACCGACGTGGCACAGGTGCAAGAGATCGTTGTCCTGCCGAATCGCCACCACCGTCGTGCCCATGTTGTGCAGGGTCGGCTCGGCCTTGGCCTTGGCGAACACCGCCGAGTTGGCGCAGCGAATGGCGGTCGCCAGCCGGTCGGTCTCGTCGCCGGTCAGCGTCGGCGCGTCGTTGCTCAACACCTCGCCGATGGTCGCCACCGCGAGCTGCGACGCGACCTGCCCGCCGACGTGGCCGCCCATCCCGTCGCACACCACGTAGAGCCCGAGCCCCGGCTCGAGGAGCATCGAGTCTTCGTTCTTCTCGCGAACGAGGCCGACATCGGTCTTGCCGGCGCTCTCGATGCGCATCGCCATGGGACACCTATCGTATGACGGCCCGCGACAACCTGTCAACGCGAGTCACCGACGGAGATTCCACGTCGCTGGGCGTGTTGTCGGTGCACCTCGACGGCCGCCCCTGCCGGGTGGGGTGCGCGTTCTGCTATCTCGGCGCGCGCCAGGGCGGCGGGGCCGACGCGCCCGACCTCGCGCTGCTCGGCGAGTTGGTCGAACGGCTGTCCTACGACGAGCTGGCGGTGGCGGTGAGTGAGCCGGTCGAGACGGTGGGCCCGGCGCTCGCGGTGCTCACTCGCGCGGCCGCGGCGCGTGGGCGGCCGGTCTCGGTGACCACCACCATGCAGATCGCGACGGCGCACCCGGCGCTGCTCGAGGGGGTCGCGCGGATCAACCTGAGCGTCGACCCGTTCAAGGGCGTGGTCTCGCCCGCGCGCATCGACGCGCTGGCCGCCGCGCTCAAATCCGAACGCACGCTGGACGTCGTGTTGATCGTCTCGCTGGTGACGCCGCAGTTCGCCACCCGGCTGATCGACGACGGGCTGCTGGAGGCGCTGGTCGATCTGCCGCACGTCGATAAGGTCGCGCTCAACGGCCTCAAGCCGCCGCCGCCCTGGTGCGACCGCGCGTTCTGGTTGTCCGCGCTGGCCCGCCTGCGACCGCTGTTGCGCCGCGCGCTCGATCAGCGACTGTTTCTCGACTGCTACGTCGCCGCCCGCATCCTCGGGCTGGGCGGCTGCCCGGCGCGCGCCGATCTCTCGCCCGCGCCCGGCGGCCTCGCCTTCCGCGCTTGCGTCTATCAGCCCGCCGCCGAGCGCCTGGTCACCGACGCCAGGCAGCTTGCCGGCGAGCTGCGCACGTTCGTCGCACCGGCGCAGTGCCCGTTCGTCGTCAAGTAGCCGACAGAAAACGCCGCGGCCCCCGAACGGTGCATCAAGTCATCGGCGAGAACGTGAGATCCCAGCGTGTCTTGGGCCGGAGCTTGATCACGCTCTCGGTGTCGGTCGAGATTCCCGGCCCGCTCGTCGGGCCTGCAGTCGGCGATCCCCACCGCTTGGTCAGATCCGGAACCGGATCCGACGTGAACAGGACAACGTACCCTGTGACCGTGCGGTGATTGGGTGACTCGCCACCGCGGTAGACCAACCGCACGCCGGGCTGCTTCTTTTCGAGATCGTACAGGTCGCTGTCGACCGTCGTGCCGCCGATCTTCGTCGGAAACACCGCCGGAAAATCCACCGTGTTGGGCACGACCGAACTCGGCAGCTCGACTCCGGCTATCATCGACTTGCCATCACAGCTCGTCGCACACGCGAGCACAACGACACGGACCCAGGTCTTCATCCGGTGAGCCTTCTAGCCGATCAGGCTGGGATCGCGGTGGACGGAGACCTCGCGGCGCGGCTGCTCGTCGGGCATGGCCGGCTTCCACGGCTCGGCGGCCCAGGCGCGGCGACGGCGCTGCTCGAACGTGACCTCGTGGACGATCGGTGTGAGCTGCGGCAGCGGCGGGCGGTGCAGGGCCTGACGCGCCTCGGCCCACGCGCGGCGGCCGCCCGGGTCGAGCACCTCGCCGATCGGCTCGCGCTCGTGCCACACGCTCTCCATCACCGGCCGGAACAGATCGCGCAGGCTCGCCTGCGGCGTGAGCTCGCGCAGATCGGACTCGAGCTCGCCGGGAATCTCGCGGTCGCGCACCTTCAAGTAGCCGGCGCCCCAGGTCTCGGGCTCCACGTGGATCGGCAGCGACGGCGACGGCGCAGGCTGGCGCACGCGACCCTCGAACGCGGCCGCGCGGCGCTCGAGGCGCGCGAGCAACTGCCGGTCGACGAGCTGCGCCAGCACGGCGCCCGCGCGCGGCTCCGCGGGCTCCTCGGGCTCTTTGGCTTCGTCGCTCAAAAGTTGGCCCATGGCCAGGTACCGGGATGCTGCGCCAACCAGAAGTGGACCCCCAGGCCCGCGCCGAGCCCGATCACGATCCACGCCAGCCAGAACATCACGCCCGCGGGCGGCGGCGCCTCGGGCAGCGCACCCTCACGCGCGGCCACCGCACGCTCGCGCGCGTAGGCCACCACGCCGTGCGAGTCGGGCAGGAGCTGCGTGCCGCCCGGATTGCCCCCGGCGCTTCCAGCGTTCTGGGCGTCGAGCGACATGGTCCTCTGCGACGAGCCCTGCGGCGATGGCTGCGGCGACAGCTTCGGCGCCGGCACGCCCATCACCGTCTTCTGCTCCGCCACCGGCGGCGCGGCGTTTCTGACCACCGCCGGCGCCTCGGCCATCATCGTCTTCTGCTCCGCCATCGGCGGCGGCGCAACCTGGGCGACCGGCGGCGCACCCTGCGCGACCGGCGGCGCACCCTGCGCGACCGGCGGTGCGATCTGACGCTGCACGCCGCTCGGCGTCTGCCGCGGAAACAGCTCGGCCATGCACGCCTGGCACTCGGTATCCATCTCCTCGGCCGTCTGCTGCCGCTGCTGCGGCTCCTTGGAGAGCGCCTTCATGACGATCGCGGCGAGTGGCGGCGGCGCCGAAGTCAGCGGCGCCGGCTGCTGACGCAGGTGCATCATCACCACCTCGGTCGGGATCTTGGCGTCGAACGGCGGCTTGCCGGTTAGCATCTCGTAGGCGACGATCCCCACCGCGTACAGGTCCGAGCGCGCGTCGAGCGGCACGCCGCGTCCCTGCTCCGGGCTCATGTACGCCGGCGTTCCGAACACCACGCCCGCGCGCGTCACCTGCGCGTCCGGCGAGTCGAGCTTGGCCACCGAAAAATCGAGCACCTTGACGAAGTCGCCCGCGCCCTTCATCTCCGCCAGGTAGATGTTGTCCGGCTTGATGTCGCGGTGGATGATCCCCTGGTTGTGCGCTTCGTGCAGCGACGCGCACACCTGCGAGATGATGCGCAGCACGCGGTTGGGCGGCAGCCGCTTGAGCTTGTCGATCTCGGTGCGCAGCGACCGCCCGTGCAGGTACTCCATGGCGATGAACAGCAGGCCTTCCTTGGTCTGCCCGAAATCGATCAGCCGCACGGTGTTGGGATGGTCGAGCCGCGACGCCGCGCGCGCCTCGTTGTGGAAGCGCTTGACCCACTGCGGGTCGGTCGACACGTGCGCGCCCAGCACCTTGATCGCGATCACGCGATCGACCGAGAGCTGCTTGGCCTTGTAGACCACGCCGGTGCCGCCCTCGCCGATGCGCTCGAGGATCTCGAAGCGCTCGGCCAGCACCTTGCCGCACAGCGGATCTGGCGGGTTGGTCGACACTACCGTCCCAACCCGATGGTGACGCGGGTGTTCTTGCCGATCGATCGAAGGGTCGACTTGGCCACCGCGCGGTTGGCGTCCAGCACCGAGACGATGCGGAACTGGCCGCCGTCGAGCGGCTCCTCACCCGACGCGCCCTGCAGGATCGCGCCGGTCATGCCCGGCTTGAGCCCGGCCGCGGTCCCCTTGTCGAGGTACAGCGTCATGGTGCCGGCCTCGAGGTACGCCTGCACGATGCGCCCATACACCGACTCGCCCGGCTTGGTCTCGCGCGGCTCACGCGGCTCGCGCGGCGTCTTCGGCCGATGCGGCGGATCGTCGACCGGCTCGGGGTGCTCCCGCGGAGGCGGCGGCTCGCGCACCACCACCACCACCGGCGGCGGCGGCGGAGGCGCGTCCCACTTCGCCTCCATCGTGTACACCGTCGCGTCGGTCTTGGTCGGCGCGGTCACGCGCACGTAGTACACGCCCGGCTTGTCGATCTGCGTGAGCAGCGACTTCTCCTTGGCGTTGCGGTTGCGCACCGGCGAGGCCGAGATCTGCCGGCCGATCTCGTCGAACACGTCGATCATCACGTCGCTCGAGTCGGAGTCCCAGTGGACCACCGTGTTGAGCACGCCCGAGCGCCCGAGCAGCTTCACCAGGTACCAGTCGGTCTTGTCCTGCGATTGGAAGTTGACCTCGTCGGTGACCGGCGTGTTGATCCGGACCTCGCGCGCGGTCGAGCGCTTCCCGTCGGGACCCGAGCGCGCGTCGGCGTCGAACTTCACTTCGTTGCCGGTCTTGGGGGGCGGCGCTGGTCCGCACCCGCCAGCGACGAGGACCAACAGCGCGAACATGGGCAGGCGTGGCATGCGCAAAAGTCTACTTCAAGTTGACCACGATGCGCTTGTTCTTGCCTGGCTGCTTGACATAGTTCGAGTGCGCGATCGACTTGGTGCCGTCGATCACCTGGGCGATGGTGAACGTTCCACCGTCGAGGAGCTTGTCTCCTTCGGGGCCCTCGAGGATGTTGCCGCTCATCCCCTCGCGCAGCTTGCCGCCCGAGCCCTTGTCCAGGTACAGGACCAGCATCGAGCCTTCCCGGTGGTACTGGACGATCGAGCCGACCAGCTTGCTCGGATCGAGCGCGAAGGCGAGCGGCACCGCGGGTACGGCAGGCGCGGCGGGCGCAGCTGGCGCGCCCCCAGCCGCGGCGGGCGCAGGCGTGGCGGGCGGCGCGGCGGCCACCAACGGCGGCCCCGGCGGGCCCTTCCATTTGATGGCCACCGTGTAGATCGACGCGTCGGCCTTGGTCGGTGCCGACACGCGCAGGTAATAGATGCCCGGCTCGTCGATCTGCACCAGGATCTTCTTGACCTGCTGCCCCTCGAGCCGCGGCGGCGACTTGCCGATCGAGTCGCCGAACTTGTTGAAGATGTCGATGTCGATGTTGGACTTCTCGTCGTCCCAGTGCAGCTCGAAGGTGGCGATGCCCGGCTTGCCGCCCAGGCTGACCTTGCGCCAGTCGTACTGATCGCCCTTCTTGAAGTCGACCTTGTCGTCGATGGCGGTGTTGAGCGGCGCGTCCTTGGCGTGCAGGCGATCGCCGTCCTCGTCCTCGGCCGGCGCGCTGCCGGCGCCGCCGCCCTTGTCCTTCTTGTCCTTCTTGGCCTTGGCGGTTTCGTCCTTGCCCTTGTCGGCCTGGTCCTTGGCCTGGCCGGCGGTGTCGGCGAGCTGGCCGATGCCGCCGGTCGCCGCCGTGAGTGTGTCGCAACCGCCGCTTACCACGAGGAGCCACCCCAGGACCGCCGCACTTCGCATTGTGACAAAGGGTGCCGTGCCTACCTTCCCTCGTCAAGCTGTCGGAACCGCGATATGATTCTGCCGGATGTCGTCGGAGAAGCCAAAAGGTGGTGGACTGGCGTCCAACCTGCCACCTCCGCCCGCCCCGCCCGGACCCTCCGGGGGAGAGCCCGCACCGTCGAGCGCCAAGACGATCATGCTGGATCGCGCGCCGGTCGCGCCGACCGGAATGCGCGAGCGCCCCCAGAAGATGCCGCCCATGGCCCGCCCGCGCCGCGCGTCGACGTGGGGCCGCTGGGTGGCCGGCCCGCTGATCGCCGTGTTGATCGCGGGGGGCACGGTCGCGCTCGCCGGCGTGATCCTGCCGCGCGTGCCCAAGCCGCCGCCGCCCAAGCCGCAAGGCCGGCTGCGCCTGAGCTCCGAGCCGCAGGGCGCGTCGATCCTCCTCGACGGCAAGGTCTACCCGCACTTCACGCCCACCATCGTCGAGGGCGACGTGGGCGGCACGCTGCACGTCACCTTCAAGCTCGACGGGTACGCGTCCAAGGAAGCGGAGGTCTACATCGCCGAGGGCGAGCACCCGTTCGCCACCAAGCTGGAGAAGCTAGCAGCGCCGCCGCCGACGCCCGAGCCGCCGCGCCCGAAGCCGCACCCGCCGACCGTCAAGGAGCCGAAGGAGCCGGCGGGAAAATCCGCGCTGTCGGTGATCGTTCGTCCGTGGGCGATCGTCTACGTCGACGGCACGCGGTTGCGCCAGACGCCGGTGACGGACTTCGAGCTGCCTGCGGGCAAGCACACCATCGAGCTGGTGAACGAATCGAAGAGCCGGCGCGAAAAGATCACCGTCACCCTCAAGCCCGGCGAGCCCGAAGTGATCCGCCGCGAGTGGGACAAGTAGGCCTTTCGGAGCTCGAGGGCTGAGGAAATCCGCGCCACCCTGGGGCGATTCGGACGCACTACTCTAGCTGCGCAGCTTGTAGCCGCTCTCGAGCATCCACCAGACGGTGGCGAGCGCCGCCGCGCAGATTCCGCCGGTGACCGCGAGGCCGACGTAGGGCGAGGTCGAGGACACGCCGAGGATGCCGTAGCGCAGCCCCTCGACCATATAGAGGATGGGGTTGCAGCGCGTGACCGAGGCCCACGGTGCGGGGAGCATGCGCGCCGAGTAGAAGACGCCACCGAGGAACGTGAGCGGCGTGATGATGAAGGTGGGGATGATGTTGAGCTGCTCGAACTTGTCGCTCCAGATGGCGATCGCCAGGCCGAGCAGCGCGAAGGTGATGCCCACCAGGAACGCGAAGGCGAGCATCCACAGCGGGTGCGCGATGTGAAAGCCGGTGAAGATCGCCGCCACCAGCCAGGTGACCGTACCGACGGCAAACCCGCGCACGACCGCGGCCAGCACGAACGCCAAGAGCACGTCGAAGGTGGACAAGGGGGCGATCAGCAGATCGACGATGGTGCCCTGCACCTTCATGATGAACATCGACGACGCGCTGTTGAGGAACGAGTTCTGGATCAGCCCCAGCATCACCAGGCCGGGCACGATGAACCGCACGTAGGGCACGCCATCCAGCTCGCGCACCTTGCCGCCGAGCGCGAAGCCGAAGACCAGAAAATACAGCGCGGTGGTCACCACCGGCGACGCGAGGGTCTGGCCGGGAACCTTGAGAAAGCGGCGCGTCTCCTTGGCGAACAGGGTGCGAAAACCGATCGCGTTCATGACTTCACATGCTCGGTGAGCTGCAGGAACACCTGCTCGAGCGACGGCTCCTCAGTGCGCAGGTCGACCACGCCGAGCGGCATGGCGGCTTCCAAAAGGCGGCCCATCGTGCCGTCGGGCGGCGCGCAGGTGATCACCTTGCGCGTGTCGTCCAACATCGCGCCGAGCGCGGTCAGCGACGCGGGCAGCTGGCCGGCGACCGGCTGCCCGAGCGTCAAGCGCACCTGCTTCTTGCCGTGCGCCTGCATCAGCGCATGCGGCGTGTCGACGGTGATCAGCTCTCCGCGATCGATCACCGCGACGCGATCGGCGAGCGCCTCGGCCTCTTCGAGATAGTGGGTGGTGAGCACGATGGTGGTGCCGCCGGCGCGCAACTTTCGCACGTAGGTCCACAGATCGCGCCGCAACGACACGTCCACGCCGGCGGTCGGCTCGTCGAGGAACGCCACCTTCGGCTTATGCACCAGCGCCTTGGCGATCAACAGGCGGCGCTTCATGCCGCCCGACAGCTCGCGCGCGTTGACGTCCGCCTTGTCGGCCAGCTCGAGCGCGTCGAGCACCTCCATGATGCGCGCGTCGTTCGGCGGGATGCCGTAATAGCCCATCTGAAACCGCAGCGCCTCACGCGGGCTGAAGAACGGATCGAAGTTGATCTCCTGCGGCACCAGCCCGATCATCCGGCGCGCCGCCAGCCCGTCGGTGGCGAGATCGTGGCCGAGCACCGAGACCCGCCCGCCGGTCGCGCGAACCAGGCCGCAGACGATCGAGATCCAGGTGGTCTTGCCGGCGCCGTTGGGGCCGAGGAGCGCGAAGATCTCCCCGGCCTCGATGCGCAACGAGACGCCCTTGAGGGCTTCGACCTTGGCGTAGCGCTTGGCGAGCGCTTCGGTCTCGACTGCCGGGATCGCGGACATGAACGCCTCTCGTAACCGTTGTGAGATGCGGAAGCAATCGATACGTGGCTGCCAAAGGGGTGACGACTGACCTGGCCACTGGAGCCCGGCCCCACCAGGCCGCAGCTGGTAACTAGCTGAAACCACGACTGCCCATTCTGGTATGTGCGCTGCACTCTAGCCCGGCCATGCGTGGAAACGTGCTCCAGGCCGACGACTTCGACGTCACCCAGACCAACCTCGGTCATTCGACCGGGCAGTTGTTCGATTGCGAAGAGATGCAGGCCATTCGCGAGCAGTACGAAGAGCGCCTGGTGGTCGAGCAGGAGAAGCGCGAGGAGCTCGAGTGGCAGGTGCGCATGGCGCTCGCCTCGATCCGCGACGCGGAGCTCGACGCGCGGCGCGCCGCCGACCAGATGCGCAAGGTGCACGGGGTGCTACAGGGGCTGCTCGGCGTCGATCAGGCATTGCAACCCACCCTGGGCTCCGCCCAGGGGCCCAGGGTCGCTGCGCCCAAGCCGGGTGCCAAGGTCTCGCCGCCGCCGATTCCGCCCTCCGCCAAGAGGGCCAGCGGCCCGCTCCCTCCGCGCAACCTGACCGGCTACAAGCGACTCGTCGCCTAGTTAGACCTAGCGGCGCCAGTGGCCGGGCACCATGCGCCAGCCGTTGGGGAAGTGCTGCCAGCGCGCACCTTCCCAGGCGTAGCCGGCCTGCGGCGGCGACCAGTGACCGGCGACCCACATGTGACGGCCGTTCTGCCAATGCCAGAAGCCCGGGAGCCACACCCAGCCCGCGTTCGGAGCGCTGGGCCGCACCTCGATGATCGGCTCCGGCGGGGCAGTCTGCACCACGTACTCCGACGGCGGCGGCGGCGTGGCGACGACCGGCTCCGCGACGGTGATCTGCGGCGCGATCCAGTGGCCCTCGAAGAACACGTAGCGGCCGCCTTCATTCACCCAGCGCGCGGGCTCGTAGCGGTAGCCCGACCCCGGCGGGAGCGCCCAGTGGCCTCCCTGCCAGACGTGCGCGCCGTTGCGCCACGCGTAGTGGCCGCCGAGCCACTGGTGGTTGCCCGAGGGCGCCACGCCGCGCACCTCGACGCGCGCCGCGGGCGGCGCGATGTTCACCCGGACGCCTGGGACGTAGACGTGGACCTGGGCCGACGCGAGCTGCGGCGCGGCGACGAGAGCGAGTGCGAGAACGAGTGCGCGAGTCATGGGACCCCCTTCTTGGTTGTGTGGAGGTTCGACGCTTCGACCTCCCCGGCTATTCAGCCCCGGAGCGCCGGCATCATCCCGCGTGGCCGGGCGAGCGTCAACCCCGTGTTCGATCAGACACGCGCTCGCGCCAAAAGGTTAAAAGACGTGGGTTTTTCAGATGGCATGCGCGCTGCTCTGGTAAACGGCATGAAGAGCTTTCTCGCGATCGGTTTCATCTGGTTGGGGTGCGCGGTGGCCTGGATGGTGCTCGGCTCGACGTTGCTGGCGCGATCGGGCGACAGCTCGTCGGCGCTCGACGGCGAGGTCCACCTATTGTGGGGTCCGCCGATGCAGCAGTCGCCGCCGCGCGCGGTGTGGCGGCAGCTGCAGAAGCGCAAGCACAAGGTGACGACCTACTCGCCGCAGGGCCAGCCGATCGAGCAGGAGGTCGAGCGCGAGGAGGATGTCGCGGTGCCGATCTCGCTCGAGCGCTCGGACATCAGCGCGCGGATCGATCTGCAGCACCGGCAGAAGGGCCTCTTGTGGTTCGCCACCTACGGGGTCGACTTTCGCGCGAGCTACGGGTTTCAGAACTTGTCGGGCGCGGCGCAGGTGGTCGAGCTGCACTTTCCGCTCGGCACCAACAACGCGGTGTATGACGGCTTCGCGGTCGAGCGCGTCGACGGCACGCCGGTCGAGGTCGCGATCGCCAATGGCGAGGCCAGCTGGCAGGACGACTTCAAGGCCGGCGAGCGGCGCGACTACGCGGTGCGCTACCGCTCGCGCGGCACCTCGTCGTGGCGCTACGAGCTGACCGCGGGCACCGGGCAGGTGCGCAACTTCCACCTCGCGCTCGACACCAACTTCGCCGAGATCAACTTTCCCGCCGGGACGGTTTCGCCGACGCGTCACGCGGCGCGCAGCGGGCTGTGGCACGGCGAGTGGGCGTTCTTTAGCCTGGTGGCGAACCAGCCGATCGGCCTCGAGCTGCCGCAGCGGGTGAACCCCGGACCGCTGGCCGCGCGCATCACCTTCTTCGCGCCGGTGGGCCTGCTGTTCTTCTTCTTCGTGGTGGCCAACTTCGCGGCGATCCGCGGGCGCGTGATGCACCCACTCAACTACTTTTTCCTCGGCGCGGCGTTCTTCGCGTTCCACCTGCTGTTCGCTTACCTGGTGGATCATCTCGCGCTCGTGCCCTCGTTCTTAATCGCCGCGCAAGTCTCGATCCTGCTGGTGGTCACCTACGCGCGGCTGTTCGTCGGCTGGCGCTTCGCAGTCCGCGAAATGGGCATCGCCCAGTTCGTCTACCTGGTCCTCTTCTCCTTCAGCTTCTTCTGGCCCGGCTTCACCGGCCTGGCCATCACCGTCGGCGCTGTCCTCACCCTCGCCGTCATGATGCAGGTCACCGGTCGCGTGAAACTCCTTCAATCAGCTCGGTGAGGAAGACGGCGGGGGGGCGGCCGCCGGAGGAGTGGTGGACGACGCGGCCGTCGCTGGAGACGTAGAGGCAGTAGGGGGTGCGCTCGAGGCCGACGAGCGGGGTCAGGAGCGCTTGCACGTCGGGGTCTAGCTTGTCGAGATCCTGGGCGAGACAGACGTAGTGCTGGTCGAGATATTCGTGGATCTCTTCCTTGGCGACCACCTTCTCCACCAGCGCGCGGCAGCCGCCGCAGCTCATGCGGCCGAGCTGCACCAGCACACTGCGGTTGGAGTCGCGCGCGGCGGCGAGCGCCTCCGGGAGGCTCGAGTACCAGAACTGCGGGCTCATGAAGTGCGGGTGTCGGCCGTTGGACATGCGCGGCATCTTACTTTATGTTCTCGCGACCACATACGGGGGAGCCGAAACCCGGCTGAGAGGCGCCTGAGCAGTACTTGGCGCGACCCCTTGAACCTGACCCGGGTAATGCCGGCGTAGGGAGGCCCATTGAACAAGCTGCCGATCATCGCGAAGGAAAAGAGCATCACCGCGCGCCCGATCCCGCCCATCAGCGAGGATCTTCCGTCGTCGAAGAAGGTGTATCTGACCGACGGTCAGTTGGAGGTGCCGGAGCGGCAGATCGCGCTCTCGGGCGGCGAGCCGCCGCTGCGCGTCTACGACACCTCGGGCCCGCAGGGGCACGACGTGACCCAGGGGCTGCCCAAGCTGCGCAAGCCGTGGATCGATCAGCGCGTCGCACGCGGCGATCGGAATTTTTCGCAGATGCACTACGCGCGCAAGGGCGTGCTCACCGAGGAGATGCGCTTCGTCGCGCTGCGCGAGAACGTCAAGCCGGAGTTCGTGCTCGACGAGATCGCGCGCGGGCGGGCGATCCTGCCCGCCAACCGCAACCACCTCGAGCTCGAGCCGATGATCATCGGCCGCAACTTCCTGGTGAAGATCAACGCCAACATTGGCAACTCCGCGGTGAGCTCGTCGATCGAGGAAGAGGTCGAGAAGCTGCAGTGGGCCACGCGCTGGGGCGCCGACACGGTGATGGATCTGTCGACGGGCGAGAACATCCACGCCACGCGCGAGTGGATCATCCGCAACTCGCCGGTGCCGATCGGGACGGTGCCGATCTATCAGTGCCTGGAGAAGGTCAAGGGCAAGGCCGAGGACCTGACCATCGAGCTGTTCCTCGAGACGCTGGTCGAGCAGGCGGAGCAGGGCGTGGACTACTTCACCATCCACGCCGGCGTGCTGTTGCGCTACATCCCGCTGACCGCCAGGCGCGTTACCGGGATCGTGTCGCGCGGTGGATCGATCATGGCCAAGTGGTGCCTGGCGCACCACAAGGAGAACTTCCTCTACACCGAGTTCGAGCGCATCTGCGAGGTGATGAAGAAGTACGACGTCTCGTTCTCGCTGGGTGACGGGCTGCGGCCGGGCTCGACGGCGGACGCCAACGACGCGGCGCAGTTCGGCGAGCTCGAGACGCTCGGCGAGCTCACCAAGATCGCCTGGAAGCACGACGTGCANNTGCCACGAGGCGCCGTTCTACACGCTCGGGCCGCTGGTCACCGACATCGCGCCGGGCTACGACCACATCACCTCGGGGATCGGCGCGGCAATGATCGGTTGGATGGGCACGGCGATGCTGTGCTACGTGACGCCCAAAGAGCACCTCGGGCTGCCCGATCGCGACGACGTCAAGATCGGCGTGATCACCTACAAGATCGCGGCGCACGCGGCCGATCTGGCCAAGGGACATCCGGGCGCACAGGATCGCGACAACGCGCTGTCCAAGGCGCGCTTCGAGTTTCGCTGGGCCGATCAGTTCAACCTGTCGCTCGATCCGACCACCGCGAAGGACTTCCACGACGAGACGCTGCCGGCCGACGCCGCCAAGCACGCGCACTTCTGCTCGATGTGCGGGCCGAACTTCTGCTCGATGAAGATCACCGAGGACGTGCGCAAGTACGCCAACGAGCAGCACATCGCCGAGGACCAGGCGCTCGCCACCGGCCTCGAGGAAAAGGCGCGCGAGTTCCGCGCCAAGGGCGGGCAGATCTATCAGCCCGGCTGACCGTCGCCCTTCCTTGCGCCGTCAGGCGGGGGCGAGGGCCGGGGAGGCTCAGTCCTCTTCGAGCTCCTCGAGCGCTTCCTTGAGCAGGCGCGCGACCTCGGGCTTCACGTCGACGAACTGGATGCCGAGCAGCACGCGTACCGACCGCTCGATGCCGGCGCTCAGCGCGGTCACGGTCGTCGCGTGCCGGGCATTGCCCTGGATGGTCACCGGCATGCCATCGGAGAGCTCCAGGCCGACGGTCAGCTTGGTTCCCACTTTCGGCGCTTCGAGCAGCTCGACGCTCATGCCGCCGAGCGACAGGTTGATCGAGTAGGTCTCGATCGGCGCCCGACCCTCGAAGCGGATCGCCACCTTCGCGCGAAAGCTGACGCGCGGCTCGCTACGACGCTCGGCCCCGTCCCCCACCAAACGAGGATATCACGAGCCGGCGTGGCCGGGGTGATCCTGCGGCGGCAGCGTGTCCATCAGCAGCGCGATCTTGTAGGTCGCCGCGAGATCCTCCGACCAATCGAGCGCGATGCCGTCGGCGGCGTGACGAACGATCTTCGCCGTCACGTCGACCTCGTTCTTGATGTCGTGCGTGGCGAACAGCATGAACTCCAGCGACGAGCCCACCGCCAGCGACGACAGATCGTTTCCGTCGGAGCACAGGAACAGGCCCGAGAGCGACATGTTGCGCACCGCCAGCACCATCAGCTGGTCGGCGCTCTTGAGGATCACCGAGGCGCACAGCTCGAGCCGGCGACGGCGGCGTGCGCCCGTCGGCGGTGCTGCGGCCGGCGCGGCGCCCGCCGCCTCACTGCGCTCGTCGTGACGGCGCTCGACCTCGTCGACGGCGCGCCGGCGCTCCTCGTCCCGTAGCACGCGCGCTCGTTCCAGTTGCTCGCGCTTGTCCGCGTTGCGAGCCCGCGCTGCGTCGAGCCGCTGCTTCTCCTCGTCGAACGTCGCGGTCTTCTCGGCGAGCGTCCGTCGCTCGGCCTCGTCGCCCGCAACCGCGGCTTCGAGCGCCTGCCGCTCCGCCTCGATCCGGCGCGTCTCTTCCTCGAGGCGCTGGCGCTCCTGAAGCCGGCGCGCGCCGTCCTCCTCGAGGCGCCGCCGCCCTTCGCGCACGTCGGCCTCTTCGTCCAGGGCGCGGCACTGCGCCTCGATCTCGCTGCGCTCCGCTTCGATGCGGCGCCGCTCCGCCACTCGCAGCGCGCCGTCCTCGTCGAGCCGGCGGCGCGCTTCGACGATCGACTGCGCCTCGACCTGGAAGCGACGCTCGGCCTCCTCGCCGCGCGTCCGTTCTTCGTCGGCGCGCCGCGCCAGCTCCTCGAGCCGGGCGTGCTCCGCCGCCTTGCGCTGCTCCCACCCTGCCGCCGCCTCGAGGACCCACGCGTCCGGTTCCATGCCGGGTCCAGAGTACGATCATTTCAGCGCAACGCGAGCGCGAGATCTTCGAGCACCATCGAATCGGTCTCGATCGTCACCCTCTTTTGCAGGAGCGCGCGCGCTTCGGTCGCGCCGCGCCGGCCGATCTCGCCGATGGCCCACGCCGCGTGCGAGCGGATGAGCGCGTGCGGCTCGTCGAGCGCGCGCGCCAGCGCCGGCAGATCTTCGCCGGTGCCGACGTTGCCGAGCGCGACCGCCACGTTGCGCAGGAGCTGGGCGCGGTGCACGCGGCGCAACGCGCTCTGCTTGTTCCACTTACGGAACTGTGCCGCGCCGAGGCCGAGCAGCCGCCGCAGCGCGGGACGGCCGTAGCCCGCGCGCGGGGCCAGCTCGCGCGCGCCGTCGCTAGCGCTGGCGTTGAACGGGCAGACCTCCTGGCACACGTCGCAGCCGAACACCCGATCGCCGACCAGCGCGCGCAGCTCGCGCGGGATCGGCCCGGTGAGCTCGATGGTCAGGTACGAGATGCAGCGCCGCGCGTCGAGCGTATAGGCGTCGACGAACGCGCCGGTCGGGCACGCGTCCAAACACGCGCGGCATTGCCCGCAGCGCGGCTCGAGCGAGACGCCCGGCTCGCACTCGACGTCGACCAGCAGCTCGCCGAGCAGCACGTAGCTGCCCGCGCCGGGCGCGATCAACATGGTGTTCTTGGCGATGAACCCGATGCCGCCCGCCTGCGCCGCCTCGCGCTCCAGCAGCGGCGCGGTGTCGACGCACGGCAGGAACGCGACCGCGCCGCCGATCGACTCGCCGAGCGTGCGGGCGAGTGAGCGCAGCTTTTCTTTGAGCACGTGGTGGTAGTCGGCGCCGCGCGCGTAACGGGCGATCGTGCCGCGCGGGCCGCCGGCGAGCCGATCGGCCGGCACGTCGATGGGATCGGCGTGCGCGTACGACAGCGCGACCGTCACCAGCGTCTTCGCCGTCGCCAGCAACGCCGCCGGATCGCGCCGCACCGCCGCATCGCGCGCCAGGTACGCCATGTCGCCGGCGTAGCCGCGCTCGAGCCACTCCTGGTACACGCGATGCCGCTCGACCGGCCCGACGGGCGTGAAACCGACGCGCGCAAAGCCGAGCGCGAGCGCCGCCTGGCGGATCAGCTCGGCGTGGGCGAGTGGCTGCATCGCCGGATGGTCTAGCACGGGTGGGGGAGGAGCTAGCGAATCGCGTGCAGGACGGACGGGAGCGGCTCCTCGGCGCCGCCCGGCGGGGGCAGCGGCGCGGCGGGCGCGGGGTTGTTGCGGCCCTGGCGGTACATCGTCGACAGGTTGTAGCAGCCGGCGGCGTTGCCCAGGTCGCAGGTGTGCTTGAACAGGTTGATCGCGCCGGAGTCGTCGCGCGGCACGCCGCGGCCGGCGGCGACCATGAAGCCGAGGTTGTCGCACGCTTCGTTGACGCCGAAGGTGCAAGCGTGATCGTAGAGCGCGACCGCGCGCACGTCGTTCTGCGCGACGCCGGTGCCGCGCGCCAGCATGAGCCCGAGGTTGGCGCACGCTTCAGCGAGGCCCGCCTTGCAGGTGCGCTCGTACAGCGCGACCGCGCGCGCCTCGTCGGTCTCGAGGCCGCGTCCGTTGGCCAGCATCACGCCGAGGTTGTAGCAGCCCTCGTTGTTGTTGCCTTCGCACGCCCGATCGAACAGCTTGACCGCGACCGTGTCGGACGGCGGCACGCCGAGACCCTGCATGTACAGCGCGCCCAGGTTCGAGCAGCCGCGCATCATGCCGCCGTCGCACGCGCGGCGATAGAACTCGGCGGCGCGCCCGTAGTTGCGATCGACGCCGTGACCGCGCGCGTAGAGCAGGCCGAGTTGCAGGCAGCCGTCGGCCTTGCCCGCGTCGCAGGCCTTGCGATATTGCACGGCGGCCTTTACCCATTCGGCCGGCGCATCGGCTAGGGCGCGCGCGAGCCCGCGTTCGTTGCACGCCTGACCGTCCAGGTGGTGGCATCCGGCGATGATCACGAGTGAGAGCAGTGCGAGCGAAAGTCTCCGCATGAAGGACCTCCAACTTGATTTTAGCACGGTCGTCGGCTATCTCGAAGAGCCCACATGCTCCTACAGCTCCAAGAGCGGCTAAAGCGTTTGCATCGCCGGGAAGACGTCAGCGCGGCGGAGTGGGGCGATTGGCGCTGGCAGCTGCGCCACCGGCTGGAGACGCTCGAGGAGCTCGAGCAGTTCGTCGAGCTCACCGACGAGGAGCGGCGCGGGATCGCGATCGCGCCCGGCTTGTTCCGCATCGGCATCACTCCGTATTACGCCGCGTTGATGGATCGGCAACACCCCAAGTGCCCGATCCGCATGCAGGTGATCCCGACCGCGGCCGAGGAGAAGGTCTCGCCCGGCGAGTACGTCGATCCGCTCGGCGAGGACGCGCTGTCTCCCGACGGTGTGCCGTGCATCGTGCACCGCTATCCCGATCGCGTGCTGTTCCTGGCGCTCGATCGCTGCGCGATCTACTGCCGCCACTGCAACCGCCGGCGCATGGTGGGGCAGGAGACCGGGATGATCTCGCGCCACGAGATCGAGCGCGGGCTCGAGTACATCCGCCGCACCCCCGCGGTGCGCGACGTGCTGATCTCGGGCGGCGATCCGCTCACCTTGTCGACCGACAAGCTGGAATGGATCGTCTCGGAGGTGCGCAAGATCGCGCATGTCGAGATCGTGCGCATCGGCACGCGCGTGCCGGTGTGCTTGCCGATGCGCGTCGACGACCAGCTGACGTCGATGCTCAAGAAGTATCACCCGCTGTACATCAACACGCACTTCAACCACCCGAAGGAGCTCACCGACGACGCGCGCGTGGCGTGCGAGCGGCTGGCCGACGCCGGGATCCCGCTCGGCAACCAGTGCGTCCTGTTGCGCGGCGTCAACTCGCAGCCGCGCACCATCGAGGTGCTCAACCGCGGCCTGTTGAAGATGCGCGTCAAGCCGTACTACCTGTTCCAGGGCGATCCGGTGCAAGGCACCGACCACCTGCGCACGCCGGTGAGCGCGGGGCTGGAGATCCTCGAGCACCTGCGCGGGCGCATCACCGGGATGGGAATTCCGCACCTGGTGATCGACGCGCCGGGCGGCGGCGGAAAGATCCCGCTCTTGCCGAACTACCTCTTGTCGTGGGGGACCGATCGGCTGACCCTGCGCAACTATCTGCACCAGCCGGTGACCTACGTCGAGCCGCAGGAGCGCGATTGCAGCTGCGCCTACGACGAGGTCTACTTTGCGTCGCCGTGATTGAGCTGTACGGCGACTGCGCGTCGGATCCACCGCTCGGCGCGACCGCGCGCACGCTCGCGACGCTGCGCGCCGACGACGTGGTGTACGGGCTCGGCGTGCTCGCGCTCGAGCGGCGCGCCAAGACGCTGGGGTTGGCGGTGCGCGATTCGGCGGCGCACGCGGCGCTCGCGACGGCTCTAGCGCGGCTCGAGGCGCGCGTCGAGCTGGTGCAGGTCGCCGACGCGTGGCCGACGGTGCTGGCGGCGCGTTCGGTGGCGCGCGCCGACGAGCTGGTGCTGGCCGCGGAGCGGGCGCGCGGCGCGTTCGGACATCAGTACCTGACGATCGCCGGCGCGGTGGCGACGCCTGCGGTGCGCGCGGCGGATCCGTTGGCGACGGTGGTAGAGCTGGTCGCAGGCGCGGGCGGCGCGTTGGTCGAGGATTGGGTGGCTGTAGCGGGCGGCGCGCCGGCCGGCCGGCTGGTCGAGCGGACGACGCAGGCCCGCGAGCTCGGTCCGCTGGTCCTGATCCTGCCCGCCGGCCACCAGATCGTCCGCCGCCTGCGCACGCCGCTCGCCGATTGGCTGCTGCGGGCGGCGTCGGCCTGCGAGGGCTGTCGCGTGTGCTCCGACGCCTGCCCGCAACCGCTCGCCCCGCACGAGATCGTGTGGACCCTATCGACCCTGCGCGACGACGGCGTCGAGCTGCTGCGCGCGCTTGCGTGCACCGGCTGCGGGCTGTGCGACGCGATGTGCCCATCGACGCTGTCGCCGCGCGCGTTGGTGGTCGACGTCCGCGATCGTCTCGTGCACGGGAACGTGAAGGGCCACGCGAACGGGAGCGTGAAGGGCCATCTGAACGCCAACGCCGCCGGTCTCGATCTGGCCCTGCTCACGCTCCGGCTCGGGCTCGCGCCCTACGACCGTCCCGTCGACGTTAGCCTTCGCTAACGCTCGGTGTGGCGGTAGGGCTGCGCGGCGTTCGAGGTGCGGATCGCGTGCGCGCGGCGCAGGACGGGCTCGAGCCCGTCGGTGGTGTCGTAGCCGGCGAGCTCGTCGAGCGCGACCCAGCGGGCGTCGGCGCAATCGGAGGCGGCGGCCAGCGTACCGCGCGGCGCCGAGCCGAGCAGATCGAGGATCACGTAGTGGTACTCGACGCGGCCGTCGGCGTCGCGCATCACGCGATCGAGGATCTCGACCACCGGGCCGAGCGTGCAGGTCAGGCCGGTCTCCTCGCGCAGCTCGCGCGCGGCGGCTTCCTCGAGCGTCTCGCCGACCTCGACGCCGCCGCCCGGCACGGTCCAGCGCCCCACGTTCGGCGGTCGTGCGCGCTGGATCAGCAGCACGCGCCCGTCGTCGTCGAGGAGCAGCACGCCCACGGCGACGATCGGGGTCTCGGGGTAGCGGCGCGACATGTGGGCGCTAGCCGTACGATTCGCGTTTGACGCGCTTGTCGGGCACGCCGATGGTCTCCAGCGCGCCGAGCACCGACTCGAGGAAGCGCGGCGCCGGCTCGACGCCCTTCTCTTTCGCCGCCTTGCGGTCGAACGGACCGATCGCGGGACCGCACGCGTAGACGATGCAGGTCGCCGGATCGGGGATGAACTCGCCGAGCAGCTTGGCGTCGATGCGTCCGCGCCGCACGTTGGCGACGTTCAGCGGCGGCTCCTCGCGCGTCAGCGTGTTGACGATGCGCACGCGATCGGAGTGCTGCCGCTCGAGCGCCAGCAGCTCGTCGCGGAAGATGATGTCGTCCCAGGTCTTGTTCGAGTACAGAAACGTGTGCTTGAGCTTGGGGTGATTGAGCAGGCCGTGCTTGAGCATGGCGAAGTTCGGCACCGAGCCCGAGCCGGCGCACACGTGCACCAGGTGATCGGTCTGCGCTTCGATGTCGTCGGGCAGCGTGTACGGGCCGGTGAAGCCGGTGATGCTCAGGCGCATGCCGCGCACCGTGCGCTTGACCAGGAGCGGCGACAACAGCGGCGGGTACTTGGTCAGCCCCGAGACGTAGCGCTCTTCCTTGATGGTGATCGCCAGATACTTCTCGTGCGGCGCCGAGGCCATCGAGTAGGCGCGCGGCGGCTCCTTCTTGCCCTTGGAGTCCTCGAAGAACGTGATGAACCGCTCGAGCGACTCGAACTGGTGCGGATCGATGGTCAAGAAGTGTCCCGCCTTGTACTCCAGGCGATCGTTTCCGGTGAACAGCACCAGCGTGGCGGTGTCGGGCGTCTCGACGATCACGTCGGCGACCATCACCTCCATCTCCTTGATGCGCTTGCGGCCGGTCGGCTCGGACGTGGTCATGTGTTCCTCAGCGCCTCCGTTTCGAATCGTCGGCGATCTTGAGCGAAACCGCTACTCCGTCGCGCAGCGGAACGATGGTGGTGAGCAGATCCGGCGCGGTGAACGCGGTCTGGTTGTACTTGACCACGCCCTTGGTGTCGGCATTCTGCTTGGCGGCAGGCTGCGTCACGCGTCCGGACCACAAGGTATTGTCTGTAATGATGTAGCCGCCCACGCGCACGCGAGATCGCATCAGCTCGAGCGCTTCCGGATAGCCGTGCTTGTCGATGTCGCAGAACACCACGTCGAACGGACCGGGGTATTTCTTGAGGATCGCGATGGCGTCGCCCACCTCGAAGTGCACGCGCGGCTCCAGCCCCGCCTGCTTGAGGTAGCCCTTGGCGTCGGCGCTCTTCTTGGCGTCGCCGTCGGTGTGCACCACCCGGCCGCCTTCGCCCACCGCGTGCGCGAACCACCAGGTCGAGTAGCCGAAGCCGCTCCCCAGCTCGAACACGTCGCGCGCGTTGATCGACATCGCGAGCTGCTTGCATAGCCGGCCGACCAGCGGCCCGATGATCGGGAAGCCCTGCTTTTCGGCGCGCTCCTCCATCTCGATCAGCACCGGGTCGCGCGACTTCTGCAGGCCGTGCAGGTATTCCTCGATCGTTTCGTCGACGATGGGCATCTAGACCTTCCCCGCAGATGGACAATGCGGTTGCAGCGGGCAGGCGCCGCACTCCGGCTTGCGCGCGTGACAGATTCGCCGCCCGTGCCAGATGAGCTGGTGCCCGAGCTGCGTCCACTTTTCGCGCGGCAGCTTGTCCATCAGCACGCGCTCGATCTTCACCGGATTGATCTCGCGGGTGAAGCCGAGGCGCTGCGACAGCCGGCCGATGTGCGTGTCGACCACGAAGCCTTCGTTGAGGCCGAACGCGGTGCCGAGCACCACGTTGGCGGTCTTGCGCGCGACGCCCGGCAGCGTGAGCAGCGCTTCCATGGTGCGCGGCACCTGGCCGTCGAAGTCGTCCATCAGCACGCGCGCTGCGCCCAGCATGTTCTTCGCCTTGTTGCGGAAGAAGCCGGTGGACTGGATGATCTTCTCCAGCTCGCGCGGATCGGCCTCGGCCAGCGCCGGCGCATCGGGGAAGCGCGCGAACAGCGCGGGCGTGACCAGGTTGACCCGCTTGTCGGTGCACTGCGCCGACAGGATGGTCGCCACCAGGAGCTGAAACGGCGTCGCGAAGTCGAGCTCGCACACCGCCTTGGGATAGAGCTCCTCGAGGCCGGCGATGATCTCTGCGATTCGCTTTTTCGGATCGATCGTCGCCCTGGGCTTGGGCTTCTTCTGCTGCACACGGGGCATGTCGCCGCGTACCGTGGCGCGCGGCAAGGGTGGTGTCAAGCGCGGCGGGCGCTCCAGCTCTTCAGTCGTTCGCGGACGGCGCGGTCGCGTGGCGGCTCGGGGCGGGCGCGCCGGTCAGCCGCATGCGCGCGACGAAGGCGGCGCCGAGCGGCGCGGCGCTGTCCTTGAGCGCGGTGGCCTCGATGCGCACCTTGTCGCGATCGCGCTGCAACAGGAAGTGGCGATAGGCGACCTCGCGGATCGGCGCGACCATACTCTCGCCCAGGCGCTCGGCGAGTCCGCCGCCGATCACCACCACCTCGGGATCGATCGCGTTGACCATGTTGCCGACCAGCAGGCCCACCGCGTGCTGCGCGCGCGCGAACACCTTGGTCATCACCTTGTCGCCGTCTTCGAGCGCGCGCGCCACCACGCTCGAGGTCAGGCGCGGGCGGCCTTCCTTCTTCATGAGCTTGAGCACGCTCGACTTGTGGCCCTTCTCGATCATCTTGCGCACGTCGCGCTCGATCGAGGTGCGGCTGGCGAGCGCCTCGGCGCAGCCGCGCTTGCCGCACGGGCACCTGGGCCCGTTGGGATCGAGCACCATGTGGCCGAACTCGCCGGCGGCGCCGCGGCTGCCCAGGTGCAGGCGCCCGTTGACCACCAGCCCGCCTCCGATTCCGGTGCCGACGAAGATGCCGACCATGGTCTGCGTGCCGCGCCCACAGCCGTAGGCGTGCTCGCCGAGCACCGCCACGCGCACGTCGTTGTCGAGGAAGATGCGCGCGCCGCCGCCGAGCTGCGCGGCCAGCAGGCTGGCCAGCGGCACCTTCTCCCAGCCCAGGTTGGGCGCCTTGTCGACCATCCCCTCGGCGTCGTTGACCCCGCCCGGCACGCCGATGCAGATCGCCTGCACGTCGCTGGCGCTCGCGCCTAGCGCGCCCGCCACGTTGCCGATCAGGCCCGCGATGCGACCGATCACCGCCTCGGCGCCTTCTTCCGGCAAGGTCTTGGCGCGCTCGGATGCCAGCACCTTGCCCGCCTCGTCGACCGCGGCGGCGTGCATCTTGGTCCCGCCCAGGTCCACCCCGATGATCAGCCCCTTGCCATTACGCATCGGCAAACCATATCACGACCATCGCTCCCGCGATGGAACCCGCCTTCGGCGCAAGGAAGGATTCAGTGCTTGGTGGCGGGCTCGCCCCACAGCTCCTTGAGCCGGCGGTCGCGGCCGCAGCCGCTGCGATAGCTCTGGTATCGGCTGGGGTTCTTCTTGTAGAAGTCCTGGTGGTACTCCTCGGCTGCGTAGAACTGCGCCGCGCGGGTGATCTCGGTGACGATCGGGCCGGGCAGCTTCTTCGACGCGTCGATCGCCTTCTTCGAGTCCTCGGCGGCCTTCTTCTGCGCGTCGTCGAGGTAGAAGATCGCTGAGCGATACTGGGTCCCGCGATCGCAGAACTGCCCGCCCTCCGACGTCGGGTCGACGTTGTGCCAGAAGATGTCGAGCAGCCTGGCGTAGTTGATCTTGGCCGGGTCGAACAGCACGCGCACCGACTCGGCGTGTCCGGTCGAGCCCGAGGAGACCTCTTCGTAGCTGGGATTCTTCTTCGAGCCGCCGGTGTAGCCGGAGATCACCGCGAGCACGCCCGGCACGCCTTCGAACGCGGTCTCTTCGCACCAGAAGCAACCGCCGGCGAAGATCGCTTCACCGCCCGGCAGCGCGGCGGGGGTCGCGGTGGGTGCGGGAGCGGGAGTCTGGGACGAGCCCGACGAGGCGCCTGCCTGGTGGCAGCCGGCCGACAACGCGACCACGCACAACCACATTGCTCGGTGCTTCATGCGGGCGAGCGTACTACAAATTGAGGTGATGCGGCCCTTGACGTGTACTCCTGCGAGAAGTACATTATCCAAGTGTGGCGAGTGCACTGGGATCGGCGCGTCGAGAAGCAGATCGATGCTCTCCCGGCGCACATCGTTGGTAGCTTCTACGACTGGGTGCGCGCTGTCGAGCGGGACGGGATGGAGTCGGTGCGGAGGCTGCCCGGCTATCACGATGAAGGGTTGAAGGGCGAGCTGAAAGGAGTGCGGTCGGTGCGACTGACCAAGGCCTATCGCGTTCTCTACGTGGAGAGCGTCGATGGCAACTTGAAAATCGCGTACGTTACGAGGGTGAGCAAACATGACTACGAGAAGTGATCGGCACTATACGTCGAAGGATCTCGAGCGGCGCCTCGGCCGGCGCACCATCGGTGCCTTCCTGCGCTCGTGGCGACTCGGCCAGGAACTCTCGCAGGTCGATTTTTCGAAGAGGCTCGGCCTGAGTCGCGCCAACCTCTGCGACATCGAGATGGGGCGCAAGAAGGTGAGCGCTGAACGTGCTGCGCAGATCGCCAAGCGGCTCGGCTACTCAGTGAACGTGCTGGTTGAGATGGCGCTCGAAGAGGAACTCGCGGACGGTGGGCTAAATTTCAAAGTGACTGTGAAACCGCGCGCGGCGTGATCGTTCGTGATCGATGGAGGACAGCACAGAGATGGGCGGCCTGATCGGGCGTGGTTCGGGGAGCTAGATTTTAGGTCTTGCCCAGCATCCAGTCCGGAATGACACGCTTGCCAGTGTGATCGCACTTCAGGAATCCACGGCCGCTCCACGGCCAGTCCCCCGCGTTTTCCTTGTCGAGCATCGATTCAATCGAGACGAACATGTCAGGTACGACGTTCGATGCCCAGAGCGCGACGCGCGACGAGAGACACGTCGAGATCCAGTCGCCCGGCTTCGTCAGGCACAAGTGCCGTGAGGTCAATCCGCGCATCCACGTTGGACGATCTTTGCCGATCTCGTAGTGCACGAATGCATTTCTGAGCTTTAGCAGCAGATCGAAGTCCTGCCAGGGCGACGCACTGCGATCGAATTTCTTTCCCACTGTGGTGATCGGGAGCAGCGCCCATTTGGCCGCAATCTTCATCGTTTCAAAGCCGGGCGCCAGTTCGAGCTTCTCGTAGGAGGACAGGCGCTGTGCCATTTCGTTGACGCCAGCCTCGAGAGCGGCAACGGAAATGATGACCACCTCGGGCACGTGATACGAAAAGAAGTTGTCGCTGGGCGGCTCGTCGCTAAAGACGTGCCGTCGGTGGCGATCGGCCTCGACGCGCGCGAGACGATCAGGAAAGACGAAATCGGGCATTAGTGAATTCGTATCGTGAACGCGCCGGATCGAGTTGGTGATTTGGCCAAGCTCTTGGCGTAGGACATTTGATCTGCACGAGCGGCGCGTTGGCGATGATGGCACGGCGGCTCGACGGTGTCCGATAACCGCTGGTTATGACAACCGCCACGATGAATGGGATGAGGTAGAGCGTACTACAACGAGTCGGCGTCGACCCAGCCCTCGTTGCCTTCGGCGTCACGCACGTTGGCGTACTTACCCTTGCGGCCGAGCACGCGAACCTTGGTGCTCGACGAGGTCGACACGCCGCCCGAGCCCGACGCGGCCGAGATCGGCGGCGCGGCGGCGGCCGGCGCGGCCTGCATCACCATCGAGCGGCGCGGCGCCACGTTGTACAGGCCGTCGAGACGGCTCTGATCTTCCTTCTTCTCCGTCACCACGTTCGCGCTGAGCTGCTCGAACGCCTGACCCGCCTGCGCCACCTCCGGGCGTTGCCCCGGCTGGGTGAAGAAGTGACCGGTCACGTGGATCACCTGCCCGTCGCCTACCTTGAAGCGCACGCCGAGCACGCCGCTCGAGTGGTAGCGCGCGGCGACGGCGCTCGAGCGCATCAGCACCTCGACGCGCTTCGGGTCGACCACGTCGAAGAGGAACCCGCCGCCGGCGGTCTGCCAGCGCGGATGCCCCTGCGCGCCGCCGATGTGACGGAGCAGGCCGCGCTCGCCCGTCGCCTGCATGGGGAAGATCTCCTCGTTGGTGGTCTTGTTGTCGTAGCGGATGAACCCCGGGAAGACCTTCTCGACCAGGTAGTGCACCGCGTGATCGGTGGTGTAGAGGAACCCGCCGGCAGTGACGAAGCGGCGCACGCGCTCCTGCGCCGCGGCCGACATCTCGCCGGTGCAGTTGACCATCAGCACCTGCTGCCCGTGCAGCGGAAGCTGCGGCAGCTCGTCCGGCGTGACCACCACGAACTTGACGTTCGCGCGCCGCATCACCTGCTCCATGTGATCGGCCGAGCCGGTCACCACCACCACCTCGGCCTGGCGCAGGCGCTCCATGCGCGACGCGACCGATTCCGGATGCTCGGCGTGGGCGACGGCGGCGGCGAGCGTGAGGGTGACGGCGATGAGCGTACGCATGTTTCCTCCGGTTTCTGATGGAAACGCACGACCCCGGCGCGACGATCTAGGCGATCGGCGAAGATCGGTCCCCACCTTGCGCAGGACATTCGCTGGCTTGCACGCCGGCCGGTCGTTACAGTGAGGCAATGGCCAAGCCGCGGCACGAGCTGCGTCGCAAGCGGGACAAGATCGAGCTGGCGCTGTTCACCGGCGCGCCGGGCAGCGCCGCGGAGGTGAAGAAGGAGCTCGAGTCGATCGCGCAGACGGTCGGGCCGGCCGAGGTCGCGCGCGTCGAGGAGCTCGCACGCGTGGCCGAGGGCCGCGGCTCGAGCGACGCCTATCGCGAGCAGCACGGGGTGTGCGGCGTGCAGCGCTTCGCGACCTCGGGCGGCGCGACCATCTATCTGATGAAGGTCGAGACCTTCCCCGACCACGTCAACAACGTCTACCTGATCTGCGACGGCGGGCGCGCGACGCTCTACGACTGCGGCTCGCAGACCGCGCAGTCGCAGGACGAGCTCCGGCGCGCCAACCAGATCCTCAAGAAGGTCTTCGGCGAGCCGCTCGGGCTCGACGACGTGAAGGACGTGGTGATCAGCCACGCGCACATCGATCACTTCGGCGGCGTCGGTGAGTGGAAGGGCAAGGCCAAGATCCACGTGCACGAGTTCGACGCGCGCGTGCTGACGCGCTTCGAGGAGCGCATCATCACCGCGGCGATGCAGGTGCGCGTGTTCCTGGAGCGGGCGGGCGTGGAAGAGTCGGTGCGCCACGAGCTCGAGCAGATGTACGTGTTCACCAAGCAGCTGTTCGTGTCGGTGCCGGTCGATCGCGTGGTCACCGACGGGGATCAGGTGAACGGCTTTGCCCTGCACCACGCGCCCGGCCACTGCCCCGGGCAGATCTGCATGCAGGTGCACAACGTGCTGCTCACCACCGACCACGTGCTGCCGCGCATCACACCGCACCAGTCGCCCGAGAGCATCACGCCGTGGACCGGGCTCGACCACTACCTGATCTCGCTCGAGCGCTTCCGCAAGATCGGTGGCGTGGATCTGGCGCTGCCCGGTCACGAGGAGCCGATCCCGCGCCTGCAACAGCGCATCGTCGAGATCGAGCAGTTCCACCGCGCGCGGCTCGAGACCGTGCGCGGGCTGTGCAAGGAGCCGCACACCATCGCGCAGATCGCCGCGGAGCTGTTCGGCACCCAGGTTGGATACGGCCGGCTGCTCGCGCTCGAGGAAGCGGCCGCCCACGCCGAGTACCTGGCGCGGCGCGGTCAGCTCGAGGTGGCGAACCTGGAAGACCTGACCCGTTCGCCAAATCCGGTGCTCCGCTACCGCGCCGCCTAGGTCTCGATCAGGTGGTCGATCGAGCGGGCGAAGAATGACTCTTCGTCATCCGAAAACGCGTTCACGTTCGCGGGCACGTTCACGGGCACGGGCGGCTGCAACCACTCCAGCGCCACCGGCGTAATCCGCCGCCGCCGCGGCAGCTCCGCCGCAGGCGAGACCACGCCGCTCGTCAGCAGGCGCCGCACGATCTCGCCGGTCCGCTCGCGCGGCAATTGGCTCAGCGTGGCGATCTCGGCCACCGAACGCGTTCCGTCACACAACCGCAGCACCTGCTGCACCGGCACCGGCAACCGCTCGAACGCGGGCGCGGCCTTGGCCAACACCACCTGATAACGGACCGGCTTCGCCATACCCTGCGATTGAGCAAGCGACATGCCGTCCGTCATGAAATCGACGCGGCAGCAAATTCATCTACTTACCGCCGGGCGGGTGTCGAAAACCCCGACAGGGTCAACCGATTGACGGAGGCGCTGTCAGATTTTCAGAAGGTCCGCCAGCGCGTCGTCGAGCTTCGGGAAGCGAAACCTGTAGCCAAGCTCACCGGCGCGTTTCGGCAAGACCTTCTGGCTGTCGAGGAACATCGAAGCCGATTCGCCAAACACCAGCCGGGCGGCGAAGGTGGGCACCGGCAGCCACGACGGGCGATGCAGCGCCCGGCCGACCGCCTTCGACAGCTCGCGCATGGTGGCGGGCGTGGGCGCGGTGGCGTTGATCGGGCCGGACGCGCGCGCGTCGTCGAGCGCCAGGCGCAAGAGCCCGCCGAGATCGTCGCGATGGATCCACGACAGAAATTGGTTCCCCGAGCCGATCGGCCCCCCGGCGAACGCCTTGAACGGCGTGAGCATGCGCTGCAGCGCGCCGCCCGCGGGATCGAGCACCACGCCGATGCGCAGCTGCACCACCCGTCGCTGTTCGGACGCCGCGTAGCCGGCCTCGCGCTCCCAGGCGACGCACAGCTCGGCGAGAAAATCGCTTCCCGCCGGCGCGTGCTCGTCGACCTCGCGCTCGCCGGTCGCGCCGTAGTAACCGATCGCCGAGCCGGCCACCAGCACGCGTACCTGGGCGCCGCCGCGGCTGCACGCCTCGGCCACGTTGCGCGTCCCGTCGACCCGGCTGCGTGTGAGCAGCGCCTTGCGCTCAGCCGACCAGCGACGGCCCATCACCGGCTCGCCGGCCAGGTGCACCACCGCCTCGCAAGCGGCGAGCGAGTCCTGCCACGCGCCGGGCTGCGTGGGATCTCCCTCGAGGATGCGCACCGAGGCGGGCACCAGCGGCCGCGCGCGATCGGCCGAGCGGGTGAGCCCGGTCACGTCGTCGCCGTGCGCCACCAGGCGCTCCGCGAGGCGCCGCCCGATCAACCCGGTCACGCCGGTCACGAACACCCGCATCGGCGGCGACTTTACGCTACGATCTACCAATGAGCGAGCACGAGCCGGACGAAGCGGTGGAGCTGCCGATCGATGGGGTGCTCGATCTCCACACGTTTGCCCCGCGCGACGTCAAGGAGCTGGTGGCCGATTACCTCGTCGAGTGCGCGACGCGCGGCATCGAGGACGTGCGCGTGATCCACGGCAAGGGCACCGGCACGCAGCGCCGCACGGTGCACGCGGTGCTCGAGCAGCATCCGCTGGTGGTCGCCTTCCGGCTCGCGGGCGAAGGCGAAGGCGGCTGGGGCGCGACGCTGGTCACGCTGCGCCCGCCGCGAAAGTCCTAGACGTGTGATACAGGGAGGAATGGACCTGTTCCTCATCCGCCACGCCAAGGCCGTCGAGGGCACGCTCTACAACGACGACGACCAGCGGCCGCTCACCGCCGATGGGCGCCAGGCGGCGCACGCGGTCGGCGCGGCGCTCGCGCGGCAGGGCATCGCGCTCGAGACCATCATCACGAGCCCGCTGGTGCGCGCGGTGGAGACCGCCGAGCTGGTGGCGATGGCGGTCAGCTACACCGGCGGCCTCGAGGTCTCGAGCCTGCTCTCCCCGGGTGGGCGCGCGCACCAGATCATCGACGAGCTGATCGCGCTCCGTCGGGAGCAGCGGGTGGCGCTGGTCGGCCACGAGCCGTCGATGGGCAAGCTGCTCTCGGCGCTGCTCGGCAAGCCGGGCCTGTCGCTGTCCAAGGGCACCGCGGTGCGGCTCGACTGGGACGGAAAGCACGGCAAGCTGGTGTGGATCGTCAAGCCGAAGAAGCTCGACCCGGTGGCCTCGCTCGACGGGCTGTAGGCGTGTTAAGATTTTGGTATGGCCTGGCTTCGTTTGGTTCTCGTGTTGATTGCGATGAGCGCGCTGGCCGCTTGCGGCGACGACGACTACAGCTCGGACGCGTCCGGCGTCGTGCCTGATCTTTCGGGCACCGCCTCGCAAGACATGAGCATCACCGACTGATTGGTGATACTTTTCGCTCTCCTATTATCGGGGAGAGCGGATGCTGCGGTACGAGCGCGGATTCACCTGCCGTCGCTGTGTGACGCTACACGAGGACGCGTCTTCGTCTTCGGACACGCACCTGCCGTTCGCGCTGCCGGGCGCCAGGGCGTCGTTCGCGCCCGATCGCGTGTGCGACGTCAAGCACCTCAAGGTCGAGGTGGCGCTCGACTTCGAGCGACGCAGCGTCGAGGGCGTGTGCACGCAGTCGCTGGTGGTGCTCAACGACGGGCCCACGCGCCTGATCGTCAACGCGGTCGAGATGACCCTGCACGCGGTGTCGCTCGGCGACGGCGCGCAGCCGCCGTTCAGCTACGACGGCCGGCTGATCAGCGTGGACCTGGGCACGCGCAAAGAGGGCGACGAGCTGCAGCTGATCGTGCGCTACGCGTGCACGCCGCGGCGCGGGCTGTACTTCATCCATCCCGACGAGGCCTATCCCAAGCGCCCGCTGCAGGTGTGGTCGCAGGGCCAGGACGAGGACAACCGCCACTGGTTCCCGTGCTTCGACCATCCGCACGAGAAGTCGACCTCCGAGGTCATCGCGACGGTGCCCGAGCGCATGGTGGCGCTCTCGAACGGCACGCTGGTCTCCGACGAGAAACGGCAGGGCAAGCGCACCTTCCACTTCCGCCACGAGGTGCCGCACTCGAGCTACCTGATCACGCTGGTGGCCGGCGAGTACACCGTGCTCGGCGACAAGTGGCAGGACATCGACGTGGTCTACTACCTGACCCCGGGACGCGAGGCCGACGCGCCGCGCACGTTCGCCAACACGCCCAAGATGCTCGAGCTGTTCTCGAAGCTGACCGGGCAGAAGTATCCCTACCCGCGCTACAGCCAGATCACCGTGGCCGAATTCATCTTCGGCGGGATGGAGAACACCTCGGCGACCACGCTCACCGATCAGACGCTGCACGACGAGCGCGCGCACCTCGATTTCTCGTCGGAGCCGCTGATCTCGCACGAGCTGGCGCACCAGTGGTTCGGCGACCTCATCACCTGCCGCGACTGGTCGCACGGCTGGCTCAACGAGGGCTTCGCCACCTACTTCGAGATCCTGTGGAAGGAAGCGTCGAGCACGCGCGACGACGCCGACTACGATCGCCTGCTCGACATGGAGGCGTACCTCGACGAGGACGCGCATCGCTACCGGCGGCCGATCGTGACCAACGTGTGGCACGAGCCGATCGATGTCTTCGATCGCCACCTGTACGAAAAGGGCGGCTGCGTGCTGCACATGCTCAAGCACCAGCTGGGCGACGCGCGCTTCTGGAAGGCCATCCAGCACTATGTGCAGAAGCACAAGGGCGGCAGCGTGGAGACGCGTGATCTGGCGCGCGCCGTCGAGGAGGCGACCGGCTGGAACGCCGATCGTTTCTTCCAGCAGTGGGTGTTCATGGCCGGGCATCCGGAGCTGTCGGCGGAGCTGAGCTGGGACGACGCGCAGAAGCTGCTGCGCGTGGCGCTCAAGCAGAAGCAGGAACCAAAAGCCGAGACGCCGCTGTTCCACCTGCCGCTCACCATCCGCTTCGTCGTCGACGGCAAGATCGAGGACAAGCAGGTCGAGCTCGACGGGGCGCAGGAGACGTTCCTGTTTCCGCTGTCGGGAAAGCCGTCGCAGGTGATCGTCGACCCGGGCAACCACTTCCTCAAGACCTACGAGGTGAAGAAGCCCGACGAGTGGCTGCACGCCGAGCTGCTCGCGGCCGAGCACGCGGTCGATCGCATCCGCGCGGCGCGCGCGCTCGGCAAGCACGGCGATCCCACGTCGATCGAAAAGCTCGCGCAGGCGATGGGAGCGGACGCGTTCTGGGCGGTGCGCGGAGAGGCGGCGGGGGCGCTCGCGCAGATCAAGACCGACGGCGCGCGTGACGCGATCGCCAAGGCGCTGGCTGCCGAGGCGCATCCCAAGACGCGGCGCATGATGGTGCGCGCGCTGGGCGCGTTCCGTCACGATGACCAGGCCGCGCGGGCGGTCGAGCGCACGCTCGCGCGCGACGCCAGCTACTTCGTCGAGGCCGAGAGCGCGCTGGCGCTGGCCAGGACCCGCTCGCCGCGCGCGTTCGAGGCGCTGGTCGAGGCGATGAAGCGGCCCTCGTACCTGGACGTGATCCAGTCGATGGCGCTGGCCGGGCTGGCCGAGCTGCGCGACGAGCGGGCGATCGACATCGCACTCGGTGCGGTGACCTACGGCAAGCCGGTGGTCGGCCGGCGCGCGGCGATCGCTGCGCTCGGCTCGCTGGGCGCCGAGCACGCCGGACGCAAGCGTCAGGTGCGCGAGGTGCTGATCGAGCTGCTCGACGATCGCGATTTCCGCGCGCGTATCGCCGCGGTCGAGGCGCTGCGCGTGCTCGGCGATGCCGACGCGGTGGGGGCGCTGCAGCGCGCGATGGGCAACGATCTCGACGGGCGGGTGCGGCGGCGCGCGCGCGAGGTGGCGCGTGCGCTCGCGTCCGGCGCCGCGCAGTCCGACGCGGTCAAGAGCCTGCGCGACTCGCTGGAGAAGCTCGAGACCGACAACCGCGAGCTGAAGGAGCGCGTGCTGAAGATCGAGAGCCGCTTCGGGGACAAGACTGGGCCCCTGCCCGGGGGGCAGGGTGGGTCGCGATGACCAAGGCGCCGTGCGTCTCGAAGCGGCTGGTGCGCTCGTTCCTGCGCTACCTGAAGGATCGCGAGGGCGACCAGGCCTACGAAGCGGTGGCGCAGCGACTGCCGCCCGACGGCGCGCGGCTGGTGCGCGACGGGAGCTGGCCCGACGATTGGGTGCCGCTGGCGGTGTGGCTGCCTGCGCTCGAGGCGTTCGAGCAGCGCCACGGCGATCCGAAGACCTGGCAGCTTTTGCGCGAGATGACGCGCTCGTGCATGGCGGTGGCGGTGCAGAAGGGCTGGTCGGCGTTCATGGCCGACATCACGCCGGAGCTGTTGCTGCAGCGCTCGGGCACCTTCTGGCAGATGAGCTACAACACCGGCGAGCTGGTGGTGCTGGCGCGCGGGCCCCGTCGCTGTCGCATGGGGATCGAGGGCTGGCCCAACCCGCCCGCGCCGGTGGTCGCGTCGGTGGCCGAGGCGTGCGTGGTGTTCCTGGTGCGGCTCGGCGAGCGCACCGGGCGCGCCGCCGATCAGGTGGTGAACGGCCGCGCCGAGATCGAGGTCACCTGGTAGACGGATAGTTGTGCACCATCACGCCGCCCAGGTAACCGGCCACGCCCAGCAGCGCCACGCCCACCGCGGAGAGCACGAACGGCCACGGCGGCGTCGACGACGCGCCGCGCGATTGGAAGCGCAGCACCAGCCCGACCGCAAACAGCGCGACCGCGAGCAGGTTGAGCGCCGCGTGGTAGCGCGCGATCCGGCGCGCCGCGCTGTGCGCCGGTAGGAAACGCTGAAAGTCGCGCGCGCCGAACGCGCCCGTCACCACCGCCGCGATCAACCCGCCGAGCACGTTGAAGCGCGCCGCCTCGACCATGGCCGCCCCCAGCTCGAGCGACAGCACGTCGAACAAGAAGCTCATGCCGAACAGCGCCAGCGGAAAATGCACCACCAACGGGTGCAAGGGGCGCAACGGGCGTAACGGACGGCGAATGGCGTGCACCCTATTAATGTAGGCACCACATTTGCTTTTCATTCGCTGGGAGGCCGAATGGGCAAGCGAAAGCACAATCATCCGAACTCGAGCCATTTCGAAATGGAGACCACGCCAATCGTGGAAATCCCCAACCTCAAGGCGCAGATGGACGCCAAGGAGGCGCCGCGCGCTGCCGGCGGGGCGAGCGAGCGCATGGCGGCCGGGCCGGCGGACGACGGGTCGCTCCTCGGTAGCGTCGCGCGTCGCATCGCGGGCGGCGTCGAGCAGGCGGTCAGCCTGGGGCGCGCGGCGCTCGACTTCTGGCGCCACCGGCACGACGCTCCGCGTTCGCAATAGGCTATCCTCACGGCGTGTTTCCCCGAACCCTCCTGATCGCGACGGCGTGTTTGTGTCTGGGCGGGACGGGACGCGGCAGCCTCGACGGGCTGGCGGACGGGCTCGCCGAGCGCATTCGCGGCGGGCTCGACAGCCCACGAACCCGCGACGTCGCGGTGGTGGTGGCGGCGCCGTGGCCCAGGCTGGCGACGGATCTGAATGGGTTGCTGGTGGCGCGGCTGCGTGCGCTCGGCGTGCGATCGGTGACGCGCGGCGAGCCGGATCCGGCGTGGGCGCGCGCGGCGGGCTTCGAGCGGCTGGTGCGCGTCGAGGTCGAGCTCTCGGCGGGCAAGCTGCGCGCGAGCGGGATGGTGCTGGCGCTGCCGAGCGGGTTGTGGGGCGGCGAGCCAGAGGTGCGCGCGCACCTGTTCGCCGAGGCCGCGCTCGACGACGAGCTGCGCGCGTACCTGCCGCCGGCCGGCACCCCGCCCAACGCGCCCGTCGCCTGGCAGGCGCGCCCGCTGGCCATCGGCGACGTGGCGCTGCTCGCGCTGGACGTGGGCGACGCCGACGGCGACGGCCGTCCCGAGATCGTGGGCGTGACCGCCGGCGAGGTGATCGCCTGGGGGATCGAAGGCGGCCGCGCGCAGGAGCGCTGGCGCGTGCGCCTCGACGGTCGCGCGGCGGCCGAGCGACCCCGCGCGGAGCTGGCGACGGTGAGCGTCGACGACGGCGCGCTGATCGCGCACGCGAGCGATTTCAGCGACGGGATGAAGCGCGCGCGCGGAGCGCAGCAGGCGGCGCGCGGCTTCAGCTTTCCAGGCCTGGGCGGCGCGTGCGAGCGCAGCCCGGGCGTCGACTGGTTCGCGGCCGAGAGCTGCGGCGCGCTGGCCGGCCTGTTGCCCGACAAGTTCTGGAGCGCCGCCGGGCTGCGCAAGGGCGGCGCACGTGGCGGATCGCTGGCCAGCGCCGCGGTGCTGCCGGGCGGCATCTTGTGGCTGCGCGCGACCAGCCTCGCGCCGCTGCAGGTGCGCGGCGTCGGGGCGCAGGTAGCGCTGGCGGCGCTCGATCGCGGCGACGTGGTGGCGGCGAGCGAGCCGGTCGAGCCGGGCGAGCCGGACGCGCTGGTGATCCGCGCGATCGCGCCGGGCGCGCCGGTCGTGCACCGGGTCGATCGCCTGCCGGGCAACGTGCGCGCGATCGCCGCCGGAGACGTCGACGGCGACGGGCGGGTGGAGATCGTCGCGGCGGTGCGTGACGATGCCGCGCGCAAGACCGAGCTGTGGTTGGTGAACTGATGCGCGCGCTCGCGTTCGCGTTCACGTTTGCGTTCACGTTCACGTCTTTGGCGCGGGCGGAGACGCGGGCTGGCTACGGCGGTGCGGCCCAGGGCGCGCTGGCCTCCGCGCCGATCTCGCTCGATCCGCTCTCCCCGTCGCTGGGCGATCAGGAAGTGGCGGCGCTGGTCTTCGACACGCCGTTTCGCATCGACGCGACGGGCCAGCCGCGCGCGTCCCTGGCGATCTCGCTCGACCCGCCGTCACCCGCGGCGCCGCAAGCCGAAGGGCTGCTGCCGCAGGCGCGCGCACGGCTCAAGATCCGCACCGACGTGCGCTTCCACGACGGAACGCCGGTGCGCGCCGCCGACGTGGCCGCGTCGCTGCAGCGCGCGGTGCGCGAGCCGGGCGGCTGGAGCCTGGGACCGGTGCGCGCGGCGCGCGTCGTCGCCGACGATACCGTCGAGCTGGAGCTGTCGCGGCCGGCGCCCGATCTGGCGCTGCTCTTGTCCACACCCGCCGCGGCGATCACCCCCGGCGGCGCCGCGCCGACCGCCACGCGCACGATCGGCTCGGGCCCGTTCGCGGTNNCACCCGCACCCGCGCCCGCAGAGGGCCCGGCGACGATCGATCTCTTCGGGGCCGAGCAGGCCGCGGTCGAGTCGGCCGCGCTCGGCGGTGAGTCGCCGTCGGTGAAGCTGACCGCCAACGCCGCGTGCTTCGCCGGCCGTCCGTACCTGGACGCGCTCCTCTTGCGCGCGTTCGGTTCGCGCACCGACGAAGGCCAGTGCTACGAGGTGGGCACGCTGCACGCGGCCCGGCACGCCGCCAGCGCGTTTCAGGTCGGCGGCACGCGCCGCGCGTCGGTCGACGTCGAGAGCGCGCCTGCGCTGGTCGGCTTTCTGGCGATCGGCCGCGCGCTGCCCGACGACGTGGCGGGGCCGTTGCGCGCCGCCCTGGCGACCGGCATCGATCGCGAGCGGCTGCGCCGGCTGATCCGCGAGCCCGCGCGCGTGTCGGTCGCGCCGGTGCCGTACGATCCGGCGGCTGCCAAGACGGCGCTCGAACGCCGCTTTCCCAATCGACTCAAGCTCACCCTGCTGGTCGATCGCTCGCGCTTCGACGATCGCGCGCTCGCGGATCGACTGCTCGCCGAGCTGTCCCGCCTGGGCATCGACCTGACCATCGAATCGACCGGTGCTGCGTCGTACCAGCGCCGCCTCGCGGAGCAGAAATACGAGCTCGCGCTAGGCGTCGCCGCGCCGCCGGCACCCAACGCCGGCCTGGCCGAGCTGGCGTTGCTGGCCGCGGTCGATCCGGCCGCCGCGCGCGCAACGCTTGCGCACGCACCCGCGACCGGCGTGCCCGAGTCATCCCTGGCGCGCGTGATCTCGCTCTACCAGCGCGGCGCGCGCGTGCACCACGCGCCCGAGCTGCGCGGCCTCGCGCTCGATTGGGCCGGCCGGATCTCCTGGCCCGACGTGCACTTCCGCCGTCGCTAGCCTACTCCGGGTGATGCGACAGGCTGTCCGGGGTCTTGAGCTGCTGCTCGCCGGTGCGCTCGTCCTCGACCGAATCGCGATCCGGCGTGTGCATGGTGTCGACCGTCGCCGCGCGGGTGTCCGCTTTCACTTCCTGGCGCCTGGCGACCCGATTTGGGTGAACTGTGGCACATCCGGTTAGCGCAAAGACCAACACAAGGGCCATTCGCATGCTCGCTCTCCTTGCAGGGGAGAAGATGCAAGCCCGGGTCCGTATGACTACACTGGGGCGAATCTGTGCGTTTGCAGACAAAACTCACGCTCGCCTTCGCGGCGGTGGCGCTGGCGCCCATCGCGGTGCTCGCCGGCGTGGCGCGCGTGGTGATCTCGAATCAGTACCGCGGCGAGTTCAAGCGCACCCTCGAGCAGGCGCAGGCCGAGGTCGATCACGAGTACCAGCGCATGAGCGACGACGTGCAGGCCGCGACCCTGCGGGTGGCGCGCGTGGACGATCCGACCATCGGCCCGCTGCTCGTGGAGCTGGCCAAGGGCGGGCTCGACGACGAGCACCAGCGCGACCTCGAGGCGCGCGCGGAGACGCAGATGCGCGCGCTCGGCTTCGACGTGTTCACCATCCTCGACGAGCGCGGCGAGATCCTGGCGGCGCCGCACTTTCCCGGGCGCATCGGCGATCAAGATCCAGCGGCGCTGGCGCTCGCGCGGGATCGGACCGGCTCCGCGCAGCTCGTCGAGGAGCAGCTGATCGAGAACGGCAGCGCGCGACGCCAGCTGGCCATCGAGTCCGCGCGCGAGGTGCAGCTCCACGTGCCGGTGCCGTCTTCGGAAGGCGGCGTGGCGCGCCGGCCGCGCGTGACGGTGATCGGCGGGCGGGCGCTCGGCGCGGCATTCTTGCAGCGCCTGCATCGCGGCGCGCGGCTGGTCGCGCCCGACGGCAAGGTGCTGCTCGGCCCGCCGCCGCCGGCCGGCGCGCATCCCTATCCGCAGACGGTGGTGGAGTTCAAGCGCGCCGACGGGACGCTCGCCGCCAAGGTGGAGATCTCCATCCCCGACGACGAGCTGGAGCACACGCTCGATCTGATCTCGTTCGCCGCCGCTGGGCTCGGGCTGGGCGGGCTGGCGCTGGCGCTGCTGCTCGGCGCGATCGTGGCGCGGCGCTGGTCGGAGCCGCTCGCCGATCTGGCCGATGGCGCGCGGGCGGTCTCGCGCGGCCAGCTCGATGCGCAGGTGAAGGTGTCGGGCTCGGACGAGATCGGCCAGCTCGCGATCGCGTTCAACACCATGACGCGCGATCTGTTGGCCGCCCGCGAGGAGCTGGTGCGCGCCGAGCGCGTCGCCGCGTGGCGTGACATCGCGCAGCGCATCGCGCACGAGATCAAGAACCCGCTCACGCCGATCCAGATGGCGATCGAGACGCTGCAGCGCGCGCAGAAGAAGGGGACCGAGCACTTCGACGCGCTGTTCGTCGAGTCCGCGCAGACCATCCTCGACGAGGTGGCGCGCCTGAAGAACATCGTCGGCGAGTTCTCGGCGTTTGCGCGCATGCCGGCGCCGCAGCTCAAGCCGTGCGATCTGGGCGAGCTGGTCGAGGCCGCGCTCGCGCTCTACGCCGGCGCGGTGACGCTCGAGCGCAACCTGCAGCCCGAGCTGCCGCGCGCGTTCGCCGACCGCGATCAGGTGACGCAGGTGCTGATGAACCTGCTCGAGAACGCGCGCGACGCGGCCAGCACCACGCCCGCCGGCTCGATCCGCATCACCACGCGCGCCGCCGGCGATCGCGTCGAGATCGAGATCGCCGACAACGGCCCCGGCCTCTCCGAAGAGGCGCGCGGCAAGATCTTCACCCCGTACTTCACCACCAAGCCCAAGGGCACCGGCCTCGGGCTGGCGATCGTGCACCGCATCGTCACCGATCACGGCGGCGAGATTCGCGTCGGTGGCGCACCCGGCGAAGGCGCGGTGTTCACCGTCGCGTTTCCGCGCGCGTGATACCATGAGTCAGGTCAAGCCGATGATCGGGCGCACCGTCGGCAACTACGTGATCGGGAAGCTCATCGGCCAGGGCGGCATGGGCGCGGTGTATCTGGCCGAGCATCCGCGCATCGGCCGCAAGGTGGCGGTCAAGGTGCTCCTGCCGCAGCTCTCGCAGAGCGCGGAGCTGGTGCAGCGCTTCTTCAACGAGGCGCGCGCCGCCACCGCGATCGCCAACGAGCACATCATCGACGTGCTCGACTTCGGCGAGCTCGACGACGGCGCCTCGTACATCGTCATGGAGTGGCTCGAGGGCAGGAGCCTGGCGGAGCTGTTGCGCGAGCAGAAGAAGCTGCCGCTCGACCGGGTGATTCGAATTGCGCGCGGCATCGGCGAGGCGCTCACCGCGGCGCACGCGAACGGGATCGTCCATCGCGATCTCAAGCCAGACAACATCTTTCTGGTGCGCAAGGGCGGCGATCCGGAGTTCGTCAAGGTGCTCGACTTCGGCATCGCCAAGCTGCTCGCCGACGGCGCGGATCTGAAGACCCGCACCGGCGCGATCATGGGCACGCCGCACTACATGTCGCCCGAGCAGTGCAACGGCACCAACGTCGACGAGCGCACCGACGTCTACGCGCTGGGCGTGATCTTGTTCGAGATGCTCACCGGCCGGCTGCCGTTCGAGGCCGGCGGCCTGGCCGAGCTGCTGGTGGCGCACCTATCGAAGCCGCCGCCGCCCCTGCGCAGCCTCGACACGACCATCCCGCCGGTGGTCGAGCTGGCGGTGCTGCAGGCGCTCGAGAAGGATCGCGCGCGCCGTTTCCAGAGCGTCGAGGCGCTGGTCGCTGCGCTGGGCGGCACGAGCCCCACCGTTCCGCCGGTGGTCGCGACGCAGCCGCCGGTGATCGCGGTCCAGTCGCCGGTGGTCACGGCGCTGCCGTCGATGGCGACGGTGCCGCCGGTGGTCGTCGCCGCGCGACCGCTGTCGACGCTGCACGGTCCGAACGCGCGGCTGTGGGTGATGTTCGCCGGCGTGATCGCGGCGATCGTCGGCGTCGGCGCGATCGCGATCTTCCGAACGCCCACCGCGCAGCCGGTCGCCGCCATCCCGGCGCCCGCGGATCCGTCCGCAGCGCCCGCGCCCACGCCGGCGCCCGCTCAGACACCTGCGCCGGCGGCCAAGTCATCGACCGCCACCTGGGTGCTCAGCTCCACCGACTGCCCGCCCAACACGATCGTGCGTTCGGCGCGCGTCACCACCACCGGCTCGCGCGTCCACGTGCGCGCCGCCGGCTTTCCCGACGTGCACGGCACCATCGACTCCGACGGCAAGTTCACCGTCAGCAACCAATTCGGCCAGTGCAAGGGCCGCGCGCACGACGGCGTCTCCAGCGAGACCTGCCGCAACTTCCTCGGCGCGTCCTGCCACGCCACCTACACGGTCAGCGAGTAGCGATCACGCCTGAACCGGCGTCGCCTTGAGCGCGGCCTTGCCGTCCTTGATGTAGACCTGGAACTTGACGCTCTTGCACGAGTAGCGGGTGATCAGCTGCGCGCGGTTGGCCTTGAGCTTGACCACGAACTTGTCGTAGGTCACGCCCTCGGTCGCCTCGCCGAGGCGTTGCTTGGTCTCGATGAAGTCGTGGTAGACCTGCTGCAGCTCCGTGTCGAGCGCCTCCTCCTCGGGGCTGAGCCTGGGAGGCGCGGGCTTGGCCGACGCGGCCGCGCGGGTCGGATCGTCCTCGCCGAACTGCTCCGCGGGCGAAGGTCGCGGGGTCTGGATGCGGCGCGGCGGCAGCGGCTTCGACGGCAGCGGCTTGAGCGGGGGCAGGGACAAGCCCGGCGCGTCGATCAGGTCCGGCCCGTCGTCCTTGCCCATGCCCGCCACGTTGGTCACCTGCGCGTCGGTGTCGGTGAGCGGCGCGAGGTGCATCTTCGGGCTGGTGAGCGGCGTGGGCTCGGGATCCTGCCGGCGCGACGACTCGTGCATCTTCGCCACCAGCTCGGCCGGCGGCTCGAAGACCGGCGTCTCGGCGTTGGGCCGGTGCGGTCCGCCGCCGTCGTGGCCGCCCATGCCCGGATCGGACAGCTCGCCGAACAGCCCCGGCTTCTCCGGCTGCGCGCCGACGAAGCTCGGCGGTGGCGGCGCAGGCGGCGGCAGCGGCGTGCGCAGCGGCTCGGCGTACTTGAGCGGAAGGGGCTGCCCACGCGAAGAGGACGGCGGCGGGCTCGACGTGCCCAGGCGATCGAGCGTGGTGTTCACCGCGCGCGCGACGGTGCCGAGCTTGCCGGGGTGGCGATCGTCGTCGAGCCGCGCGACCTCGCCGCGCGCCAGCGCCTGCGCATCGCGCAACAGCCGCTTGAGCGGCCGGTCGGCCTCGAGCCGCATCAGCACGATCCCCAGGATCAGCGCGAACAGCATCGCGCCGCCGATCGGCGCCAGCGCCATCCACGGCAGCGTCTTGGGATCTTGCGCGAGCAGCTGCGACACCAGCGCCGGGAGGCTCGCCGACGGCGTGCGCGGTAGGATCAGCGCGTAGGCGGCCTTGTGCGCGGCCGCCTCGCCGGCGAACGGCGCCAGCACGACCAGGTACGGCTTGTCGCCCGCCTCGAGCGACAGCGGTGTCGAATGGCCCGCCCGCGCCAGCTCGGCCGCCTGCTGATCGAGCACCACCGGCAAGCGGGTCAGCACCGGCAGCTGCGACGACGACGCGAGCACGCGCCCGCGCAAGAGGAACGCCACCTCGACGTCGAGCACCTGCTTCATCGACTGCGCCAGCTCGCCGCCCACCTCCTGCCCGACGATCAGCGAGCCGGCGTAGCGGTCGCGCGCGATCACCGGCGAGGCCGCCACGCGATACAGCTTGCCGCCGAGCGACCAGGTGTCGTCGCCGCGCAGCCCGCGCAGCGCGTCGGCCACCAGCGGAAAGCCTTCGACGCCGTCGCGGAACACGCCCTCGTCCAGCCCGGCGCGCGCGATGACCCGCCCCTTGCCGTCGGTGGCGATCACCAGATCGACCTTCATCTTGTCGTTGAAGTAGCGCAGGCGCTCCTGCACGGTCTTGTGCACCAGGTTCAGGTCGCCGCCCTTGGCCGCCTGATCGCGGGTCGCCTGGTCGAGCGACTCCACCAGCACCGCGTCGCCCGCCACCTGCGCGGCGGTGTCCATCCACTTGCGCGCGTTCACCTTGAGCAGCAGCGACGCGGCGTGCTGCGCGCGCTCCAGCCGCGCGCCCGCCTCACGCTCCAGGTCGTGCGCCAGCGGCCCCGGCGCGAGCAGCGCGACCGCGACGGCCAGCCCCGCCGCCAGCGTGATCAAGCACAGCCACAACTTGGACCAGAACATCTACTCGCCCCGCCCCTTCTCCGCCTTGCCCACCGCGTGCACCTTGGGCGCCGGGATCTGTAGAGAGACCTCGGTGATGCGCGGGCCCACCTCGAGCGACTCCATCAAGGTGTTCCACTCGCCGCGCCAGTAGACGCGCATCTTGTACTTGCCCTCGGGCACCTCGATCTTGAACGTGCCCTTGTCGTCGACCTGCGAGGCGTGCGACGTGTCGACGGCGACGATGGTTCCCTCGATGTGCGGGTATTCCTGATCGCGCACTGCGTACTCGGCGGAGGCCATCACGCGGACCGTGCGGGTCTGGCCGGCCGGCTGCGACTCCGGACCCATCAACGACATGGCGTTCTCGAGGAACAGCGAATGGGGTACGCGGTCGGCGTTCTTGAACGAGACGGTCGCGCCCACCGGCACCACCAGCACGCGCGGATCGAGACGCAGCCCGTGAAGCTCCATATTAATGATGGGCGGCTTGTCATCCGCGGCCTTGTCTTTGTCCTTGTGCTTGGCGTCCGCCGCCGGCCCGCCCTCGAGCACCACCACCACCTCGGAGCGCGGGTCGGGCCAGCGCGGCCCGACGGGCAGCATGCCGTTCTCGACGCGCCAGTGGCCATCGCGCGTGTCGGCCGCGCGGGTCTCCGCCGGCAGCGTGACCGTGCCGCGCACGGTCCCCGCCCGGGCGAGACCGGAGAGCATGAGGATGGCGATCCCGATTCTCACGGAACCTCAAATCTTACCGGACCCTTGCGAAGGGTCAATCTTCATCGCTCCCGCGATGGAACGCCGCCTTCGGCGTAAGGAAGGCTTCAATCACCAGCCACGCCCAGACCAGCCCGTGCTCGACCAGGCGCGTCCACAGCGGATCCTCCCAGACGCCCGTCGCCAGATAGCCGCCGAGCGGCCAGTAGCCGAGCGGCACGAGCACCGCCAGCGCCACCCAGGCGCGCGACGCACCGACGGCGAGCAGCGGGATCATCCACACCACGTACCAGGGGTGCAGCGTCGGCGAGAGCAGCAAGAACGCGCCCAGCGCCACGCCCGCCATGCGCACCGGCGAAAGCCGGCGGTAGAGCGCGAGCGCCAGCACCAGCAGGAACAGCACGCCGACCGAAAGTCGCGCGGCGAAGTTGGCGATCTCGTCGGGGTAGACCTGATCGCGGTCGCGGCCGGTGATCAGGCGGGCCAGGCGCGGCGAGTCGGTGAGGACCTGGCGGGATGCGAAGCGCGTGTGCGTGACCGCCGCGCTGGCCGCCCGATGGACCAGCGCGAAGGCGCCCTCGTTCGCGCGCCAGCGCCGGCCGTATTCGCCGAGGCTGCCGCTGATCCGCGCGCCCGCGCCGAGATACGGCGCCGCCACCAACAGCAGCGCGGCGACGAGCGCGAACGCGGTGCGCCGGTTGCGCAGCGACGGCAACAGGCTCACCGCGAGCAGCTTGACCGCGGTCGACAGGCCGAGCAGCGCGCCCGACAAGAGGCGGCGATCGCGCTCCCAGGCGACCAGCGCGCCGATCAGCAGCGCGACGCCGATCCCGTCGAGGTGCGCGTTCTGGGCCAGCTCGATCGCCACCAGCGGCGACCAGCCCCACGCGAGCGCGAGCCGCAGGTCGCGCTTTCGCCAGGCCAACCACGCGACCAGCAGGGCGAGCAGGCCGAGATCGAACAGCGCCACGATCAGCTTCCACGCCGCGAGCGGCGGCAGTGGCAGCGCGGCCGCCACGCGGAACAGCAGCTCGGCCGCCGGCGGATAGATCGTCGGGAGCTGCCGGTTGTTGATGTGGGTCCAAGCCTCGTTGCGCAGTCCGGCCAGCTCCCGCGCGTCGGGCGCGTGCGCGTACGGATCTCCGCCCGCGCGCTGCACCTGCCCGTCCCATAGGAAACGATAGACGTCGTCGGAGTGGGCGGGCGCGGCGGCCCAGGCGGGAATGCGCAACAGCACCGAGACGCCGATCACCAGCGCCAGCTGTCCGCGCGCCGCCGGCAGGCTCGCCACGATCACCAGCGCGAGCGCCCACGCGCCACCCGCCGCGAGGAACCAACCGAGGTGGTGGTGCAGCGCCGCGGGATCGGGCCAGGCGTGCGCCGAGCCTACCGTCGCCCAGGTGAGCGCGAGCACGGCCGCGCCGAGCGACGCGAGGAGCACGGTGGACGGAATCTTCGCAGGCATCGCGCTTTTTCGATTGTCGCACGCAACTTTCACGGCCGCTTGCCGATACCTTCGCGTGATTTTATTCAGCGCCATCGCCTACTGCCTCGGGATCGCCGTGGGGGACTGGCTCGCCCTGGGCGCCGGCGTCGCGCTGTCGATCGCGCTGGCCGCCGCGGCCGTGCTCCTCTACGCGCGTGTGCGACGGCGCCTGATCGGCCTGGCCGCGCTCGGCTTCGCGCTCGGGCTCGGGCTCGTCGGGCAGTCCGCGCGGCCGCGCCCGCCACCCGAGCTCACCGACGGCGCGCGTTGGGACCTGGAGGCGAGCGTGGCGGCGCCCGCCGAGCGCGCGTTCGGCGCGACCCGCGTGCCGATCGAGCTCGGGTCGGTCGAGCGCGGCGGGATGCGCAGATCCGTCGAGGGTCGGCTGATGCTGAATGTGAACGGCGAGCTGTTCGAGCCGCTGTTGCCCGGCGATCGGGTGCGCTTTCCCTCGACGGTGCGCGCCGCGCGCGGCTTTCTCAATCCCGGCGCGGTCGACACCGCGCGGCGGGCCGCGGCCAACGGGGTGATGGGATTCGCCGGCGTGCACGCACCCGCGGCGCTCTCGCGTCTGGCCGTGCCGCCGCCGGCGGGGCCGCCCGCGCTTCGCGTGGTGCGCGCGCTCGAAGCGCTGCGGCAGGATCTGCTCGAACAGGTGCGCTCGCGGCTCACCGGCGACGATCGCGCGCTGGTGGCGTCGCTGGTGCTCGGCGATCGCGGCGACGTGGAGCGCAGCCTGGACGATGCGTTTCGCGTCGCGGGCGTCTCGCACGTGCTGTCGGTGAGCGGGCTGCACTTGGCGATCGCCGCGTTTCTCTTCTACGCCGGGCTGTCGTGGTTGCTCTTGCGCGTGCCGGGCGTCGGGCGCGGCTTGCCGGTGCGGCGGCTGGCCGCGTTGGCCGCGCTCCCGGCCACGTTCGCCTACACGTTGGTCACGGGCGCCCAGATCGCCACGCTGCGCGCGTTCCTCGTCGCGGCGGTGTGGTTCGTCGGCGTGGCGCTCGGCCGGCGCGCGACCGCGCTGAACGCGCTGGCGATCGCCGCGTTCGTGTTACTCGGGCTGTCGCCGCTCGAGCTGTTCGATCCTTCGTTCCAGCTCTCGTTCGCCGCCGCGCTCGGCGGCGCGTTGCTCGGCCCGCGCTGGTCCCCGCGCGGTGCGGGCGGATCGTTGGCGGTGCGCTTTGCGCGCTGGTGCTTGCGGTTGGTCGCGGTGTCCGCGGCGGCGATCCTGGCCACTGTGCCGATCGCCGCCTGGCAGTTCTCGCAGCTCGCCCCCGCCGGCCTCTTGTCCAACCTGGTCGTGGTGCCGCTGGCCGAGCTCGCGCTGTTGCCGACGGGGCTGATCGGCTGTGTGCTGGCGTCCGCCGGGCTCTCGTCGATCGGCGGCGGCCTGGTGATCCTGGCGGGGTTCCAGGCCCAGCTCATGGCCGGCTTCGTGCGCTGGTTCGCCGGCTGGGCGCCCAGCTGGCACGTGCCCGCGCCGTCGCTGGTCGAGGTCTTGGCCTGGTACGCGGGGCTGCTCGCGATCGCGCTCGGGATGACGCGCGCGCGCCGGTTCGTGCTGCTGTGCGCGCTGGTGGTCGCGGCCTCGCTCGGGCTGCGCGCGGGCCTGCAGCGTGCCTCGACGCAGTTGGTCGCGACCTTCCTCGACGTCGGTCAGGGCGACGCGTGTGTCCTGCAGCTCCCGCATGGCCGCGTGGTGGTGATCGACGGAGGCGGCTCGTTCGATCCGGCGTTCGATCCCGGCGAGCAGGTGCTCGCGCCGTTTCTCTGGCGGCAGGGGATTCGTCACATCGATCTGATCGTGCTCTCGCACCCACACCCCGACCACGCCAACGGGCTCGGGTTTCTCGTCGAGAATTTCGCGGTCGGCGAGGTGTGGACCAACGGGCAGCCGACCACCCAGCCCGGCACGGTGCGCCTGCTCGCGGCCGCCGCGCAACGCGGCGTTCCGGTGCGGCTGCCGCGCCCGCTGGAGCTGGCCGGCGTACGACTGGTTCCGCTCACGGGCATGAGCGGCGCGGATCCCGCCGCCAGCGAGAACGACAACTCGCTGGTGCTGGCGCTGGAGTACGCCGGCCGCCGCCTGCTGTTCGCCGGCGATCTCGAAGCCGATGGCGAAGCCGCGCTGCTCGCCACCGGCGGGTTGCGGGCGGATGTCCTGAAGGTGCCGCACCACGGCTCGCGCACCTCGTCGACCGAGCCATTCGTCGCCGCGGTCCATCCCAGCTTGGCGGTGATCTCGGTCGGCGAGCGCAACCGCTGGGGCTTTCCCAACCCCGCGGTGGTCGCGCGCTACCTGGCTGCCGGCGCGCGCGTCCTGCGTACCGACACGGACGGCGCGGTCGCCGTCTCACTCTCGGCCGATGGTAAGCTGCAGGCGGGCCCGGCGAGATGAAGCTCTACCTTCAGGTCTCCGCAGTCGACGATCCGCTCGCGAGCGCGTTCCGCTACGAGTTCGACGCCGATCGCACGCAGATCCTGCTCGGCCGGCGCGGCGGCGTCGACGTGCTGTTGCCGCACCCGCGCGTCTCGCTGGTGCACGCGCGCATCGAGCGGCACGGCACCGACTACTTCCTGGCCGACGAGGGCTCGACCAACGGCACGCGCCTCAACGGCCTGGCGATTCCGACCGGCCAGCGCCGCCAGCTCAAGGACGGCGACCGGATCGCCATCGGCGACTTCCTGGTGCTGCTGTCATTGCAACCCACCCTGCGCTCCGCGCAGGGGCCCATGCAACCCACCAACACCGCGCAGCGCAGCGATTGGCAGCCCGAGGCCTCGAGCTCGCTGGCGCGTCGGATGGCGTTCGAAGTGCTCGAGCGGCTCGGCCCCGGCGACGCGCAACCGTCGCTGCAGGTGCTCGACGGGCCGCAGAGCGGCGTGGTGCTGGTCCTGGCCGAGCCCAACCGCACGTTCGTGCTCGGCCGCGCGGGCAAGGGCGATCTGCGGCTCGACGATGTCGACATGTGGCGCGAGCGAACCGCGCTCGAGCGCAACGCCGACGGCGTGACCGCGCGCGAGCTGTCGGCGTCGGCGCAGCTCGCGGTCAACGGCGAGCGCGTGAGCGGCGCGCGCCTGTTGCACGACGGCGACGTGCTCCTGTTCGGCGGCACGTCGCTGCGCTACGCGGATCCCGCCGAGGTCTACCTGCGCAAGCTCGAGGCCGCGCCCGACGAAGCGGGCCGTACGCCTGCGCCGAGCGCGCGCGACCATGCGCCCGGGGAGAGTCGGATCCGTCCGGACGTGGTGCTGGCGGTGTTCGGCGTGGCCGTGGCGGTGCTGGCGGCGGTCGCGATCGGAGCCCTCCTGTGGCGATGATTCCCGTCGGTGACGAGCTCGAGCTCGAGGCCGTGGCCCAGCTTCAGCCGGGCGCTCCGGGCGTGGTCGTCTGTCATCCGCATCCGGCGTTCGGCGGGCGGCTCGACACCCCGCTGGTCGTCGCGCTGGCCGAGGCCCTCGCGCACGCGGGCTTGTCGACGGTGCGCTTCAACTTTCGCGGGCTCGGCGCCTCGACCGGCACGCCGACCGGGGGACAGCGCGAGCACGAGGACGTGCGCGCGGTCGCCGCGTGGCTGCGGGCGGCCGGGGCGCCGAAGATCGCGCTGGTCGGCTACTCGTTCGGTGCGCTCATGGCGATGAAGGCGATCGCCGCCGGCGAGCCCGCCGCCGCCTACGTCGCGGTCGGCTTCCCCACCACCATCCTCGGCGAGCACCCCGATCGCCTCGGCGACGTGCGGCGCGCGATCGCCACCGGCATCCCGTGGCTGTTCATCAACGGCGACCACGATCCGTTCTGCGATCTCGGGCAGCTGCGCGGCTTCGCCGACGGACATCCGTCGGTGACCATGGACGTGCTCGCCGGCGGGCACTTCTTCGAGGGCGCGGCGGCGGCCGAGTTGGTCGCGCGCGTGGCCGCGTTCACCCGACAAGTGCTATAGAGCCTCCATGCAGCTGTTGCGCTGGATCCATCTCGTGGGCATGGTCCTGTTCATCGGCGGCGGGCTCTCGGCCGCGGTCGTCAACCGCATGGCCTTCGAAGAAGGCGCCGACGGCAAGTCGATGGACTGGGTGCAGTGGAACCTGGGACGCTTCTCGAACGGCGGCGCGATCCTCTTGTTCGTCAGCGGCGTGGTCGCCACCGTGCTCGAGGGCTACACGCTCGACGCCTTCCAGCACCAGGGCTGGCTCCTCCTGATGATCGCGCTGGGCATCGCCGCGACCGCCTTCAACGGCATCGCCTCGCAAAAGGCGCGCGAGCTGTTCGAAAAGCCGCCGTCGGTGCCGTCGGAGGTGAGCGGCATCCGCTACGTGATCTTCCAGCTGCGAATCGGCTTCTTGATCGCGACGCTCGGCGCGCTCTCGACGGGAATCTGGCGCTTCACGATCTAGCGCGGCGACCCCGCTACCGTTTCTTGTTCTTCTTGCGCTGCTTGCGCGCTTCCTTGCGCTTGCGCTTCTCTTTGTTCTTGTCGTTGTTGCTGCCGGCGCGCGGCACTGAGAACTTGCGCTCGCCCTGCTGCATTCCCGCGGCGTTCATGATCTGCGACAGGTCGATGCCCGCCATCTTCTTCATCTGCGCGATCTGCCGGAACCCGGGGATCTTGCCGAGCAGCCCCGACTGCTGTCCCATCTGCGTCATCATCTGGCGCATCATGGCGAACTTGTTGAGCAGCTCCTTGACCTCCTGCTCCTTGCGCCCCGACCCGCGCGCCACGCGCTTGACGCGCTTCTCGTCGTAATCCGCCGCGCGCCGCTTCTGCTGGATGCCCGCCTTGGAGGTGATCATCTCCCACGAGGTCACCACGAAGTGCTCGGGATGCGTGCGCTCCTGCATGGTCATCGACGAGATCATCGCCTCGATCTTGACCAGCTCCTTGTCGTCGAGGTTGACGCCCTCGGGCAGCCCGCCCGGGAAGAACGGCATCTTCTCGAACAGGTCCTTGAGCGACCCCATCTTCTGGATCATCCGGATCTGCTCGAGGAAGTCCTGCATGTCGAACTTGCCCTTCAACATGCGGACGGCGTCTTCTTCCGCCTTCTCGGCGTCGACGACCTCCTCGAAGTCCTTCATCAGGCCGACGATGTCGCCCATCCCGAGGATGCGGCTCGCCAGCCCCTCGGGCCGGAACTCCTCGAGCTTGTCGAGCGACTCGCCCATGCCGAGGAACTTGATCGGCTTGCCGGTCACTTCCTTGATGCTCAACGCCGCGCCGCCGCGCGCATCGCCGTCGAGCTTGGTGAGGATCACGCCGGTCACGCCGACCCGGTCGTTGAAGGTGCGCGCGGTGTTGACCGCGTCCTGCCCGATCATCGCGTCGATGACGAAGAAGATCTCGTTCGGCTTGGTCCTCTTCTTGATCTCGTCGAGCTCGGCCATCAGCGGCTCGTCGATCGCCAACCGGCCGGCGGTATCGAAGATGACCACGTCGCGGTTGGTCTCGTAGGCGTGGCGCACCGCCGCTTCGCAGATCTCCGGCGGCGACTTGCCCTCGAGCGTGAACACCGGCATCTCGAGCTGCCGTCCCAGCACCTGCAGCTGCTCGATGGCGGCCGGACGATAGATGTCGGCCGCGACCAGCATCGGCCGCTTCTTCTTCTTCTCCAGCCAACGCGCCAATTTGCCGACGGTGGTGGTCTTGCCCGACCCCTGCAGGCCGACCATCATGATCGCGGTCGGCCCCTTCTTGGCCCAGTCGACCAGGTCGGTGTCCACCGGCCCCATCAGCTCGATCAGCTCGTCCTGACAGATCCTGATGAAGTGCTGCTCGGGCGTCGCCGACAGCGCGCGGTCGCCGGCCTTGGCGCGCAGCTTGACCGCCTGCCCGACCGCCTTCTCCTTGACCCGCTCGAGAAAGATCTTGGTGACCTTGAACTCGACGTCGGCCTCGAGCAGCGACATGCGCACGTCGCGCAGCGCCTCCTCGATATTGTCCTCGTTGAGCTCCGCGACGCCGGTCAGCCGCGCCTTGGCGTTGCGGAAGCCCTTCGAAATCGTTTCAAGCATTCGCGCTCCATACCATATACTTCGTCGCCGATGAAGCCGTTGATCCTGCTCCTGTTTCTAGCGGGGACCGTGCGTGCCGCCGATCTGCCCTGCGGTCCGGCCGAGAAGGGAGCCGTCGAGCTCGACGGAATGACCGACGATTGGAAGGAAGTAGAGGGTATAGACGCCGGCGGACGCGACAGCAACCTGTCCTTTACGCTGAAATGTAACGTGGATCCGACGACGCTCTACCTGCTGATCGACGTTCGCGACAACTATTTCGTGCGCACCAAGGCCGCCAGGCCCGGCGAGGATCACCTCGAGCTCACCCTCGGCGGCAAGAAGCTGCACATCTATCCCGGCAACGCCGGCGACTTGAAGGACAAGGTCACGCCGCTGATGAAGGGCCTGAAGATCGCCTCGGCGCTGCAGGAGAAGGGCTGGGCGATCGAGCTCGGCATTCCGCTCGCGCAGGTGCCCGGCTACAAGACCGGATCGCCGTCGGTGACGTTCAACGCCAAGGTCGCAGACTGCGACTCCAAGACCACGCTCAAGACCGAGCGCACGGTCGACTCCTCCGGCAACATCACCTTCGCCGAGGGCGAGAGCGCGCTGGCCGGTTTTCTTCAGGAGCGCCGCCTGAAGAAGAGCGACATCTTCTTCGACCAGGGCATCGCGCTCGGCCGCAAGGCCGGCGGCCGCGTGATCATGGCCGGTCGCTACCTGGCGGCGATCACCGACGGCTACGTGTACATGGAGCTGCCGTTCCACGACCGCAAGGATCTGAAGGAGACCAAGGTCTTCGATCTGGCGGGCGACGGACGCGGCGCGCTGGTGCTGCGCTACGTAGAGCGGGCCGGGGGCGGCGCGCGCGAGCTGCTATCGGTGTACCGCTTCGACGCCGACAAGGTGAACCGTGTGTTCATGGCCGAGGTCGGCAAGTCGCAGGGCGCCAACCGCATCGACGACAAGGTGTCTTACGTGAGACGCGGCAAGGCCACCGACATCCTGATCGAGACCGGATCGGCGGCCGGCTTCAGCCAGGCCACCTATCACGAGTCGCCCGCCGAGGATGCGATCCCCGTGCTCCTGCCGTGGGGCGACGATCGCCGCGCGCGCTACCAGTTTCGCGGCGACGAGTACCTTCGACAATGAAGCCTTTCTTGCGCCGACCGCGACACCAATGTCCGGATCGGGCGGCCGATTTGGCCAGAAAACTCGTAGATATCGATAGTTTGCTGGTGGCACGCAGGCTGCTTAGACTGGTGTTCGAGGGAAACGTTTCATGACTGTTCGAGTAGCTCATCGCCTCGCGCTCGTGCTGATCGGCTTCGTCGCCCTCGCGAACGCGGGCTTCGGCGGCTGCGGCGACCTCAGCGGCCCGGGCGGCGGTAGCGATGGTGGCAGCGGCTCGCCCGATCTCGCCTATTACGAGCCCGCGTCCGATCTGGGCGCGATGGTCTCCGACGGGAGCGCGCCGCAGATCTCGACGGTGCAGCTGACCCAGCCGGCGCCGTTCTCGTCGAACGTCTCGCTCAACGCGATCTTCGACTTCGATCTGTTCCTGGTCTCGGGCACGCCGCAGGACCTCGAGCCGCTCATCACCATCATCCCGCGCGGCTCGACCACCGCGCTCAACGGCGGCTTCAGCTGGAAGCAAACAGGCGCGTCCAGCTACCAACTCTCGTTCACGCCCACCGGGCTGGTCGACAAGACCGACTACGTGGTGACCGCGGGAGATCCGTCGAACCAGTCGAGCACGCTGCTCAAGACCGGCGTCTCGACGGGCAGCCACCCGCGCGTCAGCGAGGTGCAGCTCACCGGCGAGAACATGGCCAGCTCGGTGTTCCTCGAGTTCTACTTCTCCGAGTCGATGAACGCGGCCTCGGTGATCACCCAGACCACTGTGACCGCGGGCACCGGCATGACGCCGATGGTGGTGACCGGCACCGTGACGCCAATCGTCTCGGCCGGCGTTTCGGACAAGACCGGTTTCCGCTTCGACTTCGACAACGGCAAGGGACTGCCGCAGCCGATCACGCTGCACGTGGGCGCGAGCAGCATGTCCACCGCCGGCACCGCTCTCGACACGATGTCGTGGGACTCGACCACGCAGGGCGCCAACGGCGACTTCTTCGTCGAGATCACCGCCGCGTTCGACACCTTGCCCGGAACGACAACTTATCGCTGGGACCCGGTCGTCTTCTGACATTCTGACGCACCCGCGATCGCGATCCGCGGCAACCTCGCGGAATCCGCTGTGGCACGGGGCTCGCTAGGGGCCGCTGCACAACGGAGGTCCCATGCGAATCGTACGACTGCTCCCGCTGCCCGTGCTCCTCTACGCTTCGATCGCGCACGCCGATGCGCCGCCCGCGCCGATGCTCGCGCACGTCGAGCTCGTCGAAGGCAAGCTCAGCACCGACCACGCGGTGTTCATCGCGCCGGACTCGGGCGGCGGTGAGCTCGACGTCGACACGCCCGGCCAGCTGGTCACCAAGGTGAAGGTGCGCATGATCCAGCGCGGCGCGAGCGCGCCCGAGATCGAGTTCGAGGTGGTGCGCACCTCGATCCACAAAACCTCGCCGCAGCTCTCGTTCGGCGCCAAGGGCCAGATCGCAGCGCCGCCGCCGGGCAAGAAGGTGCTGGTCGCGCGCGTGCCGCACAACGGCGCGACCGTCGACATCCTGCTGTCGCTCACGCCGCCACCGCACTAATAAAATAGACGCTATAAAGGGTAATGGCCTATCGCGCCGCGTTCCGCTGCATCGCCGGCTGCCCGGGCGAGCATCCGCTCGACCAGCCGCTCTATCGCTGCCCCACCTGCGGCGATCTGCTCGAGGTAGCGCACGACCTGGCGGCGCTCAAGGATCGCTCGTCGGCGTCGTGGATGAAGCTGTTCGACGATCGCTACAAGCGCACCGTCTGGCCCTACGGATCGGCGGTGTGGGGCAAGAAGGAGTGGGTCGCTCCGCACGTGCGCGACGATCAGGTGGTGTCGATGGACGAGGGTGGCACCAACCTGTTGTGGGCCGACCGCTTCGGGCGCGAGCTCGGCCTCGGCGAGCTGTGGGTCAAGCAGTGCGGCAACTCGCACACCGGATCGTTCAAGGATCTGGGCATGACCGTGCTGGTGTCGATCGTGCGCCAGATGGCCACCGACGGGAAAAAGGTGCGCGCGGTGGCGTGCGCCTCGACCGGCGACACCTCCGCGTCGCTGGCGGCCTACTGTGCGGCGGCCGGCCTGCGCGCGATCGTGCTCTTGCCGCGCGGCAAGGTCACCACCGCGCAGCTGGTGCAGCCGATCGCCAACGGTGCGGTGGTGCTCGCGCTCGACACCGACTTCGACGGCTGCATGACCATCGTGCAGCGCCTGGCGGCGGAGGAGGGCGTGTACCTGGCCAACTCGATGAACTCGCTGCGCCTCGAGGGCCAAAAGACGGTGGCGATCGAGATCGTGCAGCAGTTCGACTGGCAGGTCCCCGACGTGGTGATCATTCCCGGCGGCAACCTGGGCAACGTGAGCGCGCTCGGCGCCGGCTTCGACATGATGGAAGCGCTCGGCCTGACCACCAAGCGCCCACGCATCGTCGTCGCGCAGGCGGCGCGCGCCAATCCGCTGTACCTCGCCTATCAGAACAACTGGGAGTTCCACCCGGTCAAGGCGCAAGCCACGCTCGCCTCGGCGATCCAGATCGGCAACCCGGTGTCGATCAACAAGGCCATCCGCACGTTGAAGAAATACAACGGCGTCGTCGAGCAGGCGACCGAGTCCGAGCTGGCCGATGCAGCCGCGCGCGCCGATCGCACCGGCATGTTCAACTGCCCCCACACCGGAGTGGCGCTGGCGGCGCTGATCAAGCTGGTCGACAAGAAGCTGATCGATCCGCGCGAGCGCGTGGTGGTGATCTCGACGGCGAACGGGCTCAAGTTCACCGACTTCAAGGTCAAGTACCACGACCGCGCGCTCGAGGGCGTGCCGGCGCCGTATGCGAACCGGCCGGTGGAGCTGCCGAACGACTACGACGCGGTCCGGCGGGCGATCGACGCGGCCGTTTGAAATCCTACCGCCGTCTGCTTACGCCGCGCGCCACACGGAGGAACCATGCACCGCGTCCTGAGCACGCTCTCGCTGCTTGTCGCCACCACCGCCCTCGCCCAGCCGAAGTCCCCGCCTGGACCACCGCCCGAGCTCGCCTTCGAGAAGTCGCTTGTCGGCACCTGGCTGTGCGAGGGCAAGCAAGAGCCGACCCCCGAGCTTCCCGACGGCAAGCGACACCTGCGCCAGGAGTGCAAGCTCGGCAAGGCTGGCTTCTGGCTCGAATGCGAGGTCTTCGCGACCACCGGCCCGATGAAGGATCAATCCGTGATCAGCTCGTTCATCGGGTGGGATCCGGTGCAGAAAAAGCACATCCGCTCTTCGTTCAACATGAGTGGCGCCTCGACGCTGTCGTCGACGCCCGGCTGGGAGGGCGACAAGATCACCTTCACCGGCGAGCTGACGCGCGCCGGCAAGAAGCTGCCGTTCAAGATGACCGAGCTGAAGAAGAGCGACACCGAGACGACCGGGACCCTCGAGATCGACGGCAAGCCGATCGGCGACGACACCTGCAAGAAGATAAAGTAGCGACTACGCCTGGAGCCGAGTCTCCGCGAGGTAGGCCTCGAGCTTGTCGAACGAGCCTGTCCAGCTGTCCGTCGTCCCACGCTTCTGCGTCTTGAACGTCTCGCGCTCCAGTCGAGGATCTCGCTCGAGTTGCACATGCGTACGCCGCTCGCGATCCGTGCGTCGAGCCACGCACGAAACTCTCGGACGTGAACGAAGTCGTCCCACGGCGAATGGGGTCTCGCGCGCGGAATGGTGTCAAACGGCAAAGTTGACATGGCAGCGGGCAACGCGTGTATGAGGTCGTATGGGAACGCGGACGCCGTCGACGCCGAAGCCGGGGACACAAGCCATTCGCGGCAAGAAGGCTGCGCCGCGTGACCTCAACGTTCGCATCGAGATCGGATCGGGCAAGGGCCGCATCGAGCGCGCCGGCCGCGCCACCCTGACCGACGACACCCTCCGCTTCCGCACCGGCCGCACCGGCGATCAGGGCGCCGACTTCTTCATCCACTTACGCTATGACCAGCTGGCGTCGGTAGTGGTCGATCCAAGCGCCGCGTCGCTGACGCTGACGGCGCGCGACGGCGCCGTCTACAAGATCCATATCGGCAAGCACGCGCCCGCCTGGAAGGACTATCTGCGGCCGCCCGCCGGCCGCTTGTCCGCGCTCGGCGTCACGCCCGGCGCGCGCGTCCTCCTCCTCGCCGTCGCCGATGAGGAGCTCGCCGATGAAATCGAAGCCTGCGTGCCGGGCGCCGGCGCCGTTGCCGACGACGTCGGCGGGCTCGAGTCGATCGTCGTCGGCGCCGAGCACCCGGCCGACCTCGGCCGCCTGGCCGGACTGGCGACCCGGCTGCAGCGGCCGAGCGGCGTCCTGTGGGTCGTGTACCCGTCGGCGTCGCGCACGCTGACGGTCGAGACGATCGGCAAGGCCGCCGCCGCCGCCGGATTGGTGCGCGGCGGCACCGTCGCGATTTCGCGCGATCATCATGCGCTTCGCTTGAGCGTCGCCACCGAACGGTAGCGCAACCTCGATTTGGGCTGTCGAGTCTTGTCTTCGGGGGTGAGCCATGCCGACAGCGCCGCGAAATCAGGCTGGCTCGGCCTCTGCGCTCGGCGGCGTGCGCGCCGCATTGGGTGCGGCGGTTCTGGTCATGGTCGCATGCGCCGGCCTGTACGCGTGGGCCCGAGGTGGTGGGCGCACCCCGGGCAAGCCGATCTCCTGCGTCGGCCCGAAGGGCGCGACCCTCCAGTGCGGTGGCGCGACCCCGGTTTGCTGCGTACAGCTCAAACCGCCGGCGGCGAGTTGCGTGGCCAATGCTGCCGACTGTCGTGACGCGAACCTCGCCGGGATCTCGCTGCTCACGTTCGGTGGAGGCCACCTGTTGATCGGAGCGATCATGGTTGGCGTCGATGCGAGACGGCGGATGCCTTTGAGGCGAGTGTGGCCGAATAGATGCGCACTCTTACTCGGCGGGCGACCGTCAGCAGTATTCTTCCTGGGCGCATCTCGCCCAGATCCTAGCGCTGGCGCAACTTGAGCGCTGCGTGATCGCGTTCTCGATCGGCGCGCGCCCATCGGTCGTTTCGCTTTCTCCAGTACTCCAGATCGAGCAAGCTAGGCGGCGAGCCGTCGCGCAGCCATCGGAGCGCGATCGCCACAAAGACCGAAAGAGGACCGATCTGCGCAAAGAAAGGGTCCCCGTTCGAGGTGATCCTGCCAACGATCTGCTCCCTAAAAGCCGCCGAATGACCGATGCGGTGGGTGGGGTGCTCGGAATGGTCGGGCGCGCAATAACTGGGGTCGCTCGTTACGAAGTGCATGCGGCACACGAACGGGCGGTCTTCGTAGACCGAGCACCTTCCCGACCACGAGCCTGAAGCGCTCACGTCGGTCAAGAAGCTGCACGGTCGTCTCAGCGACAGGTAGCCACCGTCGGGTAGCCTGCTGTCGAGGATCGCCCGATCCTCGTCCAACTGTAGGAGCAGCGCCTCCACATCGGTTCGCGCCCTCTTGCTGAGGACCCGATCGGCGACGATTGTCGCTTCGCCGAAAGTGGCCGAGATGAACACGTAGCAACAGGCGGCACATCCAGCCGAGCACGTTGTCGAGTGCCCGCCTGCGCGAATGTCTTTTTGCAGAGCGTCGTCAGCCTGGACGTAGAGGCGCAACCCCCTGCGCCGAAAATCACTCGGGTCGAACGTGCCGTGCGGCATCACGATAAACGTAGCGCTCTTCGGCGTGGAGCGCACGACCCGTCATCGGACCCGAGTTGTTGCTGCGGCGCGAAGACTTGGCGCCGCCCGCACAGGCCGACGTTGGGCAGGTCGCCGTTCTTGCAAAACTCGGTGGGGGTCCATCAGCATCCTCGGCCGTCGATGGCTGCGGTACGATTCCGCCCATGGAAGACATCCGCAAAGGCGTGTGCCCGCTCTGCTGGCACAACCAGGTGATTCAAGGCTGGCCGTTGGATTTCGCCTCGGGAATGCAGAACCCGCTGGCGCTCGCGCATGTCCAGTCGTTCGTGACCGGACCACGACAGGATAAGCCGCTCGGCCCGCTGTTGACCTATACTTGCCGTCGCTGCGGTTATACGCAGTGGTTCGTAAAAGATCCTGAAACCGTTCCGATTGACGAGAAAGCCCACACCCGACTGATCGAGGGACGACCCGAGCCCGGCGGACCCTACCGCTAACTGAATCGCTCCCATGTTGCACCTCGTTTGAACCACTCGAGCCGCCGCTCACGCGCAGGCTCGTCGGGGACCATGTGGAGGTCGCGCGCACGCTCAAGTGACAGGTGCCCACTCCCGAACCTGAGAATTCTACAAGCTGGCCAGCCGTGGATGCCCCCCGCATCGCCAGAACATTGGCTTCGCTTGCTCCAGCTCGTTCGAGTGCGCCACGCGGCGGTTGTGCATGTTGAAGCTCGAGCAATCACAGACATACAGGTTGCTGTCCGCCGCCGGCCGCACCCACCCCAAGCTCGACCAGTCCGCGACCCTGTACAACATGATCGCGTCGATGAGGGTAGGCGTCGCACTGCTCGCAAAACATCTTGTTGCACCCGACGATGTTCCCCTCGGCGGAGTAGTGGGTGCACGGATTCTCCGGGATCTCGTAGGCGGGCCCGACGATGTAGCCCTGACCGATGCAGTGGTTCGTCTCCGCCAAAGCTACAGTCCTAGCGCAGCCGAACCCAATCGACCGCTCCGAGCCTCCATTGCTACTCAGCGAGCAGGCGCTTGACGTCGGCGGGCGAGAACCCGAACGCCTCCTGCAGCTCCCCCAGCACCATCGCCTCCTCCCCCTCCGTCGTCCCGTCCGCCGCCATCACCCGCGCGCACGTGCGAAACGCCAGCTCTTGATACTCGCGGCCGGTGACGCCCGCGGTCACGCGTGACAAGCAGGCGTCCATACCGTCGGCCTTCAGCTCTTTCCACGTGTCGATGAGGAGCTGTTTGGCGTCGGGGAGTTGGCCGAACGCGGGGTGCAGCGCGACCAGCCCGTGGATGATCTTGACCTCCTCGACTTGCGGCTTGCCGTCGGCGAGCGCAGTCAGGAGCGCGGCCTTGAACACCTGCTTGATCTGCGCGGAGTCGTCCATCCCGCGATCCTAACGCAAAGCTGCGCGGAGATGGAGCGGCAGGCTGATCGCGCCGAGCGCGAGCTCGCCGTCGAGGCCGAGGCGTGCCGAGCGGGCCGAGAGCGCGGCTACCAGGGCGGCGCCGACCGTGAGCAGATCGACACCCGCGCGCAGGTGCACGGTCTTGCCCGCGTGCGGGTCCAGCGAAAGGGGCGCGAGCGTGCCGCTCGAGATCGGCTCGTCCTCGACGGTGAGCTGGTAGCGCAGCTCGCCGAGCGGCAGCGCGAACGAGTTGTCGTTGGCGAATGCGAGCGCGATGTCCAGGCTGGCGCGCGATACGGTGAGCTCACCGAGCTCGACGGCGGCGAGCGCCACGCGCGGCGGCTGCGGCACGGGCAGCATGCCGCGGGCGTCGAGCGGCACGTTCTGCACGCCGGACGGCATGCCGAACCCGAGCTCGGCGTGCAGGACGAACGGCAGCTCCTTGCGCGCGAGCACCGCCTCCAGCGGCGCACCCAGCTCGGCAAAGCTCACGCCTACCGGCACGGTCAGCTCGCCCGCGCCTTCCGCCGGCACGTGCAGCCCGGCGGCGCTGGAGCCTTTGGCGAGCGTGTGGCCGTCGACCGTCAGCGAATAGCCGAGCTGCGCGACGTCGATGCCGATCGCGTTCGGGTTGTCGACGATGAACACGAAGCGCGCCGTCAGCCCGGCAAATCCCACGTCGGCCACCTCGACGCCGCGGAAGCCGACGCGCGGCTTTTCGAACAGCGATCCGGCCCCGCTGCAAGCGCTCAGGCACACCAGCGCCAGGGCCGCCAGCCGCAGAGACGCCGTCACTACCGTGCGCGGCGAGACGCGCGCTCGGCTTCTTGCGCGACGCGCTCCGCTTCGAGCCGCACGCGCTTCTCCACCGCCTCGTTGCGCGTCCGCCTGGCGCGCGCCTTGCGCATCTCGAACTGCCCGACCAACAGCGACGCGAAGAACGGCAGGCTCGCCGCCAGCGCCGCCACCGTCTCGTGCCGGCGCAAGAAGTGCCACACCGTCCCCATCACGCCGTCGAGGCGCGCGCCTTCCGGCAGGACCAGGAACAGCCAGAAGATCCCCACGCAGAACACCACCGCCACCAGGTTGGCGATCATGAAATAGGTGAGCTTTCGGCGTTGCTGATCCGCCGCCGACGGTGTCCCCGGGCGAATCACATCTACTTCGATCTTCACGGCGTTCACGTCCTTGCCTTATCCAGCGACCGCTTCGAGCCGTGCTGTCGCCACCATTCGATCCACTTGCGCCGCGCCTCTTCGCGCTCCCGCTTGGGGAGATCGAAGTGATAACCGAAATACTCGTCGGTCATCCCGCGCAGCTCTTCGGACGCCGACATGCGCACCTCGGCCTCGGCGTGTCCCAGCCCTTCGAGCATCCACTCCACGCGCGGCTCGGCGCGATGGCGATCCCACCAGCCGCGCCAACGCCAGCGGCTGGTGCCGAAGTCCTGCTTGGTGATCTCGATCAACGCCCGTCGCGCCGCGCTCACCACCGCAGCGTCGGAGTGCTTCACCAGCTCGATCAGGCGCGGCACGCTGGGCACGTCCCTGAGCACGCCGAGCGCCTCCGACGCGTAGCGCTGGCGGATCGCCTCCGGCCCGGGCAGCTCGCCGCGCAGCGACTCGGTCACCGTGCGCAGCTCGGGCGACATGTCGAAGCGCGCCAGCGCGTGCACTGCCGCGTGACGCACGCCCGCGTCCGGGTCGAGCAGCCGCTGCGCCAGGCCCGGCACGACCTGCGCCAGCCGCAGCTCGCCGCACGCCAGCGTCGCGTAGTAGCGCACCTCGAGCGAGGCGTCGCCGAGGCGGGCATAGAGCGGCGCGAGGGCCACCTCGCCGAAGCGCGACAGCACCGCCATCAGCGGCCCGTGCTCGGCCACCGGCGGCGCAGGTCCGCGCAGCGTGTGCCGGTCGAGCCGCAGCGGCCCGGGCAGGTTCGCGACCACCGCCTGCGCGCCGCGCTCCCCCAATGCGAGCAGCCCCTCGGCGGCGCGCGCGGCATGCGCGTCGTCGCGGATCACCGACGTCACCAGCGCCACCGGATCGCTCATCGACGGACCCTCGGGCACCGCCGCGGTCGGCGCGTCGTGGATCTCGGCCATCGCCTGGTGCGCCATCGCGTTGGTCAGCGCGGCGAACCCGCGCTGCGTCAGCCGCGCCTTCGCTTCCGGCTCGGGCGAGCCGCCGGCGGGCGACTTCCATGCGCCGGCCTGCGCCCCCTCTAGCGCGGGCTCCGCGACGGCCGGCAGCTGGGCCGAGATCTTCGCCTTGGCCGAGGGCGGCGCCTTGGCGTAGTCGGCGCCCTTCTGCTTCAAGATCAGCCGCTGGAACGAGCGCGCCGCCACCGCCACCGTCGTCGACAGGCCGGCCAACAGGTCGGCGTCGATCGGCTTGCCCTCGGCATCGCCGTAGAGGAGCGCCACGGTGCGATCCTTCATCACGATCGGCAACAGCATCGCGGGCGACGGCGGCCTGCGCCCGAGCGCGGTCAGCGCATCTCTGGTGAGCGAATCCTCGCCGAGCTTGCCCAGGTAGGGCGCCTTGCCGTGCACCGCCGCGCGGAACGCCGACGGCTTGTCGAGCGGCACCGCGATGCGCCCGAGCACGTCGCGCGGCAGCCACATATCGGCCAGCGCGATGCGCCCGATGGCCACGTCGCCGTGCACCATCAACAGCGCAACGAACTCGAGCTGCGAGCGTGCCCCGCGGCACAGCGCCTCGAAGATCGCGTCGCGATCGCCCGCCTGATCGATCAGCCGCTCGGCCTCGTCCAGCGACAGCGGCACCGGCAGGGTCTGCACCGGCATGGTGTCCGAATGCGAAACCGTGACCTCGGTGGCGATGCTCGCCGACGGCGCGCCTTCCGGAACCGGCTGGTCGCGCGGCGTCGGCTGGTTGTCGTGCTCGACGGTAGGAGCGGCCGGCTGCCGGCGCGGCATGGGCACATCGGTGACCACCGCCCGCTGCACCTCGGGCGGACCTTTGATCGCCGGCATGCGCACGGTCTGTGCCGTCGGCGGCGCGGTATACACCGGCGTGCGCCGCTCGGGCACGATGGTCGCCGCCAGATCGCGCAGCGACATACGCTCGGCCCGCTTGTCGGGGATCTCGTCCGCCGGCTCCGCGATCATCTGCACGATCTTCGCCGGCCGCGCCAGCGCCTCCGAGACGCGCTGGCGCACCTTGGCGGTCAGGCTGGCAAAACGCGCCGGCACCGCCACGCCGTACACCATCTCGACGGCGTGCACGAAGCGATGCTCCGGCACCACGATCGGATCGATGCTGCGGCTCAGCATGTAGCCGAGCTCGTCGAGTTGCTTGCGATCGGGCGGATCGGTCACCAGCACGCGCAGCACGTTGCCGTCGAGCGCCACCGGCACCGCGCGGAACCGCTCGCACAGGCTGTGCGGGAACCAGTCGCGCGCGCCGGCCGCGTCGAGCTGCTCCTTCGACGGCAGATCGCCCGCCGTCGGCAGCGACGAGGCGCGCCCCATCGCCTCGACCAGCGCGCCCTCGTCGATCACATCCATCTCGAGCAGGATGGTGTCGAGCGTGCCGCCGTAGATGACCTGACGCTGGAACGCCTGCGCCATCTTCTTGGCGCTCACCAGGCTGTCCTGCACCAGCAGCGACGCCAGCCGCGAGGCGCTCACGCGGCACCCCGAACCACGTAGGTGTCGGCGAGCCAGTCGTGCAGGCCGCGTTTTTCGCGGTCGAAGCCAATCCACAGGAAGCCGAGCGCGAGCAGCAGCAGCGACGGCAGATACGCGGCGGTGCGCAGCAGCGAGCGGGGCAGCGACGGGCGCTGCCCATAGCCGTCGATGACGCGCAGGTTCAAAAGGCGCTTGCCCGGGGTCTGCCCGCGCAGCGCGTGAAAGATGAAGAAGTAGAGGAACGTGAGCATCCCGAGGACGCACAGCCCGATCACCGCCAGCGCGTCGCCGTTGACCGCCACGTCGACCAGATAGTCCGGCCCGAGCTGCGCCAGGCGCGGCAGCGGATGACGCAGGATCAACGACACCATCACGTCGAGCACCACGAACAAGAGCGCAAGGATCGCCCCATCGACCGCGCCCGCGAGCAGGCGCCGCCAGAATCCCGCCACGCGCACGCTGGTCGCGCCCCCACCCACCTGGCCGCGCGCAGGCTGCGCCTCGGTCGCCGTTTGCACGCCCACATTAATAGACGGCGCGCCTTTCCACTGCAAGCCCGCGATTTCCTGTTGTCCGGCGCGCTTAGCCGAGGTCGCCCAAAGCGAACCCCAGGATCGCGAGCGTGACCAGCGCCGCGGTCTCGGTGCGCAGGATGCGCGGGCCCAGCCCGACGACGGCGAAGCCGGCCGCGCGCGCGAACTCGACCTCCTCTTCGGAGAAGCCACCCTCGGGGCCGGTGACGATCACCACGCGCTTGGGCCGCTCGGTCGGGATCACCGTGCGCAAGCTGCTCTGCCGCGCGCCCTCCCACAGGAGCACGCGAAAGGCGTCGTTGGGCGACGAGGTCAGCGCCGTCGACAGCGCGGTCACCGGCTCGATCTCGGGCACGTCCACCCGCCCCGACTGGCGTGCGGCGTCGCGCGCGATCTTCTGCCAGCGGGTGCGCCGCCCGATCGCGCGCATCGCCTCGAGTCGCGGCACCGAGCGCGCCGAGGTCACCGGGATGATGCGCGCCACCCCCAGCTCGGTCGCCTTTTGCACCACCAGGTCCAGCTTGTCGCCCTTGGTCAGCGCCTGGATCAGCGTCACGTCGGGCCGCTCGGCCTTGGGCGCCGGCCGCCGCGCCTCCACCCTGAGCTCGAGCGCGCGCGGCCCGACCCGCGCGATGGTCGCATCGGCCTCGACGCCCATGCCGTCGAACAGCACCACCGCGTCGCCGATCTTCAGGCGCAGCACGCGCGTCAGGTAGCGGTGGTCCTCGCCCGCGATCACGACCAGGTCGTCGGCGAGCTTGCTGGGATCGATGAACAGGCGTGACATCTAGGTGCGGAACACTAGCGCGCGCCAGCCCTCTTCGTCGACGAATCGATCGAGGGTCAACCCGGCGGCCTGGTAGGCGGCCACCACCGGATCGGCGGCTTCGACGAGAATTCCCGACAGGATCAGACGCCCACCGTCGGCCAGCCGCGTGCGCAGGGCGCCGGCCATCGGGATCAGCACCTCGGGCTGGATATTGGCACTGACGATCTCGAACCGGCCGTCGATCGACTCGAGCGGCTCGTGCGTGAACCGTACGCGCGGCTCGACCCGGTTGCGCTCGGCGTTCTCACGTGAGACTTCCACCGCGTCGGGATCGTTGTCGACGCCGATGCCGTGCGCCTCGGGCCACTTGCGCGCGCAGGCGATGGCCAGCACGCCCGAGCCGCAGCCCACGTCGAGGAACCGGTGGCACGCGACCTCCAGGTCGCCGAGGATCTGCAGGCACAGCCGCGTCGAGGCGTGCCCGCCGGTGCCGAACGCTCGCCCCGGGTCCAGGTCGAGCACCAGCTCGCTCGCGGCGGCCAGGTGACGCTCCCAGCTGGGCACGATCACGAACCGGCCGATCTTGCGCACGCCGAAATGCTTCTTCCACGCGTCGCGCCACTCCTCGTCGTCCCGATCGCGGCGCGCCACCACCGCCTCGGGCAGCCCGGTCGAGCCGACGCTCGCGCGCGCCAGGAAAGCCTCCACCTGCTCGGGCGCGATCCACGCCACCAGGGTGATGCGGCCGAGGGGCGCCTGGGCGAGCGTGGTGCCGTCGCGCTCTTCCACCCCGCCGGCCCCTTCCTCGACGAGCAGCGCCGCCCAATCGTCGGCCGCCTCGGCGGGGACGGTGAAGGCGAGCTCGACGAAGCGCATGGTCGGCGAATCTACAACGCCGTCTTACGTGAAACGCAAAAATTTGCGGGATCGATCGCTGACGCATAGCGTTGGGGCATGTCCATCCTCGTCATCGCGAACCAGAAGGGCGGCGTCGGCAAGACGACGACCGCGATCAACCTTGCCGCCTGCCTTGCAGAGGCCGGCGAGCGCGCGCTCGTGATCGATCTCGACCCGCAGGCGAATGCGACCTCTGGTCTCGGCATGCGCGCGAACGGCACTTCGAGCTACGACCTGCTCGACGGTGCGCCGCTCGCGGAGCTCACGAGACACACGGCGTTCGAGAACCTCGACATCATCCCGTCGAAGCCCGATCTCGCCGGGGCGGTCGTCGAGCTTGCACAGCGCAGCGAAGGCGAGCGCTACCTGTCGCAGGCGCTCGCAACGGGTACGTCGCAGTACGACTTCGTTTTTCTCGACTGCCCGCCGTCACTCGGCCCGCTGACGGTGAACGCGCTGGCCGCGGCCGACCGGGTACTCGTGCCGGTGCAGGCCGAGTACTACGCGCTCGAGGGGCTGAGCCAGCTGATGCAGTCGATCGATTTAATCCGGCGCAGGCTCAATCCGACGCTCGGCATCGGCGGTGTCCTGCTGACGATGGTTGACTCGCGCACGCGCCTCGCGCAGGACGTCGAAGCGGAGGTGCGCAAGCACTTCGGCTCGCTCGTGTTCAGGACGTCGGTACCCCGTTCGGTGCGCCTTGCAGAGGCGCCGAGCCACGGGCTGCCGGCGATCGCCTACGACCGCCGCTCCGCCGGCGCGGACGCCTACTGGAAGGTGGCGATGGAGCTTGTCGAGCGCGCATAATCGCCGCGGCCTTGGCCGCGGCCTCGAAGTTCTCGTTGGAGGGCTCGACCCGAACGCGACCGAGTTGCTCGAGCTGCCAATCGACGCGATTCACGCGAACCCGAAACAGCCGCGCAAGCGCTTCGACGGCGAGGCAGGTTCCGGGCTCGCCGAGTCTGTGCGCAGCCAGGGTGTCATCCAACCGTTGCTCGTGCGCCCGCGAGCCGCAGGCGGATACGAGATCGTCGCAGGCGAGCGTCGCTGGCGTGCTGCGCGAGAGGCGGGTCATGCAACAGTGCCAGCTGTTGTCCGCGACACGGATGACCGCGACACGCTCTTGCTCGGCCTGATCGAGAACGTCGCACGCGAACAGCTCACGCCGGTGGAGGAGGCGCGCGCGTACGCCGTGCTCCTCGACGAGTTCGGGCTCACGCTCGGTGAGATGGCGGAACGCGTGGGGCGCTCGAAGCCGTCGGTGTCGAACCGCATCCGCATGCTCGAGTTGCCGGACGATGTGCTCGGGATGCTCGAGCGCGGCCAGCTGACCGAGGGTCATGCCCGCGCCGTGCTGGCGGTGCCCGATCACGAAGGCCGTCGCCGGCTTGCCCGCGAGATCGTGCAGAAGGGGCTGTCGGTACGCGCCGCTGAGCAACGGGCGAAGTGGGCCGGCGCGAAGCAGAAGCCGCGCGTAAAAGCAACGCAGGTCGATCCGGAGCTCGCCGGCCGTGTACGCACAGCGCTCGAACACCTCACGGGCTTTCACGCGAAAGTCGGACGCGGACGCGTCGAGCTCTGCTTCGCCGACGAGCACGAACTCGCCGAGCTTGCAGAAGCGCTCGAACGCGCCACGTCGCAGCTGTAACGCGCGCCGCACACAGCGCCCACGAGTCACAAACGAATCACCAGAGATCGTCATGGTCGCGCGAAGCGCGACCGGATCTCTGGTGACAGTGGGCGATCGTGGATTCGAACCACGGACCTCCGCCTTATCAGAGCGGCGCTCTAACCAACTGAGCTAATCGCCCGCGAGGCAACGCGAGCGCCAGTGTAGCTCAGTGCTCGCGCTGCGTCCGGCGGAGATACTCCTCGACCGCCAGGAGAAACGGGCGGTCGTTTGCGAGCTCGGTCAAGTGCCCTTTCGTCGTGTCGTCGAGCTCGTGGTCCGAGGCGACCTCGGCGAGGAAATTCGGCATCCGGCCGTCGTGCGACATGGCCGCCATGCGGAGGAAGATCTTGCGCGCGTCATCGTTCTGCGAGATCGCCTCGAGGGACTCGAGATCCTGAAGCCAGGGGGTGAGCATCACCACTAAAACGCCTGCGCGCCGAGAGCGGTTACGGCCCGATTTAGGGATCGGCTGCGCCCATGCTGATGCCGATTGAAATGCCACTGCGGCTATGCAAATCGGTGCTCGAGTCATCTATTACGGCCGTGTGCTCGTCCTTGTCGGGCACGAGCCGATGAGTGTGCCGAATCGGCGCGCGCAGGTCGAAGATCCAGCGACGGGCGAACATTTCGAGGTCGCGTACGACGAGCTCGAGGAGGCGCCGCCGGCGCCGCAAGGTTTCGACCCTGCGGCCTGAGCTATATTCGACTCGAGGTCGCGGTTGCACGAAATGCTCATCTACGGGGTTAGCTTCGACTTGGTCGGCAAGCAGCCGATCGTGCTTCTCAAGACCGCGGACGGGAACAAGTTCCTGCCGATCTGGATCGGGCATCCGGAGGCGGCGGC
>PNAM01000068.1 GCA_003170275.1 Myxococcales bacterium
TGCCTTCACAACCGCCCCGCGCCGGTAAACCTGAACCCCTCCCGCCCCGCGCCCCCTCACAGCAATTCTGGAACCTCGTGCCCGCATTTCCAAAGACGCGCGCTTCCCAGACGCCCGCTGCGCGGGCGCTTCCAAAGCCTGCCGGTCTGGAGTACCGTCTTCAGCAAAATAGGAGGGGCGGATGCTGAGGACCGTACTCGCGCTCGGTGTTCTATCAACTGGCGGCTGCACGTACTTGACGGCGACCCCGTCGGTTCAAGGACACGCGTATGTCGTGCGCAACGAATATGTCTCGTCGAGCTTCTGGAGCTGCGACGCGACGAGCGGGACGCCGACCTGCTGGCAGACCAAGAAGGCGTTCACCCAACAGCCGGCGGCCAAGTGAGGACTCCCATGAGATACCTCGTTCGTGTTCTCGCCGTCTCGGGCATGCTCGCGGTCGGCGGCGGCTGCGCCATCGTCACCTCGTCGGGCGCCAGCATGACCAACGTCACCGGGGAAGCCTGGTACTCGGAAGCGATCGGCTTCGCGGGGCTCACCTGGGGCTCGAAGGTCTGGTACTGCCCGGCGCCGACCGCGGCGGGACCGTCGACCTGCAAGGAAGCGAAGATGATCGCGCTCACCAAGGAAGAGCTCGACGCGCAGAAGGAAGCGGAGAAGAACGCCGCCGCCAAGTAGCGCCGCGCCGCTCTCGCTCTATTGATACTTGAAGACCTTCAGGCTGCCGCGTCCGGACAGCTCGAAGATGAACGCAAAGTTGAAGTGGATCTGCCCATCCTGTTCCACCAACTCCTTTGGCGGGTTGGGGAACGGTGCGGCCTTGCGGAACGAATCGATCGCTTCGTCGTCGAGAAAATCCACGCCTGAAGACTGCAGCACCGACCAGGCGCCGAGCTTGCCGTCGGGGTTCAGGTGCACGCGCAGCACGGTCACACGATCCTTGACGCCGTACACGTTGCCCGACGGATCGTGCCGCACGTACACGACCTCGGGATGCCACTCGTTGGCCACCGCGCGCTTGACGCGATTGAAGAACGGCGCGTGCTTCCACTTCTTCGAGTTGAGCGCGGTCGAGTCGCCGTCGTCGACGTCCTTGAGGTAGTCCATCGAGCCCGAGCCCTTGCCGATCGCGCGCTGCAGGATGTCCGGCGACGCGGACAAGTTCGGCTTGCGCTCTCCCGGAAGTCCCGGCAGCGCCTCGGCGCGTCCCTGCTGCGCCGTCGACGAAGCCGGCCGCTGCGCGCCGTTGCCGTTCTCTCCCTGCGCCCGCGCCGGTGGCGGCTGTTGCTCGCTCGGACGGCCCTGTGCGCCCGCCTTCTCCAGCTCGCCGTCCTTGGTCGCCGCCGGCCCTTCGCCTGCCTGCTGCACGCGCCGCTTCTCGAGCTCGCGCATCGCCAGCGGACCCGGCCGCCCCGGCCGCGACTCCTGCTTGCCCGTCTGGCCCGGCACCGCCTGTTGCGGCTCGCGCACGTCGGGGCTGCCCGTCGGCGGCACGAACGCGACCTTGCCGCCCGCCTGCTCGCGCCCGTGCGCGCCCTTGGTCTCCTTGTCGACCTTGGAGTCGTACTCGGAGACGAAGTTGGCCTTGTCGGGCCGCTCCTCGATCGCCGGCCGGGCGATGTCGACCACCTGGCCGTGCGGGTTCTTGTCGTCCTCTTCCTTCTTCGCCTGCTCTTCGCGCTTGGCCTCTTCGGCGGTCTTCTCGTCGGGCCGATCGAGCTGATTGACGATGGTCTCGATCTCCATCGGCCGATCGTCCTCGGCCTGCTGGCGCGCGGACAAGGGCGCGCTCGACGCGTGCGTCGACGACGTCGCCAGCGGCATCAGCCACCCGAAGGCGCCGAACAGCTGGAAGACGGCCACGGCTGCGACGTGGGCCGCGAGCGCGACGAGCACCGCGACCACGACACGCGCCGCCCCTTTTTTACGACGGGAGGGCAAGCTTCACCTGATGCCCACATTATAGGCGGGTTCGAGCCCTTCGGCTATCCACCGGGGAATTCCGCTATGCTTTCCAGGTGTCTCCGACGCGCGCGCAGAAGCGGTGGTCGCCCCGATTGCGCACCGCGGGGGCGTTGCTGCTGCTCATCGGGACGGTGGCGCTGGTCGATCGGCTGCTCCCCGGAGCGGTCGGAGAGTCGTTCGTCACCCTCCCCGCCTGGCTCCAACTGGTGGTGGGCGCGGGCGCGATCGCGGTCGGCGGCGCGTCCTTCCTGATCGGCCGCCGCTGGCGCTAGCGACGTGCGTCACTGCGGCGCGCCTGGGTGCGCCGCTTGCAACCCTCCCACCTATGACCCGTATCCTGTCCACCGCGACCGCGGTTCCTCCCTACAAGGTCGATCGCGAGACCTACAAGAGCTACTGCGACGTCCTGTTCGGCGAACGCGCCCGCGCCGCGCGCAAGATCGCCGAGAACGCGCGCATCGACACGCGCTACATCTCGCGCCCGCCCGAAGAGGTGATCGCGCCGCGCACCATCGAGGAGAAGGCGAAGGCCTACGACCAGACCGCGCTCGAGCTGTGCGAGACCGTGGCGCGCCGCGCGATCGATCACGCGCACCTGGCGGTCGAGCAGATCGATCAGATCATCACCACCTCGTGCACCGGCGTGATGATCCCGTCGGTGGACGCCTACCTGGTCGAGAAGATGGGCCTGCGCCGCGACGTGGTGCGCCTGCCCATCACCGAGCTCGGCTGCGCGGGCGGCGCGTCGGCGTTGGCGCGCGCGCGCGAGTTCCAGATCGTGCGACCCGGCTGCCACACGCTGGTGATCGCCTGCGAGCTGCCGTCGCTGACGTTCCAGCCGGCCGATCGCTCGATGACCAACCTGGTCGCGACCTCGATCTTCGGCGACGGCGCCGCCGCGGTGGTGCTCGGCGCCAGGGCGCGCCGCCCGTCGCCCTTCCTGGTCGACTCGACCACCTACCTGTTCCCCAAGTCGCACTACCTCATGGGCTTCGAGCTCAAGAACGGCGGCTTCCACATCGTGCTCGACCGCGACGTGCCCCACTACCTCAAGGGCAAGGTGCGCCCGCTGGTCGAGCCGTTCCTGGAGCGAAACAAGCTCACGCTCTCCGATATGCGCTTCACCGCGCTACACCCGGGCGGCCGGCGCATCCTCGAAGACCTGGACGCCGACCTCGGCCTCGGCGGCATGACCGAGCCATCGTGGGACGTGCTCCGCAACTACGGCAACCTCTCGTCGGCCACCGTGCTGTTCGTGCTCGACGAGGTGATGCGTCGCAGCGCGCCGCCGGTCGGATCCTACGGCCTGCTCGCCGCGTTCGGCCCCGGCTTTTCGTGCGAGCTCTCGCTGATGCGCTGGGACGCCTAGCGCAGCCGTTGATACTCGCGTCGGCCGTGCAGCACGCGATGCACACGCACCTCGCGATGATGGATCCTGAAGAAGATCAGGTACGGCGCACGAGTCAGGACACGAAAGCCCAGCGCCTTGATCCGGTCGTCTCGCGGAGCGGGCGCGCGCTCGGCGAATTCACCAAGGGTCATGATCGCATTCAACAACCCGCTGACCAATGGAGCCGCGGTCGTGGGCGAATCCGCGGCGAGATAACGCTCGATGGCGATCAGATCGGCCTGCGCCGGCTCGAGTAGCCGAACTCTCCGCTTCAACGGCCCAGACGCTTCCGAAAGGTCTTGATATCGACTCCCCGGTCTCCCGCCCGCTCGCTAGCGAGCGACTCATCGAGGAGCCGGTACAATTCCAGCCTGGCCTGCTCTCGCGCCCAGGCCGCGGCGCTCAAGACCACGAGATCCTCGCGGCCGTTCTTGGTGATGAAGACAGGTTCGCCCGACGCGTGACACAGGCGCGAGATCTCGTTTGCCTTGTTCCGCAGGTCGGAGATGGGTCGAATCTTCGGCATATCATAATCATGATATCCCGCCCTCGGCTTTGCAATGGCCTATAATCGTCGGATGCGCGCGGCCGTTTCAGTGTACAGTGGGCTCCGCATCATGAAGTCGCCGGCGCTCGTTCTATTTTTCACGCTGGTCGCCGGCTGCACCCAGCCCGTCGACCAATCGCAGGCCGACGGGCCCTCCACGGCACCCTCCGATCTCGCGGCGCAAGACGGCGGCATGTCCATGGACGCGGCGCCGCCCGACCTGGTCGATCCCGGCCCGCCGCCCGAGCTCTCGACGATGGATCCCACCGCCGGCGACTGGGACACCAAGGTGACGCTCACCGGCGCGCACCTCTCGGGCATCACGCAGGTCACCTACGGCGGCGCGTCCGCGAGCTTCACCGTCCTGGGCGACGGCACGCTCGAGGCCACGGTGCCGATCGGCGTGGGCAGCCGGCCGTTCGTGGTCAGCGGCCCGGCCGGCTCGGCGACCACCGCGGCGACGTTCCACATCCCCACCAAGGTCAGCTCGTACTACCCGACCATGGACATCTACGCCGCCAATCCGTTCTTCGTCTACGGTTACAGCTTCACCGGTACGACCGTGGTCGAGATCGGCGCCACGCCGGTCACCAGCTTCACGGTGGTCAGCGACGAGCAGCTTTCTGTGCAGATCGATCCGACCACGCAGTCCGCGTTCCAGACGGTGACTGTGGTGGCGCCCGGCGGCAGCGCGACCTCGTCGACGACCTTCTTCGTGCGCTGCACGCGCGACGAGCAGTGCCCCGGCTCGTACTGCGTCAACGGCACGCACGCCTGCAACTGATCGTCAGCGCATGAGCGCGCGGTCGGGCACGGAGACCACGAACCACATGGCGAGCGACGAGACCGGATAGAGCACCGAGATCCGCCCGCGCTCGTCGACCACGCCGGCCTTCTTGGCGCGGATCGCTTCGATCACGCGCGGCCACGGCAACGGGTGCAGCGCGAGCGGCGCGTTCGAGTAGGCCGGGTCGCCCTTCTCCTTGCGATCGTGCGAATCGACCACGACCTGGCCCTCGCCGTCGACGAGGAAGCTCTCGGCCTCGGGCGGCGCGCCCGCCACGTCGAGCAGCTCGTCGATCACGTAGTCGAAGGTGACGTCGATGCCGGCCACGCCGAGAAAGCGGCGCGCGTCGTCCCAGATCGCGATCGCGCCCGGCAACAACAGCCCGTGCCCGAGGTGATCGGCGTAGGCGTTGCCCCAGCGCACGCCGTGCGTGTTCGCCGCGAGCAGATACTTCGGACGTAGCCGGCCGTCGTACTCGGCCGGATAGCCGCCCTGCCCCGGATAGCCGCAGTGCACGCCGTTGGCGAGCGAGACGTACACGTGCACCAGCGGCGTCTGCACGTCGCGGATCAGCCGCGCGACCTCCGCGGCCGACGGCTCCAGGTGCTCGGCATGGCCGCTCGACAGGAGCGTCTCGCGAAACGCCCCGCGCAAGAGCGAGAGGCGGCGAATATCCCCCTTCACCGACTCGAGCGCCACGCCCGGCGCCAGCTTGAAGGTGGGGTACTCGACGCTCACCGGCAGCTGATAGATCGCCGACATCGTCAGGTCGGCCGGCTGCCGTCCCTTCACCGCGTAGTCTTCGTTCAGGTAGAACTTCTCATCGGTCGGCGCGGCGCGGCTGAGCACCTCGGCGACGCGCCCGCCGAGCACCGCCAGCAGCGCTGCGTGGTTGTGAAACTGGTCGTCGATCGCCTGCCCCTGGCGCGAGACCGCGGTGGTGAACTCGCCCACCATGCGTTCGTGCCGGCGCGCCATGCCGAGCATCTTCTGCTCGTGCCAGAGCATGAGCGCGGCGCAGCCCATGCCCGCCAGCAGCAGGATCAGGAGCGTGATCGCCACGCCCATGCGGTGCCGCGCGATCTGCCGGCCGATCCGCTGCGGCATGGTGTCCGGTCGCGCGCGCACCGCCTCGCCGCGCAGATAGCGCCGCAGATCTTCGGCGAGCTCGGCCACCGATCGATAGCGCTGATCGAGCTCGAGCGCGCACGCCCGATCGAGGATCGCGGCCAGCTCGCGCGCGATCGTGACCCGCTTGTCGAGGTGCAGCGCCGGCGTACGCTCTCCCGCGGCCGCGCGCGCCAGCACCGCGGTCACCGGCCCGGCCAGCCGCGCGTGCTTGAGCGTGATCACCTCCTGCAGGATCAACCCGAGCGTGTACAGATCGCTGCGCCCGTCGAGCTCGGGGTTCTTGCCGAGCGCCTGCTCCGGCGACATGTACAGCGGCGTGCCCATCACCGCGCCGTACTGCGTGCGCATCTCCGGCGACGCCGGCCCCGCGAAGGTCGCCCTCTCCTCGTCGCTCTCGGCGCTACCGATCTGCCGGCAGATGCCCCAGTCCATCACGTAGACCTCGTGATAGCGGCCGATCATGATGTTGTCGGGCTTGAGATCGCGGTGCAGCACGCCCTTGGAGTGCGCGTAGGCCATCGCGTCGCACACCTTGAGGAACGACTCCACCCGCGCGGTGATGCGCCGCTGCTCCTCCGCCGGGCCGCCGGCCGCCAGCGCGGTGCGCGCGTCGTCGAGCAACTGCGCCAGCGTACGTCCCTGCACCAGCTTCATCGAGTAGCCGAGCGTGCCGTCGGGCGCGACCTCGAGCCCGTAGATGGGAACGATGTTCGGATGATCGAGCTGCGCGGTGACCTGCGCCTCGCCGAAGAAGCGCGCCGCGAGCGACTGGCTGCGCGCCATGTCGGGCGCCATGCGCTTGAGCGCGACCTTACGGCGCAGCTCGACGTCGCGGGCGATGTGCACCTCGCCCATCGCGCCCGAGCCCAGCCGTCCGAGGATCTGGTAGCGCACCGCCGGCTCGTCGGGGTTGGCCGTCTCGGGCGCAGGCGCGGCGGCGGCGCCCGCGAGCACGGTCGCGTCGGCGGGCCCGGCCAGCACCAGCGTGCCGTTCTTGCGCACGCCGAGCAGCTTGGCGATCTCTACGTTGGACGCATCGTGCAGCTCGGCGAACAGCGACCCGGCGATCAACTCACGGTCGCGCAGATAGGCGAAGAAGCGCTCGGCGTCCTGCGATCCGGACGCGCGCGTGAACTCGACGAACAGTCCCTCGAGATCGGCCGGCAGCCTGCCTTCGAACCGCACCTTCAGTCGCGCGAGATCCACGGCGACCAGCGTAGCTCAATTGGCGAGCTAGCTCTTCTTCATCTGCGCGACGGCTTCGTCCTGCGCCTTCTGCAATTCGGCGGGCGTGAGGTCTTTCATGTGCTGCGCCAGGGTCCAGCTGTTGCCCCACTTGTCGGTGAGCGAGCCCATGCGATCGCCCCAGAACATGTCGGTGAGCGGCATCTTCACCGTCAAGCCGGCGTCGGCGGCGCGCTTGAACGCGGCGTCCACGTTGTCGAGGTACAGATACAGCCGCGTGGGCTGCGCGGTCGATCCCATCTCGGGGAAGGCGTCGTTGACGAAGATCGCCGAGCTGCCGATGCGCAGCCTCGCGTGCCAGATCTTCTTGCCGCTCGGGTCGGGCGCGCGATCCACCTCTTCGGCGCCGAACGCGCGCTTGTAGAGCTCGATCGCCTCCGACGCGCCGTCGATGGTGAGCGCCGCCGTGACCGTGTGCATGCCCTCGGGAACCGCCTTGACCTTGTTCATGGGACCTCCACCTGGAAAGGTGGCGAGTATAGATACGCTACTGCAAGAATTGAAAGGCCACCGGCTTGCCGTTGACGTCCGCGCTGCCGTCGCACGCGGAATGGAAGCTGACCGAGTCCTGCACGATGCTGAAGGTGGAGACGTGCTGAATGGTCGCGCTGCCCGAGCTCGGGTTGGCGGCGCACGCCGGCGCGATCACCACGCTCGAGACCGAGAGCTGATCGACCGCCGCGCCGCCGACGTTCTGGTTGGTGCCGCTCACGGTGAGGCCGGCCGTGGGGTCGCTGACGACCGTCCAGCTCGATTGGTTGGTGAGCGTGCTCGCGCCTACCACGCTCACGTTCTGCCCTACGTACTTCACGGTGACGCTGGTGGTCGAGCGATCGACCGTGAGATCGTGTGCGGCGACCACCACCTCGGTGCGCCCGCCGGCGGCCACCTGCACGAACGTGGTGCTCAGCGTCGCGCTGTCGGCCGAGCTCCAGCTGCCGCTCACGTCCACGGTGCCGCTGGCGACGCCGCCGAGCGGCAGCGGACAGTCGGCGCCGAGCGTGATCGAGACCTCGCCGGAGCACGGAAAGCTGGTGCACCCCGCGACCACCTGCGCGCACGCGGTCGGGGCGCTGATCGCGTCCATCGCCAGCGACGTGACCAGGCCGAGCGACGAGGCGGCGCCGAGCGCCAGCTCGAGCCCGTGCAGATCGCTCGACGAAGCGCCGCAACCGGAAGCCCACAGGAGGCCCAACATCAAGCCAGCTCGCATGGTCTACCCCCATGCCAATTGTACTCCCGTTCTGGAGTATGTTGCGGCCGATGCGCCGACTGGTTCCGATCCTCTTCACCTTGGTAGCCGCCGCCGCCGCCGCCTGCCACCAGTCAGATCCCGCCTGGAGCCTGACGCCTGCGTCCGGCGCGCCGGGCGAGCCGACCATCGCGGGCGAGCCGTTGCCGGTGGGCCGCCTGTCGACCGCGCCGGTGCTCGACGGCAAGCTCGACGATCCGGCGTGGGCCGGCGCGTCGGTGCTCGGGCCGCTGGTCGATCCGGGGACGGGCGCCGCGGCGACGAGCCATCCGGTCGCCGCGTGGGCGCGCATCGGCTGGGACGATCAGCACCTGTTCGTGGGCGTGGTGGTGCGCGATCGCGCGCCGAAGTCGTCGTTCGCGCGCGACGCGATCGATCCGCACGTGTGGGGCTCGTCGTCGGGGATCGAGCTGGTGATGCAGCCGGGAGATCCCGGCGACAACCGCGACTACTACGAGCTGCAGGTCGACGTGGCGGGCGCGGTCTTCGACAGCCACTTCGACGACTACAACGCTCCCGCCACCGCCGCCGGCGCCGCGCGCGTCTTCGGGCACCAGGAGTGGTCGAGCGGCGTCGAGCGCGCGAGCTACCTGAAGAACGGCAGCTTCTACACCGTCGAGCTGGCGGTGCCGTGGTCGGCCTTCGCGCCGGCGCGCGTGCCGATCCCGCCGCACGCGGGCGACGTCTGGCGGCTCAACCTGTACACTTTTCGTGACGGCCAGCGACAGGCGCTCGCCTGGTCTCCCTTGCGCGGGCAGGGCAACTTCCACCGCTCGAGCCGCTTCGGCCGGATCCGCTTCGACGGCCCGCGCGAGGGCCCACGCGAGGGATCGAAGTGAGCGATCTTCGCGCGCGCTACGGGCCGTGGGCGATGGTCGCGGGCGCGTCGAGCGGCCTGGGCGCCGAGTTTGCGCGCCAGCTCGCCGCGCGCGGGCTGAACGTGCTGTTGGTGGCGCGGCGTGCCGAGCTGCTCGAGACGCTCGCCGCCGGGCTGCGCGCGCAACACCGCGTCGAGGTGCGGGTCGCGTCGATCGATCTGGGCGCTCCGGATCTCCTCGAGCGCGCGCGCGCCGCCACCGACGGGATCGAGATCGGCCTCTTGGTCTACAACGCGGCGCTCTCGCTGATCGGCCCGTTCCTCGAGCAGCCGCTCGCCGACAAGCTGCGCGTGATCGACGTCAACTGCCGCGGCCCGCTGATCCTCGCCGACGAATTCGGCCGGCGCATGGTGGCGCGCGGCCGCGGCGGGATCCTGCTCATGTCCTCGCTCGCCGGATCGCGCGGCGCACCGTTGGTGGCCACCTACGCCGCGACCAAGGCGTTCAACCTGGTGCTCGCCGAAGGCTTGTGGGACGAGCTCGGCGCGCGCGGCGTCGACGTGCTCGCCTGCCGCGCCGGCGCCACCCGCACCGAGGCCTACGTGGACTCCGCGCCCGAAGGCAAGTTGCCGGTGATGGAGTGCGCGCCGGTGGTGACGCAGGCGCTCGCCGCGCTCGGACGGCGCCCGAGCATGGTGCCCGGCTGGTTGAACCGCCTCGGCGATTTTTTCTTGAGCCGGCTGCTCACGCGCCGCGCCTCGATCCGCGTGATGGGCCGCGCGACACGCGCGATGTACCCGCGTTTCGGTGAACGCGCCGATGGTATAAAGTAGCCGCGTGCCCGCTCTGCGTTGCCGACTGATCGTGCTCCTCCTGTTGATCACGCTGGTCCCGCGACCGGCCCAGGCAGCGCCGATCGTGCTGCGGCTCGCCACCGCTGCGCCCGACGGCACCGCGTGGGCGCGCTTGATGCGCGCGCTCGGGCGCGATCTCGAAGCGGAGAGCGGCGGCGCGGCCTCCGCGCGCTGGTACTTCGGCGGCATCGCCGGCGACGAGCTGGGCATGCTCGATCGCATGAAGCGCGGCCAGCTCGACGGCGTGCTGTCGGGCGGCGTCTTGTGCATGCGGCTCTCGCCCTCGATGAAGGTGCTGCGCCTGCTCGGCATGTTCCAATCGCGCGACGAGTCGTCGTACGTGCTCGGCCGCCTGCGCCCGGCCATCGACGCCGAGTTCCACGACAACGGCTTCGAGAACCTCGGCGAGGCAGGCCTCGGCTCGGACATCATCTTCAGCCGCACGCCGATCACCACGCTCTTCGAGCTCAAGCACGCGCGCTTGTGGATGTGGGACCTCGACGATGCGCTGCTCGCGCAGCTGACCGCGCTCGGCGGAGCGCCAGTGCCGCTGCCGTTACAGGACGCCGCGCGCGCGTACGACGAGAAACGCACCGACGGCTTCATCGCCGTCGCCACCGCTGCGCTGGCGTTTCAGTGGTCGGCGCAGACGAAGTACCTGACCGAGCTGCGCATGGGCTTTCTGCCCGGCTGCATGGTGCTCACCAACCGCGCCTTTGACTCGCTCAGCCTGCCCATTCGCCAGGCGCTCAAGGTCTCGGCGGCGAGGTTTCAGTCGCGCCTCGACGACCTCGGCCGCAGCCAGGACATCGCGCTGCTCGGGAGCCTGTTCGCCAAACAGGGCGTCAAGACCGTGCCGGTGAGCGCCACCTTCTCGTCGGAGTTCTTCGAAGCGGCGCGGATTGCGCGCGAGAGCCTGCGCGACAAGATCATTCCCGGCCCGCTGCTCGACCGCGTGTCCGCCTGGCTCGCGGACTATCGGGGCGAGCACGCCAACGATCGCCCGCACAAGTAGGCGCTCAGGCTGCTCAGGCTTCGAGCAGCGTGCGCAGGCGTTCGGCGTGGCCCGAGCCGCGCAGCTTGGCCAGCGCCTTCGATTCGATCTGGCGGATCCGCTCGCGCGTCACGCCGAACACCTCGCCGACCTCCTCGAGGGTGCGCTCGCTCTTCTCGCCGATCCCGAAGCGCATGCGGATCACCTTGGCCTCGCGCGGCGTCAGCGCCGACAGCGCGGACTGCGTACGGTCCGCGAGGTCGGTCGACAGCAGCGACTCCGACGGCGACGTCGACCGCTTGTCCTCGATGAAGTCGCCCACCGACGAGCTCTCGTCGTTGCCCGCGGGCGTCTCGAGCGAGATCGGCTGCTTCACCACCTCGAGGATCAGGCGCACCTTGTCGAGCGACAAGCCGAGCCGCTCGGCCAGCTCTTCCGGCGTAGCCTGCCGGCCCTTGGTGAACGCCAGCTCGCGCGACGCCCGCACCAGGTGATTGATGTGCTCGTGCATGTGCACCGGCACGCGAATGGTGCGCGCCTGATCGGCGATCGCGCGCGCGATCGACTGGCGGATCCACCAGGTCGCGTAGGTCGACAGCTTGAAGCCGCGACGGTAATCGAACTTCTCGATCCCCTTCATGAGGCCGATGTTGCCCTCCTGAATGAGGTCGAGGAACTGCAGGCCGCG
>PNAM01000095.1 GCA_003170275.1 Myxococcales bacterium
ATGCGGATGTGGCTCTCGACCGAAAGGTAGCGTTTGCCCGTCCGCCCGCAGGGATTGGCGCAGTCGAAGACCGGCAGATGCTCCGGCTTGAGGCCGGGGGCGCCTTCGAGCGTCATCGCGCCGCAGCAATAGAGGTTGGCGGCTTCGATGTCCTTCCTGGTGTAGCCGAGCGCGGCGAGAAGATCGAAGGCCGGGTCGACGAGCTCGGCCTCGATGCCGAGCTCGTCGCGGCAGAACTCCTCGCCGAGCGTCCACTTGTTGAAGACGAACTTGATGTCGAAGGCGGTGGCGAGGCCCGCTTCGGCGGTCGCGATCTTCTCGTCGGTGAAGCCGCGCGCCTTGGCCTCGAGCGCGGCCAGGTCGCGATCGCCCTCGCGCGCCGCGAAGCCCATCCACGCCAGGTTGAACAGCACCGTCAGATCGCGGATGTCCCCGTCGGTGAAGCTCTGCGATCGCGCGCGCAGGTCTTCGGGCTTGAGCTGCCGGCCGCGCTTGTCGAGCAGCTCGCGGTAGCGCGGACGCACGTCCACCGAGCGTCCCCAGTTGAGCGAGAAGAAGCGCGTCACCAGGAACTCGCGCTCGTCGGGGCTGAGCTCGCGCGCCGGCTTGAGCGCCACGCGCAGCCACGCATCCTGCTCGGGCCGCCCGTTCACCACCTGCTCGAGCTGCGCCACCAGCGACGGCACGAAGTTCACCGTCAGGTGCACTGCGCCGTACTCCTCGAGCAGCCGCGCCACGTCCAGGTAGGCGCGCGCCCCGTGCAGCCGCACCCACGGCAGCTCCGCGCGGCCGGTGCGCGGGTCGACGTACTCGGGCTGGTGCATGTGCAACAGGAAGCAGAGGTGCGTCACGAGAACTTGTAGCCCTTCGGCACCACCACCACACCGTCGGTGACCGAGAAGCGCCGCGCGTCGCGCTCCAGGTCGAACCCGATCTGCTCGCCGGGCGGGATCACCACGCCCTTGTCGACGATGCAGCGGCGCAGGCGCGCGTGGCGGCCGATCTCCACGCCGTCGAGCAGCACGCACTCCTCGGCGTGCGCGAAGCTGTGGATGCGCACCCTCGGCGAGCACACGGTGCGGTCGATGCGCCCGCCGGAGATGATGCATCCCTCGGAAACCATCGAGTCGGTGGCGATGCCCATGCGCGCGTGCCCGCCCTGCCCGGGATCGGCGAACACGAACTTGGCCGGCGGCAGCGGGCGGGTCCAGGTGCGGATCGGCCAGCGCTGGTTGTAGAGATCGAAGGTGGGCACCACGGCGACCAGGTCCATGTGCGCCTGCCAGTACGCGCCGATGGTGCCGACGTCGCGCCAGTAGCCGCGCTCGTTCTCGTGCGCGCCGGGGATGGCGTTCTGCGAAAAGTCGTAGGCTTGCACTGGCAGTCCGCGCGCGACCATCTCGGGCAGGATGTTGCGCCCGAAGTCGTGCGCCGAGTCGCCGGGGGACGAAGCGTCGCGCTGAAGCTCGTCGCACAGCACCGGCGTGTCGAAGATGTAGTTGCCCATCGACGCGAGCGCGAAGCCCGGCCGTCCCGGCATCTCGCGCGGGTGCGCCGGCTTCTCCTCGAACGCGATCACCTTGCCGCGCTCGTCCACCTCGACCACGCCGAACGCGCGCGCCTCGTCGACCGGCACCGGGATCACCGCCACCGTCGCGGCCGCGCCCGCCTCGAGGTGCACGTCGAGCATCTGGCGCACGTCCATCTTGTACATGTGGTCGCCGCCGAACACGCACACGTAGTCGGGCTTCTCGTCGGTGATCGCGTTGAGCGACTGGAACAGCGCGTCGGCCGAGCCCTTGAACCAATCGCGCCCGAGGCGCTGCTGCGCGGGCACCACCTCGACGAAGAAGTCGAGGAACGCCGGCAGGCGCCAACCGCGCGCGATGTGCGTGTTGAGCGAGTCCGACTTGTACTGCGTGAGCACCTTGATCTTGAGCAGGCCCGAGTTGACGAAGTTCGACAGCGCGAAATCGATCAGCCGGTAGCGTCCCGCGATCGGCACCGCCGGCTTGGCGCGATCCGCGGTGAGCGGCCACAACCGGCGCCCCTCGCCGCCGGCCAGCACGATCGCCAGCACTCGGGGCGATGGGATCCGGCGGTACTGCGTCGTCGAGGACGCCATCGATGGGTCAGTGCTTGAGGAACAGGAATGCCGCGCCGGCGCCCGCGATCAGCACCAGCACCACCACCACCGCGATCAGCATGGCCATGCTGTTCGACTTCTTGACCGGCGCGCTCGCGCCCGAAGCGCCCGGCACCAGAGCCCGCTCGACCGACGACGATCGCTGCGCCCCGCCCGGGATCGCGCGCGCGCCGCCCGACGACGCGCCGACCTGCGCGTGGCCGCCCGACGACAGCTTGGCGGCCTTGCCCGATCCGCCGTTGGCCGCGATCGCCGCCGCGCCGTCTCCCTCGAGCAGATCCTCGAGCGCCGGCATGTCGTTTAGCGAATCCTTCTTCTTCGACGGCGCGCCGTTGCGTGCGCTCTTGTCGTGGCTCGGGCTCGAGGTCGACAGATCGTCGACCCAGCCGCGCGTATCGACGAACGATCCCGGATCGAGCGGCGCGCCGCCCGACGAGTTGGCCGGCGACGGCGAGTCGGTCGCGACGCTCGGCTCGTCGATGTCGTCGAGCGAGGTGAACTTGACGATCTCCTCGTTGATCAGCTGGTCAATCAGGTTGCCGAGCTCTTTCTTCTTCTCCTGCGGCTGCGCGCGCTGCTTCTCCTGCAAGCAGTCGCGCACCAGGTGCTCGATGTCGCGGTTGGTGACCTTCAGGCGCGCGGTGATCTGGTACTGCGCGAGCGCGTCCTGCAGATCGGCCGCGGTCTGAAAGCGCTGCGCCACGTCGCGCGCCAGCGCCCGGCGGACGATCTGCTCGAGCTCCGGCTGCACTTCCGGATTCTGCTGCGACACCGGCGGCACCTTGGCCTGGCGCACCAGCTCGACGGTCTGGTAATCGGTCTCGCCGTAGAACAGCCGCTTGCCGGTGAGCAGCTCGTACAACAGGATGCCGACGGCGAAGATGTCCGAGCGCCGATCGACTTCCTTGCCCGACGCCGCTTCGGGCGACAGGTAGCTGAACTTGCCCTTGACCACGCCCGGGTCGGTCGACTCGAGCTGCGAGGTCGCCTTGGCGAGCCCGAAGTCCACCAGCTTCACCTCGCCGCGCTTCGAGATCAGGATGTTCGGCGGCGAGATGTCGCGGTGCACGATGCCGAGCTCGTGCCCGGTCTCGGGGTCGGTCACCTCGTGCGCGTAGTTGAGGCCCTTGCAGACCTCCATCAAGATGTAGAGCGTGTGCGAGACGGACAGCCGCTTGTTCTGCCGCCGCATCGACTCGAGGATGGTCTTTAGGTTCGCGCCATCCACGTACTCCATGACGATGAAGTACGAGGTGTCGGCCATCCCGATGTCGAACACGCCGACGATGTTCGCGTGCTGCAGGTGCATCGACACGCGCGCTTCGTCGAGGAACATCGAGATGAACTTCTTGTTCTTGGTCAGCGAAGGCAGGATCTTCTTGATCGCGATCGCCTTCTTCATCCCGCCGACGGCGCTCTCCGCGATGCCCTTGTAGACCTCGGCCATACCACCGGCGTCGATCTTCTCTGTGACGCGATATCGTTGATTGTCGGGCATACGTAGGCGCGGCTTTGTGCCGAGCCGCTCTATCTTAACATGGGTGGTTGGCGAAGCAAAACAGACGGGAGGGTCAGATGTAGGTGCGCGCGCTTATTCTTCCGTGGCTCCGCCCGCGACCGGCTCGTCGAGGTCCTCGCGGATGCCGAGCCCGCCCTGCCGGCCCTGGCTGTCTTCCGCCTTCTCGAGCTTCTCCGCCTCTTCCTTGCACTCGATGCACAAGGTTGTGACCGGGCGCGCGAGCAGCCGCTTGAAGCCGATCTTCTCCGCGCACGACTCGCACTCGTCGATGGTGCCTTCGGTCAGCCGGTCGAGCGCGCCCTTGATCTTGTTGAGCAGGAACTTCTCACGGTCGCGCAGCCGCAGCTCGGTGGAGAAGATCTCCTCCTCCATCGACTCGTCGATCGAGTCGCGGCCGATGTTGCGCTCGCGGTTCATGCTGAACGCCAGGCCGTCCTGCGCATTGCGCAGAAGGCGGGCTTGCTCCACCTCGAGCACTTCCTTCAGTTGGCCGCGCTCTTTTTCGTTCAGCATCGATACGCCTCACCCTGTCGTCGATCGCTCATCTCATTCAAGTGTATAGACCCTGTTTCCGACGTGTCAACGCAAGTCGCGCGATCGCGTCACGCGCTTTCGATTGACTTTTGCGGCGGTCTGGATTTTTTCAGGAAGCTTTTTTCGTGTCGCGGATCAGCTGCGGGCGCTCGCGGTTGGCCACCACCTCGCGCGTGACCACGCACTCGGAGACGCCGGTGAGCGACGGGATCTCGTACATCACGTCGAGCATGACCTCTTCGACGATCGCGCGCAGGCCGCGCGCGCCCGACTTGCGGCGATGCGCCTCCTCGGCGATCGCGCGCAGCGCCTCTTCGGTGAAGCGCAGCTTGACGCCCTCGAGCTCGAACAGCCGCTGGTACTGCTTGGCCAGCGCGTTCTTCGGCTCGTGCAACACGCGGGTGAGCGAGTCCACGTCGAGCGCATCGCACGAGACGATGATCGGCAAGCGCCCCATGAACTCCGGGATCATGCCGTACTTCACCAGATCCTCGGTGCGCGCGAGCGAGCGCAGCTTGTCCTTGTCGTCGTGGCGCTCGGCCAACTTCGCGCCGAACCCGAGCCCGCGCTCGCCGACGCGCCGGCGCACGATGTCCTCGAGCCCGTTGAACGCGCCGGTGCAGACGAACAGGATGTTGGTGGTGTCGATCTGGATGAGCTCTTGCTGCGGCCGGTTGCGCGCGCCGTCCGGCGTGATGGTCGCGTGCTTGCCCTCGAGGATCTTGAGCAGCGCCTGCTGCACGCCTTCGCCGGACACGTCGCGCGTCACCGAAGGTCCGCCGCCCTTGCGGGCGATCTTGTCGATCTCGTCGATGCACACGATGCCGCGCGCGGCCTTCTCTACGTCGCCGCCGGCGTTGCGGTAGAGCGCCTTGATCACGCTCTCGACGTCCTCGC
>PNAM01000006.1 GCA_003170275.1 Myxococcales bacterium
TGCCGAGGCAGAAACCGAAGGCACTGAGTACCGGTCGCGACGCTCGCTGGCGGACCGGCCCGTATTAGCTGTGAAGCCGCTGCTCGCTGGGGTGGTGGTGGAGCGAAGGGGCCGGCTCACCGGAATGTCGTTTCGATCAACCAGGGCCGTGTGGTCCTGGGAGGAAGCGAAGATGAACATGCCAACGACGCAGGACAAGCCGTTTGCGATTCCCAAGCTGCTGGTGTGGGAGGCGTGGCGGCAGGTGAAGGCCAATGATGGTGCCCCGGGTGTGGACGGGCAGGCGCTGGACGAGTTCGAGGCTGATCTTCAGGGCAACCTGTACAAGATCTGGAATCGGATGAGCTCAGGGACCTACTTTCCGCCTCCGGTCAGGGCGGTCGAGATCCCCAAGCCGCACGGCGATGGGGTCCGAGTGCTNNGGTGTGCCAACGGTCACGTCATACCCCAAGGTCGTGCAGGCGGCCTTTGGGTTCGCTGGTCGTTACTCATCCGTTTCATCCGTTGCGCGGGGAGCGCCTTGTGGTGTTGTTCGTTCGTCGCGTTGGTGTTGGTCGGATCTACGTGTGCGAGGGCGGGCCGCTCGGTAGCGTGGCGCTGCCTGAGGACGCGACCGATCGTGGCCCGGAGCCGGCCGAGCGACCGCTGAGCATCGAGGTGCTTGCCGCGCTGGTGGCGCTGGTTGGGGAACTGGACGGCGGGCAGGGGGTGGCGCGATGATCGCCGCGAGCTCGGCCGCGACCGCGGGACCGAGTCAGTGCCCGGCGTTCGCACGTGAGCTGGCCGGCCGGCTGTCGGTGCTGTTTGAGCGTGATGTCGAGATCGCGCGGCGGCTGAACGACGCCGGTCGCCGTCTGCGCGTCGCTAATGAGTCTGAGACGGCGGTGCTCGGGGCGCTGGGGCAAGCGCGCTGGAGGATCGATCGTGCCTTTCACGACTACCAGACCGCGGCGGAGGAACGCCGCCAGCTCGCCGCCGACATCGGCGAGGTGATCCGGCGGTTCGTGGACGCGCTGGTCGCGGCTGGCTGGTCTGAGGAGCAAGCGAGAGCCGCGAACGTCCACGAGCTTGCCGGGGCGGGAGTCAGGTGAGCTTCGGGGGAGGTCGACTGATCCTGGTGTCGAATCAGACACAGGATGAGCGAGAAGCTTGCAGAGTTGACGGAGCGTCAGCTCGGTGCGCTGCGCAAGCGGTTGGCGGCCGGCGTCGAGGATCCGGCGATGACGTTGCGTGGCGCGTTGGTGTCGGACATGCGGCGTTGCTCGGGCGAGGGATGTCGGTGTCGGCGTGGCGAGCTGCACGGCCCGTACACCTACCTGACGGTCTACGGCTCGGGGCGCAGCCGGATGGTGTATGTGCCGAAGGCGATGGCCGCGGTCGCCGCGGAGCATGTGGAGGTGACCCGGCGCAACGAGGCGTTGTTGTTGGAGATCTCGCAGATCAATCTCGAGCTTCTGCGGCGGCGGGCGCTTGGGTGATGCACGGTGGCGGCTATCAGTGCCGAGGCGGCGTGCGTGCTGGCGAACATGCTCGGCTCAGCGCTCGGGGCGGGCGTTGATGCTGAGCTCTGTGCAGAAGATCGCGCCGCAGCATCTGGAGCGCTTGGCGGTGATCTATCTGCGTCAGTCCTCGCCCAAGCAGGTCCGCGAGAACTTCCGCTCGACCGAGCGTCAGTACGGGCTGGCGGACGAGGCGGCCCGGCTGGGCTGGGAACCGGAGCGGATCCTGACCATCGACGGCGATCTCGGCGTCTCGGGCCGCGACACGCAGGCGCGCGGGGGGTATAAGGAGCTGGTCGGTCGCGTGTGCCTGGGCGAGGTCGGCGCGATCTTCGGGCTTGAGGTCTCGCGGCTGGCGCGCTCGAGCGCGGAGACCCAGCGGCTGCTTGAGTACTGCGGGCTGACCGACACGCTGGTGATCGACACCGACGGGATCTACGACCTGCGGGATTTCAACGATCAGCTCGTACTCGGCGTCAAAGGGCAGCTCGCGCAGGCCGAGCTGCACGTGATGGCGGTGCGGCTGCAGGGCGCCAAGCGTCACGCGGCCGAGCGCGGCGAGCTGCACTTCCCGCTGCCGGTCGGCCTCCTCTACGACGACGAGGGCCAGACGACCATCGACGCTGATGAGGAGGTCCAGGCAGCGATCGGCGATCTGTTCAAGGCGTTCGTTCAGACCGGCTCGGCGTACGGCGTCGTCGGCGCGTTCAAGAACAGGCGCTTCCCCCGCCGCGCATACGGCGGCGCGTGGGCGGGCGAGCTGCGGTGGGGCCGCCTCACGCACGCGCGCGCGGTCGGCGTGCTCTCGAACCCCAGCTACGCCGGCGCGTACGTGTTCGGGCGCTACCGCTCCCGGCGGGTTCTCAGGCCCGACGGCACGATCACCACGAAGACGGTCGAGCTGCCGCGCTCGGAGTGGGCGATCGTGATCCACGATCACCACGAGGGGTACATCAGCTGGGAGCAGTTCCTCTCAAACGAGCAGCGCCTCGCCGCGAACAACAACCGCAACGGTCAGCGCCCGCCGCGCGAGGGCGCAGCGATCTGCCAAGGGATCGTGCGCTGCGGCGCGTGCGGAGGGTCGATGACCACGCTTCACCGCCGCGAGGGCAGCTACTACGAATGCGGTCACTCCCGCGCTGACCACATCAACACGCCCGCATGCCGGTCGGTCAAGGCGACCGTCGTCGACGAGCTGATCGCCCGGCGGCTGCTCGAGGCGCTCGCGCCGGAGGAGATCGCGCTCGCGCTCGCCGCCGCCGGCGAGCACGCAGACCGTCGCGCGCGCTCAGACCGTGTGTTCGAGCTGCGCGTCGAGCGCGCCGGGTATGAGGCGGTCCGCGCCGAGCGCGCGTTTCACGCCTGCGAGCCGGACAACCGCCTCGTCGCGCGCACCCTCGAGAACCGCTGGGAGCAGAAGCTCCGCGAGCTCAAAGACGCCGAGGCTGAGCTCGCCGAGCACGTCGTCCCCAGCAGCGAGCCATCGCGCGAGCAGCTCGAGGCGCTCGCCCGCGACCTACCCAAGCTCTGGACCGCCACGAGCACCGCGCACCGCGACCGCAAGCGGCTGCTGCGCGCGATCATCGCCGACGTCACGCTCACCTCCCAGCCCGAGGGCCGCGAGCTACAGGTCGGGATCCGCTGGCGCTCAGGCGCTAGCGAGCAGCACACGATCCAGCGACCGCCACGGCCAGCCGACGCCAAGCGCACGCCAGCGAAGGTGATTGAGCTGATCACGCGGCTCGCCGCTGAGCACACCAACGCACAGATCGCCGACCAGCTCCAAGCCACCGGGATGCGCACCAGCACCGGGCTCCCGCTCGACGAGAAGGCCGTCAGATGGCTGCGCTGGCGCTACCGGATCCTGACCGGCCCCGAGCAACTGCTCGGCGACGGCGAGGTCACCGTGGCGGACCTCGCTGAGCGCCTCGGCATCTCTCCCGGCACGATCTACGACTGGATCCGCGCCGGCAAGCTCCACGGCCGTCGCGGACCCGGCAACCGGCTCAACATCCCATTCGGTCCGGAAGTCGAGCAACAATGCCGCGGACTGGTCGCGAACTCGGTTCATCTACCCGACCAAACCAAAATCAGGTCTGCAGGAGGTGCAGTATGAAGCCACCGTCCC
>PNAM01000050.1 GCA_003170275.1 Myxococcales bacterium
CAGATGGCCGCGCTCAAGGCGGGGAGATGGCAGATCGGCGTCGGCGGGACGCTGCGCGGCAAGACCCTCGGGATCTTCGGCTACGGCAGGATCGGCGCGGTGGTCGCGGGGTACGGCAGGGCGTTCGGCATGAACGTAACGGTGTGGGCCCGCGAGGCGTCGCTCGCCCGCGCGCGAGCCGACGGATACGCAGTCGCGCTCAGCAAGGCGGCGCTCTTCGAAGAGAGCGACGTCCTCTCGCTGCATCTGCGCCTGGTCGACGCGACCCGCGGCATCGTCACCGCCGCCGATCTGGCGCGCATGAAACCGACCGCGCTCCTGGTCAACACCAGCCGGGCGCAGCTCCTCGAGCGCGGCGCCCTCGTCGCGGCGCTGAACGCGGGCCGGCCGGGCCTGGGCGCCGTCGACGTCTACGAAGAGGAGCCGGTGGTGGGCACCGGCGATCCGCTGTTCGCGCTGGAGAACCTCGTGTGCACGCCGCACCTCGGCTACGTGAGCCGCGACGAATACCAGGTTCAGTTCACCGACATCTTCGATCAGATCCTCGCCTACGCTGCCGGCAGCCCGATCCACGTGGTCAATCCGCGGCCCCGGCCCCGGCCCTAGCGTCCTGTCGCTGAAGACGGCAGAATCGGACTGGCCGTGCGGCGCATCCAACCGGTATGTCGAGCAGGCGCACGGCGTATCTGGCCCTCGGCGGCGGGTTGGCGGCGCTCTACTGCCTGGTGTTCTGGATGGTCGCCAACGGCCTGGTCGCGCGGGCGCCCGGACCGATGGGCGCGGCGGCGACGGTAGATCTGACGGTGACCGCGGCGCTCGCGACCTGGTGGCTCGGCGTGCGGCGCGGCGCGCTTCCGAGGCGGGCGCCGTTCGTGGTGCTCGCGCTCGGATTTCTCGCGGCGCGCCTGATTCTCCCGGCGGACGCGCGCGAGGGGCTGGTGGTCCTGCGCGTCGCGTGGGGCGTCGCGGAGCTGGGCGTGCTGCTGGTGGTGGTCGCGCAGGTGGGGCGGATTCGCCGTCGGGCTCGCGCGCTGCGCAGCGCTGGAACGCCGTCGATCGACGCGCTCGAGCAGGCGCTCGCGCCCGCCGTCGGGTCGCTGCCGGCGCGTCTCCTGGCCACCGAGCTGAGCGTGCTCGGCTTTGCGCTCGCCGGTTGGCGACGCCCGACCCCGCCCGAGGACGCGCGCACGTTCTCCATGCACCGGCGCTGCCACCAGGCGCTGGTCGCCGGCGTGGTCGTCTTCCTGATCCTCGGCGAGGCGGCCGCGCTGCATCTGTTGGTCGCGCGCCTGTCGCCGGTGACCGCATGGGTCCTCAGCGCGTCTTCGGTGTGGTTCGCGTTGTGGCTAATCGGCGACGCGCACGCCGTGCGCCTCCAACCGCTGCGACTGGTCGCCGACGGGCTGGCCGTCGGGGTGGGGATTCGCTGGCGCGCGTTCGTTCCCTATCGCGCGATCGCGAGCATCGAGCCGGCCGGCGACGCGCAGCGTGGCTCGACCACGCTGGCAGCGACGGTGATGCGCGCCGCCGACGTGCGCCTGGTCCTGTCGCACCCGCTGGAGGCGCGCGGGCCGTTCGGTCGCACCAGGCGCTTCGACGCGCTGCTCTTGACCGTCGATCGCCCCGACGAGCTGATCGCGGCCGTGCGAGCCGCGATCGGCTGAGCTACGCCTGCGCCGCGCCCGGCAGGTCGACCGTCTCGCGCCGTTCCTGCCCGCGCATCAGCCAGCGGATGAGCGGCGTGGCCATGAACGTGCTGACGATCGCCATCACCACCAGCTTGGTGAACATGCTGCGCGGCAGCACGCCCAGGTCGTAGCCGATGTTGATGGCGATCAGCTCCATGAGCGCGCGCGTGTTCATGCACGTGCCGATGGTCAGCGCCGAACGGTTGTTCTCGCCGACCAGGCGCGCGCCCAGCCAGGCGCCGCCGAACTTGGACGCGAACGCGACCGCGCACACCAGCGCGCACACCAACGCTTCGTGCGTGCTCGAGATGCTGCCGATGTCGGTGCGCAGGCCGGTGTAGGCGAAGAACACCGGCAGGAAGAAGGTGTTGACCAGCGGCGAGACGCGCTCCTTCCACTCGGAGACGAACGCGCGGTCGTCGTGCACCGAGGCGCCGATGACGAAGCCGCCGATGATCGCGAACACGCCGATGTTGCTGGTGACCGCCGCGGAGCAGAACAGCACGATCAGGAGGATGGCGACGGCACTCGGCTGCAGCCGGCCGTGGTGCTTCAGGTGCGCCGCGATCCAGCGCTTGAGCAGCGGGCGCGCCACCACGAACACGAACACCAGATAGGCCGCGAGCGAGCCCAGCCGCACCAACAGCCAGCCCGAGGAGAACTGCTGGCGCACCACCAGCGAGACCACCCCGAGGAGCAGCCAGCCGATCACGTCGTCGATCGCCGCCGCGCCGATGGTCAGCGCCGCGGTGCGCGTGTGCGACAGGCGCAGCTCCATGAAGATGCGCCCGAGGATGGGGATGGCGGTGATCGACATGGCGATCGCGAAGAACAGCTGGAAGCCGAGCAGCGGCGGGCGCGGCTCGGCGAGCTGGCGGTAGAACCAGGGCGCGGTGAAGTTGCCGAGCGCGAACGGCACCACCAGCCCGGCGAAGCTGATCACCGCGATCGAGCGCTTGGCCGAGCCGAGCGCGCTGCGGAACTCGAACTCCTGGCCGATCTGGAACATCAGCAGCACCAGGCCGACCTGCGCGATGCCGACGAAGATCTGCGAGGTCGACGGATCGAACAGCGCGTGCATGGCGTTGGGCGCGATCGCCCCGAGGCAGCTCGGCCCGAGCACCAGGCCCGCCAGGATCTCGCCCGAGACGTCGGTCTGCCCCAGCCTGCGAACGACCAGCACCACCACCCGCGTCACCACCAGGATCGCGATCAGCTGGTAGAGCAGGCGCAACACCACCTCTTCGGCGCGCGCGCCGACGGCCGATTCCGCGCCGTGCGCCGCCGCATCGAGGAGGAGGATCATTTGGCGCGCATCCTAGCCGACGCGCCCGGCCCGCGAAAGCCGTAACATGGGGGCATGAGCCCTCCGTTCCACCTCGCGTTTCCGGTCCGCGATCTGGCGGCGACCCGCAGCTTCTACGTCGATCTGCTGGGCTGCGCGGTCGGGCGCTCGAGCGACCGCTGGATCGATCTCGATCTGTGCGGCCACCAGCTCACCGCGCACCTGGTCTCCGGCGATCGCTTGCCGCCCGAGCCCACCAACCCGGTCGATGGCGACCAGGTGCCGGTGCGCCACTTCGGCGTGATCCTCGAATGGGACGCCTGGCATGCGCTGGCCGATCGTCTGCGCGCCGCCCAGGTGCGCTTCGTGATCGAGCCGCACCTGCGCTTCGCCGGCCAGGTTGGCGAGCAGGCGACGATGTTCTTCCGCGACCCCAGCGGCAACGCCCTCGAGTTCAAGTCGTTTCGAGATTCGTCGCAGATCTTCTCGACTTAGTTACGGTTCTAGTGCATCGAAGACTTCGTGGTCCTCGGGGAAGCGGCCTTCGGCGTGTTTGGAGAAGATCATCTTGCCGTCCACCACGACGTCATAGATGCCGCCCTTGCCGGGGATCAAGACAGGCTCGACGCCAAACCGTTGCTTGATCTCGGCTGCCAGGCCCACGGCCCGGCGGTGGTAGCCTCAAGCGGTGCAGTAGGTGATCTCGATCTTCATGAGGTCATTGTAGGCCGGATCGCCCGCCGCGCACACGCGCCCGGTGCGCCCGGCGCAGCACCAGGCCGAAGGCGATCAAGAAGGGCGTGAGCAGGGCGAAGCCGGCGGTGTTGAAGGCCGCGGTCACGCCGAAGCGCGGATAGCCGCCGGCCAGCGTGGCGTGCGTCACGGCGAAGGTGTTGAACGCCACCGCACCGAGGAACGCCAGCCACACCACCGATCCGAACGCGACGAACGCGCCGTTGCGACGCAGCCCGCCGCTCGCGGCTGCGACCGCCGCGGTCCACAGAAAGCCCATCAGCGCATACAACGTGGTGGCGCAGGTGCCGGTGAGCAGCAGCAGGTGCGCCTCGAACGCCAGGTACGCGCCGGCGTGCGCCGGATCGGCGACCGTCGCGCGCGCCTCGGCCACCGCGCGGGTGACCTCGAGCGCCTCGGCCCACTGGTCCGGGAGCACCGCCGCCAGGGTCGCCGCCAGCGCGCCGAGCGCCCAGCCGAAGCCGCGCCGTCCAGGCACGCGCGACAGGTAGCGCACCAACGCCACGCTCAGCCATAGATCGGAGGCCGCGCTGAGCTGCCAGGGCACCCATCCCAGCCGCCACCACCCCGGATGTCCCGCGACCCACGCCGCGCGCGCGCCGACCGCCGCGTTCACGTCGAGGCCCGGTTGCAGGATGCCGACCATCGCCGCGGGCGCCAGCACGTGGATCATCAGCGCCGCCAGCAACGCGGCGATCAGCACCCGGTAGCGCCGCTCCTCCGCCACGGCGGCGACGATAGCACGCGTTCGTTTTCTGACATTCGTGTCGCAACCCGAACGCGCGCCGATGCGCCAGGTGCGCAAGATCCTTTGCGGCGCGGCTCAGCACGAAAGCTGCAACGCCCGCCGGCCATGACAACGACGCGTGTTCTGCTCGGGGTGGTGCTGGCGGTTGCCGGCGGTTGCATGCGGCAGACCTACGAGATCGAGATCGATGGGGGTTCCCCGCCGTTCTTCGAACCCGACGCCGGGCCGATCCTCGAGGGGCCGCAGCCGCAGTTCGGTCCCACTGTGACCCAGCCCACGCCGCCGCCGCCGCTCAGCGGTGGAACGCTGCTGGCGCTCAAGGATGGGAAGACCGCGGTGGCGGCAGATCCCGATCGCGATCACGTCTACGTGATCGACGTGATCAAGCAGGCGCTGATCGCCGACGTGGCGCTGGAGAAGGGCGACGAGCCGGGGCGGCTGATCGAGGACGGAGCGGGGCGCATCCAGGTTGCGCTGCGCTCGGGCGGCGCGCTGGTGACGATCGATCCGGCGGGCTGGACGGTGAGCGCGCGGCGCGTGATCTGCCCGGCGCCGCGCGGGGTGGCGTATCAGGCGGCCGGCGATCTGGTGCACGTGGCGTGCGCCGGCGGCGAGCTGGTTTCGTTGCCCGCCGCGGGCGGCGCCGCGACCCGCACGCTGCGCCTGGAGCGCGATCTGCGCGACGTGGTGGTGGACGGTGTGCAGCTGCTGGTGAGCCGCTTCCGGAGCGCCGAGCTGTTGGTGGTGTCGCCGGCCGGCCTGGTGACCGAGCAGCTGGTGCCGCCGGATTTCAGCGCCCCCGAGGTGCAGCTCGGCGGCGCGTTCACGGCGTCGACGGCCTGGCGCACGCTGCCCGCGCCGGGCGGCGGCGCGATCATGGTGCACCAGCGCGGCACCGTCAGCGGGGTCGAGCCCCAGCCGGGCGGCTACGGCTCGTTCTTCGGCGGCTGCGACGGAATCGTGCACGCGGCGGTGACCGTGCTCCAGCCGGGCGTGGCGCCGGTGGTGACGCCGGCGATCTCCGGCCTGGTCCTGCCGATCGATCTCGCGCTCTCGCCGGACGGCACGCAGGTGGCCGTGCTCTCGGCCGGCAACGCGCACACCGCGGGCCTGAGCACGCTGACCATCGCTCCGCTCGTCGAGCTGACCGCCACGCAGCCCGACTGCTACCAGAACGGCCAGCTCGGGCAGGCCATCGGCGAGCCGATCGCGCTGGCGTTCGACTCGATCGGCCGCGTGCTGGTGCAGTCGCGCGAGCCGGCCACCCTGCAGATCTTGGGGGCCGAGACGTTCACGCTGATCGCGCTGTCGACCGAGAGCCGCGCCGACACCGGCCACGCGGTGTTCCACTCCAACGCCGGCGGCAACATCGCCTGCGCGTCGTGCCACAACGAAGGCGGCGAAGACGGCCGAGTGTGGCTCTTCGACGACATTGGCCCGCGTCGCACCCAGTCGGTGCGCGGCGGCATCCTCGGCACCGAGCCCTTCCACTGGGACGGCGACGAGGCGAACCTCGGCCAGCTCGTCAACGACGTGTTCGTCGGTCGCATGTCCGGCCCGCCGCTGGCCAGCGACCAACTGGCGGCGCTGTCGCACTACGTCGACACGCTGCCCGACCTGCCGCAGTCGGCGCCGCTCGACGCCGCCGCGGTGGATCGCGGGCGCGCGCTCTTCGAGGACGCCGTCAACGTTGGCTGCGTGTCCTGCCACGCGGGCGCCAAGTTCACCAACCAGGCGACAGTCTCGGTCGGCACCGGCGGCGCGTTCCAGGTGCCTGCGTTGCACGGCGTCGCCTGGCGCGCGCCGTTCTTGCACGACGGCTGCGCCCAGACGCTCACCGATCGCTTCGGCAGCTGCGGCGGCGGCGACCAGCACGGGCTCACGTCCCACCTCTCGGCGGCGCAGATCGCCGATCTGGTCGCGTACCTCGAATCGATCTGATCGGCTACAGTCAGCGCATGGCGCCGGCTCACCAGAGCGTGTTTCAACGCGTGCACGCGCTCGTGCGGCGCATCCCGCGCGGCCGGGTCGCGACCTACGGACAGCTCTCCGAGCTGATCGAGGGCCGGCTCTCGCCGGTGGGGATCGGCTGGGCGTTGGCGGCGGCGCCCGAGGGGCTGCCGTGGCAGCGGGTGATCAACGCACGCGGTATGGTATCGACCGATCGCGACGTGCCCGGACTGCAGCGCTCGATGCTCGAGTCCGAAGGCGTGCGCTTTGGCGCCGACGGGCGGGTCGATCTCGCGGTGTACCAGTGGCGGCCGCGCGCGCCGGCTAGGCCTATGGATGGGCGCGGCGGTATTCGTCGAGCAGGTCGTCGACCCGCTTGAGCAGCGCCGCCGGCACGACCTTGTCGGCCTGCTTGGCTCGCAGCACGCGCGCGCGCTCGAAGAACGCCGCGCGGAACGGCTCGCTCACCGGCACCAGCGTCAGCCCCTGACGCTTGAACAGCCCGTTGAGCAGCGCCTGATCCTGCTCGCGCCCGATGTCTTCCATGCGCACCTGAAACTTGGCGGCCGCGCCACGTACGATCTTCTGCGCCTCGACCGGGAGCTGATCGAACGCGCGGTTCGAGACCAACAGGCAGGCCGAGAGGAACCCGATCTGCAGCGCGGTGCCGTAGTGCACCTGGGCCGACCACTGAAAGGCGAGCGCGGCGGTCGGCAGGGTGAGGAACCCGTCGGTGCGGCCCTCCTCGAACGCGCGCCCGGCGGCCTCGAGCGGCATGGGCACGGTCTTGAGCCCGAGCTCAGCCAGGCCGGCGCCGAACACCTCGTCGATGTCCCAGATCCACAGCCGCTGCGACTGCAGCTCCTCGAAAGTGTGCACCGGCGTGCGCGTGAACGCGATCTCCGGACCGAGCCCGGCCTCCCACAGGTTGGCGTAGCCGCTCTTGGTGAACTCCACGTCGAGCGTGGGCTTGAGCCGGCCGAGCACGTAGGCCGACTCCTCGCGGGTGCGAAACAGCCCGACCAGCCGCGTGACCCGCATGGTCGGCGCGAGCTGCGTGCACAACACGCCGCCCGAGCCCACGCCGTCGAGCTGATCGCGACGGATGCGATCGCCCACCTTCAGCTCGTCGCCGGCGATGCCCCCGAGGTACCACTTGATGCGCACCTGCCCGCCGCTGAGCGCCTCGACGTCGCGCGCGAACGCCTTGCCCTCGCGGGCCCACGCCGTGCCTTCCGGAACCTGGGTGGCCATGCGTAGCACGTGCGTTGGATCGGCGCGCGCGGCCGGCGCGACGGCGAGCCCGGCGCACAGCAACACCCGCGCTAATGGCAATGACTGTCGCGCATCGGCAGGTCGCACAAGGTGCCGCCGGAGGTCACCGCGCGCTCGATCGCGTCGCAGCTCTTCTTGATCACGCAGCGGCTCTGTCCGGGCGAGAGATCGGGCGCGGCGTTGGCGTTCGACGCGCTCTCGAAGTAGCTGCAGCTCAAGAAGCTGGAGAAGCTCGGGCAGCACTGCTTGAGGTGATCGACCGCCTCGGCGCACCCTTCGACGGTCTTCTTGCCGGGCTCGTTGGCGGCGAAGAACGATTCGCAACCGGAGACCGCGAGCGCGAGGCTGAGGACAAATCGTCGCACCTATCGATACATGGCGAGCCGGATCTTCGGCCGCGTAAACACCGCCAGCATCAAGATCGGGTAGGGCAGATACGCCAGCACGTAGACGAACGCGAAGCTGGCGCCGAACACCGACGACACCGCCGACGGCATGGGCTGCGCCCCCGCGCGGTTGAGGTGCGTGGTGGCCTCGATCATGTCCTTGTAGGCCGGGCCGAGCACCAGCATCGAGATCGCCACCAGCGCGACCACCGCGACGATCCCGAGCACGCCCCAGTAGACCGACCAGCGGCGCGCCCACTCGCGGTAGCGCAATTGGCCGATACCGACGGCCAGGAGCAGGCCCGACATCGCCAGCAGGATCAAGCTCTGGATGGCGATGCCGCCGTACACGCTGGCCATCGGCTTGAGGATCTGGTCCGAGCCGGGCGGCAGGCTGGTCTTGCCGAACGAGCTGACCATCAGCCCGCTGCACGAGCCGAGCAGGCCGCCGAAGCCGACCAGGCTGGCGAAGATGATCGAGAGCGTGCCGAAGATCTTCGGCGCGGACGTCGGCGTCGATGGCCGGGGCGGGGGAATGTCGAGCGGGCCGGGCGAGTTCATGGTGCCTCCATCGATGGACCCATCATATCAGGTCAGCTCCCCGGCAGCGTGACCACGCCGACGAACGAAGGCATCGACACGGTCACGCTCCCCGACGGCGTCAACAGCCCGGTCGTCGCGTCGATGCGGAACACGTCGAGCGAGCCCGAGCCCTGGTTGGCCACCAACAGCCATTGCCCGGTCGGGTCCAGCGTGAAGTCGCGCGGGTTCTGGCCGCCGCTCTTGGGGAACGCCTTCGCGGTCATCATGCCCGCCGCGTCGAGCGTGAAGATGGCGATGCTGTCGTCGCCGCGATTCGATCCGTAGAGGAACTTTCCCGACGGGTGCACCCAGATCTCGGCGGCGGTGTTGGTGCCGGTGAAGACCGGCGGCAGGGTGGACACGGTCTGCATCGACGTGAGCTGACCGGCGCCGTCGAGGTGGTAGGCGGAGATCGTGCTGTTGGTCTCGGCGATCAGGTAGGCGATCGTGCCGTTCGGATGAAACGCGAGGTGGCGCGGGCCGGCGCCGGCGGGCGTGGTCACGTGCGGCACGGGGTTGGGTGTGAGCTTGCCGCTCGACGCGTCGAAGGTGAACTGCGCCACGTAGCCGGCGCCCAGGCACGGCACGAACACCACCAGGTTCGACAGGCTGGCCACGATCTGATGCGCGTTGGCGCCGGCCGCGCGCGTGTCGCTCGGCGCGCCGAGGCTGCCGTCGGGTTGCACCGGCCACACGCCGATCGTCCCGTCGCCGTAGTTGGCGGCCATCACCCACTTGCCGCTGTGATCCACCGAGACGTGCGCCGGGCCGTTGCCGCCCGAGGAGACGTCGTTGAGGTGGGTGAGCGCGCCGCTCGCCTGATCGATCGCGAACGACGCCACCTGCCCGGCGGTCTGCTCGTTCACCGCGTACAGGTGCGTGTGCGCGTCATCGACCGCGAGGAACGACGGGCTCCCGGTGAACGCCGTGGTCGCCGCCGGTCCGAGCTGCCCGCTCTGCGGATTGAGCCGGTAGCGCGTGATCACCCCGGCGTACCCGCCCACGTACACGAACGGCACGCCCGGATTCACCACCGTCAGATCGGCGCCGCTCGTCGGAGCATCGAACGTCGCCGCGTCGATCGCTGCGCCATCCACCGCGCCGTCGTCGTTCGCCGCCGCTCCGTCGGAGCAGGCCGCACAGGCGAGCGACAGGAGCAGCAACCAGCGCATGTCAGGGCTTATTGGGGTGGAGCAGGACCAGCACGCGGCCCACGTCGATGGCGATCTGATCCTGCTGCGCGCCGCGCGCGAGGAACGCCGGGATCGAGCCGCCCGGCTCGCTGTAGCACTCGTAGGTGAGGCGCGTGCCGCCGGCTTCCGGCGTGACGGTCCAGGCGCCGCGCACCACCGGCAGGCGCACGTACTGCGGATCGGGCGGCGGCCCCAGCCAGTTCATCGCGTCGAAGCGGATCTCGCCGATGCCGTCGCCGCGCGCCATCTTGCGGATCTTGATGGTCACGTCGCGGTCGCTCACCACCGGCGCCTTGATCTGATCGTAGACCAGGTACTCGGTGTCGGTCTTGGACAGCACCGCGCGCTTCTTCACCGTCGGTGGGATCGATCCGGTGACGCCCAGCCAGATCGCGTCGATCACCGCCTGCACCGGCGCCTGCACCAGCGTCGTCGCGCGATACTCGTAGAACTTGGAGTCGCTCGCCTGGCGCTTCTCGAAGGTCACGCCGTTCTTGTTGGCGTACTCCTTCCACGGCTCGTCGGCCTGGGCGAGCGCCGCCGCCAGGCCGATCAAGATCACCGCGGCGCCCTCACGTTGCAACACGCCAGACCCTAGCACGCCGTCAGGCGTATTGCTGCTCGAGCACGCTGCGCATCGGGTTGTCCGAGGCTGCAGCCGCTTCGCGCAGCGCGCGCCGATCGAGCGGCACGCGCCGCAAGCTGACCTCGACCACCCCGTCGCGCGACTCGACGGTGGCGTACTCGGCGTGCGCCAGCACCGTCGGCGGCCCGCCCGATACGTACTCCTTGAACGCCAGGCCGACCGAGCCCGGGTTCACCAACAGGCTGCCGCGATGCTGCCGCAACATCTGGATGTGGGTGTGCCCGCCGGCCATCACCGTCGTCGAGCGGCCGTCGAGCAGCCGGTCGAGCTCGTCGGGCGGCGTGGTGGCCAGCAGATCTTCCATGTGCGAGCGCGGCGAGCCGTGGAACAGCGTCAAGGTCGCCTGATCGTCGAGCGCGATCTCGAGCCCCGCCTGGAAGGTGCGCACGAAGTCGAGCTCGCTGCTCGAGAGCTGGCGCCGGCACCAATCCACCGCCTCGACGATAATCGGCAGCTCGGTGTAGGTGTGGACCAGCTGCGGGTCGAGCAGGAACTCGTCGTGGTTGCCGAGGATGCACGCGCAGCCGAGCGCGCGCAGTCGCGCCAGCACCGCGCCCGGCCGCGGGCCGAGCGTCGCCACGTCGCCCAGGCAGACGATCCGATCGACGCCAGTGCGCGCCAGATCGTCGAGCACCGCCTCGAGCGCGAGCTCGTTGCCGTGCAGATCCGAGATCAGCGCCACCCGCATGCCTCCATGATATCATCACCCTCGTGGAGGAGCCGACCTCACCCGCCGCCCCGGGGTCGCGCGTGATCGCGCTGCGCGTGGTCGTGCGCGCATCGGATCTCGAGGCGTTCATCACGCGCTATTCCAAGCACCTGCACGGCGATCGCATCTTCATCTTCACCAAGACGCCGCAAGTGATCGGCACGCGGGTGCGCTTCCGGCTGCAGCTCGCCGACGGCGAGGAGCTGATCGTCGGCAAGGGCACCGTCACGCGCGTGCAGAACGACACCGGCGACGCGCGCCATCCGCCCGGCATGGAGTTGGTGTTCGTGACGCTCGACGAGCGCAGCCAGACGATCGTCGACTTCATGCACGCGACCCGCGAGGGCGCGGTTGAGAACGTGATCGCGGCCAAGCTGCCGCCAATCCCCGCCGACGCGAAGTCACCGTCCTTGTGGGAATCGTCCGAGGAGGAGTTTGCCACCTCGCCGCCGTCGATCCCGCAGAGGCTGGCCCAGGCGCTCGGGCCGGTAGCGCCGCCCGAGCCGATGAGCCCGGGACCGGCCCCGCCGATGGCCGAGGTGTGGCGCGAACCGCTGCCGCCCGGCGCGCCTGCCGCGGGATCGTCGAGCGAGCTGCCGGCCAACCCGTTCGGCGACATCTCCGAGGGCGCGATCGAGTACTTCGTGGAGTGGTCGATCGATCAGTCGATCGGCACGCCGGTCGAGAAGACGGCGCAGTTCTCGAACGTCTCGATGTCCCTGCCGGCGGTCGCGCCTGCGGACGAGCTGGCGATGGTTCCCAAGCCGGCGCGCCCGGCGTGGTGGCTGGCGGTGGCGGGCTTCGTCGCCGGTGCGCCGGCGGGCGCGGCGTTGTTGTGGGCGCTGTCGAGCCACACGCCGCCGAGAGCGATGGCCAGCGAAGCGCCGCCGCCGGCGCCGATGGTCGCGGCTGCAGCGGTCCCGTCCGCGCCTGCGCCCGCGGCGGCGCTGGTCTCGCTGATCGTCGACTCCCATCCGCCCGGCGCCACGCTGTTCGTCGACGGCAAACCCGCCGATCACACGCCCGCCACGCTCGAGCTCGCGCCCGGTCCGCACGAAGTCGTGGTCAGCAAGGATCGTTACGCGACCACCACCGAGCACGCGACCGCGCCCGGCTCGCTCACCGTCGAGCTCAAGCGCCCGAGCTTGACGCTCGAGGTGCAGTCGCGCCCGCCCGCAGCGCAGGTCGAGGTCGGCGGCGTGCCGCGCGGAAAGACGCCCGTGACGCTGCACCTGCCCGGCTACGAGAGCTATCAGGTGCAGGTGATGCTGGCGGGCGCCGAGCCGTGGAAGCGCCCGGTCTATCTCAAGGGCCGCACCACCAGCGTGACCGCGGTGCTCACCATGCGCCGCCGTCGCTAGCGCTGGTCGCCTTTCTACGGTATGTCCGTGCAACGATGAGCGAGCACGAGAGCGCGGGCAATTTCGTCCGGGACATTGTTGAAGCCGATCTGGCGAGCAAGAAGTTCGACGGACGGGTCGTGACCCGCTTTCCGCCCGAGCCGAACGGCTACCTGCACGTCGGCCACGCCAAGTCGATCTGCCTGAACTTCGGGCTCGCGAAGCAGTTCGGCGGCGCGTGCAACCTGCGCTTCGACGACACCAACCCGACCACCGAAGAGGTCGAGTACGTCGAGGCGATCAAGGAGGACATCCGCTGGCTCGGCTTTGAGTGGGACGCGCTGTTCTTCGCGTCCGATTATTTCGAGCAGCTCTATCAGATCGCGATCAAGTTGATCGAAAAGGGCAAGGCGTACGTCGACAGCCTGAACGAAGAGCAGATTCGCGAATATCGCGGCAACTATTACAAGAAGGGCGTCGAGAGCCCGCATCGCAATCGCTCGGTGCAGGAGAACCTGGACCTGTTCACGCGCATGCGCGCGGGCGAGTTCCCCGACGGGGCGCACGTGCTGCGCGCGAAGATCGATCTGACCTCGCAGAACATGAACCTGCGCGACCCGCTCCTGTATCGCATCCGCCACGCGGCGCACCACCGCACCGGCACCGACTGGTGCATCTATCCCATGTACGACTACGCGCATCCGCTCTCCGACGCGCTCGAGAAGATCACCCACTCGGTGTGCACGCTCGAGTTCGAGGCGCACCGGCCGCTCTACGATTGGTGCATTCAGGAGGCCAACGCGTTTCCGTCGCAGCAGATCGAGTTCGCGCGGCTGAACCTGACCCACCTGGTGATCTCCAAGCGCTTCTTCCTCGAGATGGTGCAGAAGAAGCTGGTGTCGGGCTGGGACGATCCGCGCATGCCGACGCTCGCGGGCATGCGGCGGCGCGGCTTCACGCCCGAGGCGATCCGCGCGTTCTGCGAGCGCATCGGCGTGGCCAAGGCCGACAGCGTCGTCGACATGGGGCTGCTCGAGTACTACTTGCGCGAAGATCTGAACAAGCGCTGCCCGCGCGCACTCGCGGTGCTGCGGCCGCTCAAGGTGGTGATCGACAACCTTCCCGAAGGCGAGGTGCGCGAGCTCGAGGCGCCGCTGCATCCGGAAGATGCCGCGCTCGGCTCGCGCAAGCTGCCGTTTGGCCGCGAGCTGTACATCGAGCGCGACGACTTCCGCGAGGATCCGCCGAAGGACTGGTTTCGCCTGGCGCCCGGCCGCGAGGTGCGGCTGCGCTACGCGGGCCTGGTGCGCTGCACCGACGTGAAGAAGGACGCGAGCGGCGAGGTGATCGAGCTGCGCTGCACGTTCGACCCGGCGTCGTGGGGCGGCGCCTCGCCCGACGGGCGCGTGGTGCGCGGGACCCTGCACTGGGTGTCCGCCGCGCACGCGATCCCGGCCGAGGTGCGGCTGTACGATCGCCTGTTCGCCGTCGAGAATCCGGGCTCGATCGAGGGGAAGAGCTTTCTCGAGGAGCTCAACCCGCACTCACTCGAGAGGCTCACGTCGTGCCTGCTCGAGCCCAGCCTCGCGTCGGTGCAGCCGGGCGCGCGCTATCAGTTCGAGCGGCTCGGCTACTTCTGCGTCGATCGCGAGAGCGCGCCGGGCAAGCTGGTGTGGAACCGCACCGTGACGCTCAAGGATACGTGGGCGAAGATCGAGGCGAAGGGTGGCAAGAAGGCGCCTGCGGCGGCCAAGCCTGCAAAGCCGGTCGCACAGGCCAAGCCCGCGCCGGCGCCCGTGCCGCCGCCTGCGGAGATCGGCATCGAAGACTTTCAGAAGGTCGATCTGCGCGTCGGCATCGTGCGCCAGGCGGAGACGGTGGAGGAGGCCAAGAAGCTGATCCGGCTGCAGGTCGATCTCGGCGAGGGACGGCTGCGGCAGATCTTCGCGGGGCTGCGCGCCTTCTATCCCGATCCCGCCGTGCTGGTCGGCAAGCGGGTGATCGTGGTGGCGAACCTGAAGCCGCGGCAGATGAAGTTCGGCGTGTCCGAAGGAATGATCGTGGCGGCCGGCGGCGGTGAGCGCCCGCACCGGGTGGCGACCTTCGACGCGGCCGGCGACGCGCCCGAGCCCGGCGACCGGATCGCCTAGCGCGATCGCCGAGCGAGCGCTCGCCCGTCAGCGGCGCGGGCGCGCGTGCGTGTTGCGGCGGATCGCCTGGTAGCCGAACACGCACAGCGCCGCGATCAGCGCGCAGCCGACCCACCACGCCAGCGCCGACCCGAGGCCGAACGACCCAAAGCTCTTCGCCAACTCCTGTGTCATCTCCGGGTACATGCACGCCCTCCAGGAGAGCGAAGTGCAAGCGCCGGGCCTCCTCGCGAAAGCGCGAAAATTGTGGCGCCGCGCAGGCTGGCTACAATCACCGCATGAGCCTCGACAAACTGTTCCTGATCGAGCAACTGGCCGGCCGGCTCAAGCAGTCGGACGAGGTCGCGCGGCGTGCGGGCGAAGACGCGCGCGAGGCGGCGCGCTCGCTGCAGACCGAGTCGGAGAAGAAGGAAGACGGCCGCGCCGCGATCGAGTACGGCAGCCTCGCCACCGGCCAGACCGCGCGCGCGCGCAAGGTGCAAGCGGATCTGCACGAGCTCGCCGCCNNTGGGCGCGGTGGTCGACGTGGCGGTCGAGGGCGACGAGGGTCCCGAAGAGCGCACGTTCATCGTGCTGCCGGTCGGCGCCGGCACCGAGCTCACCGGGCCGGGTGGAGACGGGTTTCTGTCGGTGATCACGCCCGCCTCGCCGGTCGGTCGCGCGCTCTATGGACGACGAGCCGGCGACTCCGTGGATGTCACGATCGCGGGGGAGACGCGAGAGTGGACGCTGGTCGAGGTCGGGTAGGGCGGGGCGGGTCGGGGGTAGTCTAGGCAGGGGAAGCGGCGGGCTTTGGAAGTGCTGGCACACTGGTTCCGGATTTGCTGGAGAGGGGTGGGGG
>PNAM01000032.1:0-154 GCA_003170275.1 Myxococcales bacterium
CGCGTGCGCGGCGTCGCGCAGCTTGAGCCAGGTCGGCGTGGTGAGCTTCTGCGTCGCTGGACAGAGGAGGAGATCGTACCCGGCGAAGTCGTCCTCTTCGCCGATCACCGCCGGGTCGAGGCCGGCCTGCGACGCGAGCGCGAACGCCTGCAGC
>PNAM01000032.1:225-191214 GCA_003170275.1 Myxococcales bacterium
TGCCGTCGGCGCGCGTCACGCCGAAGCCGAGCTCGAACGCGTGGTGCGAGTAGGGCGTCTCGCGCCCCAGCGTCTCCGGATCGAAGTCCGAGTAGCACCAGCCGATCGCGCCGCACGCGCCGGTGCCGAGCGCCGCGAACACCGCCTCGCGCCAATACGCCGCCTGCTCGCGCTCGCCGGCCTGCGTGGTCGAGCAGCCGAACTCCTCGAGCAGCACGGGCTTGCCGAGCGGCTGCAGCGAACGGATCGCCAAATCGATCTGCCACGCCTGGCGCAGCGGATCGAGATCGCCGTAGTACACGTGCGGCGCCACGTAGTCGACGAACGGCAAGAGCGCGCGCGTGGGAAAGCCGGCCATCGCGCCGTCGCCGGTGCCGATCGGCCGCGGCGGTGACGCTCCCTCGGCCGCGCGGATCGCCGTGGTGAGCTGCTCGCACCAGGCGCGGATGTCCGTCTCGCTTCCCTGCGCCCATAGGGGCATTTCGTTGGACAGCACCCAGCCGAGCACCGCGGGCGAATCGCGCAGCGCGCCGGCCAGCGCGCCGCACAGCGCGGCCTGCCACGCGCGCAGCTCGGGGTCGGCGTAGAGCGAGCGGCCCGCCTGGCCGGGGAAGTCGTAGTTCTCGCCCGACATGTGCCCGACCAGCGCCGTCGGCAACAGCCCGATCCCTGCCTCGGCAGCCCAGCCTGCCAGCGAGGTCAGCTGGCGCAGCGCTTCCGCCTCGACGGCAGGCGGGTGCTTGCAGAAGCTCGGCACGAACGCGAACATGCGGCAGCAATCGAGCCCGATCGCGCGCAGCTGCGCGAGCTCGGCGCGCACCACGCCGGCGTCGAAGCGGTCCCACATGCGCGGCCCGCCGGCGCGCGACCAGTAGTTGACCCCGAGCAGGAACCGCCCGTTGAACGCCTTCATTGGCGCCTTCATTGGCGCGCCGGCGCCGCCGAGCAGCGCCCTCCCACGCCCGGCAGCGTCGGGCAGTCGCCCTGGTACGACTGCACGTGACCCTCCACGTCCGTCGTCGGCGGCGAGTAGTACAGGCAGCTCGGGCGCCCACAGTCGCTGCCGCATTCGGACGCGACCACGTAGCGCGGGTAGGTGGTGCAGTCGGCGTCCGAGGCGCAGCGCGCGATGAAGCGCCCGTTCGGATAGTCGATCGTGCTCACCAGTCGCTTGAGGACCTCGGTGCCGATCACGCCTTCCACCGTCGCGTTGGACGGTCGCACGTCGGCGTTGATGGTCTGCAAGAGGGCCGAGGTGTCGTCGATCACGAAGGCGGTGAGCGGCTGGGTGAACTCCAGCACCGCCGCCACCGGCGACTGCGTGTCGTCGCACACGATCGAGTCGTTGGTCTCCGAGCGGCACTGGTTGACGAGCAGATCGCCGCTCGACGGCGTGCGCAGGCAATTGGTCTCGAGCAGCCGCGGGTCGGCGCCGTTGGCGATCTGGAAGTTCGGTGGAACGCGCCGTTGACGCCGGCTGCGCGCCAGCTCGCCGCACGGTCCGTAGTAGCCTTCGCGCGACACCAGCGCGAGCGCCGACAGCTCGCTCGCTCCCAGCGTGGCCACGCCCGCGCGCAGTCCGACGGAGAGCGGCCCGTCGTCGCCCGGATCGGGCAGGTGAAGCTGGATCGCGTTCGGCCCGTCGATCAGCGCGCGCGCCGAGCCTGCGCCGCGCAGGCGATCGAACGCCGCGACGCCGAGCGCGAGGCCGGGAAAGCCGGTGGCCACCAGCAGCTTGGCCTCGACCCCGTGCGGCTGATAGCGCGGATCGGGCTGGGCCAGCGGGTCGGGAGCCTGGCCCGCGGCGGTGGGCGGCGCCGTGCACGGGATGTCTGCCGCCACCGGATCCGCCAGCGGCTCGAGGCACGCGTCGAGCACCACGCGGGTGGGCGGGTAGGAGAACAGGTCCCCGCCGATCGCCAGCGCCTCCTGCCCGCCCTGCAGCATGAACGGAAACACCGCCTGGCAGTCGTCCGCCAGCACGCACGAGCAGGTGGTGATGATGTGCGTGAGCGACATCGTCGGTGTGTCGCGGTAGTCGAAGGTCGCGGCGAAGCGCTGCAGGTTGTCGCCGCCCAGCACCGCGCCGATCTGCACCGCCGCCGGCGCAGCGCCGAGCATGCGCAGCGGCGTGACGAACAGCTCGATGTCATCGATCTGCAAGCGCGGCACCGGTGGCTTCTCGGCCGACAAGAGCCGGAACTGCCCCATGCGCGCGCGCGTCAACCCCGATCCGTCGTCGTACGCGGTGAGCGGGGTCCCGGTATCGATCACCAGCGGAAGGGTCGCCGCCAGCCCGTCGAAACCGGCGCCGGCGGTGAGCGCTCCGCCGCCGAGCGCGAGCGGGATCGGCGCGGGATCGGCGAGCGTGGTGGGCACCGTACATCCGAGGCCGCCCGTCGCCAACAGGAACGCGCCGAACGCGCGCCTCAGGCCGTCTCCTTCAGCTTCGACTTCATCTTCTCGAGCAGCTTGTCGTAGCCCTGCTCGGTGATGATGCGGTGGAACTGATTCTTGTAGTTGCGCAGCAGGCTGACCTCGTCGGTGATGATGTCCCACACCAGCCAGCGGTCACCGACCTTGTGCATCTTGTAGACGACCTCCGCGTCGGTGCTCTTGCCCTTGGTCTTCACCTTGACCTCGGTCTTGACCGTCGCGTCCTCGCCCACCAGCTCTTCGGCCTCGTACTTGATCTGATAGTCCAGGTTCGAGCGCAGGTTCTTGACGTAGTTGTTCTCCAGCATTTGCTTGAAGGTGGTGGCGAACTCGTCGCGCTGCGCCGGCTTGAGCGTGTCCCAGTGCGCCGCCATCGAGCGCTTGGCCATGTCGCTGTAGTCGAGCAGGGTGGCGGCGAGGACCTTGATGTCCTCCTTCTGCTTCTTCTCCGCTGGCGAGTCCTTCTCCGGCTTCTGCGCGAGCAGCTTGTTCACGTCGCCGTTCTTCTGCTTCAACGTCGCCATCGGACCGCCGGCCGGCGCGGCGACCGCGAGCGAGGGGAGGACCGACGAGGTGACCACGATCAGGGCGAGCAGCCTACGCATGTCGATTCGACGCCTCATGTCTCCCATTCATTCCACACCGGTGACGCGGTGCAACGCGCTGAGCGCCATGTTCGTGTCCAGGATCGCCTGCAAATGGCGGATCCGGAAGTCGAAATACGTACGCGCCGCGTCGGTGAGCTCGCGCGAATCGGTGGAGATGGTGATCCCCTGCGACATGTTGCGGTCGACAATGTTGTACCAACCGCGCGCCACCTTCTCGCCGTGCCCGAGCGTCTTCTCGCGCTGGCGCGCCTCTTCATAGTCCGCGTAGGCCTTGTTGATCTCGATGGAGATCCCGCCGAGCGCTTGCCGCCGCCGCTCGCGGAACGCTCGCTCGTCGGCCGCGGCCTGCGCCAGCCGCCCGAGCCGCACGCCAAAGTCGAGCGGCGAGTGCGCGACCAGCGCGAAGCTGGCGCCGAGCGTGTTGGCGTGGGCGAGAAAGCCGTTGGCCGGATTGTCGACGCTCGGCGCGTAACCATACGAGAACGAGCTCGCGATGCCGATGTCCGGCAGCATCTCGGAGAACTTCCAGCGCTTCCACCAATGCGCCGCTTGCGCGCCGGCGTCGAGCATGCGCGCCTCGGGCCGGTGCATGCGCGCGGCATCCTCGTAGTACTCGACCGGACGCGGCGTCGCCTCGGTGAGATCGAGCTCGCCTTCGTCGACGTCGGCCTGCGGATCGCCGGTGAGCACCTTCATGCCGGTCACCGCGACCGCCAGCCCGCGCTTGATGTCGAGCAGCACCACCTCGGCGTTGTCGAGCGCCACCTTGAGCCGCGCCAGATCGGCCTCGGTGTAGTTGCTCTTGTTGCTCGACTCCATCTCGTCTTCGACCTTGGTGACCCACTCCTTGAGCTTGGTGATCCCTTCCTCGAGCACGTCGCGGGCCGCGCGCGCCCACTTGAGCCCCCAGTACGCGCGGATGGCGTTGACGATCACGTCGGCCTTGGCGGCATCGACCGCCCCCTTGGCCGCGTCGATGCCGGCCTTGGCCGCGCCCGCCGCGGCCTCCAGCTTGCCGAAGGTGTACAGCGGCTGCAGCATGCTCAAGCTGAAGTTGAGCGCGATGCCGTGCGTGGGCGCGATGTTGTCGAGCTGATCGGCGAGCGACAAGCCGGCGCCGCCGCCGTGAAGGTCGACGACGTTGGTGGTGATGCAGTTGGCCTCGCGCGTGGCCTTGTCGGGCGACGAGTAGCCCTTGGCGTCGGCGCAGCGCACGTTGCCCGCGCCGGTCATCCAGAAGTTGATGTCGCCGCTCGGCGCCCACGATCGCTGCGCCTGCGAGAGCTGCGCGCGCGCCGACTCCAGGCTCTCGCGCGCGGCCAGCACGCCCGGGTACTCGGCCGTCACCTTGGCGATCAGCTGCTCGAGCGTGTAACGCGCGGCGTGCGCCTCGCCCGCAGAAAACAGGCTGAGCGCGGCGGCCACGACCGCGAGGCGACGCATGCTAGCCGAGCAGCGCAGTGACCACGCCCTGCGCCGCGCGACGGGCAGCCAGGCTCCACTCGTTGGCCAGGTCCTCGGCGATCAGCCGCCGGTCCACCAGCGAGGCCAGGTAGAACGGCACCACGCAGCCGCAGCGATCGCAATCCGCCTTCGGTCCCATCATGCACTTCTCCTTCTGCGTCCCGTCTGGGCCGAGGGCGAAGGATTTCACCGAAAACAGGCAGTTGTCTGTGACTTGTTTACACACGTCGGACTTCATCAACCGGAAGACCCGCTCGGGCAGGATGAAGAACTCACCGTAGACCCGCTTGAGCTCGAGCAGCCGGTCGAGCACCCCGTCGCGCTCGTCGAGCGGCAGGAACAGCGGCTCCGCGTCATCGACGATGGTCTCGATCGGCGTGTAGAAGTCGAAGGTCATGCGCGACGCGCCCGCTTCCGCCCAGTCCTTCACCGCCTGCTCGATGCAGTGCACGTTCTGCCGGGTGATGCAGTACGCGATGGTGACCTCGAGCTCGGGGTGCTCGGCGATGTTGCGCATCGCGCGCTTGTAGATGCCCTTCTTGTTGCGGATGTGCTCGTGGGTCTCCTCGTCGCCGTCGATCGAGATGTAGAAATGCACATCAGGCCAGTTCGGCAGCGGGATCGTGCCGTTGGTGACCACCGTGTTGTGGCGAAAATACTTCCGGCCGCGCTCGATCAGGTCCTTGCGGATGAGCGGCTCGCCCCCCACCCACGTGCACTGGAAGAACGGGTTTTCCGTTCGCGAGGTAGTTCGTTTCAGCTCTTCGAGCTTCTCGATCCACTGGTCGACCGAGAGCTCCCCCTGATAGTCCTGCTCGAAGAAGTAGCAGTGCTTGCAGCGCAGGTTGCATTCCTTGGACACGTCGATCGACCCAAACGCGTTCCGCGGGAACCCGAACAGGAAGAAGCCAATCTTCGCCAGATCATAGGCCGTCGGGAGGCGGCGCGTCCGCAGCTTGGGCGGGGTATGATCGAGCTGGAGCATGCCGCGCTTTTACCATGCGGCACGACCGTTGCTCAACGAATTGGTATGGGACGGAACGCATCGGTTGCCAAGGTCATCTGCTTCAGCTGCCGCGAGAGCACCTGCGGGTGTGTCGCGCAGCACAACCTCGGCCCGGCGAACGTGCCCGAACCGTCCCAGATCGCGCGCGCGGTCGCCTGGCTGGGCGGGGCGTGCGTGGCCGGCGGGGCCCTTGGCGGGGCGATCGCGTTCCTGCTCGGCGGTTGACTTCCGCTGCAGGCATCGTAGGTTGCCCGTGTGGCCCTGGTCCGTAACCTGTCCGCGCGCGCGCGCTTCGTCCTGACCGGACCCGACCGGGTCCGTTTTCTCCACGGCATGGTCACCAACGACGTCGAGGGCCTGCAGCCAGGCATGGGCTGCCGCTCGGCGATGCTCACCGTCAAGGGCAAGACCCTCGCGGAGCTGATCATCTACGCCGACGAGGAGCAGCTGTTCCTCGAGCTCGATCCCGAGCAGCGCACCAAGATCAAGGACGTGCTGAACAAGCACATGATCATGGACGAGGTCGAGCTGGCGGACGTCACCGACGAGCTGCCCGAGCTCGGGGTGTACGGAGACGATGCGCGCGCGGCCGTCGAAGCGGCGCTGTCCGCACCGCTGGGCGAGCTCGCGCCGTATCACCACCGCCGTGTCGGCGCGGTGCGGGTGGCGGCGGCGCCCGAGCTGGGCGTGCCCGGCTATCACCTGTTTAGTGACGTGCAGGTGCCGGGACAGCCGATCGGCGACGAGGAGTGGGAGGTGCTGCGCGTCGAGGCGGGGCGGCCGCGCTACGGTGTCGACGTCGACGAGGAGCGCCTGATCCTCGAGGCCAACATGGACGACGCGGTGAGCCTGACCAAGGGCTGCTACCTCGGGCAGGAAGTGGTCGCTCGCGCCACCGCGCGCGGGCACATCAATCGCAAGCTGATGGGGCTGCTTCTCGACGGGACGCTGCCAGCCGCGCGCGGCGCCAAGCTGTCCGGGCCGGGCCGCGACGAGGCAGGCCTGGTGACCTCGTCGGTGGTGTCGCCACGGCTCGGCGCGATCGCGCTGGCCTACGTGCACCGGACGTTGTGGGGGGAGGGGACCGAGCTGGTGGTTCACGACCCGGCGGGCCCGCGCAAGGCGCGCGTGACCGCGCTGCCGTTCAAGCGCTAGTCGTTGGGCGGGATGGTGGCGCAGGTGGCGAGCATGCCGCTGCTCATGATCGACGTCTCGTTCTGCGCGCACGCCGCCGGCATGGTCGCGCCGAGCGTCTGCGCCGCGATCCAGTCGCCGACGTAATCGGCCTTGGCGCCGACGACGCCGCCGTGATCGACGCCCGGCGCCACGCACACCGTCAGCGCGACCCCGTCGCCCTTGAGGCGATCGATCGCGCAGGTGATGCGCTCGGGCGGGACGCTGGTGTCCGTGTCGCCCCACAACAGCAGGTTGGGCACCATCGCCTCGGTGGCCGTCAGGTGCGGGCGATCCGCCAGGTAGCGCGCCTTCCACGTCTGGCACAGCGGGCCGGTGGAGTCGGTGGGGCAGTCGGCGGCGAAGCCGGCCGCGTACTGGCCGATCGCATTGGTGAAGGAGGGATCGTAGATATCCGTCGCGGTCGAGCCGAGCGCGTACAGCGTCGCCCAGGGCGGAGTCCCGCTGTACCAGCCCGCGTTGTCGACGAAGTCCTTGATCGCGGCGCGCTTGGCCGGCAGGAACACGTCGCCGCCGTGGCCGGGCCCGTCGAGCAGCTCGCCGTGCGTGTAGTGGTACCAGATCGAGATCGCGTTGGCGCCCTCGGAGCCCATGAACGGGAACGCCCCCGGCAAGGCGGTGATCGCTCCGTAGCTGCGCTGCGTGATCCAGGTGGGCGCGTAGGTGGCCACCGCGGCGAGCGTGCCGTCGGCGCCGTAGCTGTCGAACAGCGCGGCGGCGGAGAGCGCGGTGAAGCCGCCCTGCGAGTGGCCGACCAGCACGACCTTGTCGGTCAGGAGCGACGGGATCAGCTTGCGCAGCGCGCGCGCGCCGTCGAGGGTCGACTTGCCCACGTCGTCGGCGCTGTCGTAGGCGCTCGGCGGGTTGCCGGTCGCGCCGTAGTTCGCGTAGCCGGCCAGATCGGGCACCATGACCGCATACCCGTATCCCACCAGCGTGTAGACCTGCCGCTCGAAGTCGGGGTTCACTCCGACGTCGAACGGATCTTCCTTCGACGCCGCGCAGGTGGGGCACTGCCCGCGGCTGCCGTGCGAGGCCACCACCACCGGCAGCTTGGTCGCGCGCGGCGTATCGGGCAGGAGCACCAGCGCGCTCGAGTAGCCGGCCGTCGGCGGCACGGTGCCGCGCTCGGTGCGGTACAGGACGCGGTAGGCGTGCGAGCCGTTGGTCACCGCCCGGGCGGTGAACGGCACGTCAGCCAGCAGCATGGTGTTGAGCTGCGAGGCGCTCAGGTATTTGTCCTTGGCGCAGCGGATGATCGCGCCCTTGTCGGCGGGCAGCGTCCCCGGATCCGCGTAGATCGAATCGATCGTGTCCGCGCAGGCGATCTCGATCGGCGGCCCGGTGGGCTCGGTGAGATCCGGGGTGCCCCCGTCCATGCCGCCGCCGCCGGGGTTGTCGCCGCAGCCAACGCCAACCAGGCCAATCAGGGCGCCGAACAGAATCATTATTCTAGTCATTGAATTCTCCAATCCATTCAGTCTACTGTGCCCCCTCTTTAGGAGGAAGAAAGATGGGTCTGGGAGACAATCGTCGTTCGCCGAAGATGCGCCGCAAGATCAGCCAGCGCAAGCTGAAGGCGCGCATCAAGCGCCGCCGCGTTCGTGCCACCGAGGAGCGCGCCACCACCAAGGGCGCCACCAAAGCCACCAAGAAGAAATCGTAAGGTTCCTCGGCGCGGCGCTGCCTTCATGCGACGACCGATGCCGGCCTCTCGAGCGGGATCGACACGCGGAAGGTGGTGCCCGCTCCGGCCTTGGTCTCGTAGGTGATCCGCCCCTGGTGCTCGTCGATGATCTTCTTGACGATTGCCAGGCCGAGCCCGGTGCCGTCGGCCTTGCCCGAGGTGGCGAACGCTTCGAACATGCGCCCCTGCACCGCCTCGGGCACACCCTTGCCGGTATCCACGAAGGTCATCACCAGCTCGCCGCCGTCGGTGTCGACGATGATCTTGAAGGTGCCGTCGCCGTCCATCGCCTGCGACGCGTTGCGTGCCAGGTTGTGGATCACCCGGAAGATCTTGAGCTCGTCGAACGCCGCCGCGCCCTGGTAGCGCGCGTCGATCACCAGCTTGATGTTCTTGCCGGCGAACTCGCGCTCGAGCTGCTCGACCACGTCCTCGACGAACTTCTGCACGTACACCTTGCGGATGAGCAGGTTCGACTGGCCGCGCGCGAACAGCAGCACCTCGCGCGTCATCGCCGACATCAGATCGAACTGCTTCAAGATCATGTCGGCGTACGCCCGGCGCGACTTTTCGTCGTCGTTCTGCGCCATCAGCTGCGCGTAACCGGAGACGATGGTCATCGGCGTCTTGAGATCGTGCATCACGCCCGACATCATCTGGCCGATCGACGCCAGCCGATCGGAGTTGAGCTTCTCCTCGCGGCTGCGCGCCAGGATGATCGCCTTGGCCGCCTGGCCGGCGATCAGCGTCAACAACTTGAGATCGCCGTCGTCGAAGCTCTTGGCGCCGCGCTTGTTGAGCACCTCGAACGCGCCCAGCGCATTGTCGTCGCCCGACGAGGCGTGCACCAGCGGCACCGCCAGGATGCTCTTGGCCGGCACGCCGATCTTCTCGGCGATGAACAGATCGTGGCGCGCGTCGTGCGACGGGTCGTTCACCATCAGCGGCGTCTTGTGCAGCGCCACCCAGCCGACCACCCCCACGCCGGCAGGGATCTTCACGCGCCGCAGCGACTCGGATCCGGTGCCCATCGCCGAGCGAAAGAACAGCTCGCCCGAGTTGCGCTCGCGCAACAGCACCGAGCCCGCCTCGGAGTCGAGCAGCTGCATGGCGCGCATGAGCAGCCGGTCGAGGAACTCGTCGAGATCGAGCGACGCCGACGCCTCCTGCTCGATCTCGACCAGCAGATCGAGCTCGCGGATGCGCAGGCGCAGCTCCTCCTGCGCGTCGAGCAGCGCCTGGTTCTTCACCACCACCGACTGGTACAGCTTGGAGTTCTCGATGGTGATCCCGGCGTGCGCCGCGACCGTGGCGAGCAACGCCTCGTCGTCGGGATCGAACGGGCGCGCGCGCTTGTTGAGCACCTGCACCACGCCGATGGTGCGCCCCTTGTGATCGGGCATGGGCATGCACAGGATCGAGCGCGTGCGGAAGCCGGACGACTTGTCGACGTCCTTGTTGAAGCGCGCGTCCGCGTAGGCGTCGGGGATGTTGACCGTGGCGCCGGACTGCGCGACCCAGCCGGCGATCCCGGTGCCGACCTTGAGCTTGATCGGCGCGATGGTGCCGCCCTGGGCCACCGTCGAGACCAGCTCCGTGCCGTCGTCGCTGACCAGGAAGATGGTGGCGCGCTCGGCGTCGAGGATCTCGGTGACCTTCTCGAGCAGCACCACCAGCAGCCGATCGAGATCGAGCGTGGCGCCGAGCACGCGCCCGAGCTCGCGCACGGCCTCGAGCTTGCGCGTCTCGACGCGTAGCCGTTGCTGCAGGTCCCCGAGCGCCAGCGCGCCTTCGGCAGAGCTCGTCACGGCGGCGACTTTATCAGGCCTGCCGCGGAAGCGCTACTCGGCGAAAGCCTACTCCAGGCCGCGCGCGCGCAGGGCTTCGTCGTCCTCGCCGCGCAGGTGGCCGAGCTCGTGCAGCAGCGTGGTGCGCACCTGCGCGACCAGCTCCTCACGCGAGGTGACCGCGCGCGCCAGGTTCTTGCGGTAGATGACGATCGCGCGCGCCTCGGTCTCGGGCGCCTCGCCGAGCGGCGCGCCGCGGAACAGGCCGAGGATGGTGGGCGCGAGCGGCGGCTCCTCGGCGGTCAGATCGGCCAGGTCGGGCAGATCCGCCGTCTCCAGGCGCACGCGCCGCAGATCGGTCTGCAGCTCGGGCGTCAGCTTCCTGGCCTCCGCGTCGACCAGCGAGCGGAACTCGGAGTCGGGCAGCTCGATCGGCAGCTTGAAGTCGGCCGGCGCCTCGGCGCGCGCGCGATTCAGCTCGCGCTCGGCGCCCTGCCCATCGCCCAGCCGCTCGAGCACCAGCCCGAGGTGATGGTGCGCCCAGGCGTCCTTCGGATTCTTGTCGAGCACGTCGAGGAAGCCGCGCTTGGCGTCGGCGAAGCGGCACAGATCGAAGAGCGCGACCGCGCGCTCGTAGCGTGCGTGTTGATCCTCGGACGCGGCGGCCAGCGAGGCGTCGAGGCGCATCAGCGCTTCACGCGAGCGGCCCAGATCGTTGAGCGCCTGGCCCTCGAGCAGCGCGAGCCGCGCGGCCAGCGCGCGATCGGCCCGTGCGTGCGTGCGCTTGAGGCGGTGCGAGCCGCGCCGCGCGTACTCCAGGCCGGTCTCGGTGTGATCGTTCGACGGCGGCAGTCGGTTCACATACAGATCGGAAGCGCCCGCCAGTGTCTCCGGATCGTCCGGATCGAGCGCGAGCGCGCGCGCGAACGCCGCCGCCGCCTCGTCGAGCCGCTGCAGCTCTTGCAGCGCCGCGGCGCGATCGTGGTGCGCCTCGACGGAGCGCGGCTCGACGCGCGCGGCCTCTTCGGCGCACGCCAGCGAGCCGGCGAAGTCCGAGTGGTCGTAACGATCGGCGGCGCGATCGAGCAGCGCGTCGAGCGGCCGCGGCGGATCGCCTGATGCGTCCTCGGCGAAACAGCGCTGCAGCGCGCGCGCCGAGGCGCCCGGATCGACCTTCTGCGTCGCGCGCATGGCCGAGCGCTGCGACTCGTCACCCGGCGCCGGCGCCGCGGGATCGGGCGACGGCTTCTTGCAGGCCGGAACGAACGCGAGACAAAAAACTCCCCAAAGGAGGGAACGCATCGGATGGCCCAAGTATACCGTGTTACTTCGCGTCCGCCCAGGTACGACCGATACCCAGATCGACCTTGAGCGGCACGTCCAGCGGGAGCACCTGCTCCATCGCCTGGCGCAGCCGCTCGCCGACCGATTCCGCTTGGGTTTCAGGCGCTTCGAGCACCAGCTCGTCGTGGACGGTGAGCAGCATGCGCACCTCGCGCGCCTCTTCGTCGATGACCTTCTGGATGCGGATCATGGCGATTTTCAAGAGGTCTGCCGCGGTCCCCTGGATCGGCGTGTTGCGCGCCATCCGCTCGCCTTGCATCCGCACGGTGCGGTTGCGCGAGGCCAGCTCGGGGATCGGGCGGAAGCGGCCGAGCAGGGTGCGCGCGCCGCCGTCGCGATGCGCCACGGCGATCAGTTGCTCCATATACTGGTTCAGCACCGCGTAGGTCTGGAGGTAGCCCTCGATGTAGCGCCGGGCGTCGGCGCGCTCGATGCCCAGCCGCTGCGCCAGGCCGAAGTCCGACAGCCCGTAGACGATCCCGTAGTTGATCATCTTGGCCACCGAGCGCAGCTTCGGATCGTCGGCGTGGTCGGCGCCGAACATCTCGGCCACCGTGCGGCGGTGGATGTCCTGGTCGCGCCGGAACGCGTCGGTGAGCACCGGATCTTTCGAGAGGTGCGCCAGCACGCGCAGCTCGATCTGCGAGTAGTCCGCCACCACCAGCACGTTGCCGGCGTCGGCTTTGAACGCGCGGCGGATCTCCTTGCCCTGCTCGGTGCGGATGGGCACGTTCTGCAGGTTGGGATCGACCGACGAGAGCCGTCCGGTGGCGGCGATGGTCTGCTTGTAGGAGGTGTGCAGGCGGCCCGTGCGCGGATCGACCAGCAGCGGCAGCGCGTCGAGGTAGGTGCCCTTGAGCTTGGACAGCGTCCGGTGCTCGAGGATCTGCGCCGCCACCGGGTGCAGCGGCGCCAGCTCCTCCAGCACCTCGGCGTCGACGGAGAAACCGGTCTTGGTCTTCTTGGTCGCGGGAAGCAGCAGCTTGTCGAACAGCAGCTCCTGCAATTGTTTGGGCGAGCCGAGGTTCACGTCCGAGCCGGTCAGCCGGCGCACCTCGTCTTCGATCGCGTGCAGCCGCCCCTCGACGTCGCGCGAGAGCGTGCGCAACAGGCCCACGTCGAGCAGCACGCCGTGCCGCTCGATCACCGCCAGCACGTGCGACAGCGGCAGCTCGATCTCGTCGTTGAGCTTGCCCATGCCGCGCGCGTCGACCTCGGCCTTGAGGCGCGCGCCCAGGTGCAGGGTCGCCTCGGCCTCGCAGCCGGCGAAGGTGGCGGCGCGCGCGACCTCGACCGACTCGAACGGCGAGGCCTTCTTGCCGGTGCCGCACAGCGCGTCGCGCCCGTCGATCTTGCAGCCGAGCCGGCGCTCACACAGCGACGAGAGATCGTGCTCTTGCGCGGGATCGAGCAGGTACGACGAGATCATCGGATCGGAGACGATGCCGCCGAGCTGCACGCCGCGGCGCGCGAGCAGGATCTCGGCGTCCTTGGCGTCGTGCACGTGCTTCGCCGGCGACGCTGCGGCGAGCGCGGGCCCGAGCGCCTCGAGCACGCGGGTGGTGTCGAGCTGCGGCGGCGTGCCGAGGTAGCGATGACCGAGCGGCAGGTACACCGGCGGCGCGCCCTCGAGCGCGAAGGCGATCCCGATCAGCGCGGCCGAGACCGACGGTCCGCCCGAGGATTCGACCGCCAGGCCGATGGTCTTCGCTTGCGCCAGCTCCGCCGCAAACGCCGCCAGTCCGATCGCGTCGTTGATCACCCGCGTCGGCGCAGCGCCGATCCGTATCGCGTCCGCGTTTACGTCTACGTTCACGGGTTCGCTCACGCTGGCGGGTTCGCTCACGCTCGCGGGTGCAGCCTGCTTCGGTTGCAACCGATCCGCGAGCTTGAAGAACTCGAACTCGCGCAAGATCTCCGCCACGCGCGACATGTCCGGCTCGCCGCGACGCAGCGCCTCGAGCTCCATCGCCACCGGCACGTTCGCGTCGAGCTCCACCAGGCGCCGCGACAAGCGCGCCTGCTCCACGTTCGCCAGCACCTTGGCCTGCACGCCCGCCGCGCCGCGCAAGCCGGGGACCGACGCGATCTCGCTCGCGCGCGCGATCATCGCCTCGAGCGATCCGAAGTGTTTGATCAGCGCGCTGGCGGTCTTCGGCCCCACGCCGGGAATTCCCGGCACGTTGTCGACGCTGTCGCCCATCAGCGCCAGCACGTCGCCGAGCTGCTTCGGCCCGACGCCGAACTTCTCCTCGACCGCCGCCGGGTCGAACACCTTGGGCGGATCCTTCATGGTATCGATCAGCACGCAGCGCTCGTCGACCAGCTGCATGAGATCCTTGTCCGAGGAGATGATCACCACGCGCATCCCGCGCGCGCGCGCCTTGGCGACCAGCGCGGCGATCAGGTCGTCCGCCTCGCAGTCCTGCGACTCCATCATCGGCACGCCGAACGCCTCGACCACGCGGCGCACGTTCTTGAACTGCGGCTTCAGGTCGTCGGGCGGCTGGGTGCGGTTGGCCTTGTAGGCGGGGAACGCAAGGTCGCGAAACGACTTGCCCGGCCCGTCGAAGATCACGCCCAGGTGCGACGGCCGATAGTCCGTCTCCAGCTTGATCAGCATGGTGGTGAAGCCGTACACCGCGCCCGACGGCACGCCCGCCTTGGTGGTCAGCGGCGGGAGCGCGTGGTAGGCGCGAAAGATGAAGCCGGAGCCGTCCACCAGGTACAGCGCGTCGTCAGCCATCGCGCGCGAAGCCTAGCACTACGGACGTCTAGTTGATCGGGCCGTTCTTGATCACCGGCGGGATGAGGAAGAACACGTCGCGCGGCGTGCCGAGGTTGACCGTGTTGCCGCCGGTCACGCCCTTGACCTGAAGCTGCGCGCGGAAGAACTGCGGCTGATCGGTGTTCATGACCGTGTTGTTGGTGCGCGGCGTGATATCGAAGCAGATGCGATTGCCGCCGCCGACGCCCGGGAAGGTGTCGAGCGTGCCGTCTGGGCCGGCGGCCGCCTTGGGGCCGGTGAAGTTGTCCTGCAGCGGCGACGGCGTCATGGTGATGCACAGCGCCGCGCCGCCGAGCCCGCTCAGGTTCGGGATCAGCTTCTCGATGAAATTGTCGACGGTGCCCGGATCCACGTCGCTGGCCACCACATGGATGTCGAACTTGAGGCCGTTGGCGAGCGCGACGATCCCCGACACCACCGAGTCCGAGACGCCGCTGCCGGACGCGTCGTCGAAGGTATAGGACAGTGGGCACATGCCCGCGATCGGCGCTTCCCCGACGCCGTTGAGGCCGGTGCAGCACTGCGTAATCGCGCACGTCGCGGGCCGGACGCCGACCGCCCCGAAGTCCGCAGGTAGCACGACCGCGCCGGTGTCCTGCGCGAGCGCGACTGCGTGGCCCTTGGCGTTGCCGTTGGGATCGGCGCCGCCGTTGATCCCGGCGAGCCCCATCACGTGCGCGCCGATCGCCTGCAGTTGGGCCACGACAGTGGCGCGCGAGGGCACGCCGTTGCAGCCCGAGGAGCAATCGGTGCCGTTGATGCCGTAGTCGAACAGCCCGTTCTCGCCGCTGGTCGCGGTGCCGGGTCGATCGTGCCAGCCCGCGTCGGTCTCGGTCACCACGATCGGCACCGAGCCGGAGCGGAAGCCGGCGCCACCGATCGTGCCCTGCACCTCACCCGCGGGCGGCGTGGTCGGCGCGGTCGCCGCCAGGTTGAACCCGCTGTTCCAGGTGGTGCCGGACTGGCTGGTCGCCGACAGCGCCGGGCCACCGGCGATCGAGTAGAGCGCCTCCCATCCGGCCTCGGGATAGTCGTTGCCGCCGCCGGCGGTGAGCCCCTTGAGCGCGTTCTGCACCGCGGTCAGTCCGGCGGCGGTGTTCACGGAGGTGATCCGGTAATCGTATTTCACGACGTAGGTGTCGGTGAAGTCCTTGAAGTCGACTACCCCGAACGCGATGCTCTTTACCTTGCTTTGGATGGTCGGCGTGTACCCGGCCAGGTTGTTGGCCAGGTTGGTCAGCGCGCCGCTCGTCGAGCCCGTGGTGTCGAGCGAGAAGATCACGTCCGCCTGGCTCACGTCGGTCGACAGATCGAGCGTCTCCACCGACGGCAGCGGCGGCTTCTGGTAGTCGACGACGAACACGAAGTCGCCGTGCGTCAGCGGGCTCGCCGCTGCGTTCGATCCGTCGCACAGGCACATGGTCTGCACCTGCACCAGCGGCGACTTGACCGCGCAGTCCTGGTACTCGATCAGATCGTTGACCATGTCGCCGTCGGTGTCGGCCTTGAGTCGATCGGTCTCGCACACGTCGACGATGCCGTTGCAGTTCTTGTCTTCCTTGTCGTCGGTGAGCCCGTCGTTGTCCGAATCGCGGTCCTCGAAGTCCGGCGCGCCGTCGAGATCGGTGTCGACCGGCGGCGTGTTCGGGTCGGTATCGCCCGCCTCGGCCGAATCTGGCACGCAGTCCCCGTCAGAGTCGAGGTCGCGGTAGTTCGGCACCAGATCGCCGTCGGTGTCGATGATCCCCTCGTCCTTGTCCGAGATGGTGTCGTTGTCCGAGTCGGTGTCGAGGTAGTCGGGCACGCCGTCGCCGTCGGTGTCGGGCGCGGTCGCGTTGGTGATCGCGGCCACCGACATGCCCTGCGGGGTGAGCTCGAACTGATCGATGATCCCGTCGCCGTCGTTGTCGTTGTCGGCGTAGTCGGGCAGCCCGTTGTGGTCGGTGTCGACCGGGTGCGTCGGATCCGGGCCGGCCTCTTCCTTGTCGGGCACGGTGGAGTCGGTCGGGCTGTCCGAGTCGAGGTCCTGGAAGTCGGGCTTGCCGTCGCCGTCCGAGTCGACCGGCGGGGTGCATGGGTTGCCGTTGCGTCCTTCGATCGCGTCGGGGATGCCGTCGTTGTCCGAATCCGGATCCATGTAGTCGGGGATGCCGTCGTGATCGGTGTCGCGCGGTGGCGACTCGTCGGCGCCCTCGGAGTGATCGCTGATCCCGTCGCCGTCGGTGTCGGGCGGCGGGTGAACGCAGCTCGAGCCGAGGTTGGAGAAATCGGGCCCGCCGTCGCGGTCGAACGGCTTGTTGAGGGTGCCCTGATCCGGGCCGCAGCCCAGGATCACGACGGCGAGGAGGGGCGCAATTGACTTCATCGTTGTGGTATTCCTGCCCCGGAGCGTAAGCCTGCGCTCCGTCGAGTGTCAACGATGGGCCGTCTGCGGACATACGCGGTTTTCGCCGGGGTGGCGGCGCTCATCGGGCTGTCCCTGGCGTGTGCAGTATTTGCCCGCGGGCACGATCGGCCGTTTCCCGGGTTCCTGGTCTATCGCTCGGGCGCGGTGACCTCGCTGTGGCGCGCCGATTGGCCGGGCCGCCGCGCCGGCCTGCGCGTGCGCGACGTGGTCACCGAGCTCGACGGCGAGCCGGTGTCCGGCGGCTTCGCGGTCGACGCGGCGCTCGGCCGCCTCGCCGGTCGCCCGTCGGTGACGGTGACCGTGCGCGAGCCGGGCTCGCGGATGTGGCCGATTCCGGGCGGCCGCGAGCGAAAGGTCGAGGTCCCGCTCGGCCGGCTCGAGGCTGGCGACATCGCGTACACGCTGTACCTGCCGTTCTCGATCGGCCTGGTGTATCTGCTGCTCGGCGCGCTGCTCTATTGGGTCAAGCCGCGCCGCGAATCCGCCGTCGCCGCCGCGCTGTGCCTGCTGGCTGCCGCGTTCTACGTCACCATGTACGACGCGCACACCACCTATCACTTCACGCGCGTGTGGCTGCTCTATCCGCTGCTCGGACCGCTCTCGATCCACCTGTTCGCGCTGTTCCCCGAGCGCCGGCCCGCGTGGGCGCGCCTGCGCGTGCTCCTGCCTTTGTACGTGATGGGCGCGGGGGTGGTCGCGTGGCGCCAGGTGGTGATCGACGATCCGCTGGGGAGCGATCTGGCGTCGCTGGTCTCCTCGATCGTGCTGTCGTTCGAGTTCACCGCCGACCTCGGCCTGCTCGGCTACGGCATGCTGCGCGGCTCGTCGCCGGCGCTGCGCAACCGCGCCAAGTCGATCTTCATCGGCCTGGGGCTGACCTGCGGCGCGTCGGTGGCGTGGCAGTTCGCCTCGCGCATCGGCCCGCCGCACATCCCGATGAGCGCCGATCAGGCGATGGTGCTCTCGGCGCTGTTCCCGGTGCTGATCACCTACGCGATCCTCAAGCGCAACCTGTTCGACATCGACGCGGTGCTGCGCGCCAGCCTGAGCTACTTCATCACCACCGCGTTGGTGCTCGGCGTGTACTTCGCGATGGTGGCGCTGGCGGGCAACCTCGCCGCGCGACTGGCCGGCCACTCGACGGCGGTGGCCATCGGCTCGACCATGATCGCCGCGTTGTGCTTCCACCCGATCCGGCTGCGCGCGCAACGCATCGTCGATCGGCTGTGGTTCCGCGACAAGGAGCTGTTGCCGCAGCTGATCGCCGCGCTCGGCGCGCTGCCCGGCGCCGATGGAGTGCCCGCGCTGGCCGATGCCGCGCTCGGGCCGCTGCGCCAGCTCACCGGCGCGCGCGGGGCCGCGCTGTTCGTGCGCGTGCACGGTCCGGTGTTCGAGCGTGCCGGCCGCGACGGCGTGATCGGCGAGCTGCAGCGCTTGCCGGCCGGCGGCGCGCTCGAGCAGGCGCTCTTGCGCACGAGCCGCCCGCAGGCGCCGAACGATCTGCCCGACGAGGCGCAGCGTGAGTGCGCGCCGCTCGCCGCCGAGCTGCTGGTGCCGCTCTCGTCCAAGGGCGCGCTGGTCGGCCTGATCGCGCTCGGCCGCGGCCGCGGCTATGGCTCGCAGCTGGTGCACGCGCTGGCCACGGTCGCGCCGCAGCTCGCGCTGTCGCTCGAGAACGCGATGCTGGTCGCCGAAGGCGTGCAGCGCGAGCGGCTGGCGGCGCTCGGCCAGCTCGCCGCGGTGATCGTGCACGAGGTGAAGAACCCGCTCGGCATCATCAAGGTCTCCGCCGGTGGCTTGCGCAAGCGCATGGAGATGGCCGGCGACGGCGCCTCGGCCGAGCTGGCCGCGTGCGTCGAGGACGAGGTCGATCGCATGGACGCCACCGTGCGCCGCCTGCTCGATCTGGCGCGCCCGCAAGCTCCGTCGCTGCGCCCATGCGATCTCGCGGTGGTCATCCGCCAGACCCTCGATCGGCTGCAGCCCGATCTGGCCGCCGCCGGCATCCTGGTGCACGCCGAGCTCCCCGACAGCCCGTCGGTCTCCGCCGACGCCGAAGAGCTACGCCGCGCGCTGTTGAACCTGTTCCTCAACGCGCGCCAGGCCATGCCCACCGGCGGCACGCTGTCCGTGCGACTCCGCCCGCAGGCGGGCGCCGGCGTGGAGATCGACGTCGAGGACACCGGGCACGGCATGGACGAAGCGACCAGGCGACACTTGTTCCGCCCGTTCTTCACGACCAGACACGGCGGGACCGGACTCGGGTTGGCGATCGTCAAGCGGGTGATCGAAGACCATCGCGGAGCGATCCACGTGGAGTCCAGGGTAGGGGAAGGATCGCGGTTTACGCTGACGCTGCCGGGCTGACCGGTATTCGCCCGTCCCATCTGCCGGTGCTAAGGTAAATGGGCGTGTTGCGGCTGGCGAAAAAGCTTCTAAAAATCGCCATGTGGGGAATGTCACTGTTCCTCGTCGCCTACACGGTCGTCTACTACAAGTTCAACGATGCGGTGCTCGCGGACTTCATTTCGGACCGCGTGAATCGGGTCGAGCGCGGCAACTTCCGGCTCGGGATGGCGCACTTTCCATACTGGGGCGGGCTGTTCTCGGTGCTCTTCGACACGCGCGCGCATGTGGTCGGCGGGGACTTCGAGCTGCACGACCCCGACGGCAACCTGGTGCTGGCGGCGCCGTTCGCCGAGACCGACGCCTACCTGCAAGAGCTCGTGGTGTCGCTGGCCAAGTATGCGTTCACGCAAAAGTTCCACCTGAACCTGCACTTCGCCAACGGGCACGTGCCGCGCGGGCTGGCGGTGATCGCGCCGACCCGCTCGACCTGGGGCAGCGACAAGTCCGAGGTCAACCTGGTCGCGGCGATGAGCCCGAAGAGGCCCAACCCGCCGGGCGGCAACCCGGGCGGAGAGTTCCGCATCCAGGTCGACGGCGTGCACCTCGACAACATCGACTTCGGGATCGGCTTTCCCAACCGTGAGGGGCGCGCGTCGTGGTGGGGCCGCGTGGTCGACTCCGAGGGCCAGGCGGATCTGGTCTACTCGTCGCGCGCGCAGCTCGAGAGCTCCGCCGGGCCGTACTTCTTCTTCAAGGTGCACGATCTGAGCGGCGCGCACGCCGAGCTGCGCCTGGGCGAGTACCTGATCCCTCTCGATTCGCTCAGACTCGCCGAGTTCGGGCCGAACGGCGACAAGCGCGAGGACATCGTGTTTCGCGCCACCACGTCCTCCGACGGCGCACCGATCGAGATCGAGGGCGCCCTGACCAACAGCTACTCCAAGCAGCCGGGCGTCGCCATGTCGCTGGCGTTTCAGCACGCGGCGGGGCTGATGAAGATGCTGCCCAAGCCGCTGCCGGCGTGGCTGGGCGGCGATCCGCGCGGCAAGATTCGCTTCGACGGGCCGTTCACGCACGTGGTCATCGACGGCGCGGTCGAGGACGCCGAGGCCAACGTGCAGGGCCTCAAGATCACCAAGCTCGGCAGCCGCCTGCACCTCGACGGCGAGCTGCTCACGCTCGAGCCGGAGGGCAACGTGGCCGGCGGGCGCGCGTCGGCCACCGCCGAGGTCGGGCTCGAGCGGCTGCCGTGGTGGCGCGCGCGGGTGCAGGTCAAGCACATCGATCCGGCGCTCATCCCGCAGGTCCCCGCGCCGCTCAAGGCGACGTTGGCCGGGCGGTTGGACGCGTCGCTGCGGATCGGCGGCAGCCTGGTGGCCAAGGACGTCGACACCATCTACGCGCAGGCGATCGAGGCCGAGCTCGAGCGCGCGCACCCGGGCCGGCTGCCGAAGCGCATCAAGCTGACCGGCGGCCTCGACTGGGCGCCGACGCGCGTCGAGCTCAAGAACCTGCGCGCCGACGGCGACGGGCTCGAGGTGTCGGCCAACGGCCAGGTCGATCCGCGCGACGGGCGGCTGGCCACCAATTTGCGCATCGACAGCAAGAAGGGCGCGAGCTGGCTCGATCACGTCGGCGCGCCGCGCGGCCTCAAGGTCGGCGACGCGCACGCGACCGGCCTGCTGACGGGCACGCTCGGGCGGCCGGAGCTCGGCGCGCACGTGGCCATCTCGCAGGTGAGCTTTCGCGATCGCCTGGCCGAGAAGCTCGAGGCCGACGTGAAGCTGCACCACGGCATCCTGCGCGTCGAGAACCTGACCGGCGACGCGCTGGCGGCGACGCTCACCGGCGAGGGCGAGTTCGATCTGTTCCAGGACGGCGACGTGCTGCGGCTCAAGGCCGAGCCGACGCTCCAGCTGCGCGTGGCCGGGCGCGGGGTCAGCATCGCCAAGGCCACCGGGTGGGACGGCGTCGAGGGCGCGGCCGACGTGGCGCTCGACGTCGAGGGGCCGATCAAGGATCCGCGCGGCGCGATGACCCTCTCGCTCCCCAACTTCTCCATCAAGGGCGACCCGTACGAGAACGGCCGGCTGCACGTCGCGCTCGGCAACGGCGGCGCCGAGATCAAACAGCTCAAGCTCACGCGCCATCGCGGCGGCACGCTCACCGGCTCGGGGCGCGTCGGCTGGGACGGCGCGCTCGAGCTGCAGCTCAAGCCGCACGACTTCCCGCTGGTGGCGATCCCCGCCATCTCGACCCTGCCGGTGGCGCTGGCCGGCACGCTCTCGGGAGACGTCGAGCTGAGCGGCGACGTCGACCACCTCGATCTCGGCGGGCAGATCTCACTGTTCGCCTTCAAGGTGCGCGACGTGCTGCTCGGCGACGGCAACCTCAAGCTCACGCCGGGCGCCGACGCGATCGCCATCAAGGGCAACCTGTTCAACAAGGTGCAGGTCGACGGCTACCTGACGCTGTTCCCCAAGTTCACCGTCGCCGGCTCGCTCAAGTTCAAGGACGTGGCGCTGGAAAAGATCTTGCCGGAGATGAAGAAGCTGGCCGAGGTGAGCGGCACCACCTCGGGCGAGGCGCGCATCACCTTCGACGCCGCCTCGGGCCTCACCTTCGCCGCGCTCACGCTCGACAAGCTAGCGATCTCGTTCGCCGGCACCGAAGAGGACGGCCGCAAGCGCACGCTGGTGGTGCACAACCAGGATCCGGTCAAGCTCTCCACCGACGGGACCGTGCTGCGCGTCGATCGCTGCCACATGGTCTCGCCGCAGTTCGACTTCCACGTGATCGGCCAGGTCTCGGAGCACGACTCGAACGTGCATCTGCACGGCGACATCGATCTGGTGCTGCTCGAATATTTCTTCCGCGGCGCGTTCGAGCACACACACGGCAAGTCGAACCTCGATCTGACCATCCAGGGCGATCTGTCGCGGCCCAAGATCGCCGGCTGGCTGAACATGGTCAACGCCGAGCTGCAGCCGCGCGGGCTCGAGCACCTGATCTCGGTGCCGACCGGGCGCGTGCTGTTCGCCGAGGACAAGATGACGCTCTCCAACTTCAGCCTGGTGATGGACAAGCAGCTCGCCCGCGCGTCGGGGTGGATCGAGCTCAAGCAGTGGGTGCCGAACCACATCTTCGGCGACGTGAGCGGCGAGCTGTCGCCGCGCCTCCTCCAGTGGTTTCTCGGCGAGCACGTCGGTGAGGCGTCGGGACAGCTCTCGGTGAACGTGCACTTCGCCGGCACCTGGACCAACCCCGAGTGGGTGGGCTCGGCCGAGATCAAGGGCGCGCAGGGCAAGCTGCGCAACTGGCCGCACGACCTGGGCATCCAGTCGGGCACGCTGAAGTTCTCGAACAGCGACATCGTGCTCGGCTGCCCGCGCGCGCGCGGCGTGCCCGGCTGCAAGACCATCGCCGGCAGCATCGACGGCAACCCGCTGTCGATCGACGGCACGGTGACGGTGGGCGGCCCGACCACCTTCCGCGCGCTCGATCTGCGCCTCGATGGCACCGAGCTGCGCCAGGCCTCGGAGGAGTACGCGATCACGTTCTCGCCGCACGTGGTGATCCAGGGCGACGGCGAGCGGCTGCGCGCCGAGGGCTCGATCGACATCAACGAGGGGCGCTACTTCCAGAACTTCGACTTCATCAACCAGGTGATCTTGAAGCCGCGCACCGTCGAGAAACAGGTCCCGTTCTGGACCGGCATCGCGCGGCTCGAGACCATGTCGCTGCAGGTGCACGCGCAGTCGACCGGGCCGATGTACATCAAGAACAACGTCGCCGACATCCAGATGCAGACCCAGCTCGACATCTCGGGCACGCTGTCGGAGCCGCGCCTGAACGGCAACATCCACGTCGAGGAGGGCGGCCGGTTCACCATCCCCGGCTTCCGCGTGGCGTTCGACTCCGACGCGGGCAACATCCTGTTCGACCCCGACAAGAAGCTGCCCGATCAGACGCCGACGCTCGACGTGGGCGGCAACGGCCTGTTCGTCGACGAGGACGACAACTCGCACAAGCTGTTCCTGCGCCTGATCGGCACCATCTCGAACCTGCAGCTCAAGCTGTGGTCGCAGGAGGGCTGGGATCAGGTCACCGTGCTGTCGGTGCTGTTCACCGGCAAGACGCCCGAGCAGATCCGCCGGCTGGGCGCAGGCGATCTGAACGGGCGCGGGGGCGGCGGCACCTCCGCGTCGGAGGGCGCGATCAAGACGCTCACCGGGTACGGCGTGGGGCAGGTGGTGGCGGATCCGCTGCAGCGCTGGCTCAAGCTCGACTCCTCGAGCGTGGAGTTCGGCCCGTCCTCGTTCGACGTGCGGTTTTGCAAGCGCTTCTCCAGGCACCTCAAGACCTGCGGCTACGGCGAGGTCGGGTTCACCACCTCGAGCAAGGTCGAGGGCAGCCTGCAGCTGCGCGTCTCCGACTGGGTGTCGGCGGCCGGCAAGGTCGAGTATCTCAACCAGGGCATCGACACCTCGCAGGATTCCCTCACCCGCGGCCGGCTGGAGCTCAAGCTGCAGATCCCGCTCGGGTACTGATATGCTCGCCGACGCCGCCTGAATGCGCCGGCTCCTCACATTCCTCGCAGTCCTCTTCTTCGCCGCCGCGGCGCAGGCGGAGGGCAGGCGCGTCGAATCGGTGGAGATCGACGGCGCGGTGGTCGACGACAAGCAGAAGCTCTTGCGCTTCCTCGGCCTCAAGCCGGGCGTGCAGTTCGACGCGCAGCTGCAGCAGCGCATCGGCGACGACCTCGACAAGCAGCTCGGCTACCACCTGGTGCGCGTGCTCATCGACGAGGGCAAACAGGGCATCAAGCTGCGGCTGCAGGTGGTGCCGGCGCGCGTGGTGCGCATCATCCGCGTGCACGGCAACTGGCCGCTGTTCGACGACGAGGTGATCCGCCACCTGACCGTGCGCTCCGGCACGCGCCTGGTGGCCGACGAGGTGCTCGCGCAGTTCCTCCTCGACGAGGGCAAGCGCGTGCACGACTTTCTGACGCGCGACGGATACTTCAACAACAAGGTGACGGTGATCCCGCGCAAGGGACCGCGCGAGGAGTGGGTCGACATCGACGTCGATATCGAGCTCAACGGTTGGTACAAGCTGGCCGCGGTGCAGGTCGACGGCAACACCGCGGTGACCTCGCAGGAGGTGTTCGACTCGTTCGAGCACTGCTGTTTTCGCTGGGGGCGTTTTTCGCTGACGCAGATGCGCGAGGACTCGCGCGCGGCGGAGAAGGCGCTGCGCGAGCGAGGCTATCCGTCGGCGCGCGTGATTCCGGAGTTCGACTTCGGCTCGGACGCGGACCAGAAGAGCCACCGGGTGGTGCTGCCGATCAAGGTGGTGGAGAAGCGGCGCGTGGATGTGAGCTTCGTCGGCAACCGCACGCTCGGCGACAAGGAAATGCGCGAGCAGCTCACCATCTTCTCCGCCGGCGCGTACGACGACATCGAGCTGGCCGAGAGCGCCAAGGCGATCCAGCGCGACTACCAGAAGCACGGCTTCTTCGAGGCGCGCGTCACCTTTTCGCGGCGCAAGAAGAGCGCCACCGTCGAGGAGATCACGTTTCTGGTGGTCGAGGGGCCGGAGCTCAAGGTGCGCGGCGTGGACTTCTCGTCGGAGTCGGGCGCGGCGCTGCACTTCGGCCAGGACGAGATCCGCGTCAAGGGGGGCGTGGAGACCAAGGTGTTCCCGCGGCTCGGGCTGGTGGGCCTGGGCGAGGGCGGCTACATCACCACCGTTCAGCTGCAGCAGGACGCCGATCGGATCGTCGACTTCTACCGGTCGCGCGGCTTTCCCGAGGTCAAGGCGCGGCCCGAGGTGGCGCGCGATCCGGCGGCGTTCGGCTCGCTCGGCGCGCTCGGCGCGGAGACCGCCGGCGGCAACGAGAACAAGAATGATCTGTTCGTGCGCTTCTTCGTCGAGGAGGGCCGGCAGGAGCTGGTCGAGCACCTCGAGATCGCGTTCGTCGGCCCGCACAAGAAGACCGAGAAGGACGTGCTGCGCGTGCTCAAGCTGGTCAACGCCCAGCCCTACACGCCGTCGGCGCTGCACGACGATCAGCAGCGCGTGGCCATCTTGTACAAGTCGTCCGCGCGCCCGTACGTGCTCGCCAAGTGGGATCGCTCGGGCTGGAACGACGCGCACGATCGGATCGTGATCCGCGTCGACATCTCGGAGGGACCCGAGGTGCGCTTCGGTGAGATCCTGGTGCGCGGCAACTTCAAGACCGCCGACCGGGTGATCCTGGCCGACCTGCCGTTCAAGCCCGGCGATCCGTTCGACTTCAAGCGCGTGGAGGAGGGCGAGCGAAATCTACAAACGCACTTCGTGTTCACCTCGGCGCGCGTGGTGCCGCTGCTCTCGAATCTGGAGCAGACCGACGAGGAGAACTATCGCAACCCGGTGCCGGTGGTGGTCACCGTGCAGGAGCGCTACCTCGAGCGCTTCGGCTCGGCCGCGCTAGCCGCGGGCATCGCCACCGACAAGCTGCCCAACTACGCGTACGTCTCGGCGGGATGGCTGTGGTCGAACTTCGCCGGGCTCGGCTCGCAGCTCGAGCTGCGCGCGGACTTCGGCTTCACCTTCACGCCGCCCTACGTGTGGGGCGCGAGCTTGCGTTACACCGATCTGCGCGCGTTCGGGCCGGGGTGGCGCTTCGATCTCACCGGCTTCTACCGGCAGGAGGTCACCAATCGCTTCGGCCCGGTCACCACCTACGGCGCCGCGGTGGCGCTCACCCGTTACCTCACGCCGGCGCTGCGCACCTATCTGCGCTACGACAACTACCAGGCGCAGGTCTCGGTGCCTTTTTTGCGCGTCGACGGGCCGCACGACATCACCACCGTCCTCGACACCACGCACACCGCCAAGTTCACGCTCGGCCTGGTGTGGGATCGCCGCGTGGGCGCCGACGGGCTACCCAACCCGCTGCTCCCCTACAAGGGCTGGCTCCTCTCGGCCTCGCTCGGCTACGCGTTTCCCTCGTCGGTGGACACGCCGTTCGTCAACTTCTGGTCCTCCGAGCACCACTTCCTGGTCGCCTCGGGTCAGGCGCTCGGCATCCTGCCGTTCAAGATCCGCGGCGCGCCGTTCTCGATCATCACCAACCTGCGCTACGATGAGGGCATCCCGATCGACGAGCCGGCCCTGCCGCTGGTGGAGCGCTTCTTCGCCGGCGGCGACACCACCACGCGCGGCTACGATCCGGATACGCTCAAGAGCGAGATCATCCGCGCCGACGTCACGCCGCTGTCAGGCGGGCAGGCCTTTCGCGTAGTCCCGCAAGGCGGCAACATTCGCGTCTTGTCGACGGTGGAGGTGCAGTTCCCGATCGCCAAGACCTTCATCGGGCTGCCCTGGCCGTGGGTGGGCGCGCTGTTCTGGGACGTGGGCGCGATCATCGACTCGCCCGCGCTGGTGCAGAAGGACGACTTCAAGCACGCGATCGGCGTGTCCCTGTTGCGCATCCTCACGCCGGTCGGGCCGCTGTCGCTCGAGTACGCCTATCCGCTCACGCAGAGCCTCGCCGAGGAGCGCTGGAAGACCAATCCGTGGTATTCGCACTATCCGGGTCGCATCCACTTCAACTGGGGCATCCCGCTCTCGAGGCTCTAAGAATGTTAAGGCCGCGCATCCTCATCATCGACGATGAGCCCAACATGGGGCGCTCGCTGTCGATCCTGCTCGGCGACGACGGGCAGCGCGAGGTGGTCACCGCGCGTTCGGGCGAAGAGGGCCTCGAGCGCCTCGACGACGACACGCAGGTGGTGCTGTGCGATCTGTCGATGCCGGGCATGGACGGCCTCGAGGTGCTGCGCCGCATCCGCGCGCGCGCGCCCGAGGTCGAGGTGATCCTGATGACCGCGTACTCGACGGTGCAGTCGGCCATCGAGGCCATGCGGCTGGGCGCGCACGAGTACCTGATCAAGCCGTTCACCAACGAAGAGGTGAGCGCCGCCGTCGAGAGCGCGCTGATGCTGGCGCGGCCGAGCCGGCGCTTGAAGCTTCGCGCGCGCGAGCCCGATCGCCTGTGCGAGCTGGTCGGGCGCTCCGAGCCGATGCAGCGCATGTTCCGCGTGATCGAGCGCGCCGCCGAGAGCGACGCCACCGTGCTGGTCACCGGCGAGTCGGGCACCGGCAAGGAGCTGATCGCGCGCGCGATCCACGATCTCGGCCCGCGCCGCGCCGGTCCGTTCGTCGCCGTCCACTGCGCTGCGCTCGCCGAGCAGCTCCTCGAGTCGGAGCTGTTCGGCCACGAGCGCGGCGCGTTCACCGGCGCGCACAAGACCAAGATCGGCCGCCTCGAGCAGGCCGACCACGGCACCGTGTTCCTCGACGAGGTCGGCGAGATGTCGCCGGCGGTGCAGACCAAGCTGTTGCGCGCGCTCGCCGAGCGCTGCTTTCAGCGCGTGGGCGGGCTAGAGACCATCCGCGTCGATCTGCGCGTGGTCGCGGCGACCAACCGCAACCTCGAGACGATGATCCGCGAGGGCGGCTTCCGCGAAGATCTATTCTACCGGCTCAACGTGGTCGCGGTCACCGCGCCGCCGCTGCGCGAACGGCCGGGCGACATCCGCCTGTTGGCCGAGCTGTTCCTCAAGGAGAAGGCCGCCGAGCTCGACGTGCCGCCGCGCCGGCTCTCGCCCGCCGCGTTGCTCGCCCTCGAGGCCTACCCCTTCCCGGGCAACGTCCGCGAGCTCGAGAACGTGATCGAGCGCGCGATGGTGTTCGCCGACGGCGAGCTGCTCGACACGGTCGATCTTCCACTCGGCGCCGCCGCGCGCCCGATGCCGACCTTCGAATCCCTGATCGGCCCCGCCGTGCAAAACGCCTGGCCGCGCCTCCAGGAGCTCGTAAAATCGCTCGAGCGCCAGCTCCTCACCCGCGCGCTGTCCGCCTACGCCGACCACCCCAACGAAGAAATCGCCCGCCTGCTCGGCACCAGCCGCCGCATCCTCGAGCTCCGCCTCCAAGAATTCGCCCTCAAGAAGAAGACTTAAGACCCCGGGGCCTAGAACCGCGTCCGGTCCGGCACCGGCCCGCTGACGATCACCGCCACGTCGTGCGGCGCCACCGACACCTCACCGTCGGTGACGTGCCCGCCCATCAGATCGAGCGGGTTCATCGGCCCCTGCGGACGCACCGGCCACGGCGCCGCCGCCGCGTTCACCAGGATCGTCACCTCGTCGCCGCCGCGCGCCAGCACCAGCCCCAGCCGCCCCGGCTCGGACGACAGCACCCGGTGCGTCCCGGTTCGCAAGGCCGCGTGCCGCTTGCGCGCGCTGAGCAGCGGAAACGCGCTCTTGTCGACGATCGCCCCGCGCGGCGCGAGCAGCGCCAGCGTGCCCGCGATCAACCCCTTGCCCTCGACCACGCCGCCGGCCTGATCGAGCTTCCCCGAGTCCTCCGCCGACGCGCTCTCGGCCAGTTTCTCGAGCGCCACCGTGCCCGCCGGATCGAGCGTCAGCACGCGCGCCTCCGGAAAGCGCCGGTGCACCTCGGGCGGAATCGCGCCGCCCACCACGCCATCCGCCCCCGCCGTCTCGATCGCGCCGGCATCGCCCACCACGAACAGCCGCGCGCTCCGGACGTGCGCCGCCTCGGCGATCTCCTGCAGATCGGTCAACGCCGTCGCCGGATCGGCGATCACGCCATCCGCGCCCGCCTCGCTCGCTTCCTTGGCCTCGTCCGGCGATCGCACGCGCACCAGCACCGGCCGCTCCGGCCAGCTCCGCCCGACCACCACCGAGCGCCGCAACACCGCGCCCGGCAGTCGCAGCTCGACGGTGTGCCCGCCCGGAAACAGCCCGCGCAGCTCGCACCGCACGGTCAGCCCCGCGCGGTCGCAGTCGGGCCGCTCGCGCCCGTCGACCAGCAGCTCGGCCGAGCGCGCGTGGTCGTCGACTACGAACGACCAGCTCGCCTCGGTCGCTTGCGACGAGACATAGCGGAGCCGCGCCGCAACCGGCCCGCAGCCCGTGAGAATCGCGAGGAAGGGAACGAAGGAGAGAGCGCTCAGTCGCGAAGCCGGCGACGAAGCTGAACCAGGAGCCCGAGCCCGAAGAGCATGCACAGCGCGAGTATAGTCTCGGACTGCGGCGCGCGACCGGGGATCGCGCTGCAGCCGACGCCGCTGCCGCCGCCCGCGTTGTTCGGCTGGCAGATGTGATCCGTGCCCGCCGCCACGCAGCTATTGCCGCTCGGGCAGCTCGACGCGTTCGCCGGATCGCAGGTCGCGGTGCAGAAGTGCTGGCTGCCGAGCATCGCGCACAGCCCGCTGTTGCACTGGCTGCCGTCGGTGCAGTTGGCGCCGATCTCGCCCGGCGCCGGTCCGGTGGTGCCGCCGTCGCCGCTACCGCTGCCGTTGGGCTTGCAGGTGCCGTCCGCCTGGCAGGTCTGGCCCGTGGGGCAGGGCTGCGCGCAGGTCGGGCCGGTCGAGGTGACGCACATGCCGCTCACGCAATCTTCGCCGGTGTTGCACTCGGCCTTGGTCAGGCACTCGGTGGTCTGCGGCGGCGCGCCCGCTTGCGCGGTGAAGTTGATGCTCGCCGACTGCAGATTGCCGGCGCTGTCGTACGCCACCGCGGTGAGCTGGTAGGTCCCGGCGCTGGGCGCGGTGACCGTAGTCTTGAACGGCGCCGAGGTCAGCGACGCGACGGTCTGCCCGCCCGAGGTGATGTCGATCTTGCTGATGGTCCCGCCGGTCTCCGACGCCGCGATCACGATGTCGAAGGTGAGCGGCACGGTCGAGCCGTCGGTCGGCGTGACCCACTGAACGGTCGGGGTCGGCCCGGTCATCATCATGCCGTTCGACGCGCCGATGACCATCTTCAACATTGCAGCCGAGTCCTGTTGGGTGGCGCCCTGTCCGGAGCACATGCCAGAACCGTCCTGCTGCAACGTGGACAGCCCGCCGAAGCCGGTCACCTGTGGGCTGAGCTGCGGGTACATCACGTCGGACGTGTTGGTCGTGTGCCCGAGGCCGTACCCGTGCGCGCTCTCCTGCGCGCAGGTGGTCGCGATCGCCTTGAGCGACTCGGTGGTCGAGCCGGTGTTGTTGGGCGTGAGCACCAGGGAGAACGCATAGACCACGTTCGACTCTTCCTGATTGCCGCAATCGAGCGGCGCGATGCCCGCTGGGCCATTACCGAGACCGAGTGCGTTTAGCAACGGAGCCTTGCCGGGATCGCCGCCGACGAGGCACATCGAGTAGCGACCGCTGGTCGGCCGCGTGGTGACGATTTCCGCGTTGAACGGCGCGTAGTATCCCTTCAGATAGCCGGCGATCGCGTTGATGGTGGCGGCGCGGCCCATGCCGTATGGCGTGTCGTCGAATGCTGGGTACGCGACGTTGGTCTGGGCGATCCACGAGGTGTTGGTGGTCGCGTCGTCGTTGCCGGCGATGAGCGCGACGCCGTCGAAGTTCATGAAGATCACGTGCGCGCCATTCGGCCCGTCGCCCACGGTGACCGCCTCGCGACGCGCCGCGACCTGACCGGCCGGCGGCAGGAATACGTCGCCGCCCACCACCGTGCCTCCCGGAGCCTGACAGCCCACAGCGCCGAGCAGTACAGCGAACGCCAGCGTCTTCATCAGGCCTCCAGTTTCCATCTGCGAGACTTGTTCCTAGCAACCGCCGGACCGTCGTTCCTGTGGTCTTTCGCCCCCACGTCAACCAACGAAATTAACTACGGATTCGTCGAATGCGCACAGCCTTTAGCAGGCCACTGGAGACTGGGCCCCCGCGGCGCGCCGCCGCGCGATTGGGGCGGTCCGCCACGGCATGTCCGGGGGCCACCTTTTGGTAGGGAGGCCCACCTTTCACTCGACCTTCAGGTAGGTGAGGCCGTTGCGCGACAAGTATACCAGTCGCGGACGCGGCTCGGGCAGCGCGGTGAGGATGAATTGGTTGGCCGCGGCGCCGGGCGCGATCGGCGCCGGGCGAAAGTCCGCCGCCGCGTCGACCACGCCGACGGCGAGCTCGCCCAACCCGTTCGGCAGCCCGCGCGTCTCGAGCCCGATCGTACACGCGCCGGGCGCCGGACCGCAGGCGAGCTTCGTCACCCGCAAGGCCGCGCCGTCGGTGAGCTCGGTCCAGCCGCCCACCGGCGGAAGGCTGGCGGTCAGCTTCGCGAGCGCCTCCAGCTTGGCGTGCGCCCACGCCTCCTCGAGCCCCTTGAGCCGGGCCAGCCGCTCCTGCATGAGCGGGTGCTCCCAGCCGATGAACCCGGCCGGGTAGCGAAACGTCTCTCCGCCGTAGTTGCCCTTCACCCACGAGATCCCGGCCGGCGTGTCGATGCCCCAGTTGATCGCGTGCGGGTCGGGCTCGGCGCGAATGCGATCGAGCGCCAGGTCGAGCGAGCGCAGGCGCGGCTTGGCGCCCTCGATCGCCTGCGCCTCGCTCATCGTGCGGCACTCCACGTCCAGGTAGTCGATCGCGTCTTTCGTATACTTCAAGTGAATTGGGAAAGTGCCGTCGAACGTAATGACTACAAAGCCAATTTCAGTCTTGCTCGAGACGTCTCGATCCCACGCGCGCAGCCCGATCACGTCGCCGCGGGCGAGCGTCACGCGCGGCACCGAGACGTACATGCGCCAGTGATCTTCCGGCCCCCACAGCCGCACCGGCGGCGCGTGGCCGAGGCTGAGCTCGAACAGCAGGTCGGGACCGAAGAAGCCGTCCCACTGCACCTGATCGGTCACCTGCGCGTGGCACAGGAGCAGGGCGTTCTCGATCCGCTCGACCGCCAGCGGCGCCTCGAGCGTCTTCCACAGCTTGGCGCCATCGGGCACCTTGGGCGCGCGCCGCTCCTGCGGCAGGCAAAAATCGGGCGTCAGCGCGAGCGTCTCGCCCCACGGCCCGATCGTCGGCGGCGCAGCCGGCGCGGCCGCGACCACCGGCGGCTTCGGCGCAGGCGTCTGCTCCTTTTCCCGCGGGCAGGCCGCGAGCCCGAGCAGCAACAGCAGCGACGCGCGAAGGCCCATCAGTCATCCCGCACCGGCCGGCGCGCCGACTTGATCTTCTTGTCGCGCCCCTTTTGCTGCAGCCGGCGCTCCTTGGAGCCGCGCGTCGGCCGGGTGGGACGGCGCGGCTTGTCGACGTGGTTGAGCGCGCGCAGCCGCAGGACCAGCCGCTCGAACGCCGCCTGACGGTTGGCCTCCAGGCTGCGCCGTTCGGTGGCGGTGATGATCACGCCGCTCGGCGCGTGGTACAGCCGCACCGCGTTTTGCGTCTTGTTGCGGTGCTGTCCGCCCGGCCCGCCGCCCGTGAACACCTCGTAGCGGGTCTCCGCTTCGAGCGTGCGCTCATCGGTCGAGTAGGGCGGCGGCCGCTCCGGGGCAGGCATGCAGAGAGGATATGCTAGGCTGCCGCCGATGGCACGCATCGGCCCTTCGCGCGCGTTTCAGAAGCGCGACTTCCATCGCCGCGCGCTGTCGCTGCACTTCGTCGGTTGGCTGTTGGTGCTGGTGGCGGCGTTCGCGGTCAATCGCCACTACACGCCGGAGGTCTTCTGGATGCAGTGGGTGGCGTTGGCGGCCGGGATTGTGCTGGCGGTGCACGGCGCGATCTTCGCGCGCTCCACGCTCTCGACGATGGGCGGCGGGGACTAGTTCGCCCAGCAGTCCGTTGTGCTGATGAAGCGGCCCACCGACGGGAAGTAGTAGGCCCAGATGAAGCACATCTCGTTGGTCGCGGCCGACTCCCCGAAGTACAGCGTCTTGTTGCTGGGATTGTTGGTCATGTTGTTGTCGTAGCTGCACTGCCACTGGAGGCCCTCGCCAGGACCAAACGAGAGCAGGTTGTTGTCGGTGTAGCTCTGCAGCGGCGGGTTGTCCCACGATGGGTTGTCGAACAGCGGCGCGGCGGGGTTGGGGTCGGTGTTGGCTGCTGACTTCCACACCTTGACGTCGGTGCCGCGCGAGTGCTCGTGCGAGGTGAAGGCGAACACCTTCAGCTTGGTGAAGTCGACGTTGCCGCCGCCGTTGTAGAAGCCGGCCGGCAGCGTGCTCTGGCCGACCGGCACGCCCTGGAACGGCTTGGTCAACGACTTGACGCTGCCGCACATCATGATGTCCGCGGCCTGGTAGGTCACGCCCGTCGGACCGGGCGAGAACTGCACCGACCCCATGCCCATGACCGCGTTCGGCGAAGAGTTGAGGTAGTGCGCTTCGAGCCGCACGAACGAGCCGGCGGTGAGGTGATAGGCCACCGCGGTCGGCAGCTGCATCGTCGACGAGGCCGACTCGGCGATGAAGATCGGCGCCTCGCCCTTTTGCACGCCGTCGAACGAGCTGCACGCTGTGGGCGCCGCCTCGGCCGTCGCCGCTGAACGATAGACGATCAAATGGTGGCTGCCTGGCGCGAGCGTGGTCTGGATGCGCACCACGTCCACGTCCGTGCTGATCGGCAGCTTGACGATCGAGCACATCGTGAGCTCTTGACCCGCAGCCAGCGCGAACGGTCCGATGCTCACGCTGAAGGTGCCCGGCGCGACGGCCATGTCACCGCCGCCGCCACCGCCACCGTCGCCACCACCGCCGCCACCGCCACCGTCGCCACCACCGCCGCCGCCGTCGCCGCCGCCTCCACCACCGTCGCCGCCGGTTCCGGCGTTGTTACCGCAAGCTGCGCCCGACGAGAGTACCGCGAGCAAAAGGAGACGGAGACCGTAACGCATCGTGTTCCTCCAAACCCCCGGCACATAGTAGCCGACGTTTATCAGTCACGCGAGCCGCAAGGTGGGGACAACCCCCCCAATCCTTTCCTGCCGGCGCCGACTCTGGTACGGTTCCAGAGGGATGGCCAAGACCCCCGATCTGCGCTCGATCAAGGACAAAGCCGCCAAGGCGATCGAGAAGCGCAACTACGCCAAGGCTGCGGAGTTGTACTTGGAGATCGCCCAGCACGAGGACGATCCCGACTGGCGCCAGCGAGCCGGCGAGGCCCTGCGCAAGGCCAACAAGAACCCGGAGGCGGCGGAGCAATTCACCATGGCCGCCGAGGGTTATGCGCGCGACGGCTTCCTGCTCAAGGCGATCGCGGTGTGCAAGGTGGTCCTACAAATTGATCCTCGTCACACCGCGACCCAGAGCATGCTCGCCGGGCTGTACGCGCAACGAGACGGCTCTACGCGACTCGCGAACGGCGAAGTGGCGTTGGTCACCGACTCGATGCGCCGGCGACCCGAGCCGGTTCAGGCGACGCCGACGCCGCCGCTGCTTCCGCAGCAGAAGGTCGCGCCCGTTCCGACGCCGATGGAGGAGCTGGCCAGCCCGCCGGCGCCCCGCCCGGCGCGCGAGCACCTCGACGCCTTGCCGGTCTCGTCGCGGCCGCGCGTCGATGATCTGGCGATGGACACGGTCTCGCTGTCCGACGCGCCGGGCACGCCGGCGGGGCCGCTCGACGCGCTGCCGCTCGCGAACATGCTCAACAGCCGTCGCAGCCAACAGTTTCCTGCGGTCAAACCCGGGCAGTATGGCGGCAATCTCGACGGTGCGGCCTACGAGATCTCGCTCGACGAAGGCGACCTGCACGACGCCTTCAACGCTGAGCCCGAGGGTCCGCAGCTCGAAGCGCTGCCGCTCGCGCGCGACGAATCGGCGCCAATCGAGATCAGCATGGAGGCCGAGCCGACCCGCCCACCGTCGCCGCTGCCCGCCGACGAGCTCGATTTCTCCGACGTGATGGACGAGCCGCGCCGCCCGGCGCCCGCGCCGATTCCCGTCGCACAGCCGCCGCGCGCGGCGCCGCCGCCACCGCCGCGCGTGGTGGTGCCGCCACCGCCGCGCGTGGTGGTGCCGCCGCCGCCGCCCGTGGACGAGCTCGATTTCTCGTCGGTGATGGAAGAAGCGGTTACCGCGCCAAGGGCCGCGCCGCCGCTGCCGCGCATCCCACTATTCTCCTCGCTCACCGCTGCCGAGCTGATGCAGGTCATCCAGGGCGTCGAGGTGCGCGAGTTCGCGGCCGGCGAGACCATCGTCAAGCAGGGCGACCGCGGCGTGGCGCTGTACGTGATCGTGCGCGGTCAGGTCGAGGTGGTGCTCGAGGGCCCGCCGCGCCGCGAGGTGGCGACGCTCACCGAGGGCGCGTTCTTCGGCGAGCTCGCGCTGCTCACCGATTTCCCGCGCTCGGCCACCGTGATCGCGCAGGAAGACACGCAGGTGCTCGAGATCTCGCGCGAGCTGATCGCCAGTGTGATCGCCGACTCGCCCGAGGTCCTCAAGGTCCTGCTCCGTTTCTTCCGCGATCGCATGCTCGACCGGATGCTCTCGAGCTCCCAGGTGTTCTCGAAGTTCAGCCCCGAAGACGCGCGCGCGATCGTGCAGCGCTTCAAGTTCCTCGAGCTCGATCCGCGCATGCGCGTGGTGAGCGAGGGCGAGCGGGCCCCGGGCCTGTTCCTGCTCTTGTGCGGCGAGGCCTACGTGGTGCAGGGCCACAAGAAGATCGCGCAGATCGTTCCAGGCGACATGTTCGGCGAGATGTCGCTCCTGAACCGCGGGCCGGCGATGGCGAGCATCGACACCGAGACCAAGTGCTGGGTGCTCGAGCTGGTGCGCCAGGACTTCCAGGAGATCATGCTGACCTATCCGCAGCTCCTCGAGTTCGTGAGCGATCTCGCCGACCAGCGGCGCGCGAGCAACATCCAGGGCCCGGACGATCGCGTAGAATTCCTCTAGCCATGTCGATTCGGATTCGTCCGCGCTGGTACCTGCCCGAACGCGAGGTCACGCCCGAGTCGCAGTACCTCGGTCGTCGCGACTTCCTCAAGGGAGTGGGCGCCGGGCTGTTGTCGGTCGGCGCGGCGTCCGCCGGTCTGCTCGGCTGCATGCGCTCCGGTTATACCGCGGCGCCGCCGACGCATCTGTTGACCGGTGGGGCCAGGCGCAACCCGAAGTACACGCTCGATCGGCCGCTCACCGACGAGAAGGTGGCCGCCACCTACAACAACTACTACGAGTTCACCACCGACAAGGAAGGGGTCGCCGACGCGGCCAAGGACTTCAAGACGCTGCCCTGGTCGATCGAGGTGGGCGGCCTGTGCGCCAAGCCGCGCAAATGGGACCTCACCGAGCTGGTCAAGGCGATGCCCATCGAAGAGCGCGTGTACCGGCACCGCTGCGTGGAGGCCTGGTCGATGGCAGTGCCGTGGACCGGCTTCCAGCTCTCGCACCTGCTCAAGTTGGCCGAGCCGCAATCGACCGCGCGGTTCGTTCGCCTGGTCAGCGTCGATCGCCCCAACGAGATGATCGGGATGCGCGAGCAGAAGTGGTACCCGTGGCCCTACTTCGAGGGCCTCCGGTTGGACGAGGCGATGAACGAGCTCGCGTTCCTGGTCACCGGCATCTACGGGCACGACCTGCCGCCGCAGCACGGCGCGCCCCTGCGGCTCGCGATGCCCTGGAAGTACGGCTACAAGAGCCCGAAGGCGATCGTGAAGATCGAGCTCTCCGCGACGCAGCCGCCGACGTTCTGGAATTCGCTGTCGGCCGCCGAGTATGGTTTCGAATCGAACGTGGACCCGAAGAAGCCGCACCCGCGCTGGTCGCAAGCCCACGAGCGGGTGATTGGTTCGGGCGAGCGGCGCGCCACGCTCCTATATAATGGATACGCGGAGTACGTGGCCTCGCTCTACAAGGGCTGACGATGGGACTGTTCTCCAAGATCTTCGGCGGAAAATCGGATCCGGCGCCACCGGCCGCGGACCCGGCGGTGGTCGCGGACGCGCCCGATCACCCGGATGTCGCCGTGATCCTGCGTCGCGGAATGAACGTTCCTTCCGCGGAGTACCTCGAGCAGGTCGTGGCGCGCGCGTTTCCCGAAGGCCTGCCCGCGTCGGTGCCACGCGTCGGGCTCTCGCAGCCGACCTGGTTCAAGACCGAGGAGGTCGCCGACGCGATCGCCGCCAGCGCGGTCGAAACCTTCGGCAAGAAGTACAACCTCGAGGAGCCGAGCTCGCGGCGCCGCGTGATCGAGGGCCCCGACGGCTGCCCGAACCTGTTGGTCGAGCTGCGCCGCGGTTGATCTGCAGAGTCTCTGTCCTGCCACGCGACACCACCTTCAACCGTCCTGTGCGAAGACACGCGCACGCCAAGCGCGCGAAACTCTGTGGTCACCCGACCCGCAGCAACAGGCTACCCACTCGTTATCCACAATTCATGTAGCGACTCACAGCACATCACAGAGGAGCCCACAGGGTTTTCCACAGGGATAACTGTCGAGAAAGATACGATCTCGACGAAGATCGGCGCTTTGATCCGGTTGGTACGGGCAGTGCAAAGTGATTGAATCCGTAAGAAGAAACGGTCGGCGGTCGAAGGGACCGCAGGGAATGAGCGGGCCTCGTCGCAGCGCAACTGGGGAAACTCAGAGGTGCTCGGCAGGCAGAAACCTCGAGCAGGTCGGCGGCGTCGGGAGACGCAAGCCGGGCTTCTCACCGGCAACACGACGTAGGTTGGCGAAGAGTACGACTGCGACGGATTCTTCGCGAAGGCCATGGTCGGAAGAGGGCATGAGAGTGCTCTCGACGGTGGGAAGAGGGAAGACCTGGAGGAGGACGAAGCCCACGAGGGGAACGGGCGGCGCGTCGGGTAACACCGGCGTGCACGCAACGGACTCTCGGCATGGAGTAAAGCCCTGAGGGCGGGGCTGTGGGAGCTGGCGCGAACGGGCAACCGTTCGTAGGCGACTACAGCCAACCGACGAGAGGGCACGAGCCGGTGACGAACCGGTTCGGCTGTGCCGGGAGGGGAACACCCTGAAGGGTAGAACCCTGGACGCGGCAGCGGGGTGAAATAAACCCGCAAGGCCTGTAGCGGAGCAAACCGTCGAGGGCGTGCGAAACGCCGAGGACGGACAGCGTCGGGGATGGAAGCCCGATGCAAGACGCTGCAGGCTGATGTCGCGAAGAGGGAAGCCAACCCCGAGGAAGGAGCTCTGGACCGAGAGGATCCAGGGCGGGCACGGAACGGGAGGACTCTGTAGAGGCGTAAAGCTTACGAGAGGATGAACCCGGTTTCGCAAGACTCCGGGGGACGGCAGCCGGTGCAAACCGTTCTCTCCGCCAGAAATGGCGAGGGCACGACGGGAGTGGAGAACCAATCATCCACCAGCCGGTTGCATACAAGACTCTGAAAAGCAGCGAACCTCACGAGAGGCAACTTCACTGGCGGCGACGCCGGCGAAGAACCCCGCTCGAGCCTGAAGCCTTCGAAGGGGAGCACGCATCGCCCTGCAGTTCGCTTGGATCGCTGACCCCGAGATGCGAGCACGAGCGCCGATATCGGCCTCGCGCTCGCTTTTCGCGTTCCGGATCTCGTCGGTTCCTCCGACGCTCTGTACTAAGCTCCGCTCATGTCGCTCTTGATTCGCCCCGCGTTCGATTCGGATCGCGAGCTGGCCGCTCGTCTCCTCACCGCCCAACTCGTCGAGCACGATCTTCCAGCTGACGCGGCAGGCGTGGCGCGCGGCATCGAGCTGGCGCTCGCGCCTCATTCCCCCGCGTGGCTCCTGCTCGCGTTTCGCGGTGAGGAGCCGGTCGGGATCTTTCTCGCCAACTTGATCGTCAGCGTCGAAAAATCGGGTCATGCGTTGTGGGTCGAGGAGCTATACGTCGTGCCGTCCGCCCGGCGGGGCGGCGTGGCGCGCGCGATCCTCGCGCACGTCGTGGCGAAGGGACGCGAGCTCGGCGTGCGTGGGATCGATCTCGAAGTCGTGCCCACCCAGGCCGCTGCGTTCGCGCTCTATCGTGCGCTCGGATTCAAAGACGTGAACCGCCAGCGGATGTCGTTCGAGCTCTGAAGGCCGACCGAACTTCCGACACGCCCAAAACTGTCGCAAGCCGCTACACACAGCGGCCAACTCTTCTGAATCACGAGGCCTGATTGATCTCGCTACACAGGTTATCCATCACATATCCACAAGAGCGTCCTAACTCACAGCAGTTCACAGAGGAGTCCACAGGGTTTCACACAGACTTAACTCATTGGAAACACGCAATTCACCGTCGCTGAGCAGTTTCGGCGCGTTGGTACGAGCGATGCAAAGTGATTGAATCCGTAAGAAGAAACGGTCGGCGGTCGAAGGGACCGCAGGGAATGAGCGGGCCTCGTCGCAGCACTGCTGGGGCAACTCGGCGGTGGTCGGCAGGCAGGAACCTCGGGCAGGTCGGCGACCTCGAGAGAGGCAAGCCGGGCTCCAGACTGGCAACACGCTGTAGGCCGGCGAAGAGGACTCACGAAATCTTCGCCAAGGTCATGAGCGGAAGAGGGCATGAAGGTGCTCTCGACGGTGTGGAGAGGGAAAACCTGGAGGAGGAGCAAGCCCAGGAGGGAATCGGGCGGTGCGTCGGGTAACACTGGCGTAAGCGCAACGGACTCTTGGCACGGAGAAAGCCCTGAGGGCGGGGCTGTGGAAGCTGGCGCGGGCGGGCAACCGTTCGTAGGCGACTACAGCCAACCGACGAGAGGGCACGGACCGGTGAAGAATCGGTTCGGCTGTGCCGGGAGGGGAAATCCCTGAAGGGTGGAACCCTGGACGTGGCAGCGGGGTGAAATAAACCCGCAAGGCCGGTAGCGGATCAAACCGTCGAGGGCGTGCGAAACGCCGAGGACGGAAGGCGACGAGGCTGGGACCTCGTTGTAACGATGCCGCTGGCTGATGTCGCGATGAGGGACGGCAACCCCAAGGAAGGCGCTCGGAGACTGAAAGGTCTCGGGGCAGGTTTGGGACGGGAGCACTCTGAAGAGGCGTGAAGCGCACGAGAGGATGAACCCGGTTTCGAAAGAGACCGGGGGACGGCATCGGGAATGAAACCGTCAGTCCCGCCAGAAATGGCGAGGGCACGACGGGAGTGGGTAACCCAATAGGCGCCCACGAGCCCGGTGCATATCAAAACTCTGAAGCGTGGCGAACCTCATGAGAGGCAGCCTTGGCGACGGTGACGTCGTCGAGGACCCCGCTCGAGCCTCGAACCTTCGAAGGGGAGCACGCATCGCCCTGCGGTACACTTGGACAGCCGACCGTTTTTCGTTTTTCCCGCCTCATCGCTCCCGCGATGGAACCCGCCTTCGGCGCAAGGAAGGCTTCACCCCACCTCGACCACCAATGTCTGCACCGCGTTGTTTCCGTATCCATATCGATTGAAGCGGCACCATTCGGGCTGACGATTGCCGGCGGCGTCGAGCGCGCGGGCGCGAATCGTGTGGCGGCCGGGCTCCTCGATGCGGCAGGTGAGCTTCCAGGCGCGCCAGGCGTAACGGCCGAGCGGCTCGTCGAGCTGCGCCGCCTGCCACTGCTCGGAGCCATCGATCGAGATCTCCACGCCCGCCACCTCGGCGCTCCCCGACCACGCCCAGCCGCGGATCGGCAGGCTGCCGCGCCGCAGGATCGCGCCCGGCTCGGGCCGCGTCACGATCGACTTGCAGCGCATCTCCGCGACCGGCTCGGTCGGCTGATCGTCCCCGTGGGCGTACACGTAGCGGTCGTCCTGAAACCACCCCTCGAACGGATCGCGCAGCACCTCGATGCGCTCGAGCCACTTCACGCTGGCCATCCCGTACCAGCCGGGAACGATCAAGCGTAGCGGCGCGCCGTGGCGTTCCGGAATCGGCGCGCCGTTCATCTCCAGCGCGAGCAGGGTGTCCGGATCGAGCGCCTTTTCGATCGGCAGTGCGCGCTGGAACGCGATCCCGTGCGGTGCGCCCTCCCCGTCGGGAGTCCCGCGATCGGCGCCTTCGAAGGCGACCTGCACCGCGTCGGGCGCGAGGCCCGCCCGCTCGAGCACCGCGGCGAGCGACACCCCGGCCCAGCGCGCGGTCGACAACGCGCCTTCGTGCCAGGGCTCGCCGGGCGGTAGGGGTGACATGTCGAGCCGGTTGTTGCCGGCGCACTCGAGCGTCACCGTGAGCTCGCGCCGGCCGAACGTCTTGAGTTGATCGAGCGTGAGCCGCAGCGCGCGTTTCACCTCGCCGCCGATTTGGAGACGATGGGCACGCCGCAGCGCCGGCACGCCAAAGTGCGCGCGCACGAAGTGCGGCTCGGTGATCTCCGCACGCAGCGCGGGGCGCGCAGCCTCGGCGTTGAAGGGGTCGGCCTTGACGATGATCAGTCGATGACCGGGCTGTATCAGGCTGGTTTCGGTGTCCTTCTCCACACTAATCAGGAGTGCAAGTTGACGGCCCATATGCTAAAAACTCAACTCCCAGCGAGGTATCCAATAGATGTGCGGCATCGTCGGTGTCTACGGCCATTCCGAGGCGGCGAACATCACCTATCTCGGGCTGCACGCGCTGCAACACCGCGGGCAGGAAGCGGCCGGAATTGTGACCAGCGACGGTGACAAGTTCCACCTCTCGAAGCGCGAGGGGTTGGTCGGCGACGCGTTCAGCCGCGGAGAGCTCGAGGGCCTGCCGGGTCACCTGGCGATCGGCCACGTGCGCTATTCGACCGCCGGCGACTCGTCGCTGCGCAACGCGCAACCGTTCGCCGTCGAATACGCGCACGGCTCGCTCGCCGTGGCGCACAACGGGAACCTGGTCAACGCCGCCGAGCTGCGCCGCCGCCTGGAGATGGACGGCTCGATCTTTCAGTCGAGCACCGACTCCGAGGTGATCGTACACCTGCTCGCGCGCGGTCGCGAGCCGGACATCGAGACCCGCATCGTGAACGCGCTGCGCCAGGTCGAAGGCGCCTATTCGCTGGTCTTCCTCGCCGAGTCGAAGCTGATCGCCGCGCGCGATCCGCGTGGGTTCCGCCCGCTGCTCCTCGGCCGACTCAAGGACGCGTTCGTGTTTGCGTCCGAGAGCGTCGCGTTCGATCTGATCGAGGCGGAGTTCATCCGCGAGGTCGAGCCGGGCGAAGTGGTGGTGGTCGACGCCAAGGGGTTGCGCTCGTTCAAGCCGTGGACCGAGGAGTCCAAGCGCTTCTGCGTGTTCGAGCATGTGTACTTCGCGCGCCCCGACTCGTTCATCGACGGGCGGTCGGTCTACCGCGTGCGCATGCAGCTCGGCGCGACGCTGGCCAAGGAGCACCCGGTCGAGGCGGACGTGGTCGTGCCGGTGCCGGACTCGGGCACCGCGGCGGCCATCGGCTTCGCGCGCGCGAGCGGAATTCCCTACGATCAGGGGCTGATCCGATCGCACTACGTGGGGCGCACGTTCATCGAGCCGCAGCAATCGATCCGCCACTTCGGCGTCAAGCTCAAGCTCAACGCGGTGCGCGACGTGGTCTCGGGCAAGCGCGTGGTGATCATCGACGACTCGATCGTGCGCGGCACCACGTCGCGCAAGATCGTCAAGATGATCCGCAACGCCGGCGCCAAGGAGGTGCACGTGCGCATCTCGTCGCCGCCGACCACGCATCCGTGCTTCTACGGCATCGACACGCCGACCCGCTCGGAGCTGATCGCGTCTTCGCACACGCCCGACGAGATCGCGCGCTACATCACCTGCGACTCGCTCGGCTACCTGTCGCGCGATGGGATGATGGACGCGGTGGCTTCCGCAGGTCCGCCGCAGAGCGGAAAAGCGCTGCCCGGCGCGAGCTACTGTGACGCGTGCTTCACCGGCCACTACCCGATCGAGTTCAAGCCGGGCACCATTTCGTCCTTGAAGCGCGTCGTCAACTAGGCGACACCTTTGTGCGCTGATGGACACCAAGCCAATCAAGGACCGCATCTCCGCCCTGCAGGGGAAGCTCGATGTCCTAAGGGGGCATCTTTGACGTCGACGGCTCGCTGAAGCGCGCCGCGGCGATCGACGAGCTGGCCGGCGCCCCCGATTTCTGGAACGATCAGAACAAAGCGCAGACGCTGCTCAAGGAGCAGGCGCAGAAGCGTTCGTCCGCCGAAGGGTGGCACAAGCAGCGCGCGGCGCTCGAAGACGCGCAGGTGCTGCTCGAGCTGGCGGTGGAAGCCACCGACGAGGCGACGCTCAAGGAAGCCGATCAGGCCTCGCTCGCGGTCGAGCTCGCGGTCGCGAAGATGGAGTTCGCGCGCATGCTGTCGGGCGAGCACGATCGCTCAAGCGCGCTGATCTCGATCAACGCGGGCGCCGGCGGCACCGACGCGCAGGACTGGGCCGAGATGTTGATGCGCATGTACGTGCGCTGGTGCGAGCGGCGCGGCTTCCGCACCGAGGTGCTCGATCAGCAGCCGGGTGAAGAGGCCGGGATCAAGAGCGTCTCGTTCACGGTCGAAGGCGAGTGGGCGTTCGGTTACCTGCGCGCCGAGCGCGGCGTGCACCGGCTGGTNNTGGTGCGCATCTCGCCGTTCGACGCCAACGCGCGCCGGCAGACCGCGTTCGCCGCGGTCGACGTGTATCCCGATCTCGAGGACACCGTCGAGATCGAGATCCGCGACGAAGATCTGGAGATCCAGACCTTCCGCTCGGGCGGCGCCGGCGGGCAGCACGTGAACAAGACCGAATCGGCGGTGCGCATCATCCACCATCCCTCGGGGATCGTGGTCGGCTGCCAGTCGGAGCGATCGCAGCACAAGAACAAATCGAGCGCGATGAAGATGCTGCGCGCCAGGTTGTTCGAGCGCCAGGAGCAGGAGGAGGCCGCCAAGGTGCTCGGCCACCACGCGACCAAGAAAGCGATCGAGTGGGGCTCGCAGATTCGATCGTACGTGTTGGCGCCGTATCGATTGGTCACCGATCACCGCACCAACCTGAAGGTCGGCAACGTCGACGCGGTGCTCGACGGAGACCTCGATGAGTTCATCCAGGCGTACCTGATCGAGGGCCAGGGACAGCCCATCAAGTCGGACGTTCAGGAAGATCTAGATACGGTGTAATTTTTTTCCCGGCTGTCTGTGGATAAGTACCCCCGGGCCGTCGCAGCCCCCTGTGGATAACTTGTGAAAACAATGGCAACCAACGATCCGAACGCCAGCTCCGATCTCGAAGGCCAGATGAACGCGCGCCTCGACGCTGTCACGGCGTTGCGCGCGCAAGGAATCAATCCCTACGCGAACGATTTTCGGGTCACGCATTCGGCGGCGGCGCTGCCGGTCGATGTGACCACGATGCCGCCGGAAGCGGAAATTCCGCCGGAGGCGCCGCGCTACGCGATCGCGGGACGGCTCGTGCAAGTCAACGAGATGGGAAAGGCGCGATTTTTATTTCTGCGCGGCGATCAGGGCGAGATGGTCCAACTCTACGTCAAGGTCGACTTCGCGGACGCGTTTACCGTCGCCAAGACGCTCGATCTCGGTGACTTCGTCGGCGCGCGCGGCCCGCTGTTTCGCACGCGCAAGGACAAGCGCGCGCTCAAGGTCGAAGAGCTCAAGCTGCTCACCAAGACCATCCGGCCGATGCCCGGCAAGGTGCTACAGGAAAACCACGACGTCACCGATCTCGGGCTGCTCTACCGGCAGCGCTACGTCGACTTCATCCAGCATCCGGACAAGGTGCAGCAGGTGTTTCGCAAGCGCGCGCGCATCGTTTCGGGCGTGCGCCGCTTCTTCGACGAGCGCGATTACGTGGAGTGCGAGACCCGCATGCTGTTATCCACAAACGGCGGCGCCGCGGCCAAGCCGTTCAAAACGCACCATAACGCATTGGATATACAGCTCTTTTTGCGAATCGCCACGGAGCTCGATCTGAAGCGGCTGGTGGTCGGCGGGATCGATCGCGTGTACGAGATCGGCCGCATCTTCCGCAACGAGGGGATGGATCGATTTCACAACCCCGAGTTCACTTCGATCGAGTTTTATCAGGCCTACGCGACGTATGACGATCTGATGACCCTCACCGAGCAGCTGTTCGAGCGCCTGGCGGTAGACATCTGCGGCTCGACCGAGATCACCTATCAGGGCCAGGCGGTCTCGCTCAAGGCGCCGTTCCGCCGCGTCACCATGCTCGATGCGGTGCTCGAGCAGAGCCCGAATCTTCCCGAAGCGTCGCGATCCGGGCAGGCGCTGGTGGACGCGTACGAGCAGCTGGTCGAGCCCACGCTCATCCAGCCGACCTTCATCACGCAGTATCCGATCGAGGTCTCGCCGCTCTCGCGCAAGAACGACCAGGACCCGCGCTTCACCGATCGCTTCGAGTTGTTCATCGTCGGCCGCGAGTTCGCCAACGCGTTCTCCGAGCTCAACGATCCGATGGACCAGCGCGCGCGCTTCGACGAGCAGGTGAAGTCGAAGAGCGAAGAGGCGATGGACTACGACGAGGACTTCTGCCGCGCGCTCGAGCACGGCATGCCGCCGACCGCCGGCGAAGGGATCGGCATCGATCGGCTGGTCATGCTCCTGACCGATCAGCCGTCCATCCGCGACGTGATCTTCTTCCCGCAGATGAGGCCCGACGAACGCTGATCATGCCGACAACGTTCCAGTGGCTGGTGGCCTTGCGGTACCTGCGCATGCAGGTGGCACGGTCGGTGCGTATCCACTGGATCACCGGGATCCTCGGCGTGCTGCTCGGCGCGACGTTCCTGTTGTCGTACGCGGTCGATCACACCCACGTTCCGATGCTGCAGGATCTGCGCTCGGAGCACGCGACGCTGATCCGGCTGGTGAAGCTCGGCACGCTGGTCGGCTTCGTGCTGATCGAAACGTTCATCCTGCTGGTGCGGCGGCTGACCATCTTCACCACCATCTCCACCTACGGGCTATTCCTCGGCTCGGGCGCGCTGGTGATCGTGCTGAGCGTGATGTCGGGCTTCGAGAATGATCTGCGCCACAAGATCCTCGGCGCCAACGCGCACATCGTGGTGCAGACGCCCGACAAGCCGTTCACCGACTACGAGGCCGCGCGCAAGAAGCTGGCGGCGCTGCCCGACGTGGTCGGCGTGTCGCCGTTCATCACCAACGAGGTGATGATCGCGTCGTCGTCGAACCTGTCCGGCGTGGTTCTCAAGGGCATCGACCCCGAGGGCACCACCAAGGTCACCGAGCTGTCCAAACAGATCGACACGGGTGGGCTCGACTACCTGACCAATCCCGAAAAGCTCAAGCCGCTCGGCGGGCCCGCGTTCCTCAAAGACGATGAAAAAAACGAGGACAAGCCGCCGCCCGAGGCGGTCAAGGTCGAGCGGCGCACGGTGCCCGGCGTGATCATCGGGCGCGAGCTGGCCAAGAACCTGCGGCTCGACCTGGGCGACGACGTGAACATCGTCTCGCCGCTGGGCGGCATCGGGCCGTCGGGGCCGATCCCCAAGTCGAAGCCGTTCCGCGTGGCCGGCGTGTTCTTCTCCGGAATGTTCGAGTACGACTCCAAGTACATCTACCTGTCGATCCCAGCGGCGCAGAAATTTCTCGGGACCGACGACGAGGTGACCGGGCTCGAGCTCAAGGTGCACGATCCCGACAACACCGAGCCGGCGCTGGCGGCGATCCGCGGCGCGCTCGGGCCGGGCTACGACGTGCAAGACTGGAAGGAGCTCAACCGCAACCTGTTCTCCGCGCTCAAGCTGGAGAAGATCGCGATGTTCATCGTGCTGTGCTTCATCATCCTGGTCGCGGCGTTCTCGATCATCGCCAACGGGATCATGCTGGTGATGGAGAAGGGCAGGGAGATCGCGATCTTGAAGTCGATGGGCGCGAGCGATCAGTCGATCCTGGTGATCTTCATCCTGCTCGGGCTGTACATGGGCACGCTCGGCACGGTGGCGGGGATCGGGGTTGGCATCCTGGCCTGCCTGGGCCTCGCGCGCTACGGGCTGTCGCTCGATCCGGACGTGTATTACATCACGCAGCTTCCGGTGAAGATGAACCCCACCGAGATCGCCCTGGTGTTCTGCGCCGCGATCCTGATCGCGATCCTGGCCACGCTCTATCCCGCCTGGGTGGCGGCGCGGCTCAAGCCGGTCGAAGGCCTACGCGAAGGCCACTGATTTCGCTGTTTTCCAGGCAACTCGCCCACCCGATTCCGGGTCGGTCCAATACCTGATGTTTCGTTGACACAGTGGAACCTGATCGATATGGTGCGGCACCTTTTATGGCCGGATCGCGCGTTGATATCCATGCCCTGCGCAAATCTTACGAGCATGGCGGACGCACGATCGAGGTGCTGAAAGGCATCGATCTCACGATCGGTGCCGGCGAGATGGTCGCGGTCGTCGGCTCCTCCGGAGTGGGGAAGTCGACGTTCTTGCATGTCCTCGGCACGCTCGATCAGCCGAGCGCGGGCTCGATCGACTACGACGGGCAGGACGTTACGCGAATGCCCGCGGCCAAGCTGGCGGATTTTCGCAACCATACGATTGGATTCGTCTTCCAGTTCCATCACCTGCTGCCCGAGTTCACCGCGCTGGAGAACTGCGCGATGCCCGCGCTGATCTCCGGCATGCCGCACAACGACGCGCTGTCGCGCTCGGCCAGGCTGCTCGATCGCGTGGGCCTGAGCGACCGCGTGACCCACCGGCCGGGCGAATTGTCCGGCGGCGAGCAGCAGCGCGTGGCGCTCGCGCGCGCGCTGATCATGGAGCCGCGCGTGCTGTTGGCCGACGAGCCGACCGGCAACCTGGACACGCACACCGGGGAAGCGATCCACGGCCTGATCGTCGAGCTCAACCGCGAGCACGGGATGACCCTGATCGTGGTCACCCACAACGCGGACATGGCCGCGCGGCTGCCGCGTCGCGTGCGCATGGTCGACGGGCTGGTCGTCGACTCCGGTTTGGAAGGCCACGTTGCGTAGCGCCGCGTTCGCCCTCGCGTGCACGTTGCTGGTTGCGCTGCCGGCTACAGCCGTGGCGCAGCGCACGCCCGGCGAGGTCGAGGGCGACGGCAAGCCGATCGGCGCGCTCAAGTTCAAAGGCAACAAGAAGGCCGAGGACGACGCCATCAAGGCGGTCGTGCAGTCGTCGGTCGGCACCAAGCTGTCGTCGGAGAAGCTGCGCGACGATCTGCGCGCGGTGTGGAAGATGGGCTACTTCGACGACGTGCAGGTCGAGGCCACCGAAGAGTCGAACGGCAAGGTGACGCTCACCTTCGTGCTGCGCGAAAAGCCGACCATTCGCAAGATCTACGTCTCGGGCGCGTCGGAGCTGGGCATCGACAAGATCAACGAGGTGCTCGATCTCAAGAAGGAGACCATCCTCGACCCCGCCAAGATCAAGCGCAACGTCGAGAAGGTGCGCGATCTGTACGTCGAGAAGGGCTTCTACCTGGCCGACGTGACGTCCGAGGTGCAGCGCAAGGATCAGAACAAGGTCGACGTCTACTTCATCGTCGACGAGCACGCCAAGGTCGAGGTGCGGCAGGTGCGCTTCCTCGGCAACCACAACGTCACCGACGCGGAGCTGCGCGCGGCGATGGGCACGCAGGAGGGCGGCTGGCTGAGCTTCCTCACCTCGTCGGGCACCTATCGCGAGGACGCGTTCGATCGCGATCTGTTGCTCTTGACCGCGTTCTACTACGACCGCGGCTACATCAACGTGAAGCTGGGCAAGCCCGAGATCGAGCTCTCGGGCGACAAGCGCTACCTGTACATCACCATCCCGATCGACGAGGGGCTGCCCTACACGATCGGCAAGATCGACTTCAAGGGCGAGCTGCTCAAGACCAAGGCCGACTACTTCCGGCTGATGACCGTGCAGAGCGGCGAGACCTTCAGCCGCACGCGCCTGGGCGGCGACATCCAGAAGGTCAACGATCTGTTCAAGGACGCGGGCTACGCGTACGTCAACGTGCAGCCGCTCACCGCCATCGACGCGACCCGGCGGATCGTCGACGTCACCTTCGAGGTCCAGAAGGGCAACCTGGTCTACTTCGGCAAGATCCACATCCGCGGCAACACCAAGACGCGCGACAAGGTGATCCGCCGCGAGCTGCGCGTGTTCGAAGGCGATCTGTACAACCAGACGCGGCTCGATCGCTCGAAGAAGCTGGTGCAGGCGCTCGGCTACTTCGAGAAGGTCGAGCTGTCGTCGAAGGCGCAAGACGGAAACCCCGACAAGATCGACGTCAACATCGAGGTCTCCGAGCGCGCCACCGGCACCTTCCAGATCGGCGCCGGCTTCTCGTCGGTGGAGAACTTCATCGGCCAGGCGCAGGTGGCGCAGAACAACCTGTTCGGGCGCGGCACCACCTTGCAGCTGCAGGCGCAGATCTCGTCGCTGCGGCAGCTCTTCTCGCTGCGCTACCTCGATCCGTACTTCCTCGACACCAAGCTGACGTTCGCGTTCTCGGCCTACAACTCGCTCTTGTTCTATCCGTCGTTCAACCGCACGGCGCGCGGCGGCGATCTGACCTGGGGCTACCTGCTCGGCGATTACGTGCGTCTGTTCGGCACCTACAAGCTCGAATACGTGGACGTGAAGCAGAACCAGACCGGCCTGGTGGTGGGCGGCTTCGCGCCGACGACGCAGGTGTCCGCGGGGACCATCACCAACCTGTTCCGCTCGGGGTTCACCTCGTCGGTGCGCCTGTCGATGAACTACGACTCGCGCGACGATCGCCTGTTCCCCAAGAAGGGCATGTTCCATTCGCTGGCGGTCGAGGTCGCCGATCCGATCATCGCGTCGCAAGCGGTCTACGAGCGCTATACCGGATTCGCACGTTTCTATAAGCCGATCTGGGGGCCGTTCATCTTCCGCACCAACGTCGAGTTCGGCTTCGTGCGCAGCCGTTCGTCGCTCGGCGTGCCGATCTACGAGCGCTATTTCCTCGGCGGCATCAACACCGTGCGCGGCTACCAGCTGTTCTCGCTGGGGCCGAAGGTGAACGTGCTGCAGAGCCAGGATCCGAACTCGCCGCTGTCGCAATTCAACATCGGCGGAAACTTGGAGCTGATCCTCAACACCGAAATCGAGTTTCCCATTTTCGCGGCCGTGCAGATCAAGGGCGTGATCTTCTTCGACGCGGGAAACTCGTACAACACCGAGACCTCGAAGTACTGCCCGTCGCAGCAGTCGGTCGCCAACATCCCCGAGGTGTTCAACCCGTGCACGCCGTATCCGACCTTCACCAACCTGCGCTACTCGGTGGGCTTCGGCTTCCGCTGGTTCTCGCCGATCGGGCCGCTGCGGTTCGAGTGGGGCATTCCGCTCAACAAACAGCAGGGCGAAGACCCGATCGTCTTCGAGTTCACCATTGGCAATTTCTTCTAATCGATGTTAATCAACGCGCACTTTAGGGGAGACACATGAACAAGCTGTTTGCATTCGCTCTGGCGACCGTGGCGGGTGGATTGCTGGCGCCGACGATGGCCTTCGCCGAGACCAAGCTGGCGGTCGTCGACCTGCAGCGCGCGCTCGAGGAGACCGATGACGGCAAGAAGGCCAAAGCCAAGCTCAAGGCCGACTTCGACCGCAAGCAGAAGGAGCTCGACGAGAAGCAGGAAGAGCTCAAGAAGATGAAGGAGGACCTGGACAAGAAGCTCCCGCTGATGAAGGCCGAAGCGGCCGCCGCGGAGCAGAAGAAGTTCCAGGACCGGTTCGTCGAGCTGCAGGGGATCTACGCGCGGCTGCAGAAGGACCTGGCGGGCAAGGAGCAGGAGGCCACCTCGGGCATCTTCCGCAAGCTGCAGTCGGTGGTCGGCACGATCTCGGAGCGCGACAAGTTCGACGTGGTCCTCGAGAAGAACTCGGCCGTGGTGTGGGGCAAGCCGTCGCTCGACATCACCAACGAGGTCATTCGCATGTACAACGCGGGCGCCGGCAAGAAGCCGTAAATGCTGGACGTAGTCGCGATCCAGAAGCTGCTCCCGCACCGCTTTCCGTTCCTGCTCATCGATCGCGTGATCGAGCTGTCGGAGGATCGCGTGGTGGCGATCAAGAACGTCACCATTAATGAGCCGTTCTTCGCGGGGCACTTTCCGGGGCACCCGATCATGCCGGGCGTGCTGATCGTCGAGGCGCTGGCGCAGGCGGGCGGCGTGATGGCGATGTCGCGCCCGGGGTTCGATGCGAGCCAGTCGGTGATGTACTTCATGGCCATCGACAAGGTGAAGTTCCGCAAGCCGGTCGTGCCGGGCGATCAGCTCCGCCTCGAGGTCGTGCCGCTGCGCAAGGGCGGCGCGATCTGGAAGATGAAGGGGCAGGCGCTGGTCGACGGGCAGGTGGTGACCGAGGCCGAGTTCCTGGCGACGATCACACCCAAGGAAGTCCCCGCGAAGTGAGGCGGCTGTGCCTCGTCCTGTTGCTGGCGGGGTGCGGAGATCGGCGCCAGCCGATCAAGGTCAAGGGCGACGCCGGGCCGTCGGTGGTGGTGGTCGACCCGGTCAAGCGCCCGACTACGATGTTCGCGCCGGTGCCGCTCATCGACGAGGTCGAGCCCGACGACGATGTGCAGCACGCGCAGCCGCTCGAGCCGGGCAAGGGGATTCGCGGCACCATCGGCAAGCCAAAGACGATCAAGGGCAAGCTCGCGGGCGACGAAGATCTGTTCTCCTGGGTGGAGAGCGGGTCCACGCCCGACGGCGGGTTTGACGAGGCGCGCCTCGAGCTGAGCGGCATCCCCGGCGTGGACCTGACGCTGGAGGCGCTCGACGGCGACGGCAAGCGGCTGGTGCTGGTGAACGACGCGCCGGCCGGAGAGGGCGAGGTGATCCCGAACCTGGGGGTCGAGCCGGGGCACACCTACTATGTCCGCGTGCGCGCGGCGACGCCGGTCGAGGGGACCAAGCCATACGAGCTGGTGCTTCGCTCGGGGCCGGCGCCCGTCGGTGACGAGCGCGAGCCCAACGACGACGTCGCGCACGCGCAGTCGCTCGGCGCGATCACGGATCAGAGCGGGTTCTTCGGCCGCCGGCGCGACGAGGACTGGTTTGTCCTGCCGCTCGCGGCGGTGGCGCCGGGATCGACCCTGCGCATCGAGCTCAGTCCGGTCGACGGCGTGGTCCCGCAGTTGCGGCTGTTGAGCGCCGGCGCGGCGAACCCCAAGGCGGTCCCGACGGTGGTCGCCGAGGCGCGCGCCGGCCGCGGCGAAGAGCTGCGCCTGCGCAACGCGGCGTTTCCGGCGGGGATCGCCAGCGGCCTGTTGGCGCTGCGCGCGGTCGAGGGACGCAACACCGAGATCCGCTGGGCGCTCAAGCTGGGCGTCGAGCCGCCGCTCGACGGCGCCGAGCACGAGCCGAACGACACGCTCGAGCGCGCGAACTCGCTGCCATTCACGGGAGTCGCGCAGGTGAGCGGCTTCCTCTGGCCGGGCGACGTGGACGTCTACCGCATCGCCGGCGCCGCACCCGAGGCCTTGATCACCGCCGAGCTGGACGCGCTCGAGCGCGTGGACCTCAAGCTCGAGCGGCTCGGCTCCGACGGCAAGACCGTGCTGGTCAAGGTCGACGACGGCGGGCCCGGAAAAGGCGAGCTGTTGCCGCCATGGCCGGGCGGCGACGTGATCCTGCGCGTGAGCGCGCGCGCCCGCGACAGCGCCTTCGACGCGCCTTATCACCTGACGGTGACCGCCGCGCCGCCGGAAAAAGATCTCGAGCGCGAGCCCAACAACACCACCGCGTTCGCCACCCCGTGGGGCGACGGCCCGACGATGCGCGGCTACCTGGCGCCGCGCGCCGACGAGGACTGGTATCGCTTTAGCGCGCCGGCAGGAAAGACGCTCGCCAGCGTCTCGGTCGTTCCGCCGGCCGTGCTGCGGCTGGTCGACGACGGCAAGGCGCCGCTGGGTCCGGCCGAGCCCGCCGGCCACGCCTCGGGACCGATCGTCGCCGGCAAGAGCTACTTCGTGAGCGTCAAGGCGATCAGCGACAAGTCGTCGAGCCCCAAAGACCCGTACACGATCACGCTCAAGCTCGAGTAGGAGGCTAGGGCAGCCAGCTTTGGCGGGCGGCGTCGCGGTCGCCGGCCGAGATCACGCGCTTGACGATCGAGCGGATGCTGTTGCGCGGGATCCCGCCGTAGGCGCGGCTGTCGCGCGCAAAGGTGCGGCGATCGGCGAGCACGAAGTATTCGTCGGTGAGCGTCTCGGCCGCGCGCTCTCCGGTGATCGGCGTGCGCGCGTCCTTGATCACGGTGTAGCGGTGGTTGCCGTTGGTCTCGGTGAACTGATCGAACAGCCGGGCCACGTCGTCGATCGCGTCGATACCCTCGAGGTTGACCTGGCCTGCCTTCTCGTCGAACAGCGGCCGGTCGTTGACGAAGATCTCGCCCTTCTTGATCTGCACCTTGTCGCCGGGGACCGCGATCACCCGGCGCGCCGAGAGCTGCTCCGGCGTGTCGGGCGGCGCGAAGAACACCACGTCGCCGCGCTTGGGGCTGCCACACACGCGGCACGCCACCAGGAGATCGCGCGAGCGCAGCCCCGGCGCCATCTCGTTGTTGCTCATGCGCGGGAAGTCGAACGCGAACAGCGCCAGGCCGCCGGCAACCAACGCCGCGGCGCCGAGCACTGAGAACCCGACGACCCGGATCTTCATGAGGCGCTACAATAACCCGATTTCGGCGCCGAGCGCACGCGACCCGTGCGCCACCTCGGCGGCGTCGGTTCGGCCGAGCACCGCGCCGATGCACGCGAGGCGCGCGCCGGTTGCCACGCAGGCCCGCGCGCGTCCGCGATCGACCCCGCCGAGCGCGAAGACCGGCAGGGCTAGCGTCGCGACCACCTCGGTGAGCCGTTCGAGGCCGAGCGGCGGGCCGAAGGCGGCTTTCGACGGCGTAGCGAACACCGGCCCGAAGGTGACGTAGTCGGCGCCGCCCGCCTGCGCCATGCGCGCCTCGTCGAGCGAGTGGGTCGACGCGCCGATCAGGAGCCGGTCGCCGCACACCCGGCGCGCCGCCTTGGCCGGCAGGCCCTTGCCCGGCAGGTGTACGCCGTCGGCACCCACCGCGAGCGCGACGTCGACACGGTCGTTGACCAGCAGCATCGCGCCCCGCGCGCGGGTCACCTCGCGCAGCAGCAGCGCCGCGTCGGTGAGCGCGCGCCCGTCGAGCGCCTTGGCGCGCAGCTGAACCGCTGCCGTGCCGGCCGGCAGCGCGCCGAGCGCGGCGTCGACCCGCTGCGCAGTGGTCGCGTCCATCCCGTCGGTGATCAGCAGCAGCCGGAAGGCGGGCGCGGTCACTCGATCAGCCCGTGCTCCGGCGACGACGCGGCCGCGTGCAGCTTCTTCGGGATGCGCCCGGCCAGGAACGCCTTGCGACCGGCCTCGACGCCGAGCCGCATGGCCTCGGCCATCAGCACGGCGTCCCTGGCGCCGGCGATGCCGGTGTTCATCAGCACCGCGTGGCAGCCGAGCTCGAGCGCCACCGCTGCGTCGGAAGCGGTGCCCACGCCGGCGTCGACGATGATCGGCACCTTCACGGTCTCGAGGATGATGCGCAGGTTGTACGGATTGCGAATGCCCAGCCCCGAGCCGATCGGCGCGGCCAGCGGCATCACCGCCGCGCAGCCCACGTCCTCGAGCTTGCGCGCCATGATCGGGTCGTCGTTGGTGTACGGCAGCACGACGAAGCCCTCCTTGACCAACTGGCGCGCCGCCACCAGCGTCTCCTCGGCGTCGGGGAACAGCGTGCGCTTGTCGCCGATCACCTCGAGCTTGACGAACTCGGTCATGCCCAACTCGCGCGCCAACCGCGCGGTGCGGATCGCCTCGTCGGCGGTGTAGCAACCGGCGGTGTTCGGCAACAGAACGTACTTCTTGTCGATCGCGTCGAGCAGCGACGGCTGCCCCGGCTTGAGCTCGATGCGCCGCACGGCCACGGTCACGATCTCCGCGCCCGAGGCCTGGAGCGCGCGCCGCGTCTCGTCGTGGTCCTTGTACTTGCCGGTGCCCACGATCAAGCGCGAGCGGTACGATTTGCCGGCGATCACCAGCGGATCATTCATGGACATGTCCTTCTATCCTCCACCGACGAACGTGACGATCTCGACCTGATCGCCGTCCTTCAGCGCGGTCTCGGCGTAGGTCTTGCGCGGAACGATGTCCTGGTTTCGCTCGACCGCCACCCGGCGGGCGTCGATCGCGACCCGCTCCAGCAGGGCGGCCACGGAGCACCCGTCGGGCAGCTCCAGCTCACGGCCGTTCACCTTGACGAGCATCGTCGGAAAACTACCCGACTGCGACAAGAATGTCAGCAATTGCTCGTAGCTGTTAACGGTCGGGCGACAGGAAACTGTGAACGGTTGTCGAGATCCCGGCAGATTCGCCCGACAACTCCTCGATTTTCGAGGCGGTGACCCATGGCACTCGGATTGCTTTGCAGGAGGATACTTAGGTGGAGGAACATCCTATGATTTCGAACGCTCAGCGTCCGGCGGCTCTGGTGGATGACCCGAAGCTCGACCGTTACCGGGTGCTGGTAGCCCAGGCCGCGCTGTTCCGCGGCTGTTCGCAGGGTGCGCTCGACGATCTTGTCCGCCGGCTTCAGATCCGCACGCGCCTTCAGGGCAGCTTGATCGTCGCCCAGGACGAGCCGGGCGACGCGATGTTCCTGATCGCGCAGGGCCGGGTGAAGGTCGCCTTGTTCGGCGAGAACGGCCGCGAGCTGACCTTGTCGACCCTCGGGCCGGGCGAGTTCTTCGGCGAGATGTCGCTGATCGACAGCCGGCCGCGCTCGGCCAACGTGGTCGCGCTCGACGACACCACGGTCCTCGCGCTCACCCGCGATGCGTTCTCCGCCCATTTGAAGGCGCATCCGCAGACCGCCATGAACATCATCAGCGAGCTCACCGCCCGCCTGCGCCGCGCCGACGAGACCATCGCCAGCCTCGCGCTGCACGATGTGGAGTCGCGGCTGGTGCGCACCCTCGAGCGTCTCGCGCGCGAAGAGGGCGAGTCGGCCGATGCAGTCGGGCTGGTGCTGCGCAAGCGGCCGACCCAGCAGGATCTGGCCAACATGGTGGGAAGCTGCCGCGAGACCATCTCGCGCACCTTCACCTCGATGATCAAGCGCGGGCTGGTGGTTCCGCGTGGCCGCGCGCTGGTGCTCACGCGCCAGTTGCTCGACCGGTTGTCCCCGGGCCCCGCGACCGCCGCAGCGCTTTAGCACCCGTCGCCATTCCGAGATAGACTGCCGCCATCTACCAGGTGTTCGACATCCGGACCGACATCCGGCCGACGCTCGCCGAGGTCGATCTGTCTGCGTTGCGTAAGAACGTCGACGTGGTCGCCGCGGCGGTCGGTCCATCGGTTGGCGTGCTCGCGGTGGTCAAGGCGGATGCCTACGGCCACGGCGCCCTCGCGTGCGCGCACGCGCTCGAGCGCAAGGTGTGGGGGTTTGCCGTCTCGCTGGTCGAGGAGGGCGTGGAGCTGCGGCGCGGCGGCATCCAGGCGCCCATTCTATTGTTGGGGAATTTCTACGGCCTGTCGCATCGCGATGTGGTCGCGTACCAGCTCACGCCGGTGGTCTCCGACGAGGCGGACCTCGACCGCTTTCAGCGCGCCGGCGAAGAGCTTGGCAACGGCAAGCGGGTCTCGTTCCACCTCAAGATCGACTCCGGCATGTCGCGCCTGGGCGTGCGGCCCGAGCGGTTGGCGAGCTTCCTCGAGGTGCTGGCGCGCACGCCCGGCGTCGAGCTGTCCGGCCTGTGCTCGCACCTGGCAGATGCGGACGGCGACGATCCCGAGCCGACGCACGAGCAGCTGGCGGTGTTTCGGCGCGCCGAGGCGCAGGTGCTGGCCGCCGGATTCCGGCCGGCGCTGACGCACGTCGCCAACTCGGCGGGGACCATTCGCTTCTCGGACGCGCGGTTCGATCTGGTGCGTCCCGGGCTGTCGCTCTATGGCTACGGGCAGGCCGGACTGTCGCCGGTGATGAGCCTGAAGTCGCGCGTGGTCGCGTTGCGCGACGTACCCGCGGGGACGCGCATCTCGTACGGCGGGCTGCACACCACCTCGGCGCCCGCGCGCATCGCCACCGTGCCGATCGGCTACGCCGACGGCTACTCGCGCCGGCTCACCGGCCAGGCCGAGGTGCTGGTGGGCGGCCGTCGCTGCCGCGTGGTGGGCGCGATCACCATGGACATGTGCATGGTCGACGTGACCGCCGTCAACCCCAAGCTGGGCGACGAGGTCGTACTCTTCGGCTCGCAGGCTCCCTGGGGTGCCCGAATCGGCGCCGACGAGCTGGCTCAGTGGGGCGGCACGATCGTGTGGGAGGTCTTTTGTGGCGTCTCCAAACGCGTGCCGCGGATCTATAGCGGGGAGCGGGCGTAGTGGAAGAGACAGACGAAGCGCCCAAGGGCGAGAGCGGCCATCGGATGTGGGAGAAGATCGTCCGCATCACCGACAAGCTGTGGGACGCGCCGACACGGCTGGTGCAGTCGGTCGGCGACCACGTGCTGTTGCTCTCGCGCGCCGCGTTCTGGCTGTTCAAGCCGCCGTTCCGCGTGGGCGTGTTCCTCGAGGCGGCCGAGTTCATCGGCGTGCAGTCGATCATGATCGTCACCATGATCGGCACGTTCGTCGGCATGGTGTTCGCGCTGCAGCTGACCTCGGCGCTGCGCCAGTTCGGCACCGAGAGCTTCGTCGGCGCCACGCTGGGCATCGCGCTCACCCGCGAGCTGGCGCCGGTGTTCACGTCGATCGTGGTGGCGGCCCGCGCGGGCGCCGGCATGGCCACCGAGCTGGGCTCGATGCGCATCACCGAGCAGATCGACGCGCTCTCGACGCTGGCGGTGAATCCTGTTCAGTACCTGGTGTCGCCGCGCATCCTGGCCGCGACCATCATGGTGCCGCTCCTCTCCATGCTGTTCAACGCGGTGGGCATGATCGGCGGCTACGGCGTGGCGGTGTGGATCCAGAACGTGGACCGCGGCGCGTTCATCGAGAACGCGCGCTGGATCGTCGACACGCAGGACATGGTGCAAGGCGTGCTCAAGGCCACCATCTTCGGCCTGTCGCTGTCGCTGGTGTCCTGCTACCAGGGCTTCCACGCGGAGGGCGGCGCCAAGGGCGTGGGCATCGGCACCACCCGCGCGGTGGTGGGCAGCTTCGTCACCATCCTGGTGCTCGACTACTTCCTCACCGACATCATCCTCGTGCTGCAGAATAAATAATGCAGTCCGACGAGCTCAACGCCCGCGACGATCGGTTCCAGATCCGGATCCGCAACATCCAGAAGACCTTCGGCACCCACCACGTGCTCAAGGGCGTGAACCTGGACGTCGAGCGCGGCAAGATCAACATCATCATCGGCGGATCGGGGCAGGGAAAGTCGGTGCTGATGAAGCACCTGATGGGCCTGCTCAAGCCCGACGCCGGGCAGATCTGGGTGGACGGCGAGGACATCGTCCCGCTCGATGACTACGCGATCAACCGCGTGCGGCTCAAGTTCGGCATGTCGTTCCAATACTCGGCGCTGTTCGACTCGCTGACGGTCGAAGAGAACGTGGCGTTCCCGTTGATCGAGCACACCAAGCTGTCGCGCAAGCAGATCCACGAGGCGGTGATCGACAAGCTCAGTTCGCTCGGCCTGAAGAACACAGAGAAGAAGTTCCCGTCCGAGCTCTCGGGGGGCATGCGCAAGCGCGTGGGCCTGGCGCGCGCATTAGTTTTGAAGCCGGAAATTCTGTTATACGATGAGCCCACGACGGGGCTCGATCCGATTGCGACCAAGAACGTCGACGACATGATCCGCGACATCTCCAAGGAAACCGGCGTGACCAGCGTGGTGATCAGCCACGACATGGCGTCGACCTTTCGCATCGCCGATCGCATCTCGATGCTGCACGAAGGGACGATCATCGAGTCGGGCGCGCCCAACGAGATCCTCGGCTCGAAGCACGAGTACGTGCGCGCGTTCGTCGAGATGTCCGGCTCGGTGCGCATGAGGCATCGCGCCGGCGACCCCGAGGACTTCGATCCCACCCGGCCGGGGGGCGCGTGAAGAACACCAGCGCGGCGATCAAGGTCGGGCTCACCGCGATCGGCATCGCGCTGCTCTCGTTCATCGCGTTCAAGTTCGTCGCCAAGGGCGTGGGCGGCTCGCGCGGGTTTCACGTGTGGGCGCTGTTCCACGACGCGACGGGTCTGGTCGACAAGTCGGCGGTCCAGGTGGCGGGTCTCAACATCGGCGAGATCACCGACCGCACGCTCGAGGGCTCGCTCGCCAAGGTGACCATTCGCATCAAGCCCGAGGTCAAGCTCTGGTCGAACGCGTCGATCTTCAAGAAGTCGGCGTCGCTGCTCGGGCAGTACTACCTGGAGATCGATCCCGGTACGCCCGAGTCGCCCGAGCCGCTCACCGGACAGATCGTCACCAACCACCTGCTCGCCGACGGGGAGCAGATCAAGAACGTGGTCGAGGCGGTGACCATCGCCGACATCCTGGTGCAGGTGAACGAGACCCTGCCGGTGCTGCGGCAGATCCTCCTCGACGTGCAGCAGCTCACGCGCGGGCCGATCCGCCAGATCGCCGAGTCGGTCAAGGACGGCGTCGACAAGAATTCGCTCGCCGCGCAGCAGCTCTTGCACCACCTCGACGACATCGCGCTCGACGTGCGCGGCATGACCGCCGGCAAGGCGAGCGACGACTTCAAGAAGACCATCTCCAACATGCGCGAGATCACCGAGAGCGTGAAGGGCCTGGTCGGCACCGGCGAGGGGCAGGTCAACTCGGCGGGCGAGAAGATCAAGACCAACCTCGACAAGATCTCGGTCGCCATCGACAACCTCAACCACACCATGGCCAACGTGTCGCAGATGAGCGACCAGGTGGCGGCCGGCAAGGGCACCGTCGGGCGGCTGCTCAACGACGACACCATCGCCAACAACGTCGAGCAGATCACCACCGACGTGGGCGGCTTCGTCTCTTCGATCACCCGGCTGCAGACGCTGGTCGGCCTGCGCTCGGAGTACAACGTGGTCGCCAACACGCTCAAGACCTACGTGGCGGTGCAGCTGCAGTCGCGGCCCGACAAGTTCTTCCTGATCGAGCTCATCGACGACCCGCGCGGCAAGCGCTCGACCGCGCGCACCTTCACCACCACCGACGATCCGTCCAAGCCGCAGACCACCAACACCGAGACCGTCACCACCTCCGATCAGTTTCGCTTCACGTTTCAGATCGCCAAGAAGCTGTTCCTGCTCGGCGGGCGCTTCAACCTGACCGGCCGCTTCGGCATCAAGGAGTCGACCGGCGGCGTGGGCATGGACCTCGAGGTGCCGATGGCGCTCGCCTCCAACTGGTTCCGCACGCTGACCATCAGCACCGACATCTTCGACTTCCGCGCCAACACCTACCCGCGCCTGAAGGTGCTGGCCGCGCTCGAGTTCTACAAGCACATCTGGGTGGTCGGCGGCGTCGACGACATCATCAACGACCGCGGCCCCGGCGCCGGCGGTCTCACCGGCCGCGACTACTTCTTCGGCATGCAGCTCACCTTCAACGACGACGATCTGCGCGCGCTCCTCACCATCGGCGGCGCCGCCCTGCTGGGCAGCGCGAAGTAGCCGCGACACAATCCCCCGACCGCATTACACTGCCGGGCATGACACCGAGAGCGAGTGTGGCGGCAGTTGGGGCTGAGGATGGGATCGCCGGAACGGTCGCGCGGCTGCGGGCAGGGTTCGACAGTGGGCGGACGCGGCCGATCGAGTGGCGGCTGCAGCAGCTCGGGCGTTTTTCGGAGATGGTCGCGGAGAACGAGGAGGCGATGTTCGGGGCGCTGAAGAGCGATCTCGGCAAGTCGGCGTTCGAGGGGTGGGCGGGCGAGACCTATCTGATCGCGGGCGAGCTGAAACATGCGCGCAAGCACCTGGCCTCGTGGATGCGGCCCAAGCGGGTGCGGACGCCGCTGTTGGCGCAGCCGGGCGTCTCGAAGGTGTACGCCGAGCCGCTCGGAGTGGTGCTGAACATCGCGCCGTGGAACTACCCGATCCAGCTGGCGCTGGCGCCATTGATCGGCGCGATCGCGGCGGGGAACTCGGTGGTGCTCAAGCCGAGCGAAGTGGCCCCGGCGTGCTCTGCGCTGCTCGCGCGGCTGCTGCCGAGGTATCTCGACCCCGAGTGCGTGGCGGTGATCGAGGGCGGGGTGCCGGAGACCACCAGGCTGCTCGAGCAGCGGTTCGATCATATTTTCTACACCGGGAACGGGACGGTCGGGCGGATCGTGATGGAGGCGGCGGCGCGGCATCTGACGCCGGTGACGCTCGAGCTCGGCGGCAAGAGCCCGTGCATCGTCGACGAGGACGTGGACCTCGAGGTGGCGGCGCGGCGCATCGTATGGGGGAAGTTCTTCAACGCCGGGCAGACCTGCATCGCGCCGGACTACGTCTTGTGCCACGCGTCGCGCGAGGCGCAGCTGATCGAGCAGATGAAGAAGGTCCTGATCGAGTTCTACGGTGAGGATCCGAAGGCGTCGCCCGACTACGGGCGGATCATCAACGAGCGCCACCACGCGCGGCTCTCGAAGCTGATCGCTTCGGGGGAGCTGGCCGCGGGCGGGCAGAGCGACCCAACCGACAAGTACATCGCGCCCACCGTGCTGCGCAAGGTCGACCCGGCCTCGCCGGTCATGGCCGACGAGATCTTCGGGCCGATCCTGCCGGTCCTGACCGTCCCGGACCTGGACGCGGCGATCACGTTCATCAACGCGCGCGACAAGCCGCTGGCGCTGTACCTGTTCAGCCGCAACGCGGAGCACGTCGAGCGGGTGCTGCAGCGCACCAGCTCGGGCGGCGCGTGCGTCAACGACGTGATGGCGCACCTGATCCCGCACGAGCTGCCGTTCGGCGGGGTGGGCGCGAGCGGCATGGGCGCCTATCACGGGCACGCCAGCTTCGAGACCTTCACCCATAAGAAGAGCGTGATGGCCAAGGCGACCTTCCTCGATCCGTCCATCCGCTACCCGCCGTACACGCCGGGCAAGACCAAGTGGGCGAAGCGCCTGGCCTGACGGGCCTTTACCCAGAAATCCGTTGACTTGTAGCGGTTCTTGGCTATATTGAGCCCCTTGTTTTGCAGGTAGAGTTTTGCGCTATAAAATCAAGGACATACCGACAGAGGGGCTGGTCGTCGACCAAGCCTTGTCGGCCGAGCTTCTGACGGAAGCGCTCGATGGAATGGACGCCGATCTGGGCCGGTCCGCCGCCGCGGTGCGTCTGGACGTGAGCAAGGTCCAGGACGACGTGTTCGTGCGCGGGTCGGTCAAGGCCACCATCGGCGTGCCGTGCGCCGCCTGCCTGAAGCCGGCGCGCGCGGATGTGGACGTGCCGGTCAAGATGATCTTCCGCCTGGACGAGGGCGAGCCGGTCGCCGAAGAGGACGACCCGCTCGAGGACACTGACTTCGGCGTGCACGACGGCAAGTGGCTCGATCTGGCGCCGATGATCCGCGAGCTCCTGATCTTGAGCGTGCCGATGTCGCCGCGCTGCAAAGAAGACTGCAAGGGCCTTTGCGTGGTATGCGGCCAGGACCGTAATCTGAACGACTGCGGTCATCGGGCGCCCGAGCTCGAGGTCGAGCCGGACAACAAGAAGAATCCGTTCGCGGCCCTCAAGGGCATCAAGCTCGAGTAGTTTCTCGAAACCAACCGAAAGAGAGCAGGACTATGGCGGTTCCAAAGAGGAAAAAGTCGAAGGCAATGCGTGACCACCGGCGCGCGCAGTGGATGCGCAGCGTTCCGGTGCCGAACGTGACGCCGTGCCCGAAGTGCCAGGAGCCCAAGCTCCCGCATCGCGTGTGCGAGGCGTGCGGCTTCTACCGCGACCGCGCGGTGATCGTGAAGACCGAAGACACGGAGGCCTAAGGCCTCTTTGATGAGAACCGTCGCGGTCGATGCGATGGGGGGAGATCACGCGCCAGCACCCGAAGTCGAAGGGGCGACGGCGGCTGCGCGTGAAGGATACGCAAAGGTGGTGCTCGTCGGTGACGAGGGCCGGATTCGCCGCGAGCTCGATCGCATCGGCGGCCGGCAGGACGGGATCTCCGTGCACCACGCGTCCGAGGTGATCACCATGGAAGATCACCCGGCGGTCGCGGCCAAATCCAAGAAGGACTCGTCGATGCGCGTCGCGTTCGATCTGGCCAAGCGCGGCCAGGTCGATGCGGTGGTTTCGGCGGGCAACTCGGGCGCGATGATGGCCTGCGGGTTGTTCGTCATGAAGCGGCTGCGCGGCGTCGACCGGCCCGGGATCGTCACCACCTTTCCCACCAAGACCGGGGTGTGCGCGCTCATGGATATGGGCGCCAACGTCGAGTGCCGGCCGCAGACGCTGGCGCAGTTCGCGGTGCTCGCGAGCGTGTACGCGCGCGTGCTGCACGGCAAGGCGCGGCCGCGGGTGGGCCTGCTGTCGAACGGGGAAGAGGCGGTCAAGGGGACCGAGCTGACCCGCGGGACGCACCGGCTGTTGTCGTCGGAGACGGTGCCCAAGGACTTCGACTACGTGGGCTACGTCGAGGGCAAGGACATCTTCGCCGGCCAGCTCGACGTGGTGGTGACCGACGGGTTCACCGGCAACGTGCTGCTCAAGACCGCCGAGGGCGTGGGGCAGGTGATCTTCGAGCTGTTGCGCGAAGAGGTGCTGCGCACGTTCCTGGGCAAGATCGGCGCCTTGTTGCTCAAGGACTCCTTTCTGCGCCTCAAGAAGAAGCTCGAGTACGACGAGCACGGCGGCGCGCCGCTGGTGGGCGTCGACGGGGTGGCGGTGCTGTGTCACGGGCGCTCCAACGCCAAGGCGATCAAGAACGGGGTGCGCGTGGCGGCCAGCTTCGTCGAGGCCGCGCTGCCGCACGAGATCTCGCTGGCGATCGACAAGCACGCACCGCTGTGGTCCTCCGAGATGGTTCAGGCGAGTGGGAGCTGAGAGCATGCGCACGCGAATCGCAGGGACGGGGAAGGCTGTGCCGGACAAGGTGCTCACCAACGACGACCTGTCGAAGATGGTGGCCACCTCGGATGCGTGGATCCGCGAGCGCACGGGCATCGGCGAGCGGCGCATCTTGGAGGAAGGCAAGTCGACCAGCGACCTGGCCGCGGAGGCGGGGCGCAAGGCGTGCCAGAGCGCCGAGATCGATCCCAAGGAGCTGGACTGCATCATCGTCGCCACCATCAGCCCGGACATGCCGATGCCGGCGGTGGCGGTGACCGTGCAGCAGAAGATCGGCGCGGGCACGTGCGCGGCGTTCGACCTGTCGGCGGCGTGCGCCGGGTTCATCTACGGGATGTCGATCGCGGACTCGTTCATCAAGAACGGCCAGTTCAAGAAGGTGCTGGTGATCGGCGTGGAGATCCTGTCGCGCGTGGTCGACTGGACCGATCGCAACACCTGCGTCTTGTTCGGCGACGGAGCGGGCGCGGCGGTGTTCGTGCCGACCGCCGCCGGCGACCAGCGCGGGATCTTGTCGACGCACCTGTTTGCCGACGGTGCGGGCATGAAGTACCTCAACATCCCGGGCGGCGGATCGATCGAGCCTCCATCGGTGAAGTCGGTCGAGGCCGGGCGCCACTTCGTGAAGATGGAGGGCAAGCAGGTGTTCACCAACGCGGTGAAGAACCTGTCGAGCGCCGCCAAGGTGGCGCTCGAGGCCAACGGCAAGACCACCGCCGACGTCGACTGGTTCGTGGCGCACCAGGCCAACCTGCGCATCATCGAGGCGGTTGCCGAGCGGGTGCAGATCCCGCTCGCGAAGTTCTATCTGAACATCCACAAGTATGGGAACACCTCGTCCGCGTCGATCCCGATCGCGCTCGACGAGGCGCTGCGCGAGGGCAAGATCAAGCCGGGCGAGCTGGTGCTGATGGCCGCGCTGGGCGCAGGGCTGTCGTGGGGCTCGGCGCTGGTGACGATCTAGCCAATGCGCGCGTTTCTGTTTCCGGGGCAGGGCTCGCAGAAGGTCGGCATGGCCGCCGGGCTCTTGCGCGCGCGCTTCCAGGAGGCGGACGAGGCGCTCGGATTTTCGCTGTCGAAGATCATCGACGAGGGGCCCGAGGCCGAGCTGACGCGCACGGCGAACACGCAGCCGGCGATCTTGACGGTGTCGATCGCCTGGGCCGATCAGCTGGCGGCGCGCGGCGTGACCGCCGAGGTGGCGGCCGGGCATTCGTTGGGCGAGTATTCTGCGTTGGTGTATGCCGGCGCGCTCGAGTTCGCGGACGCGGTGCGCCTGGTGCACCTGCGCGGCACGTTCATGCAGGCGGCGGTGCCCGAGGGCGTGGGCGCGATGGCGGCGATCATCGGGCTCGATTCGTCGACGGTGCGCGACACCTGCTCGGAGGCGTCGCCGGACGCGTCGGATGCCTGCCAGCCGGCGAATTTCAACGGCGCGGGCCAGGTGGTGATCGCCGGGCACAGGGGCGCGGTCGAGCGCGCGATGCTCCTGGCCAAGCAGAAGGGCGCCAAGCTGGTCAAGGCGCTGCCGGTCTCGGCGCCGTTCCATTCGGCGCTGATGGCGCCGGCGGCGGAGAAATTGCGCGCCGAGCTGGAACGGGTCAAGGTGTCGCCCTTGCGCGTGCCGGTGGTGGCCAACGTGACGGCCGAGCCCAACCAGGATCCGTCGCGGGTGAAGGATCTCTTGTACAAGCAGGTGACGGGGAGCGTGCGTTGGGAGGAGACCATCGCCGGGCTGGTCAAGGCGGGCGTCGACGAGGCGTACGAGGTCGGGCCGGGCGCGGTGCTGGCGGGGTTGTGCAAGCGCATCGCGCCGTCGATCAAGATGGGCAAGATGGGGGCGCTCCATGGCTGAGACGCGACGGGTCGCGCTGGTGACGGGCGCGTCGCGCGGGATCGGGCGCGCGATCGCGGCGGCGCTCGGGGCCGACGGGCTGTTCGTGGCCGTCAACTACACCGCCAACGAGGCGGCGGCGACCGAGTGCCTGGCGGCGGTCAAGGCCAGGGGCGGCGACGGCGTGCTGTCACGCTTCGACGTGGCCGATCCGGCGCAGGTGGACGCGGCCATCAAGCAGCTCGCCACCGAGCGCGGGCGGCTCGACGTGCTGGTCAACAACGCCGGGATCGCCATCGACGGGCTGCTCTTGCGGACCAAGAAGGAAGACTGGGCGCGCACGCTGGAAGTCAATCTTTCCGGTGCCTTCCACTGCTGCAAGGCGGCGGCGCGCTACCTCCTGAAGTCGGACTCGGGGCGCATCGTCAACATCTCGTCGGTGGTGGGCGAGCAAGGCAACGCCGGGCAGGTGAGCTACGCGGCCGCCAAGGCGGGCCTGATCGGAATCACCAAGACGCTCGCGCGCGAGCTCGCTTCTCGTGCAATAACGGTGAACTGTGTGTCGCCTGGCTTCATCGAAACCGACATGACCGCCGTGCACGTCAAGGGCGAGGTGCGCGACGCGCTGATCAAGCAGATTCCGCTCGGACGGATCGGCTCGGCCGAAGACGTCGCGGAAGCGGTCCGTTTTCTCGTGTCACCGCAAGCAAGTTACATCACCGGACAAGTCGTGCGAGTCAACGGCGGCCTTTTGATGTAAAAGACCCCCCTAAGGGAGAAGAGACAATGAACGTAGAGCAGCGGGTGAAGGAAATCATTTGTGCTCAGCTCGAGGTGAGCCCCGAGCAGGTAAAGCCGGAGGCGTCCTTCACCGACGACCTGAAGGCCGATTCGCTCGCCGTCGTCGAGCTGGTGCTCGCGCTCGAGGAAGCGTTCTCGATCGAGATCCCGGACGAGGACACCGAGCAGATCAAGACCGTCAAGGACGCCATCGAGTACATCAAGGCGCACGCGGCGGCGTAACGAAGCATGGCGTTGAGCGGTGAAAAGAGAGTCGTCGTCACTGGGATGGGGCTCGTTACCCCGCTCGGGATCGGGACGGAAGAGACGTGGTCGGCCCTGCTCGCAGCCAAGAGCGGGATAGGGCCGATCACCGCGTTCGACTGCACCGATTTCGCGACCAAGTTCGCCGGCGAGGTCAAAGACTTCGACGCGACGAAGTGGATCGACAAGCGGGAAGCGAAGACCCACGATCGGTTCATCAACCTCGGGTTGGTGGCGTCGCAGTTGGCTTGGGACGATGCAGGGCTGACGATCACGCCGGAGAACGCCGAGCGGGTGGGCGCGTACATCGGCGCCGGGCTGGGCGGCGTGGCGACCATCGAGCGCACCCATTCGCAGCTGATCGAGAAGGGGCCGCGACGCATGTCGCCGTACTTCGTGCCCATGATCATCGTCAACATGGTGCCGGGGTTGGCGTCGGTGCGGTTCGGGCTCAAGGGGCCGAACATGTCGCACGTCTCTGCGTGCTCGACCGGTGCGCATTCGATCGGTGAGGCCTATCGGCTGATCCAGCGCGGCGACGTGGACGCGATGCTGGCGGGCGGCTGCGAGGCGACCATCACGCCGCTGGGCGTCGGCGGGTTCAACGCGATGCGCGCGCTGTCGACGCGCAACGAGGAGCCGCAGCGGGCGTCGCGGCCGTGGGACAAGGATCGCGACGGGTTCGTGATCGCGGAGGGGGCGGGCGTGCTGATGCTCGAGGAGGTCGAGCACGCGATGAAGCGCGGCGCGAAGATCTACGCCGAGATCATCGGGTATGGGCTGTCGTCGGATGCGCACCACATGGTGCAGCCGCCGCCGAACGGCGAGGGGGCGGCGCGCTGCATGAAGATGGCGATCAAGGACGCGAAGATCGATCCGAGCAAGATCGGGTACATCAACGCGCACGGCACGTCGACGCCGCAGGGTGACGTGGCGGAGACCATCGCGGTCAAAAGCGTGTTCGGCGAGCACGCCCGCAAGGTGGCGATGTCGTCGACCAAGTCGATGACCGGCCACATGCTGGGCGCGGCTGGCGGCGCGGAGGCGGCGTTCGCGATCCTGGCGATCCAGCGCGGCGTGTTGCCGCCGACGATCAACCTGGAGAACCAGGACGTGCCGGACTGCGATCTCGACTACGTGCCGAACCACGCCCGCGAGGCGAAGATCGACGCGGCGCTGTCGAACAGCTTCGGGTTCGGCGGCACCAACGCGAGCGTCATCTTCGGACGCTGGAACGGGGCGTAGATGAAGGTCGTCGTTGGGTCGGATCATGCGGGGTTCAAGCTCAAGGAGCACATCAAGGAGCTGCTCGCCAAGGGCGGGCACGAGGTGATCGACGTCGGGACGCACTCGACCGAGTCGACCGACTATCCCGACTGGGGGAGCGCGGTCGGCACCAAGGTGGTGGAGCTCGAGAAGCTCGGCGAGGTGCGTGGGATCTGCGTGTGCGGGTCGGGGATCGGCATCTCGATCGCCGCCAACAAGGTCCCCGGCGCGCGCGCGGCGCTGGTCTACGAGTCGACCGCGGCGCGGCTGGCGCGCCAGCACAACAACGCGAACATCCTCTGCCTGGGCGAACGGCTGATCGGGCCGGCGCTGGCGGAAGATGCTGTGAAGGCTTTTCTAGAGACGCCGTTCGAGGGGGGCCGCCATGCCCGGCGCGTCGAGAAGCTCAACGACCTCGGCAACAAATAGCGAAAAGCTCATGCGCCAGGCCATCGGCCTCGGTGCGCAGGCGCGTGGGCGCACGCGGCCGAATCCGATGGTCGGGTGCGTGATCGTGCGCGCGGGCAAGGTGATCGCGCGCGGCTATCACCACCAGGCGGGCATGGCGCACGCCGAGGTCGACGCGCTCAAGAAGCTCGACGAAGGCAAGGCCAAGGGCGCGACCGTGTACGTCACGCTCGAGCCGTGCAACCACGTCGGGCGCACCGGCAAGTGCACCGACGCGCTGATCGCCGCCGGCGTGAAGAAGGTCGTCTGCGGGATGAGCGATCCCAACCCGCGCGTCGCGGGCGGCGGGCTGAAGAAGCTGAAGAAGGCGGGCATCGAGGTCGAGAGCGGCGTGCTCGAGGATGAGTGTCGCTCGCTCAACGAGGCCTGGGTGCACTGGGTGACCACCGGACGGCCGCTGGTCACGCTCAAGGCGGCGGTGACGCTCGACGGGCGACTGGCCGCGCGCGGCGGCGATTCGCACTGGGTGAGCGGCGAGGAGTCGCGTGCCGAGGCGCACCAGATGCGTCACATGAGCGACGCGATCCTGGTCGGCGCGGGGACCATCCGCATGGACGATCCGCAGCTCACCACGCGCATCGCGTACAAGCAGGGGCGCGATCCGCTGCGCGTGATCCTCGACGGCAAGCTGTCGATGCCGGCGCGGGCGCGCGCGCTGCCGGCGTTGGTGGTGGCGACGCGCGAGGCCAAGGAGCGCGACGATCTGCGCGCGGCCGGCGCGGAGATCCTCTACGTGCCGGGCCTGCGCGGCAAGGTCGAGCTCGATGCCATGCTCGACGAGCTGGGCAAGCGCGGCGTGCAGTCGCTCTTGGTGGAGGGCGGCGGGCAGGTGCACGGGCAGTTCGTTGCCGCCGGGCTGGCCGACAAGGTGGTGCTGTTCGTGGCCCCCAAGCTGGTCGGGGCGGGCGGCGTGCCGCTGATCGCCACCGACGGGCCGGACCGCATGGCCGAGGCCTGGCGGCTGGAGCGGATTTCGACGAAGCGCCTGGGGGATGATATTCTGGTGTCTGGTTACGTCGCCAAGAAATAACGTGGTAGGACACTGGTTATGTTTACCGGACTGGTCGAGGACGTCGGGCGCGTCGAGCGCGTCGAGGCCCTTCCCTCGGCCTCTACATCGGGCGGCGGAAGGCGGCTGACCCTCTCGGGCCGGCTCCTCGACGAGGAGCTGCCGGTGGGCGCGTCGCTGGCGGTGGATGGCGTGTGTCTGACCGTCACCAACTGGCAAAAAGGGCGCGTGACGGCCGAGGTGGGGCCCGAGACGATCGCGCGCACGACGCACGGCGAGCTCCGGGTTGGCGCGACGGTGAACCTCGAGCGTCCGATGCGGCTCGGCGATCGGCTGGGCGGTCACATGGTGGCCGGGCACGTCGACGCGGTCGGCAAGATCGAAGCGGTCAAGCCGCGTGGCGCGGCGATCGACGTCAGCGTAGGAGCTCCGCCGGAGCTGCTTCGTTACATTGTCGAGAAGGGCTCGATCGCGATCGACGGGATCAGCTTGACGGTGAACCGCGTCGATTCGAAGGGCTTCGAGGTGTCGATCATTCCGCACACGCAGACCGCCACCACGCTCACCAAGAAGGGCGCCGGCGCGCGCGTGAACCTGGAAGTGGATCTGATCGGCAAGTACGTGGAGAAGCTGCTCGGCGGGTATCCCCTGGCGCGCGGCGTGACCATCGAAGTGTTGAAGGAGAACGGCTTTGTCGACGAGTAAGGAACGCGCGCAGCGGGTCGAAGCGGCGATGGACGACATCCGCAACGGCAAGATGGTCATCCTCGTCGACGACGAGGATCGCGAGAACGAAGGCGATCTGACCATGGCCGCCGAGAAGGTGACGCCCGAGGCGATCAACTTCATGGCCAAGCACGGCCGCGGCCTGATCTGCCTGACGCTCACCGAGGAGAAGGCCGACGCGCTGGAGCTGCCGCTGCAGTCGGCGCGCAAAGGTGGCGGCAGCCCGTTCGGCACCGCGTTCACCGTCTCCATCGAGGCGCGCCGCGGCGTAACCACCGGGATCAGCGCCAAGGATCGCGCGACCACCATCCTCACGGCAGTGGGCGCGGACGCGCGGCCCGAAGATCTGATCACGCCGGGCCACGTGTTTCCGCTGCGCGCCAAGCGCGGCGGCGTGCTGGTGCGCACCGGGCAGACCGAGGGCTCGGTCGATCTGTCGCGCCTGGCGGGACTCTCGCCGAGCGGCGTGATCTGCGAGATCATGAACGACGATGGATCGATGGCGCGCATGCCCGACCTGGAGAAGTTCGCGCTGCTGCACGACCTCAAGATCTTGTCGATCGCGGATCTGATCGACTACCGCCTGCAGCGCGAGTCGCTGGTCGAGCCGCAGGCGGACGCGAAGATGTCGCCGACGCTGCCGGGTGTGTCGGCGGAGTTCCGCGTGCTGGTGTACGGCACGCAGGTCGAACAGACCGAGTACCTGGCGCTGGTGCTGGGCGACGTGACCGGCGAGGAGCCGGTGCTGGTGCGCGTGCAGACCGCGTGCTTTCCGGGCGACGTGTTCGGCTCGGCGTCGTGCGATTGCGGCGCGCAGCTTCGCGCGGCGCTCGCGCAGATCGAGCGCGCGGGGCGCGGCGTGTTTCTCTACGTCTACGCGGCGGGGCGGCAGTCGCTGCTCGCGGACGTCAAGGCGCACGTGCTGCACGAAGGCGGGCCGCGCGTCGCCGGCGGCGAGCACAAGCTGCGCGACTTCGGCCTGGGCGCGCAGGTGCTGGCGCACCTGGGCATCAAGAACCTGAAGCTGCTCACCAACAACCCGAAGAAGATCGTCGGGCTGGAAGGCTACGACCTGTGCGTCACCGAGCGCGTGCCGCTCGAGGTGGGCGCGACCAAGCAGAACGTCACCTTCCTGCGCGACAAGCGCGAGCGCGAAGGCCATCTGTTGACCGACAAGGGAGGCAAGGAATAGATGCCACGTAACGTCGACGGGATGTTGAGCGCCAAGGGCGTGAGGGTGGCGATCGTCGCCAGCCGGTTCAATTCGTTCATCGTCGAGCGGCTGGTCGAGGGCGCGCTGGATGCGATCGCGCGCACCGGCGGATCGGCCGACGAGGTGACGGTGGTGCGCTGCCCGGGCGCGTTCGAGATCCCGCAGGTGGCGCGCAAGGTGGTCGACGCGGGCGCGCACGATGCGGTGATCTGCCTGGGCTGCGTGATCCGCGGGGCGACGCCGCACTTCGACTACGTGGCGGGCGAGGCGGCCAAGGGCGTCGGGCAGCTGGCGATGACCGCGCGCATTCCGGTGGTGTTCGGCATCCTCACCACCGACACCATCGAGCAGGCGATCGAGCGCGCCGGCACCAAGGCCGGCAACAAGGGCTTCGACGCGGCGATGGCGGCGCTCGAGATGGCGTCGCTCTACGCGCAGCTCGGAGCCGCGAAGAAATAGTCATGACCTTGATGGGCAACCGCAGAAAAGCGCGCGAGATCGCGCTTCAGGTCCTGTACCAGCTCGACGTGCAGGACAAGCTCTCCGACGAGCAGGCCCTCGGCCTGTTCTGGCAGCATTTTGCGAAAACGGAAGACGGCGACGCCGACGAGGCGAGCCGCGCGTTTGCCGACGAGCTGGTGCGCGGCGTCAAGTCGCGGCTCGAGGAGATCGACGCCTTGCTCACGCGCGCCTCGCGCAACTGGCGGCTGGAGCGCATGGCGCGGGTCGATCGCAACCTCTTGCGCCTGGCGGTCTGGGAGCTCAAGTACTCGAAGGATGTGCCGGTCAAGGTGGCGATCAACGAGGCCATCGAGATCGCCAAGCGCTACGGCACCGCCGAGTCGCCCGCGTTCGTCAACGGCATCCTCGATCGCTGCCTCGAAGAGGTCGGGCCCAAGTGAACGTCAGCTTCCTCAGCGCGGAGCTGGCGAAGTGGGACATGCTGGCGGCGGGGCAGGTGCCGGACTTGTTGGTGCTGCCGTTCTTTGCCGACGAGCGGCCGTTGCACGGCGCGGCGGGGCTGTGCGATTGGCGGCTGTGCGGTCGGCTGTCGCGGCTGCTCGCCACCGGTCGGGTGGGCGGCGCGTGGGGTGAGACCACGCTCTATCCGGCCGGGCACAAGCTGCCGTTCGGGCGCCTGGTGATGTTCGGGCTGGGGCCGGCCGATCGCTTCGACGAGGCGTGCGCGCGCGACGCCAGCCGCAAGATCCAGGAAGTGGTCAACGGGCTTGCGCCGGTGCGCTATGCGCTCACGCCGCCGGGGCGCTCGACCGGCCGGCTGTCGGCGCGGCGGGCGCTCGAGCTGTACCTGGAAGAGCTGCGAAAACGGTCGGGCGGTTGGGAGCTGCCCGGCGAGGTGGTAGTGATCGAGTCGCCGGCGGGGCAGAAGGAAGCCGCCGAGCTCGCACGTCGGTAAGTCTCGCGCTGAGCGGTCAAATTTGATAAAATCGTTGGTCCAGGGCAACCCGGGGCAACCCATGGCAACAATGACCAGCGAGCGCGTCCATGTCTTAGTAGTCGAGGACTCCGCCACCATGCGCGGGTTCGTGACCGCTGCGCTGGAGAGCGGCGGAGACTTTCACGTCACGCAAGCGAAGAGCGGGTTCGAGGCGCTCAAGCTGCTGCCGCGCGGGCAGTACAACCTGATCATCTCCGACATCAACATGCCGGACATCAACGGGCTGGAGCTGGTGCGCTTCATCCGTGAATCGGAGAAGCACGCCACCACGCCGCTGATCCTGATCTCCACCGACAACCGGCCGGCCGACGTGGACCGCGGCATGAAGCTGGGCGCCAACGCGTATCTCACCAAGCCGTTTCAGCCCGGCGATCTCCTCGAGACCGTCCGAAAAGTCATGGGCCGCTAGAGCGCGCGGTGAGCAACGACCCCACCGAGAAGGCGTTGCAGGAGTTCCTGTCCGAGGCGCAGGAGATCGTCGAGACGTTCAATCGCGATCTGCTGCAGCTCGACGAGGGACGCGCGGCCGGGCGCTACGAGCCCGAGGTGATCAACGACGCGTTCCGCGCGGTGCACTCGCTCAAGGGCCTGTCGGGGCTGTTCGGCGTCAACCGCATGACCAACCTGTCGCACAACCTCGAGAACCTGCTCGACTCGCTCCGGCTGGGGCGGATCGAGCTGGGGCCGGCGACGCTCGACCTGCTGTTCGAGGCGGTGACGCTGTTCAACCACATCATCAAGGATACGGCGGCCGGGACCTCCAGCGATCACCCGGGCATCACCGTCGAGGAGTTCATCGAGCGGCTGGATCGCGTGGCGCTCAAGCGCGAGCAGCGCGAGGAGACGCTGCCGTGGGGCGGGTACGAGCTCGACCAGAGCCTGTTGTCGGTGCTCACCGAGTACGAGGAGCATCGGCTCAAGGAGAACATCAAGGCCGGGCGCATCCTGGTGCGCATCCACTGCGCGTTCGATCTGATGACCATCGACAAGGGGCTCGATACGCTCAAGTCGCGGCTCAAGCCGGTGGGCGAGGTGATCACGTACCTGCCGTCGACCGAGTCGGCGAACGATCAGCAGATCGAGCTCGACGTGATCCTCGGCGCGTCCAAGCCGGTCGAGGAGGTGACCAGCGCGGTGGAGGGCACCGGCGCGGTGGTGACCGCGATGCCGCGCAAGGCGGGACGCGCGGGCGCGGTGCGGGCGGGCGGGATGGAGAACCCGCGGGTGGCGGCGGCGATGGGCGCGACGCCGGGCGAGGCGGCCCTGACGCCGCTCGAGCCGGTCGCGTCGGAGGCGGGGCGCGCGGCGAGCCCGGACAAGCCGGAGAAGGACGAGACCTCGCAGGAGGTGTCGCTCAAGTCGGTGGCGCAGACGGTGCGCGTCGACATCCGCAAGCTCGACAACCTGATGAACATCGTCGGCGAGCTGGCCATCGCGCGCGCCGGATTTCAGACGGTGCTCGACAACATCAAGAGCGACCGCGCGCTGGTGGTGCTCGAGCGGCAGATGCGTCGCGAGCTGCGCATGCTCACCCGCAAGCTCGACGAGCTGCAGGAGGGCATCCTGGAAGTTCGCATGGTGCCGCTCGGCCAGGTGTTCGACAAGCTGTCGCGCGTGGTGCGCAAGATCTCGCGTGATGCCGGCAAGGAGATTCGCCTGTTGATCTCGGGCGCCGACACCGAGCTCGACAAGTTGATCGTCGAGGAGCTGTCGGATCCGCTCATGCACGTGATCCGCAACAGCATCGATCATGGCATCGAGCGGCCCGAGGCGCGCGCGCGCGCGGCCAAGCCCGAGGCGGGGACGATCGCGATCTCGGCCGAGCAGCGCGGCAACCACGTGGTGATCGAGATCGAGGACGACGGCGCGGGCCTCGACGAGAAGCTGCTGGTGAAGAAGGCCGTCGAACGGGGCGCGCTCGACGCCGGCGCGGCGCGCGATCTGAGCCAGCGCGACATCTTCAACCTGATCTTCCTGCCGGGCGTGTCCACCAAGGCGGTCGCCGACGAGATGTCGGGGCGCGGCGTGGGCATGGACGTGGTGAAGACCAACATCGCGCGGCTGTCGGGGATCATCGACGTGATGTCGGAGCCGGGGCAGGGGACGCGGCTGACCATCACGCTGCCGATCACGCTGGCGATCATCAAGGCGCTGGTGATCAAGGCGGCGGGGCGCACGTTCGCCATCCCGCTCAATTCGGTGCTCGAGAGCCTGCTCGCCACCGCCAACGAGATCGCCACCATCGAGCGGCGCGAGGTGATGACGCTGCGCGGGCAGACGCTGCCGTTGGCGCGGCTCGAGCGCATCTTCGAGCTCAAGCGCCACGCGCACGTGCCGCCGCCGCACCGGCAGTTCGTGGTGGTGGTCGGCCTCGCGCAACACCGCATCGGCCTGTTGGTCGACGAGCTGCTCGGGCAGCAGGACATCGTCATCAAGCCGCTCGGCAAGACCCTCGAGGGCACGCCCGGGATCGCCGGCGCGACCGAGCTGGGCGGCAAGAAGACCGTCCTGGTGCTCGACGTAGCGGCGATCGTCGAAGAGGCCGTGTCGACGACGGAGGTGATCGCCGCATGAGCGATCGCGATCGCCCGTTCGCGCTGGCGACGGAAGAGACCTACCTGCGCCACATCGACTCGCGCGACGTCAAGCCGACGCGCGCGATGCTGACCTTCGTGGTCGGCGGCGAGACCTACGGGCTGGAGATCCTGCACATCCGCGAGATCATCAAGATGACCGAGGTCACCGAGGTGCCGCGCATGCCGCTGTTCCTGCTTGGCGTGATCTCGGTGCGCGGCGTGGTGATCCCGGTGCTCGATCTGCGCTTGCGGCTGCGGCTCGACGACACGCCGCTGACGCGCGCGGCGCGCATCCTGGTGGTGGACGTGGACGGCGAGCCGTTCGGCCTGCTGGTCGACGCGGTCACCGACGTGGTGCGCTTCGCCGAGAGCGACATCGAGCCGCCGCCGTCGACGCTCAACGTGTCGGACTCCAGCTTCCTCGCCGGCATCGGCCGCTACGCGAGCGGCAAGCGCACCAAGATGGTGATCCTGCTGCACCTCGACGCGGTGGTGAAGTTCGAGATCCGCGGACGTGTTCAGCGAAAGGGCGGAGGGGCATGAGCGAGCGCAAGTTGGGCGCGAGCTTCGACCGGCAGCGTGCGGCCAAGCCGATCGAGACCTTGCAGCTGGTGGCGTTCACCGTCGGTGGCGGGCCGTACGCGGTCGACATCATGCGCATCAAGGAGATCATCAACCCGGTGACAATCACGCGCGTCCCCAAGGCGCCCGGGTTCATCGAGGGGGTGATCGAGCTGCGCGGGGCGATCCTGCCGATCGTCGATCTGCGCAAGCGCTTCGACCTGCCGGCGACCGAGCCGACGCGTGCCACCAAGATCCTGATCGTGGGCATCGACGTGGGTGGGCGGCGCATGATCGTCGGGCTGATCGTCGACGGCGTGCTCGAGCCGCTGCGCGTCACGCGCGAGCAGATCCGGCCGGCGCCGTCGCTGGCGCAGGGCGAGACAGCCTACTTCTCCGGCGTGGTGCAGCGGCGCCGCGGCGGCGATCGCGTGGTCGGGAGCACTCGCAAGACCGCGCCGGTGGTGGCGGAGCCGACCGACGATCGCATCTTCATGGTGCTCGATCTGGACGCGATCCTCTCCTCGAAAGAAAAGATCTCGCTGGCGGGGCTCGACGCATGAAGGTCCTCGTCGCGCACGAGTCGGACACCATCCGCGAGGTCATCCGGCGGCTGCTCGACGGCGTGGGCTGGCAGGTCGACGCGGTGTCGACGGGCCGCGCGGCGGTGGACGCGCTCGATCCGGCGCCCGCGGCGCTGGTGCTCGACGTGGCCATCGGCGAGCTGCTGGCGTTCGAGGTGGTCGAGGAGGTCCGGCGGCGCAACCTCGACACGCGCGTGGTGCTGATCGCCTCCATCTACAACCGCACCGGCTACAAGCGCAAGCCGACCTCGCTGTATGGCGCGGACGATTACGTCGAGCAGCACCACATCCCCGACTCGCTGATCGGCAAGCTGGCGAAGCTGATCGGCCCGCCGCCGCGGCCAGTGCGCGTGCCCGCTGCGCACACCGAGACGCAAGAGGGCAAGCGCATCCGCTCGGCGGGCGAGGAGCGCTTCGACCCGATCGTCGATCACCCGAGCCAGCCGATCGTGGTCGCGCCCGAGCTGGTGCAGCGCGCCGAGCGGCTGGCGCGCCTGATCGTCGCCGACATCGCGCTGTACAACGGCGACGCGCTCGATCACGCCGAGCGCACCGGCGACACCGCCGAGCTCGACGCGCGGCTGCGCCTCGATCTGGAAGAGGGGCGGCTGCTGTTCGAGCTGCGCGTGCCCCTCGACGTGCGCCAGCTGCGCGACTTCATCGGCGAAGCGCTCGACGAGCTGCGCCACAACCGCAAGCACGCGGGAGCGAAGACCTGATGTCGCTCGCGCTCGCCGCGGCCCGTACCGCGTTCGCCAGCGCCGAGGAAGAGGTGCGCCGCGCGGCGGTCGCGCAGCTCACGCCGGCCGAGGAAGAGGTCGACGGTGCGCTCGCGTTTCTCGTGGAGGCGATGGGCGATCCGAGCTGGCGCGTGCGCAAGGAGGCGGTCACGCGCGCGGCCAGCTGGCCGGATCGCCCGCGCGCCGCGGCCGCGCTCACGCTCGCGCTCGCCGAGCCCGACAACGTCGGCCGGCGCAACGCGGCGATCGAGGGCCTGGTGGCGCTCGCGTCGGAGGCGGTGCCCCCGCTGGTCGACGCGCTCGCGCGCGGCGGGGATCATCGCAAGGTGATGGTGGATACCATCGGGCTGATCGGCGATCCCGCGGGTGCGGCGGCGCTCGAGCCGTTCCTGGGAGATTCCGATCCGAACGTACGCGTCGCGGCGGCGGAGGCGCTCGGCCTGATCGGCGGTGCGCAGGCGCAGGCGGCGCTGCGCCGGACGTTGGCGGCCGGCTCGGGCGAGCTGTTGCTCACGCTCGCCGCAGTCGACGGGCTCAACCGCTCGGGCGCGCGCCTGCCGCTGAGCGAGATCGAGCCGTTGCTCGTGCAACCGACGCTGCGCGCCGCGGCGCTGGAGGCGTTGGCGCGTGGCGGCGATCCGGCCGCGCTGCCGCACATGACCGCCGCTCTGCACGATCCGGCGCGCTCGGTGCGCGAGGCGGCCACGCGCGCGATCGCCGAGCTGTACGTGCGCGTCGACGAGACCGCGCAGCGGGGCATCCAGCAGCAGATGGCGATCCTGGCCAGGCCGGGGCCGCAAGGCGGCGCGCCCGCCAAGCACGGCGATCCGGTAGCGGTCGGTGTGGACGCGGTGCAGGCGCTGATCCACGCGCTGCTCGAAGGCACGCTCGAGGTGCAGGGCGCGGCCGCGATGGTGCTCGGCTTGACCCGCCGGCTGGAGGCAGTGCGGCCGCTCACGCTCGCGCTCGGCGATCCCGAGCTGCGCGACGTGGCGATGCAGGGGCTGGTGGCGATCGGACCGCAGGGGATCGAAGCGCTGGTCACGCTCGCGCCCGATCTGGAGGGACGGCTGCGCGCGGACGTCTACTCGCTGTTGCCGCGCTTCGGGCCGACAGCGTCGGAGCCGCGCGTGCAGGCGCTGCTCGGCGAGGCGCTGGGTGACGAGGACGTGGACGCGGCGGCGGGCGCGGCGCAGGCGCTCGGCGAGGTGGGCGGCCGCGAGGCGCTGGCGCCGCTGTTGCGCGCGCTCGAGCGGGAGGGCCCGGTCGCGCTGGCGGCGGCGACCGCGCTGGGGCGGTTGGGCGTGCGTCACTACGACGAGGTGCGCATCTTGATTTCGAGCCGCGGGCTGCACGGGCCCGAGGCGCCGATGCTGTGCCGCGTGCTCGGCGCGTGCGGTCGCGAGGCGGACGCGCCGCTGCTCAAGCAGGCGCTCGGCGCCGAGTCGGCGGCGGTGCGGCGCGCGGCGGCCGAGGCGCTGGCGCTGCTGCCCCTTCCGGTCAACAGTTCCGTCGAGGTCGACGAGGCGCTGCTGTTCGCGATGGCGGACGAAGTGGCCGAGGTACGCGCGGCGGCTGCACGGGCGCTCGGCGCGCACGCGGCCAACGTCGGGCCGCAGGCGATCGATGCGCTCGAGCGCGCCGCGCACGATCTCGAGATGGCGGTGCGGGCGGCGGCGGCGCGCGCGCTCGGGGCGTTGGCGCGCGAGGCGAGCGCGCCGGAGAAGACCAAGGAACGAGCGCGTGCGCTCGCGGTGCTGCGCAAGCTGGCCGAGGCGCCCGAGGCGGTGGCGGCGGTGCCGGCGCTCGAGGCGCTCGGCGAGATCGGCGAGCCCGCCGACGACGCGCGGCTGATCGCGGCGCTCGACGAGCCCGACGCCGAGATCGTCAAGGCGGCGGCGCGCGGGCTGGGCTTCCGGCGCTCGGCGATGTCGGCCGCGCGCGCCCGGGAAGCGCTCGATCGCGCGCTCACCGATCGTCGCTGGGACGTGCGACGCGCGGCGGCGCTGGCGCTCGGCGATCACGGGCCGGCCGCGCATCCGCTCCTGTACGCGCGCCGCACCATCGAAAGAGATCCGCTGGTGCTCGAAGCGCTGGAGCAGGCGATGAGCGCCGCGATGGGCCGTGCACATGGGCGCCAGTCCGGGTAGTGCACGAGTGGTGAACCCCACGCCCGATCGCCTGCTGTCGCGCGACGTCTTCCGGCTGTTGCGCGATCTGATCTACGACTACTGCGGCATCTTCTTCGAGGACGACGCCGCGTACCTCATCCAGCGGCGCCTCTTGCCGCGCGTCGAGACGCTCTCGCTCGCCGACTTCAACGACTACTATCGCTATCTGCGCTCGGTCAGCCCCGAGGCGCGCCGCGCGGAATTGGAAGAGATCGTCGAGCGGGTCACCACCAACGAGACCTACTTCTTCCGCGAGAGCTACCAGCTGGATGCGTTCCGGCTGGAGATCCTGCCCGAGCTGTTCGCGCGCCGCCCGCGCGGCAAGCGCCTGACGGTGTGGTCCGCCGGCTGCGCGTCGGGCGAAGAGGCCTATACCATCGCCATCCTGATCCAGGAGGCGGGGCTGTTCGCCGACTGGGACGTGCGCGTGTTCGGGTCCGACATTTCGCGCAAGGTGCTGCAGATCGCGCGCAAGGGCATCTACGGCCGCGCGTCGTTCCGCACCACCGAGCCGCGGGTGCAGCGCCGCTACTTCCGCGAGGCCGACGGCAAGCACCAGGTGCGCGACGAGCTCAAACAGCAGGTCTCGTTCGGCCAGATCAACCTGTTCGACGAGCCGATGACCATGTTGGTGGGCGAGGTCGACGTCATCTTCTGCCGCAACGTGCTCATCTACTTCGATCAGGCGTCGCGCAAGCGCGTGATCGATACGCTCTATCGCAAGCTCAGCAAAGGGGGGTATCTTCTCCTCGGGCATTCGGAGTCGTTGATCAACCTGACCACCGCCTTCGAGCTCGTGCATCTCAAGAACGACATGGTGTACCGAAAACCCACGTAGTGGTGACGATGGCCGAGACGAAACCCATTCGCGTGCTGGTGATCGATGACTCGGCGTTCAACCGCCAGACCATCAGCGCCATCCTCGAGGGCAACCCGGGCATCCAGGTGATCGGGCGCGCCGGCGACGGCGAGGAGGGGCTCAAGCTGGCGTTCCAGCTTTCGCCCGACGTGATCACGCTCGATCTCGAGATGCCCAAGATGGACGGCTTCTCGTTCCTGCGGCTGCTCATGTCCAAACAGCCCACGCCGGTGATCGTGATCTCCGGATACGCGACGCGCGAGAACGTGTTCAAGGCGCTCGAGCTGGGCGCGCTCGACTTCGTGGCCAAGCCGTCGCGCACCATCAGCTCGGAGCTGCGCAGCATCAAGGACGAGCTGTTGCAGAAGGTCGCGCTGGTGACCAAGCTGCGCATGGTCAGCCTGACCGATCGCGCGGCGCGCACGCGGCAGGCGGGCACCATGTCGGGCGCGCACCGCATCGTCTCGCCCGACCCGCCGTCGGCGCCGCCGTCGCGCAAGGAGGGGCTGGCCCCGCCGCGGCTGGTGGCGATCGGCGCGTCGACGGGCGGGCCGCCCGCGATCAACCAGATCCTGGCCACGCTCGACCCGTCGCTGCTGGTCGGCCTGGTGATCACGCAGCACATGCCTGCCAAGTTCACCAAGGCGTTCGCCGAGCGGCTCGATCGCACCACGCCGTGGCGCGTGCGCGAAGCCGAGAGCGGCGACACGGTGACGGTCGGCTCGGCGCTGATCGCGCCCGGCTCGGGCTCGATGATCTTGCGCAAGGAGGGCGGGCAGCTCAAGGTCGAGATCCAGGCGCCCGACCCGAGCGATCGGTTCGTCCCGTCGGTGGACAAGATGCTCGAGTCGGCGGCGCGCGCGATGGGCGCCGACGCGCTGGCGATCATCCTCACCGGCATGGGCGGCGACGGCGGCAAGGGCGTGCGCGCGATCAAGGGCGCCGGCGGCCGCGTGTTCGCCGAGGCGCCCGAGACCGCGGTGATCTTCGGCATGCCGCAAGAGGCGATCGCCACCGGGATGGTCGACGACGTGGTGCCGCTGGGCGGAATGGTCGACGCGATCGCGAGGTTTGGAAAGAAGTGATATCCTTTCAGCGCTGATGTCCAAATCAGACGAGAAAGCCCCGGCCCCACCCGAGCCGCCCGATCTGGCGGCGTCGAAGCGCGAGTTCATCGAGACGTTCTTCAAGCGCGGGGCGGAGTTTACCGAAGAGCTGATGCGCGAGAACGAGCGGCTGCGCTACCGCGTGGTGCAGCTCGAGGAAGAGGTCAAGTCGCTGGGCGCGGGAGACCGGCCGGGCTCGGCGCAGGGCTCGTTGCGCGAGCTGGTGGCGCGCATCGAGGCGCTCGAGCACGAGCGCACGCAGCTGCTCAAGCGCTACGAGGGCGTCTCGACGACCAGCCAGGACCTCAACGCGCGCTTTCACGAGATCGAGCGCGAGAACAACAACCTGGCCAACCTGTACGTCGCCTCGTTCCAGCTGCACTCGACGGTCGATCTGCGCGACGTCACGCAGATCATCCTCGAGATCCTGCTCAACTTCGTCGGCGCCAAGACCTTCGCCATCCAGCTCCTCGACGAGGAGCGCGGCCGGCTGCGCACGCTGGCGGCCGAGGGCATCGAGCGCGGCAAGGTGCCCGAGCCCTCCATCAAAGAGGTCAAGGAGGCCAAGGACGGCAAGCTCGCCCAGGTGCTCGCCTCGGGGCAGCCGTTCTTCGACGAGGCGCGCTTCTCGGCCCGCGCGGATCTGGCGCGCCCGGTGATATTGGTTCCGCTGCGTATCCGCGAGCGAGTCGTGGGCGTGCTGGTCATCTGGGATCTCCTGCAGCAGAAAACGGCGCTGCAGGAAGTGGACTATGAGCTGTTCAATCTTCTCGGCGCCCATGCCGCCTCTGCGCTTCAAGGGGCAAAGCTGACGGCCGAGCTCGAAGGACGACCGCCGGCGCTGTGGGCCGCGGTCGACCTGGTGTAGCCGATGCCGACCGCGCTGGTAGTCGAAGACAGTCCCACGATGCGGCAGCTGATCGTGTTCGCGCTGCACCGCATCAAGGGGCTCACGGTGGTGGAAGCCGACGATGGCGTCGATGCGCTGCGCAAGCTCTCGGCGCAGAAGCTCGACATCATCCTCACCGACATCAACATGCCGATCATGGACGGCCTGAAGCTCGTCAAGCGCGTGCGCTCCGACGAGGTGCTCAAGGGCATCCCGATCATCATCATCACCACCGAAGGCGCCGATGAGGATCGGCAGCGGGCGCTCGCGCTCGGAGCCAACGCGTACATCACCAAGCCGATCCAGGCGCCGCAGGTGATCGCCAAGGTCAAAGAGCTCCTGAAGATCGCGTAGTTGTCAAAAAAGTTAAAAAGTTAAGTCCGCTCGTTATCCGTGATAGCGGTTGAGGATGGCGCTTTCGCTGGATGCTGCGATCGACGTCTATCTCGACCATGTGAAGATCGAGCGGGGGTTGGCGCGCAATACGGTCGAGGCGTATGGGCGGGACCTGAGCAAGTTCCGGCGGTTTTGTGTGACGCAGCGGGTGGAGGAGGCGACCGGGGTCGAGCCGCGGCACCTGCTCGGGTACCTGGTGACGCTGGCGAAGGGCAAGCTGGCGGTGCGCTCGCAGGCGCGCAATCTGGTCGCGCTGCGCGGGCTGTTCAAGCACCTGCGCGCCGAGCGCTACGTCGAGCGCGATCCGACCGCCGACCTCGAGCTGCCGCGCGTGGGGCGGCCGTTGCCCGAGGTGCTCACGCTCGACGAGGTGGAGCGCCTCTTGGCGATGCCGCCGGTGAAACACGCGCGCGGGCTGCGCGACGCGGCCATGCTCGAGACGCTGTACGCGACCGGCCTGCGCGTCTCGGAGCTGGTCGCGCTCAAGCTCGCCGACGTGAACCTCGGCGAAGGCTATCTGTCGACCATGGGAAAAGGACGAAAGCAGCGGCTGGTCCCGCTCGGCGCCCAGGCGCGCGCGCGCATCGAGGAGTATCTGGCCAACGCGCGCGCGAGCTTCGACCACGGCCGCAACGCGCCCGCCCTGTTCCTCACCCACCACGGGCGCGCGATGACCCGCCAGGGATTCTGGAAGCTGCTCGCCGGCTACGCGCGCGCCGCGGGGATCCGGAAGCGGATCTCCCCGCACAAGCTGCGCCACTCGTTCGCCACCCATCTGCTCGAGCGGGGCGCGGATCTGCGCGCGGTGCAGGCGATGCTCGGACACGCGGACATCGGCACGACCCAGATCTACACGCACCTGTCGAAGAGCCGCCTCAAGGAGATCTACAAGCTCCATCATCCAAGGGCGTGATCTGATTCCCCTCTGGTAAAATCGTCATCTCCCCGACATAATCGCCAGCGCAATGGACCCCGAGCTGATGCTCCACGTTCGCGATGGGATGGTGTATCTCCTCGCGCTCATCTTGAGCATTTGCGTGCACGAGTTCGGGCACGCCTGGGTAGCGGACAAGTTCGGAGATCCGTTGCCGAAGTCGCAGGGGAGGGTGACCCTGAACCCGATCGCGCACATCGATCCGATCGGCACGCTGTTCTTGCCGATCCTGGGGTTCGTGATCTCCATTAATGATCCCGCGGTGGGGGCCCGGATTCTCGGGTGGGGCAAGCCGGTTCAGGTCAGCCTGTCGCCGCGCTCGATGAGCCGCAAGTTCACCATTCGCACGCTGCACCTGTTCATCGCCGCGGCGGGGCCGGGGATGAACATCCTGTTCGCGATCGTCCTGTCCGGCGTGTTCCTGGCGCTGGCGAACTTTGGCGCGGGAAAGATGCTCCAGCTGGCCATGCCGGTCGCCTACATCATCCAGATGAACATCGGGCTGGCGTTCTTCAACCTGATCCCGTGCCCTCCGCTCGACGGCGGCGCGATCTTGAAGGGCATCCTGCCGCGCAACCTCGACTACATCAACGACGCTCTCGAGAAATATGGCTTCATGATCCTGTTCGCGCTGCTCATGACCGGCGCGCTCCGGTACTTCATGATCCCGGCGCGGTTCGTCTCCGAGTTGTGGGTCAATCAACTCATTGGTTGGGTGCGGTGAGCGAAGAATTCACAGATGATCTGAGTGCCTACAAGGTCGAGCTGCCCGAGTTCGAGGGCCCGCTCGATCTGCTGCTCCACCTCGTCAAGAAGCACGAGCTGAGCATCGTCGACATCCCTGTAGCGTTCATCACCGATCAGTACCTGCGGATGATCGACCTGATGCGGCAGCTCAACCTCGACGTGGCGGGCGAGTACCTGCTGATGGCGGCGACCTTGTGCCACCTGAAGTCGCGCGAGCTGGTGCCGCCCGACCCGAACGAGCTCGCGCTCGACGACGCCGAGGACGACGAGGATGGGCTCGATCCGCGCCAGGAGCTGATCCGCCGGCTGCTCGAGTACCAGAAGTACAAGCAGGCCGCGGCGCAGCTCGGCGATCGGCCGGTGATGGGCCGCAACGTGTGGCCGCGCGGCGCCAAGGCCGAGGACGTGGCCGGCATGCACGCGCTGCCCGGCGGCGCGCCGTTGGCCGAGGTGCCGGTGATCTCGCTGATCGAGTGCCTCGAGCGCGTGCTGTCGCGCGCCAAGGTGCAGTTCACGCACGACGTGGTGGTCGACCGCATCTCGATCACCGACAAGATCAACGAGCTGGTCGATCGCCTGGAGCAGGAAGGGTCGTTCACCTTCGAGTCGTGCTTCGGGTTCGTCAGCGCCAACGAGCCGGTCATGCAGGTCAAGCACGGGGTGGTGGTGACCTTCCTCGCCATCCTCGAGATGACGCGCGTCAAGATGGTGCGCTTGACCCAGGCCGAGGAGCGCGGGGTCATCTACATCACGCGCGCCGCCGCGGACGATCTGAAGACGCAAGCGGCGGAGATCATCAAGAAGAGCGACGAGGAGTACAAGTGAGCGAGCCGGAGGACGAGAAGCCGGGCGATTTTTCGGAAGAAGAGACCACCGATGCGTTCGCCGAGAACGAGCCGACCCATGCGTCGCGGCCGCCGGTGAAGAAAGAGGAGCTGCCTGGTGATCTGCCGGCGGAGGAGCTCAGCGCCGGGTTCGACGTGTCGGCGGTGGACGACGCCGGATCGCTCCCCGAAGATCCGGCGGCACCCGAGGCTGCGGCCGCGCCGGAGGGGTTCACGTCGCCGCGCCTGGAGTCGATCGTCGAGAGTCTGCTGTTTGCCGCCGACAAGCCGCTGACCCTGAAGGCGATGGGCGAGCTGATCGGGGAGGGCGATCTCGGCAAGGTACGCGAGGCGGTGGCGTCGATCGAGAGCGCCTACCTTGCGCGCGGCGTCCAGCTCCACCCGGTGGCGGGCGGCTATCAGTTTCGCACGCACCCCGACAACGCGCGCTGGGTGCAGAAGCTGCTCGCGTCCAAGCCGGTGCGCCTCACCCGTCAGCAGCTCGAGACGCTGGCGATCGTCTCGTATCGCCAGCCGATCACGCGGCCCGAGATCGATCAGATCCGCGGCGTCGACTCGGGCGGCACGCTCAAGACGCTGATGGATCGCTCGCTGATCCGCATCCTCGGCAAGAAAGAGGAGCCAGGGCGGCCGATGCTGTACGGGACCACCAAGGACTTCCTGGAGTTCTTCAACCTGTCCGATCTGAAGGATCTGCCGACGCTGCGCGAGTTCCACGAGCTCACCGAAGAGCACCAGGCGCAGGTCGCGGCGCTGGAGAGCGTCGCACCGGAAGGATCACTCGATCGCGACGGCGACGAAGAAGCGCGCCTGCACGAAGCGGCCTCGAAGCCGCTCGAGCGGATGACGCTCACCGCGCCGCCCGAGGACGCCGCCGAGCTGGATGAGATCGAGCGCCTGATCACCACCGCGGGTTCGAAGCCCGCGCCCGACAAAGAGACCTCCGAAACCTAGATGGAGATGAGACTGCAGCGCTTCCTCGCGCAGGCCGGCGTGGCCTCCCGGCGCAAGTCCGAGGAGCTGATCACCGCCGGCCGCGTGCGCGTGAACGGCAAGGTGGTCACCGAGCTGGGGACCAAGGTCGATCCGCGCAAGGACCAGGTGGTGGTCGGCGATCGCCATCTGTCGGCCGAGCAGCACGTCTATCTGCTGCTGCACAAGCCCAAGGGGTACGTGACCACGCTGTCGGATCCGGAGGGCCGCCCGACGGTGATGGAGCTGGTGAAGAACGTCGGCGTGCGCCTCTACCCGGTCGGGCGCCTCGACTACAACACCGAGGGCGTGCTCCTGCTCACCAACGACGGCGATCTGGCGCACGCGCTGATGCACCCGTCGGGCGAGGTGGAGAAGACCTACCACGTGAAGCTGCGCGGCATGGCCGGCCCCGACGTGCTCGACGCGTTCAAGAAGGGCGTGACGCTCGACGACGGCACCCTGACCGCGCCGGCCAAGGTGACCGATCTCGGCAAGGCCGGCGACGGCAACAACAGCTGGCTGGAAGTGACCATCCACGAGGGCAAGAACCGCCAGATCCACCGCATGGCCGAGTCGCTCGGCTACCAGGTCGCCAAGCTGCAGCGCGTGCGCTACGCCGGGATCGAGCTGGGCTCGCTCAAGCTCGGCAGCTACCGTGCGCTGGTCGACCGCGAGCTCGAATCGATCCGCAAGGTCGCCAAGCTCAAGCCCAAACGCACCGGCCGCCGCAAATAGGTTTCGTGGTACTTTCCGCGGCCATGGAGCTACGGACCTTCACCTATATCGACGTCCTCCAGCCGCAGCTCGCGTCGTTCTTGCAGACCGTGGCGTCGGGGTTCCTGCCGCTCGAGGGGCAGGCCTCGCTGTTCATCGAGATCTCGCCGGGGATCGCCATCAACACGGTGACCGACGTCGCGCTCAAGCAGACGCGGGTGATGCCCGGCATGCAGATCGTCGAGCGCGCGTACGGGCTGCTCGAGGTGCACCACTTCGATCAGGGCGAGGTGCGCTCGGCGGGCGAGGCGATCCTCGGCAAGCTCGGGGTGACGCAGGACCAGCGCCTCAAGCCGCGCATCTTGTCGGAGCAGACCATCACCGGAATCGATGGTCACCACGCCATGCTGATCAACCGCATGCGCCACGGCGACATGATCAACCAGCACCAGACGCTCTACACGCTCGAGGTCCATCCCGCCGCCTACGCCGCGATCTGCGCCAACGAAGCGGAGAAGGCCGCCGAGGTCCACCTGCTCGAAGTGATCAGCTTCGGTGCGGTCGGACGGCTCTGGCTGGGCGGATACGAGGCCGAGATCGCCGAAGCCGCGCGCGCGATCCGCGAGACGCTGGCGGGGATCTCCGGGCGCGCGAATCAGTCCTAGGCTATACTCGCTAGATCCATGGATGACCGTCGGACGCAGCCTCGCATTCCGATGCGGGCGGAAGCCGAAGTGCGCTTTTCCAGCTGGGAGATCTTCCGCCTCATCTACACCATCAACATCTCGCAGGGCGGCATGAACCTCGAGGTGCTGGGCGACGAGCCCAAGGTCGGCACCAAGCTGAGCGTCAAGCTGTCGCTGCCGAGCGGGCCCGCGATCGAGCTCGAGGCGGTGGTCAAGCACGTGGTCGTGACCACCTCGACCCGGCCGCAGCCGCCCAACGCGCCGCCGCCGCCCAAGAAGTGCCAGGTCGGCGTGCAGTTCCAGAACCTCGACCCGATCAAGAAGGCGCTCATCGAGCAGACCATTCGCGCCCATGCCGGCGGGATGAACCCGGTGAGCCTCACCCGCAAGAAGGACTAGGAGACGCATGGCCATCGCGAAGCTCGCCGCACCGTTCGCCGAGGGCGGACCGATCGAGATCGACGCCGTCCTGGCGCGCCGGCTGCTCGAGCTGGCGCTGTCCAAGGGCGGCGACTACGCCGATCTCTACTTCGAGTACCGCGCGGGCGCGGACTATCTGTACGAGGACGAGAAGGTCAAGTCGGTCGGACGCGGCATCACGCTCGGGCTGGGCGTGCGCGTGCTCAAGGGCGACGCCACCGGCTACGCGTACTGCGAGGAGCTGACCTGGGAGGCGATGGCCGAGGTGGCCCGCACCGCGGCGCAGATCGCGGCGTCCGGCAAGTCGCCCGCGCCGGTCGAGCTGCGCAAGGTGATCGTGCCCAACTTCTACCCGGTGAGCGTGCCGACGCTCGAGACGGTGCCCGAGGCCAAGCTCGAGCTGCTCCGGCGCGGAGATCGCGCGGCGCGTGCGTTCAGTCCGAAAATCATAAAAGTTCAGGCTAGTTTCGCTGAAGAGTTAAAGGAAATTCTAGTCGTCACCTCGGACGGCCACCTGGCGCGCGACCGGCAGCCGCTGATGCGCTTCGGCGTGCACGCGATCGCCGAGGATGGCGCCAAGCGACAGGCGGGCTCTTCGGGCGGCGGCGGCCGCTACGGGATGGACTACTTCGAGGTCCACTCGCCCGAGTCGCACGGCAAGGAAGCGGCGCGCGTGGCTCTGGCCATGCTCGACGCGGTCGACGCGCCCGCCGGCTCCATGGAAGTGGTGCTCGGCCCCGGCGACTCGGGGATCTTGTTGCACGAGGCGGTCGGGCACGGGCTGGAGGCCGACTTCAACCGCAAGCAGACCTCCAACTATTCGGGCCGCATCGGCCAGCGCGTCGCGTCGGACCTGGTCACGGTGGTCGACGACGGCACCATCGCCAATACGCGCGGCGCCATCAACGTCGACGACGAAGGCAACCTGCCGCGCAAGAACGTGCTGATCGAGAACGGCATCCTGCGCGCGTACCTGCAGGATCGGCTCTCGTCGACCCACTACAAGATCGAGCCCACCGGCTCGGGGCGCCGGCAGTCGTTCCGCCACAACCCGCTGCCGCGCATGACCAACACGCTCATGGGCGAGGGCGCGAGCGACCCCGAAGAGATCATCCGCTCGACCAAGAAGGGCATCTACGCCAAGCGCTTCTCGGGCGGGCAGGTGAACATCTCGAACGGCGACTTCGTGTTCTCGCTGACCGAGAGCTATCTCATCGAGGACGGCAAGCTCACCGCGCCGCTCAAGGGCGTGAACCTGATCGGCAACGGACCCGATGTCTTGACGAAGGTGACCATGGTCGGCAAGGACTTCCAGCTCTCGGACGGAATCTGGACCTGCGGCAAGGACGGGCAGTCGGTGCCGGTCGGCGTGGGCACCCCGACGGTGAAGATCGCGGCCATCACGGTCGGCGGGACCAAGGCGTAGCCATGGCGCTCAACGTGGACGAGCTGGTGAAGATCGCCAACCAGGCCTGCGAGCTGGCGAAGAAGCACGGGGCGGAGGCGGCCGAGGTGCAGGTGCAGGGCGGCGGCGAGCTGACCACCAAGGTGCGGCTGGGCGAACCGGAGCTGGTGCAGGAGGCCTCGTCGAAGGCGCTCGGGCTGCGCGTGTTTCGCGATCACCGCGCGGCGCTCACCTATACGTCGGATCTGTCGGACGCGGCGCTCGATCGGTTCATCGCCGATTCGGTGCAGCTGGCCGGGCTCGCCGAGCCGGACGAGCTCAACGAGCTGCCACCCAAGGAGCTGCTCGCCACGTCGGTGCCGGATCTCGAGCTTTGGGATCCGACCGGCGCCGAGGTCAACGCGGCGCAGGCGCTCGAGCTGTGCAAGCGCGGCGAGGCGGCGGCGCGCGCGTACTCGCCCAAGGTGACCAACTCCGAGGGCGCGACCTATTCGCGCGTCAACGGCGCGGGCGCGTTCGCCAACAGCGCCGGCTTTTCGGGCGGCTTTCGCGGCACCTATCAGTCGCTGGTGGTCGAGCCGATCTGCGACGACGCCGACGGCAAGAAGCGCAACGGCTTCTGGTGGACCGCGGATCGCTTCCGCTCGAAGCTGCAAGATCCGGAGACTGTCGGTCAGGAGGCGGCGCGGCGCACGGTGGCCAAGCTGGGCGCGTCCAAGATCGAGACCGGCGAGCTGCCGATCGTGTTCGACGGCGAGTCGGGGCGCGCGCTCTTGCGCTTGTTGTTCAGCGTGATCTCGGGCGGCGCGATCTATCGCAAGTCGAGCTACCTCCTCGGCCGCGAGGGCACGCAGGTCGCGTCCGGGCTGGTCACCGTCGTCGACGATCCGCTGATCAAGCGCGGGCCGGGCTCGCGGCCCTACGACGGCGACGGATTGCCGTCGCGGCTGAACATGGTCGTGGAAGCGGGCACGCTGCGCACGTACTTGTTCGACACCTATTCCGCGCGCAAGCTCGGGCGCGTCTCGAACGGCTGCGCGGGTCGCGGCATCGGCGGTGCGCCGCACACCACCACCTCGAACTTCATCCTGAAGGCGGGCAGCTCGGATCCGAAAGAGATCGTTGGATCGCTCGCGCGCGGCTTGTACGTGACCGAGATGATGGGCTTCGGCTTCAACGCGGTGACCGGCGATTTCTCGCGCGGCGCGGGCGGCTTCCTGATCGAAAACGGCAAGCTCGGCCAGCCCGTGGCCGAGGTTACGATCTCGGCGAATCTAAACGATATCTTGATGGGCATCGACGCCGTGGGAACCGATCTGGACCTGCGCTCGTCGACGGCCTGCCCGACCTTTCGCGTGAACAAGATGATGGTCGCCGGGCGGTGAAGAAGGCCGTCTACTTCCTGCCCATCGCGCTGCTCGCCGCTGCAATCGCGTGGATGGCCGCACGGCCGGCGGTGGTGACGGTATCGGCGGCGGCGCGCGGACCGGCCATCGAGGCGGTCTACGCGACCGGCTCGGTGGAGGCGGATCCGCGCGTGGTGGTCAAGGCCAAGGTGCCGGGCACCATCTCGCAGCTGCTGGTCAAGGAAGGCGATCGCGTCAAGGCGGGCCAGCTGCTTGCGGTGCTCGACAACAAGTCGATCAAGTACGATCTGCAGCGCACCCGCGCCGAGGTGCGCGCCTCCACGCTGCGCACCGCCGGCGCCTCGCCGCAGGTCGCCGCGCTCAAGGCCGCGCGCGACTCGATCGCCGCCGACGTCAAGCTGGCCGAGGGTGAGCTGGCGCGCGCCGAAGGGCTGGTCGGCAAGGGCGCGATGGCGCACGACGAGCTCGACCGACGGCGCGAGCGGCTCAACAAGCTCAAGGCCGACTGGGCCGCGGCCGACGCGCGCATGTCGTCGCTGACCATCGATCTGCACGCCGAGCACGAACGGCTCGGCGCGGTCGAGGGATCGATGGTCGCGCAGAACGCGGACACCGAGGTGCGCGCGCCGCTCGACGGCACGGTGATCCGCCGGCGCATCGAGCTGGGCGAGGCGGTGGCCACCGGTCAGCCGCTGTTCACCGTCGGCAACACCGATCACCTGCTGCTCGAGGTGAAGATCGACGAGGCCGACGTGGGCCGCGTGCGCCTGGGCCAGGAGGTGCTGGTCGATCTGTACGCCTTTTCCGATCGCAAGGTGACCGGCAAGGTCGCGGACCTGTTTCCCGACGCCGACCGTGACACCAAGACCTTCCTCGGCAAGATCGAGCTGGGCGCGCCGCCGCAGGGTCTGCGCTCGGGCATGAGCGCGGAGGTCAACATCATCACTGACCGGCACGACGATGTGGTGCTGGTGCCGGCGGGCGCGGTGGCGAGCGGCAAGCTGTTCGTCGCCGAGGACGGGCGGGCGCACGAGCGCGCGGTGCGGGTCGGCCTGCGCGATCCGCACAACGTCGAGATCGTCAGCGGGCTGAAGGCCGGCGAGCGCGTGGTGATCGTGGGGCCCAAGGGGCTCGCCGACGGGCAGCGCGTCTCGGCGATCGACGGCCTGACGCCGGTTGCCGAGCGCAAGAGCCAGAACACCATGACCGTACGGTAGCGATGCGCACGGTGCTGTTCATCGCCATGCGCCACCTGGTCTCGCGCAAGCGACAGACGACCGTCGCGGTGGCGGGCATGGCGATCTCGGTGATCGTGCTGGTGGCGATGACCGGGCTCATGATGGGCTTCGAGCACAAGTTCTTCGGCGAGACGCTCAAGGTCTCGCCGCACATCACCGTCACCGACGAGGAATTGACGCCTCCCGATCCGGTCGCGCGGCGCGTGCTCGGGCGCGTGTCGGTGGCCATGCTGCACCACGAGCGGCCCGCCGATCGGCCGCAGCGCATCAAGAAGCCGCGCGAGGTGGTGGTGGCGGGCGCGGCGGTGCCGGGCGTGCTGGCCGGCGCGCAGCAGCTGGTCGGCCAGGCGATCCTGGCCTACGCCGACAAGACCTATCCGGTCGAGCTGCGCGGGATCGAGCCGGAGAAGCAGGACCTGGTCACGCCGATCCGCGAGTACGTGATCGACGGTCGCTTCGAGGGGCTCAACACCTCGCCCGACGCGATCATGCTCGGCTCGGGCGTGGCGGAGAAGCTGGGCGCGCAGGTGGGCGACCGCATCAGCGCGGCGGGCCCCGGCGGCATCCACGTGTCGCTCAAGGTGGTGGCGCTGTTCGAGGCGGGCATCCCGCCGATCGACAAGACGCGCGCGTTCGTGCCCTTGCGCATCGCGCAGTCGATCCTGCAGCGGCCCGACGAGGTGAACACCATCGGCTTTCGCATCGCCGACACCAAGACCGCGCCCGAGCTGGCGACGGTGATCGGGTTGCTGTCGGGCTACGTGACCGAGAGCTGGCAGGAGCAGAACGCCAACTGGATCAGCCTGATGGCGTTCCAGCAGATGGTCACGCGCATGGTGATCGGCTTTCTGCTGGTGGTGGCGGCGTTCGGGATCCTCAACATCTTGATCATGATCGTGCTCGAGAAGAAGCGCGACATCGCCATCCTGCGCTCGATCGGGCTCACGCGCGGGCAGATCCTGCGCATCTTCCTCGTGCAGGGCGTGCTCATGGGGCTGGCGGGCGCGCTGATCGGCTGCACCCTGGGCGCGCTCGCGGTGGCCGGGATCTCGCGCATCCCGGTGCACTTCGAAGGGCTGGTCAAGACCAACCACATCATCATGCACGTGGAGGCCTGGTACTACGCGGCGGCGTGGGGTTCGCGATGCTGGCCGGCCTGATCGCCAGCATCCTGCCGTCGCGGCGCGCGGCGGCGACCGAGCCGGTCGACGTGTTGCGAGGGCAGGCGTGACCGCGATCCTCGAAGCGCGCGGCGTCGAGCGCTACCTCGGGCCGGCCGACAACTCGACGTGCATCTTGCAGGGGATCAACCTGGCGGTCGAGCCGGGGCAGTTTCTGGCGCTCACCGGCGCGTCGGGCTCGGGCAAGTCGACGCTGCTCTACCTGCTGGGCGCGCTCGACCGCCCGAGCGCCGGCGAGCTGTTCGTCGACGGGCAGGCGACCTCGGCGCTGAACGACGACCAGCGGGCCGCGCTGCGCAACCGCAAGCTCGGCTTCGTATTCCAGTTCCATTTCCTCTTGCCGGAGTTCTCCGCCGAAGAGAACGTGATGATCCCGCTCTTGCAGCAGAACCAGCTCTCCGAGGCGAAGTGCCGCGCGCGCGCCCGCGAAGTGCTCGATCAGCTCGGGCTGGCCGACAAGGCGCGCCGCCGGCCGTCGCAGCTCTCGGGCGGCGAGCAGCAGCGCGTGTCGATCGCGCGCGCGCTGTCCAATCGGCCCGAGGTGGTGCTCGCCGACGAGCCGACCGGCAACCTCGATTCGAAGAACGCCGAGAACGTGTTCCAGATCTTCCAGCAGCTCGCCGCGGGCGGCCTGACGATCGTGATGGTGACCCACGACGTGAGCCTGGCGCTCAGGACCGCGCGGCGCGTCGAGCTCAAGGACGGGCGCGTGATCTCCGACGAGGTCCACTGACGCGAGGCTTGACCCGTTACGGAACGACGCCGCCGCCGAACAGCGGGGCGAGGCGGGCGATGATCTCGTCGTGGAGCAGGCCGTTGGAGGCGATCAGGCCGCGGATGTTACCGAGCTCGGGGGTGCGGTAGGTGAGCGGCTTGCCGTAGGCGTCGGTGATGCGGCCGCCGGCTTCGGTGAGCAGCGCTTCGGGGCCGCAGGAGTCCCACAGCTTGGCGTGCGGGTTGGGGTTCACGTACAGATCGCGCTCGCCGCGCGCGATCAGGCCGAGCTTGAGGCCGACCGAGCCGACGTTGAGCTCGTCGCGGATCCCCAGCTCGGCGCGCACGCGATCAATCTTCTCGTCGCGGTGCGACTTGGAGGCGACCATGCGGATCTGCGTGGTGTCGTGGATCGCGCTGACCTGCAGCGGGCGCGCGGCGCCGCCTTGATCGGAGACCCACGCGCCGGCGCCGCTCGAGGCCCAGTAGAGCCGATCGCCGATCGGCTGGTAGACTACGCCGAGCGCCGGGCGTTCGCCTTCGAGCAGACCGATCATGGTGGCGAAGCCGTCGAAGCCGCGGATGAAGTCCTTGGTGCCGTCGAGCGGGTCGACCATCCACACGCGCTCGCGGGTCAGGCGCGTGCCGTCGTCGGGCTCCTCCTCCGAGAGCATGCCGTAGTCGGGAAAGCCGGCTTGCAGGCCGGCGACCAGGAGCGCGTTGGCCTGGCGGTCGGCTTCGGTCACCGGCTCGTTGCCCGCCTTGCGCTCGACCGCGATCCCGCTCTGGTGAAACCCGCGGATCAGCTCGCCGGCCTGGCGGGCGAGGCGGATGGCGAGCGCTAGCTCGCGTTGAAGATTCGCGGACACAATGAGAGAGTAGAGCAGCTACAAGGGGGTGTCACGACATGCCGAAGTCGAAGACCACGCCAACGCCAGTCAAAGAGGCGCTCGTCGTGGCCCGTACGTACTACCGGGAAAACGTGGTGCCGGAGCTCGCGGACGCGCTGCCCAATGCGATCGCGCTCAACGACAAGCAGCTCGAGCGCTACAAGCTCGGCCGGCGGCAAGGGTTCGACCGCCTGTGGGTCATGCCGCCGGTGGCCGCGCAGGTGGCCCACTGGGAGCAGTCGATCATGCACCTGGGCACACTGATGATCATGAACGTGGAGCCGGACGAGCAGTACCTGGACGACCCGTCGCTCGGCGAGGAGCAGCTCTTGCGGCGCGCTCCGCTGCGCAACCGGCCGGAGAAGTCGTCGTACCTGCTGATGTACCGATCGGGACCGATCGAGGCGAGCACGCGCTTTCGCAATCCGCCGGACCTGATCGCCGACTTCGACCAGCACGGCTGGAACGGCCTCACTCCCTTCGAGTACGCGCTCGTGCAGCGCCTGCAGTGCGAGGAGGTCGGCGATCACCGCTGGGACAGCCTCTATAAGGTCAACGGCAAGCCGGCGAACGTTCACTTCCTACTCGATCTGACGATCGGGGAGGGCAAGCAGATGCGCGTGGCCATCGGCTACTATCGCGGCAAGCTCGAGATGGGATTCGTCAACGCGATGCCGGCCAGGCCGAGCCCGGACTATGGGGCGACGCCGACGATCGTCGTGCCGCTGGGGAAGTAGATCAGGCGACCTCGGCGATCGCGTTGGAGAGCACGACCTTGCCCTCCTGCGTGGTGGTGGTGACCACGTACGACTTGCCGTCGGTCTTCCAGCCGCGGGTGGTGAGCGTGTCGCCGGGGAACACCACGCCGGCGAAGCGCGCGCCGAACGACTTGAGCTTGTTCGGGTCGCCGCCGCACGCGCCCTTGAGCACCGCGCGACCGGCGTGCCCGAAGGTGCACAGGCCGTGCAGGATCGGCCGATCGAAGCCGCCGAACTTGGCCATGTTGGGATCGGCGTGCAGCGGGTTGACGTCGCCCGAGAGCCGATAGAGGAGGGCCTGCTCCTTGGTCGTCGACTCGACGACCTCGAAGTCGGGCGCCTTGCCGGCCGGCGGATCGGCCTTGGCCGCCTCGGGCCCGCGCTCGCCGCCAAAGCCGCCTTCGCCGCGCACGAAGATCGAGAACACGTTGTCGAACACGCCTTCGCCCTTTTCGTCGACGGTCTTGGCCTCGACCACCACCAGCGCGCCCTTGCCCTTGTCGTAGATGCCCTTGACCTCCGACGAGGTGGACAGTTTTGCGTTGGCCGGGATCGGGCGGTGCAGGATCACCTTCTGCTCGCCGTGCAGGATCATCATCGGGTTGGCGCCGAGATCGCCGGCCACCGAGATCAGCGCGGCGAACGACGGCACCACTGCGAACGTGGGCAGCACCTTCGGCCCGCGGCCTTCGTACAAAAAGTCGAGCTCGTCCACCTTGGCGCCGACTCCGAGCGCGTACAGGACGGTGTCCTTCCAGGTGTAGGTGAACGGCGTGGCGTCCGACTTCTTGCCGACCAGATCGAGCTTGATGGCCATTGGGGTTCTCCTTTTAGGACGACAGATTCATAACACGGTCCCGATGAGCCTACTCGACGAGCCCGTCTTTGAGCAGGTGGCGCGCGATCGTGACGATCTGGATCTCGTCGGTGCCGCCGCCGATCTGCAAGAGCTTGGCGTCGCGCATCAGCATCTCCACGTGGTACTCGCGCATGTAGCCGTTGCCGCCCATGATCTGGATCGCCTCGAGCGCGCACTCGGTGGCCGCGCGCCCGCAGTACAGCTTGGTCGCCGACGCCTCGGCCTGGCCGATCGGCGCCTTCTTGTGCACTTTCTCGAACTGCTTGAACAACAGGTTGCGGATGTTCTCGCGGTGCACGTACATGCGCGCGATCTTGTCCTGGATCAGCTGGTACTCGGCGATCGGCTTGCCCCACGCCTCGCGCTGCTTGGCGTAGTTGATCGAATCGGTCAGGCAGCGCTCGACGATGCCGAGACACATCGGCACCATGCCGGTGCGCTCGCCATGAAACACGTCGCGCGCCTGCTCGCGACTGGGATCTTTTTCCTGCTCGCCGAGGAGCTGCTCGCGCGGCACCCGTACGTCGGCGAGGAACACTTCGCCGGTCGGGGAAGAGTGCATGCCCATCTTGTCCATGGGTTTGGAGCGGCTCAGGCCGGGCGCGCCGTTCTCGACGATGAACGCGTGGATCGGGCGGTGGCGGATGTCATCACCCGTATGTTCTTGTATTTTTGCGTATACAACATAGGTGTCGGCGAACGGCGCGTTGGTGATGAAGGTCTTCTGGCCGTTGAGGATGTAATCGGTCCCGTCGCGGCGCGCGGTGGTGCGCATGGAACCGAACGCGTCGGAGCCGGCGCCCGGCTCGGTCATGCTCCACGCCCCGATCTTCTCGCCGGTGAGGATCGGCAGCGCATACTTGTGCTTCTGCGCGAGCGTGCCCTTGGCGACGATCGCGCCGCCCGCCAGGCCGAGCGAGGCGCCGAACGCCAGCGTGAAGCCCGGGCACACGCGCGACAGCTCGATGGCGACGATCGCCGACATGGCCGGATCCGCGCCCAGGTTGCGGTCCGCAGTGCCGGAGCCGGGTGCCGCCTGGTCGTCCTTCATCTTGGCGAAGGAGGCCTTCACCATCTCGTCCATGCCGAACGTCTTGAGCATTTTTCGCATGATGTCGTATGGCAAGATCTCGCCACGCTCCATCTTCGCGACGTGCGGCGCCAATTCCTTCTCCGCCCAGGAGCGCACCATCTTGCGCGCCATCTTCTGCTCGTCGGTGAAATCAAACATGTGAGCGTCTCCTATACCGGCATCACGCCGTGCTTGCGCCAGGGGCGCTCGACCTTCTTGTTCCACGACAGCTCGAGCCCGAGCGCGAGCACCTTGCGGGTGTCGCGCGGATCGATGATGTCGTCGACCAGCCCCCAGCCGGCCACCTTGTAGATGTCGATGTGCTGCTGGATCACCGCCGCGAGCTGCGCCTTGACCTCGGCCGGCGGCTCGTTGCCGCCGAACAGCTTGCGCCCGGCGATCCCCACCATGCCTTCGGCGCCCATCACCGAGATCTCCGCGCCGGGCCACGCGACCAGAAGATCCGGCTCGTACGCGCGGCCCGCCATCACGAAATAGCCCGCGCCGTAACCCTTGCGCACCACCACGGTCAGCTTGGGCACCGTGGCCGAGGCCATGCAGTGCAGCATCTTGGCGCCGTGGCGGATGATGCCCTCGTGCTCGACCTTGGAGCCGACCATGAAGCCGGGCACGTCCATCAGGAACACCAGCGGCACGTTGAACGCGTCGCACAGCTGGATGAAGTGCGCGGCCTTGTCGGCCGAGTCGTTGGTGAGGATGCCGCCCAGCTGCTTGGGGTTGTTGGCGACGATGCCGCACGGCCGCCCGCCGATGCGCGCCAGCCCCGTAATGATCGCTCGGCCGAACTTGGGCTTGATGTCGAAGAAGCGCCCGTCGTCGACGACCACCTTGATCAGCTCGTGCATGTCGTAGGCCTGGCGCGCGGACTCGGGCAACAGATCGAGAAGCCTGTCGTCGCGGCGATCGATCGGATCGTGGGTGACCACGATCGGCGGCTTGGACTCGCACGACGAGGGCATGAACGACAGGTACTCCTTGATCGACGCGATGCACGCATCGTCGTTGGCGACCTCGAGATCGCCGACGCCCGACTTCTCGGTGTGCACCTTGGAGCCGCCCAGCTCCTGCTCGGAGATCTCCTGGCCGGTGACCGCCTTGACCAGCGGCGGGCCGGCCAGCGCCATCGAGCCGATGTCCTTGACCATGGGCACGAAGTCCGCGAGCCCGGGGATGTACGCGGTGCCGGCCGCGCCCGGCCCGACCATCGCGGCGACCAGCGGGACCACGCCGCTCATGATCACCTCTTCGCGGAACAGCGCGCCCGCGCCGGCGAACAACGAGAGCAGATCGCCCTGGCCGCCGGCTTTGGGATCGATGCGCGCGCCTGCCGAGTCGATGAACCACACCATCGGGACGCGATTGCGCAGCGCCAGCTCGCGCAGGCGCGAGACCTTGACCTCGCCGGTCTGGCCGATTGAGCCGCCCTTGACGGTGAAGTCGTACGCCGCCGCGCAGGCGAGCCGCCCGTCGATGTGCCCGTAGCCGCAGATCACCGCGTCGGCGGCCGGTTTGTCTTTCGGATCCGCGTGCGCCATCTGCGTGCCGTGCACGCCCACCTCGAACCACGCCGCCTTGTCGAACAGCCGGTCCATGCGCTCGCGTGCGGTGAGCTTGCCGCGCTCGTGCTGCTTCTTCACCTTCTCTTCGCCGCCCATCTGCTTGGCTTCGGTGCGGCGCTTCTCGAGCTCGGCGACCCGCTCGCGCATGCTCGGCATCTAGCGTGTCCCCTGGGCGATCCCGAGGATCTGCTTGGTCTCCTCGACGGTGGTGATGCTGCGACCCGCGGCCTTGGCCATGCTCGCCGCCTGCGCCACCAGCTCGCCGTTGGACTTCACCATCTCGCCGTTGGGCAGGTAGAAGTTGTCCTCGAGCCCGACGCGCACGTTGCCGCCCATGCCGAGCGCCATCGAGGTGAGCGGCCAGGTGGCGGTCGAGATCGGCGTGGTCTTCCACACCGAGCCCTTCGGCAGGTGCGTGGCGATGAACTGCAGGTGATCGGGAGTCGCCGGCGCGCCGCCCATGACCCCGAGCACGATGTTGATGTCGATCGGCCCTGTGAGCAGCCCCATGTCGAGCAGCGGCTCGAGCGACGCGACGTGCGAGGTGTCGAAGCACTCGCACTCCGGCCGCACGCCGACCTCGGTCATGGCCTTCAAGTAGAAGATGATCTCGTCGAACGGGTTGGCGAACACGAACGAGAACACGAACGACTTCTTCTTCGCCGAATACTTGGCGTAGTTCATCGAGCCCATGTTGAGCGCGCCGATGTGCGGGCGGGTCTTGAGCACGTGGTTGATGCGCTGCTCCTTGGTGAGGCCCACCGCGCCCGTCGAGAAGTTGATGATCACCGGGCAGCGCTGCTCGATCTCGCGCTTGTAGGCCTCGAACACGCCGGCGTCGTAGGACGGCTGCCCGTCGTCGCTTCGGCCGTGCACGTGCACCACCGTGGCGCCGGCCTCGTACGCGCGCCGGCACTCTTCCCCGATCTCCACCGCGCTGTACGGGATCGCCGCGCACTGCTTCTTGGTGGTGACCGCGCCGGTGACCGCGCAGGTGATGATGACCTTATCGCCGAGTGCCATGGGTTGCCTCCGAGGTGACGTTGAGCGCGACCTTCTTGAGGATCGCGGTGAGTCGTTCCTGGTCCTGGGCGGGGAGGGCGGCGAGCGCGTGGCGCAGCGTGTCCCACGGCGAGATCTTCGCCTTCTCCGCCACCTTGCGGCCCTGCGCGGTGAGCCGGATGATCCACACCCGCCGGTCCTCTTCCGATCGCACGCGCTCGACCAGACTGGCCGCTTCCATGCGATCGACAATGCCGGTGACCGTGGAGTTGTGCGCGCGGATCTCCTTCGAGAGCGTGCCGAGCGAGAGGTCGCCGATCTCCTGCAGCAGCTTGAGCACCGAGAGCTGCGTGGGCGTCACGCCGTAGCGCGCGGCCTCGTCCTTGGACAGCCGGCGGCTCTCGGTGACGAGATAGATGATGCTCTCGACGATGCGGTCGAGGTCCTCTTTCAGCTCGCGTCGGACGACCAAGGCTCGAACCTCAAATTAGTTCGTACACAAAATATCGGCCCCCTGAACCTTTGTCAATGGTACTGACCGTGCATGCCGCGTCTCGTCGCTCTGGTGTTGCTGTTCGCGTCCGCGTGCTCGCCGTCGAAGCCCATGCAAGCGCCCGCCGACCTGGCCACCGACGACGCGAACCTCACGCCGTACTACCTGCCGGCGGGCTACACGCTCACGCCGTTCCTCTCCGATCTGCCGGAGCGCACCTTCCCGGCGGCCGGCATGGCGACCCAGCCGATGCGCGACTACCTGGCGGTGATGGAGACCGACGCCGGGCGCATGGTGCTCGACCTCCTCGAGACCGATACGCCGATCACCGTGAACTCGTTCGTGTGGCTCACGCTGCATCACTTCTACGACGGCATCGCGTTTCATCGCGTGATCGACGGCTTCGTCGCGCAGGGCGGCGATCCGAACTCGCTCGATCCCGACTCGAGCATCTGGGGAACCGGCGGGCCGGGCTACACGTTCGGCCTCGAGCCGGTGGCGACGCTCACCTACGACGGGCCCGGCGTGGTCGGCATGGCGCGCACCAGCGATCCCAACTCGAACGGCTCGCAGTTCTACATCACGCTCGCCGCCGCTCACAGCCTCGACGGCATGTACACGATCTTCGCCAAGGTCACCGAAGGGATGGACGTGCTGCCCAAGATCACGCGCGGCGAGCCGCCCGACGTGCCGACGCGCATGCAGCGCGTGTACATCGTCGAGAAGCCGCGTTGAGCTGCCCGCCCGAGCACCGTCCCGCGCTGCGCTTCCGTTTCTCGACCGCGGCCGGCCCGGTCGACAAATGCCTTCGCCACGCGATCCTGCACGGCCCGCTGTTCCGCACCGCGCTGGTCACCGCCGCGATCGTCGGCACCACCCTCACCGCGATCAACCAGGGCAACGTCCTACTGTCCGGCGCGTTCCCCCCGATCCTCTACTGGAAGATCCCGCTCACCTTCTCGGTCCCCTACCTGGTCTCCACCACCTCCGCCCTCCGCATCTCCCGCAAACGATAACAAGCGGACTTAACTTTTTAACTTGTTTGGTCCGGTAGCCGGACGGAGCGAGAGAAAGTTAAAAAGTTAAGTCCGCTCGTTATCCGTTATCGCGGATCAGCCGCCGTCGATCTTGATCGGGATGGAGTCGTCGGGGGGGAGGTTGAGGACCGCCTGCGGGAACAGGCGAATGATGTAGTCGACGATGTCGCGTACGGAGACGATGCCGACGGGGGCGCCGCCCGGATCGACGATCGGGATGTGGCGATAGCCGCCGAGGTGCATGCGGTTCATGGCGACCGCGATCGGGTGATCGGGCGAGAGCGTCGCCGGGTTCTTGGTCATCACGTCGGCCACCCGCGTAGTCTTCAGATCGACGCCGCGGCCCGCGATCTTGGTGAGCACGTCGCGCTCGGTGAAGATGCCGCACAGGCGCCCCCCGTCGGTGACCAGCAGCGCGCCAAAGCTGCGCGACTGCATGAGCGCGATCGCCTCCCCGGCGCTCGTCTCCTTGGGCACGGTCACCGCGGTCTTCGGCGGCAGCTCCCGGATCGCGTCGGTGAGGATCGCCCCGCGCACGCGCTTCTCATCATCGTCGTACGCCTCATCGAACTCGCTGTTCGCCATGTCTCCATCCTACTGAAAGGGGACGGTCTTAAGTTCTTAAGTTTCGGCCGCAAGATGATTGCGCTTTTTGACCGCGTCAGATTCGTGGGTTACCAGTAGGTGGTGGTGACGGTGCAGGGGCCGTGGACGCGGGCCTGACAGGCGTAGCGTTCGTTGGGGCGGAGGGGTTCGCGGGCGTAGAGGGCTGTCTCGGCGGGGCCGGGTGGTGCGAGGTTGGCGGTGCCGTCGAGCACCTTCATTTTGCACGCGGCGCACACGGCGACGCCGCGGCACGAGCGCGCCACCGGTAGGCCTGCGCGCAGCGCCGCGCGCAAGAGCGTGCCGCCCGCAGCCAGCGAAAAATGGCGGTCCCCCGACGAGGTGCGCAGGGTGACGCGGTACGACGGCATGGTTTGACTTTGCCGACGATTGTGCGGAAATGGAAGGAATCAGATGTATCAGATGAGCCCCCAGTGGACGCTGCTGCTCGAGGAGGACCAGCTGGTCGCGAGCGCGGGCGCCGACGAGCTCTACCTGGTCGATGAGGCGTCCCCCGTCGAGGCGCGCGCGCTGCACGGCGCGTGGCGCAGCGGCCAGCCCGGGACCTTCGACGCGCTCGGCGCCGCGTTCGCGCCGCTGCTCGGCAAGCTCGAGAAGCTGGGCGCGCTCCAGCGGACGCGCCGCCCGCCGGGCGCCACGCTGCGCTTTGCGTTACGCGCCCCGGTCGCGATCGGCGTCGCGCTCGATGCGCTGCTCGAAACCGATCTGCAACACACCGACGAGCGCGACGCCGAGCTGCTGGTGTGGGTGCGCGCCTCGGGCACGCTGATGGAGACGCTCGAGCCCTACGCCACCGTGCGCCTGCCGCACCTGTTCGTCGACCTCGCCTATCACCACACGATCTCGCTCGGCCCGCTGGTCTGGCCTGGCGAGACCGCGTGCCTCGGCTGCCTGGCGGGCCGCATCCGCCACACGTGGGGCGATCCGGAGCCGCCGCCCGCTCCCGAGGCCTCGACCCACGTCGCACTCGCCGCCGCGCTGGTGCGCGAGCAACTGGCGGAATATCGACGCCTCGGCAGTTGTCCTCAACTGGTGGAGCGAACCGTGTCCTTCAACGTGTCCACGCTGGCGACCCGTACCGAGCGCGTGCACCGGCTGCCCTGGTGCCCGTGGTGCTTCCCGGGCGAGACCCCGTACGGCGCCGGCTCGTTCGCGCTCCCGTGGGCGCGCTCGTGATTCGCCTGGTGCACCAGTTCGACGCACCCTCGGCGCGCCCGAGCGTAGCCTCGCCGAAGAGCTCGGGCTGCTCGTGCTGTTGCTGCTGCTGCCTGGCGACGCTGGTCGGCTCGTCGATCTTGACCGCGCGCGCGGTGGGCAAGGGCTTCAAGCCGCGCACCGTCGGTGGCGCACAGACCGAAGCGGCCGGCCCGGTGGAGTCGCCGTTCCGCCCGTCGGGCCCGGACCTGCCGGTGCCCAACCTGCGCACGATTCCGAAGAGACGCTGGAAGGTGCTCGGCTTCTTCCTGTTGCCGCTGGCCATGGCGGCCGGCATCGTGAGCGCCGCGGCCGCGCCGCAGCTCGGCGTGATGATGGCGTTGGTGGTCTACCTCGGCGGGCTGTTCCTGCTGCGCTACAAGGCCGGGCTGCGCGGCTGGATGTTCGCCGTGCTGCTGCTCGGTATCCCGGCGGTGACGGTGATCGAGGCGTACATCTGGATCGTCGCGATCCTGAAGTGACGTGACCTCGCTGCGCGCGCGGCTGCTCGGCGAGGCCTGCGGGTTCCGCCACGGGATCGTGCCGCCGGTGCTCGACGTCGAGGGCACGTTCGCCGACGTCGATGGCGTGTTCAACGCGTGCATCGTCGGCGACACGGGCTCCTTGCGCGAGAGCTCTTCGGGCGGCTTCGCGCGCACCAAAGAAGCGGCCCACGCCGCCTGCGTCGCCGAAGCGCTCGAGCGCTACTCCGCGTCGCTGACGCGCCTGCCACTGCGCGCCGAGTCCGAGCTCGACGGCGCGCGGGTGCTGCGCCTGTCCGACTTCGCGCTGTTCGACGGCGAGCAGCAGCGCATGCCCGGCTTTCCCTGGCCGGCGCCCGATCCGCGAGCGGTCCGTTACGCGCCGGTCTATTCGCTCGCCGACAACACCGAGGCGTGGGCGCCCGAGCCGCTGGTCGGCCTCGGCGGGCGCACGGATCCGCCGCTCGTGCCGTCGACCTCGACCGGCCTCGCCGCCCACGACAACCCGTGCGCGGCGCTGCTCTCCGCCGTCGAGGAATTGCTCGAACGCGACGCGCTCACCGTCACCTGGCTGAATTCGCTCGGCGGCCGCGAGCTGATCCTGCCCGATGCGTATACCGCGCGGGTGCGCGCGCGTGGCGGCCAGGTGCGCGCCTTCGACCTGACGCAGGTGTGGAATCCGCATCCGGTGGTGGTGGTGTGCGGCCAGCTCCCGCTGCGCGGCCGTCGCCGGTTCGCGCTCGGCGCGGCGTGCCGACCGGCCCATGCGCTGGCGATCGAAAAGGCGTGGCTCGAGTGGCTGCAAGGCACGGTGTTCGCCGGCTACTACTGCAACGAGCATCCGGCGCTCGCGTTCCGCCACCCGTCGGAGGTGCGCGACTTCTCGCAGCACGGCGCCTACTACACGCTGTGTCCCGCCGAGTGGGATCCGCTGCCGCTGTTCACCCGCGCGCGCGCGCCGCGAGCGCTCCCACCGTCGCCCACGCCCGGCCCCGCGCCGCTCGCGCTCGAGCGCCTGATGTGCGCGCTCGATGACGCCGGGGTCCGCGTCTTCTACCGCGATCTCACGCTGCCCGACGTCGCCGGGGTCGGCCTGGTGGTCGCCCGCGCGCTCTCGCCCGAGCTCTCGCTGCTGCACGGCGATGAGCGCGCGCCGTTCCTCGGCGGCCGCACGCGCGACGTGCGCTGGCGCTATCCCGACCTCGAGCCGGGCCCGTTCCCCAATCCCCAACCGCACCCCCTCGGATGACCATGAACGACGACGCGCCGCTCTTCTCGCTGTTCTGGGAAAACTCCAAGCTCAACGCGCGCACCGCGCCGGGCTTCGCCGAGCGCCTCGACGAAGACGCGCGCGCCGCCACGCAGGTCGCGCAGCTCTTTCATCCCGGCGCGGATCGCGCGCTCCGTCGCCCGGACGATCCGCTGGCGCGCGTGATGGCGCAGCGCGAGAGCCGGCGCGCGTTTCGCCCGGCGCCGCTCAGCGAAGCGCAGCTCGGCAGCCTGTTCTACGCGTTCGCCCACAAGCCCGGCGCGGGCCGCCTCTTGCCGTCCGCGGGCGCCAAGTATCCGATCGAAGTCTTTGCGCTGCTCTTCGACGAGCGCGCGATCGTCTACTACAACGGCGACACGCACGCGCTGTCGGTCGTCGGCCCCGCGCCATCCTGGGACGAGGTCGCTCCCTCGGTCGGGCTCACCCTCGAAGGCGCACCGTCGGCGCTGTTCGTCTTCGTGGCGTTTCCCGGTCGCGTCACCGGCCGCTACGGCGAGCGCGGCGGACGCTTCTTGCTGATCGAATGCGGGCAGCACGCGCAGAGCCTGGCGCTGCGCGTCGCGCACGAGAACCTCGCCGGCGTCGAGGCCGGCGGGCTGCACGACGAACCCTTCAAGCGCTGGCTCCGCCTCGATCGCACCGACGCAGCGATCGCGCTCGGCTACGCCGTAGGCACCTAAACCGATTTTTCCCGTCGAGCCACGCACAATCGAGACTTAGGAGGGTGGGGTCCTTCTCCTATGGTGCAAGGGTGCGAAGTCAGGCTACTTCTGGAGCGACTTTGCAAAGTGGGCGGAATTCCGATCTGCTCGGCGGCGGAGCGGGGCGATGCAGCGATGCTGGTCGGCTTGCGCGGCGTGAAGCGGATCATGTAGCGCGTCTCGTCGACGCGCTTGCGCAGCCCGTCGATCCAGCCGAAGCACAGCGCCTGATCGACCGACTCCGGCCAGGTCGGCTTCAGTCGTCGCTCCCCTGAAAGCAGCCGCGCCGTTCGCCGCAGGTGTGCGGGTGGCAGAACGAGTCGTCCGGCCCGAAAGGCTCCATGGTCGCGAGGCACCAGTAGGCGGCGGTGGTCGACTCGCCCAGCTTCCACAGCGCGCCGCGCGAGCCGACGCCGAACGCGGTCTTGGTGCTCAACAGCCGGCACACCGTCGGCAGCGCCGGCGTCTCCGGTTCTGGTGCAGGGGAGGGCGATCCGTCTTCGCGTTTCATGCAGCACCTCCGGCAGCGAGGATGGTCCGGCGGATCACCGCCTTGAACACCGCCACCTTGTAGCCGTTCTTGGCGAGCGGCGTCGCGCCCACCATCGCCGCCTCGGCCGCCGCCGCCGCGCTGCGCTCGTCGATGGTCTTACCCACCAGCAGCGCCTCGGCCGCCTTCGCCCGCAGCGGCACCGGCGCCGCCGCGCCGAGCACGATCGACGCGCGCCGGCAGGTACGTCCCGCGAGCTCGAGCACCACCGCCACGTCCGCGATCGGCCAGTCGAACGATTCCTTCTCGCCCTGCTTGTGATACGCCGAGCGCGTCCCATTCGCCGGCGCCGGGATCAGCACCTCGGTCAGCAGCTCGTCCTGCGCGAGCACGTTCTCGCGCGTGACGTCTTTTTCCGGCGGCGCGAACAGCTCCTCGAGCGCGAGCTCGCGCGCGCCGTTCGCACCGGTCAGCTTGACGCGCGCCCCGAGCGCCACCAGCGCGGTCGCCGGGGTCGATGGATGCACGATCGCGCACAGGTTGTTGCCGAAGATCGCGTGATACTGGTTCTCGCCCTCCTGCGCGAAGCAGGTGCTCCCGCCCTTTTTTCGGCAGTGGAAATCCGCCGAGCGGAAGTACCAGCAGCGCGGCCGCTGGATCAGGTTGCCGCCGAGCGTCGCCATGTTGCGGATCTGCGGCGTCGCCGCGTGCGCGGCTGCGTCGGCGAGCGCCAGGTAGCGCGCGCGCACGTCCTTGTGCTCGGCGAGCTGCGCGAGCGTCACCAACGGCCCCAGGTGCAGCCCCGCGGCGTCCTCTCGCACGAACGCGAGATCCGCGAGCGAGCGGATGCTCACCAATCGCGACGGGCTCACCAGCCCCTCCTTCATGCGATCGAGCAGATCGACCCCGCCCGCCAGCACCACGACGTTCGCATCCTTGAGCTGTGCGATCGCCTCGGGAACGTTCGCCGCGGCCGTGTATTCGAAGCTCTTCATCGGCGGCCTCCTTTCGCCAGCGCGGCGAGCACGACGGCGGGCTTCATCGGCAGCTCGCGAATCCGCACACCGATCGCGTTGTAGACCGCATTTGCGACGGCCGCGGCGGTCGCGATGTTGGCCGGCTCGCCGATCCCGTTGGCGTCGGTGGCGGTGCGTCCCTGGAGCTGATCGACCAGCACCACTTCGATCGACGGCGTCTCGCGCGCGCCCGCGATCTTGTACTGATCGAGGTTGGGGTTGACCATGCGCCCGGTCGCGCGGTCGAGCTGCCGGTTCTCGTAGAGCGCCCACGAGATGCCGTGCAGCACGCCGCCGTTGATCTGGCTCTGCACCGCCAGCGGATTGATGATGCGGCCGCACTCGTGGATCGCCAGCATGTGCTCGACCTTGATCACGCCGGTCTCGGTGTCGACGGCGACCTCGGCGAACTGCACGCCGCCGTAGCCGTCTTTCTTGTCGCCCCCGTAGTCGCCGGTGCGGCTGGCCTGCGCCGAGAGCTGCTCGGTGCGCATCTTGGCGGCGGCCTTCTTGAACGAGAGCGACCGGGACGGATTGCCGCGCACGAACACCTTGCCGTCGCGCGCCTCGAGCTCGTCGGGCTTGGCGTGCAGCGACGGCGCGACCGCGTCGAACAGCTGCTTGCGCACGCGCCACGCGGCGGTGCGCGCCGGCGCGGTGATGCCCAAGAGGGTCTTCGAGCCGCCCGAGCTGGGCCCGATCGGATACGCGGTGTCGCCGATGCGCATGGTGACGTCGGCCGCGTGCACGCCGAGCTCCTCGGCAACCACCTGCGCGAGCGCGGTGCGCGTGCCGGTGCCGATGTCCATCACCGACGAAAGCAGCTCGATCGATCCGTCGCGCGTGACGCGCACCTCGCAGGCCGAATCGAGATCCACGAAGCGCCCCCAGATCGCCTGCGCGACGCCGAGCCCGCGCTTGACCGGCCCCGGGTCGCTGGCGGGCGGCCGCCGTCTGGCCCAGTCGATCTTCTCGGCGCCGATGCGCCGCTCGACGCGCCGCGCCTCGCGATCCGATCGCTCGTCGCCGCGATCGAGCTGGTCGCGCAGCGCGAGCGGATCGAGCTTGCAGCGCTCGGCCAGCTCGTCGATCAGCTGCTCCACCGCGAACATGCTCTGCGGCGCTCCCGGTGCGCGAAACGCCGCGCCCGGCGCCGCGTGCGTGAACACGTCGTACTGCGACGACGAAAAATTCGGCGACGGATACAGCTTCTCGGTCCACGGCCCGACGCCCGCGCCGCAGCCGCTCCCCGACGTGCCCCAGCTATGCAGCTCGACTGCGGTCAGCGTGCCGTCGCGTTTGGCGCCGATCTTGAGCGTCTGCAGCGACGAGGGCCGGTTGCCCACCGAGGTGTGCTCCTCCTTGCGATCGAGCATCAGCCGCACCGGCGCGCCGGCCAGCTTGGACAGGTGCGTCGCCAGCACGCCGTGCGTCCCGGCCCCGAACTTGGCGCCGAACCCGCCGCCCATGAACTCGGTGATCACGTGCACCTTGGCCTTGGCCAGCCCGAACACCTCGGCCAGCTCCGCGCGCACGCTGGACGTGCCCTGCGTCGACGCATAGACGGTCAGCCCGTCCGGCTTCCAGTCGGCGACCACCCCGTGGGTCTCGAGCGCCGAGTGGGTCTGCACCTGCGTGCGGAACTCGCCCTCGACGGTGACCTGCGCGTCCTTCCAGCCCGCCGCGAGATCGCCGTGCTTGGACTCGTTCGGCCCGCGCACGTTGCCGGTTTGCGACAGGCCCTTGGGCGCGCCCGGCCCGCCCGGCGTCGGCGGCTGCTCGGTCGGCCCGCGATAGACGATCGGCGCCCCTTCCTTGCGCGCCTCGTCGAGCTCGACGGTGAACGGCAACAGCTCGTACTCGACCTTGACCAGCTTGGCCGCCTCGTCGGCGATCGCCTGCGACGTGGCCGCGACGGCCGCGAGGGTCTGCCCCGCATAGCGAATGGTCGGATACTTCTCCGGATTCGCCGGCGGATTGCGAAGCTGCGCGCCCTCGCGGTTGCGCTCGACCAGATGTACGGCCTTGACGCCCGGAAAGCGCTCCGCGGCGCTGGTGTCGATCGACTTGACGATCGCATGCGGATGCGGCGACACCACGCGCCGCGCGTAGAGCATCCCCGGCAGCCGCACGTCCGCGGTATAGCGCGCCGCGCCGGTCACCTTCGCCCGCCCATCGAGCCGCGGCGTCGACTTGCCCACCACCGCCAGCTCGCTCGACGCCGGCCACGCAGGCGGCTCATCCGCCGGCACCTCCGGCCGGGTCGCCACCGCCAGCGTCTCGCGCGCGATCTCGACGGTAGAGTGGGGCGGCAGCGCCTGCCCGCTCGCCGCCAGCGTCGCCGCAAACACTTTCGGATAGGTCCCGCAGCGGCACAGATTCCCGCTCACCGCGGTCTGCACCTCCGCCAGCGACGGCCGCGGCGTGCGCTCGAGCAGCGCCGCGCAGCTCATGATCATCCCCGGCGTACAGAACCCGCACTGCATGGCATCGTTGGCGATGAACTCCGCCTGCACCGGATGCAGCTTGTCCCCGTGCGCCAGCCCCTCGATGGTGGTCACGTTGCGCGCCCCGACCTCGAGCGCCAGGGTCATGCACGAGCACACCGGCATCCCCGCGAGGTGCACCGTACACGCCGAGCAAGCCCCGCGATCGCACACCACCTTGGTCCCGGTCATCCCGAGCTGGGTGCGCAGCGCGTCCGCGAGGGTCGTCCGCGGTTCGACCTCGAGCGCATGCGCCTTCCCATTCACCTTCAGGCTGATCTTGACCAGCCCCGGCCCCACCACCCGCGGCCGCCCCGGGCTCGCCAACGCCTCGGTGGTGGTCTTGAGCAGCGTCGCTGCCGCAATGGAAAGGCTTGTGCCCTGCAAGAACCCGCGCCGGGTGACCCCGCGCTTGCCGTCCTCGTCCTGAGCCATCGTCTCCGCCTCGCGCCGCGAGCGTCTCACCGCCGCTCGCTGAACGCTAGGCACCTCGCCCCAAAAAGCAATTCCGCCCAAACCGCAACTTGGGCTTGACGCACCGCTGCGCCTGAAGTACACAACCGTCCGTCGCAGCGAACACACATTATTGCGGGGTGGAGCAGCCTGGTAGNNCATAACCCGAAGGTCGTCGGTTCAAATCCGGCCCCCGCTACCACCGAAGGCGCGTACTCATCGAAGAGTACGCGCCTTTTCTTTTACTGGGTGCAGCCTTTTTCCTGAGGCCGAAATTGAGCTCGCGCGCGAAACGGGGCACGCTCTCGGCCTGAGCTGATGGCCGGCCACGCATACACGCTCGAGTTCTACGAAGACGCGAACGGCGACGAGCCAGTGCTCCGATAGCTGCGAGGTCTGATCCCGCGGAAGCGACGCGCGATGGGCGTGGCGCTCTACGAGATCCTCCAGCACGAAGGGCCGAACGTCGTCGGTACGAACTTCGGCAAGCTGATCGGTGGCGGCATCTTCGAGTTCAGGCTCGACCAAGATGCAACGCAGATCCTCGCCCGCAAGGGCAAGGATCCGAAGCCGGAGCCGGGCGATCCGGCAAAGATCCTGCTCCGCGTCTTCTGCCACGCCCACGGCGACCGGATCGTCCTGTTGCTGGCTGGATACGACAAGGGCGAGCGGCCGAGCCCCCGCCACCAGCAGGAACAGATCCAGCTCGCGAAGGAGCGCCTCAAAGATTGGAAGGCGCGCCAAGCTGGACGACGGCCCAGAGGGACCGGAAAGACACGCCATTGACGTTATGGGTGATAGCCCATATCCTCTTACAGAGGGAGCGAGGACGATGGCGACAAAGTTCACCGAGTTCATGCGCGAGCTTCGCCGCGACGCGAAGACCGAGGGGCCTGAGGCCGTCGCCGAGCTGCGCTACTTCCGTGAGCGCTTCCGGCTCGCGCGGCGCTTCTCCGAGGCTCGTCGAAAGCGCGGCTGGACTCAGAAGCGGCTCGCCGAGAAGACCGGGGTCGACCAGAGCGAGATCTCCAATATCGAGAGTGGTCAGGCGAACCCGACCTACAAGACCCTGCAAACTGTCGCCTCAGCCCTCGGTGGCAAGATCGAACTCGTATTGTAACGCCGGCGCGGAACCCGCCACCTCGCACTCCCAGACGACCAACACGTTTGAACCCCAGCGCTCGCTAACTACGAGGTACGCTAGGGGTCGGTGGGCTCACGTTGAGCCCGCTTTTCTCTCTGAGGGACCAGGCCCGCCAGCCGACTTGCGTACAGGCGATGAGCACGCTCGTCCGCTGGTACCGCCGCACTCGTTGGACGAAGTCGTCGTACGGGATGGGCGGCGGCGTTTTCATGCGACAGCTCGCCGGCACGAGCATCATCAGATGCTCCCGACGCTGGGCCGCCGCCCTCAGAGGACGAGGGCCAATCAACCGAAGGTAGCGGCGACAAGAAGTGAGCAGCTACCAGCCGGGTCAGTCGTCGATTATCTTGGCACCTCGTTGCTTCGCTCGATCGAGTCCGTCCTTCATGGCCTGGACTTGCTCTTGAGAGTGCCCCTGCCAGTTTGCGACCTCGCCCGAGACGAGCAGTGGCTCGCGCGACCGGTATGACTTGGTCGGATTTCCGGGGAACTTCTTGTCCGTCAGGTTGGGATCGTCCTCGACTGGGCCGGTTGGTTCCACCATGTAGATCCTGCCGCGACCTTCGCCGCGGGCCAACTCCGCTCCCCAGGTGGCCGCATCAAGCGTGCCCGTGAAGTAGACGTGGTTCGCAGTCCGACCGTGCTCGCCAAAGTTGGCGGGCCGGCCCGGCTCGATCAAGTCTCCCGGCTTCAGGTCGGCCTTCGTGCCGTGGAAAAACCGCGCCACGCCCGTACCGCGACAGGCCGGGCAAGCGCGCGCGGCGTCGGCCTTGCCGTGCCCGTTGCACGCAACGCAGGGATGCGACACGACGAATGGGCCGCGGTTGTCGGTACCCCCGCCGTCATTCGAGTCATTGGTGGCTGCCATGAGCTAGTTCCTTTCCCCGCGGGACCACGTGGGGACAAGACGAGCGGATCGATAGCACGACCCTCTGGCACGCGCCCTCGTTGTGCTCGACGGCGTTCCGTATCTCAGTTCCGAGTTCCGTCGACTACGCGCGGCTCTATGATCGTGGGTCCTCGTCGGAGATCCTGCGTCCTTGCCGACTCGTCGAAGAGTACGCGCCTTTTTCATGTCTAGCGTAGCGGGTTCAGCCAACCCGCTACATACTGCGGATTCGTAACTCTTCGGGCGCGCGCGGATGACTCTTGCCTGGCCATCGAGCCGCCTGACAGTCCATCCGCAGGCGAGTCAGCGGTAATTCCGTTAGTGCGCGGCGGCGCGGGCGGCGACCGAGTCGTGGAACGCGCGCAGATCGAAGCGCTTGCCCAGGTTTGCCTCTCTCACCGAGACAAACGGCATGGACCCTTCGCTACTTGTAGGCGACTGCGGCGCTGGACGGACCGGCCAACTTGATGACCTTGAAGTCGCGGAAACCAGCCTCCTTGCACCAGCCGGCGAAGTCCGCGCCCGAGTAGTCGAACGCGTCGCCGAATTCGATGAGCATGTTGAGCGACATCAGGAGGCCAAAGGCGTTCTCCCGGCGAGCGTCGTCGATGAGCGCCTCGATGGCCACGAAGGCACCGCCGGGGGGCAGCGCCTCGTAGGCCTTGCGAATGAGCACCTTCTTCTTCTCGAGGTTCCAGTCGTGGAGGATCATGCCCATGGTGATCACGTCGGCCTTGGGCAAGGAATCGACGAAGAAGTCCCCGGCGACCGCTTGAACGCGGTCCGCGAGCCCCGCGCTGATGATCCGGCGCGTTGCGATCGGCTGTACCTTCGGCAGGTCGAAGCTCTGACAGCGCATGTGCGGCTGCGCCGCCGCCACCATGCATGCGAGCTGCCCGGTGGCCCCTCCGACGTCGCACAACGTCTTGTACTTGGAGAAGTCGAACTGCTGCGCGAAGGCCTTGAAGTTACCCGCCGAGATCCCCGACATCGCGTTCATGAACTGATCGAGTCGCTCAGGGGTCTCGTAGAGCTTGGCGAACATCGGCTCGCCCGAGTGCTTGATCTCGTTCTGCGGTGCGCCCGTCTGCAGTGCCTCGGTGAGGTCGGCCCAGTAGCGATAGAGGCGCGCGTTCGCCATCTCCAGCATCCCGCCCAGATAAGCCGGGCTGTTCTTGTCGAGAAAGAGCGCGCCCTCTGGCGTATTGCTGTAGCGCGCCTGGGGCCCGTCGCCGTCACGGGCCAGGAGCCGAAGCGCGACCAGCGCATCGGGGAAATCGGGGACCGCGCGCGGGTCTAGCTTGAGCGCGCTCGCGATCTCCGCTGCGGTCATGGGCTGCTTGAGCGTGCTGAAGAGGCCGAGCTCGACCGCTGACAACAGCGTCTTCGACGCCCAGAATCCAAGGCCGACTTGCATGATGTGCGAAGGATCCATGGAATGTCCCCTCAAAGGGGCAAAACTATACGTTCGATGGTTGCAGATAACAACCGCGCCACGCGGAACCGAAAGCGTAGCTCCCCGTTTTCGTTATCAGTCTTCCTTTGTCGCCGAAAGAATCACGGTTGCGGCGTCGTCGGGGACGTGCGGCAGTTCTTTCGCGAGTGGTTCGTATTGTCTGAATCCCGCAGGCAATGGGCGACTCACCAGCCGAAAAAAGAACGTAAGCGGCCGACCGATCGTCGAAAGCAACTTGGTTGCAATGCCGATCTCGTGAGCCATCCACGTGGAGGAGTCATAGCCCTGGGTCACGACCGCGACAAATAGATCGCACTGTCGCACCTCGTTCCTGCATCCGTCTGCGTACCAACCGTGCCAGCGATCATCGCCCGGCGTCGGAGAGGTCAAGACGGCTGCTCCCCTGCGCTCCAGCGCAGCCACCAGGGGCCGTGCCTGTTCGATGTCTTCACAGGATATGAATACCGTTCGTCTCATTGTTCGTTCATGCCGCGGTTGTACGCCGCCCCCAGAAGACGAACAGCGAGAGCGCGACCAGCACGATGTTGAACGGCGTGTTACCCGCCTCGCCGCGCGAGAGGTGGAACACGATCGCCGCGAGCTGCATCAGCGCGCAGCCGAGCGCCGCGAGGCGGGTCAGTCCCGGCTTGATGCCCGTCATCATCGGAAGCATGAGCCCGAGCCCGCCGAGCGCATCGAGCACGCCCGTCGCGTAGAGGAACACGGGCGAGACCTGGCCCATCCAAGGAAAGATCGCGGCGAGCTTGGGGATCGGCGTGACGAGCTTCCAGATCCCGGTGCCGACGAACGTGACGGCGAGGAGCACCTGCACGACCCACAGTCCGATGTGGAGGCCCTTCGAACCTGTCTTTTCGCCGCTCATCTTACCGAGCATAGGACAAACCCAGAGCACTCGCTCAGACGGTCGAAACGGGTATACGCTCTCGGCCCTGACCCCAACCCAAGGAGTGTGCCAATGAAGCGAATCACGATGGTGCTGGCCGTTCTCGCTGCGGTTCTGCTGTTCGCGCCGGCTCAACGGGCGTACGCGTGTGGCTCGGACTCCGACTGCAAAGTGGGCCACTGCTCTAGTGGGAAGTGCGGCAGCTGCGGCTCGGACTCCGACTGCAAGGGCCACAGCAAGTGCTCGAGCGGCAAGTGCAACAACTGCGGGTCCGACTCGGATTGCGCGGTCGGCCACTGCTCGAGTGGGAAATGCGGCAACTGCGGCTCGGACTCGGATTGCAAGGGCGGCAGGTGCTCGAGCGGGAAGTGCTCGAACCGCGACGATTACACGAACGGATAGCGGAGCGCGCGGATCAGGCGAGGGCGGCGAGCAGGCGGGTGGCGGCGACATGCTCGGATCCCAAGAGGACCAGGGCCCGCTGCGCGCCAGGTTTCACCTTGCTTCGTAGCGTACGGTCCATGGCCTCGATCGCGTCAATCAAGAGGAAGTCGTTGTGCTCAGCCAATACGGCTGCAAGCAACGCAGCCTGACCCACGTCCTTTTCGCGCTTCGCCGAGTCTGAGCGCAGCGAATACACCGCCAGCTTGTGAACGCAGAAGCGGCCGGCGTGAGGGATCAGCACCGGAACGATTCGGTCGCGACCGAGCACGATGGAATGACTCGGGCCGTCGAGCAGGTAGCGGAAGTGGGGGAGTCCAGTCGCATGAGCGCCGAGCTCGGGAACGTCGACGGGCTCGTATGGCTTTCCTTTCGATGGGACGAGCAGGTCTACCTTGAGCTGCCGTCCACGCACCTTGAAGGAGGTCGCCGGCGCGTTTCGCTTCAGCTGCGGCACTTCGTGAAAGGGCAGACCCGTCTCGCGCAGGAGGGTGAGCAGCCCGCCCTTCGGCAGCGCTGCGATCTGGATTCGTTGCGCACGTGCAAGGTCGATGTGCTCCGTCATCGCAAAGGGGGAGGCCCGGACCCCGAGCTCATTCAGCAGGACGCCGAACGCGTGGGTGCCGACGAGCACACCCCCTCCCGCGAAGATGCCGGCGTTGAAGAGCGATGCCATCGTGACCACCGTCGAGTTGTCCGCGCTGTAGAATCCGACGCGCCGGAGATCTCGACTGTACCCGGCGAGTGTGCCGGCTTCGCGAATCTCGGCTGTGGCCTCCATGACCTTTGCTACGGTCGCTTCATCGTCCTCGGGGCCCAGGTACTCGGCCACGCGGCGGCCGGTCCCATCGTACCGGTAGCGATAGACGAACCGTCGCTCGCCTCTCGGTTCTATCTGAACGCTGCCTGGTGTGATGAACGGGACTTGCGCCTGAGCCTGCGCAAGCTCTTTTGCCTGCGCGTAGACGGTACGCAGGGAAATATCGAAGATCTTCAACTCGCGCATCACGTGTCTTGGCCTGCCGCAGCGCGTCCCGCAGCGACGTTGACGTAGCCCGGTCAACATGAGCAGCATCTCGATTGTCGACACCATGAGCGTCTTCAACGGCAGGGTCGCAATCATCACCGGCGGGGCGTCGGGGATTGGCCGCGCGCTCGCTGAGGCGCTGGCGCGCGAGGGTGCAGAGGTGGTGCTCGCCGACCTGCGCGGGGAACGCGCTCTGGAAGTCGCCGCGGAGATCGTGAAGTCCGGCGGGCGAGCGCGGGGTGCGGCGCTCGACGTGTGCGACGCGGCGGCCTTCGCGGCGCTGGTGGCTGCGACCGTCGCCGAGTCGGGGCGCCTCGACTATCTCTTCAACAACGCCGGCATCGCCATCACCGGCGAGGCGCGCGACATGACGCTGGACGACTGGAACCGCGTGCTCGCCGTCAACCTCCACGGCGTCGTGCACGGCGTCGCCGCCGCCTACCCCGTCATGATCGCGCAGAAGAGCGGGCACATCGTCAACACAGCGTCGCTGGCAGGGCTGACCGCGCACCCGGGGCTGGTCGCGTACGCCGCGAGCAAGCACGCGGTGGTCGGTCTCTCGACGTCGCTCCGCGCCGAAGCGGCTGATCTCGGCGTGCGCGTCAGCGTGGTCTGCCCCGGGCTCATCGACACGCCGATCATCACCGACAGCCGGTTCGTGAATCTGGATCGAGAAGGCGTCCTCGCCGACCTGCCCTTCGCCGCGCTGCCCGCCGCCGAGTGCGCGCAGGCGATCTTGCGCGGAGTGAGACGGAACCGGCCGGTGATCGTGGTGACCTGGGTGGCGAAGCTCACGTGGCTTTTGCAGCGGCTCCTGCCGTCGCGGCTCACGGCGTGGATTGCACGCGCGGTCCACCGGCGCGTGCGACGGCACCGCCGCGTCGCGACATGAGAAATCGCGGGCTGTGAGGTCTGCTGATCTCGCCGTCGTGCTAAGAAGCGTTCATGGCGAAAGTGCTCGGGCTCGGGGGGGTGTTCTGGAAGTCGCGCGATCCGCAGACGCTCCTGGCGTGGTACCGCGATGTGCTCGGGCTCGAGGTCACCGACTGGGGCGGCGTGATCTTTCCGCCGACAGCGATGGCCGCGCATGCCGGAGCCGCGACGGTGTTCGCGCCGTTCGCCGCCGATTCGGACTACTTCGCGCCGTCGGAGAAGCCGTTCATGTTCAACCTGGCCGTCGACGACCTCGACGGCGTGCTGGCGAGCTGCAGCGCGCACGGCGTCACCCCCATCAAGCTGTACGACGAGGCCAACGGCCGCTTTGCCCACATCGTCGATCCTGATGGCACGAAGATCGAGCTCTGGCAGCCGCGCGCTACTTGAGTGCGCCAGCGAAACGGTTGCTGGCTTGCCTACCGTGATGGGCTTCGCATTTACCGCGAGATGCTCAACGGCTACGATGCACAGGCACCGTGTTCAAGGGGACGGAACGCTTTCGCATCATCCGTCGCATCGGCGCCGGCGGGATGGGCGTGGTCTATGAGGCCGAGGATCGCGAGCGCGGGCAGCGCGTAGCGCTCAAGACCTTCAAGAACGCCGACTCGGACACGCTCTATCGGCTCAAGCGCGAGTTTCGCGAGCTGGCCGATCTGAGCCATGCCAATCTGGTCGCGCTGCACGAGCTGGTCGTCGCCGAGGAATGCTTCTTCACGATGGAGCTGCTCGACGGCAGCGATTTCCTCTCCTACATCCGCAAGCACGAGGGCTCGGTGCACGACGCGCCCACGCTGCGCGTCGGTCAGTACGACGAGGCGCGGCTGCGCCAGGCCCTGCCGCAGCTCGCCCAGGGGCTCCTGGCGCTCCATGCGGCGGGCAAGATCCACCGCGACATCAAGCCGAGCAACATCTTCGTCACCACCGAAGGGCGCGTGGTCCTGTTGGACTTCGGCCTGGTCATGCGCACCGACGGCGCGGAGGTGGAGAGCCAGCCGGGCCTGGTCGTGGGCACGGTGGCGTACATGGCGCCCGAGCAGTGCCGCGGCGAGGCCCGCCTGACGCCGGCCGCGGACTGGTACGCGGTCGGCACGTTGCTCTACGAGGCGTTGACCGGGCGCATTCCGTTCGACGGGCGGATGATGCAGGTGCTGCTCGAGAAGCAGCAGCACGCACCGGCGCCCCCGCGCGCGATCGTGCCGACGGTGCCCGAGGATCTCGACGATTTGTGTGTAGACCTGCTCAAGCGCGCGCCGGAGGATCGCCCGTCGGGATCCGCCATCCTGCGCCGCCTGGGCGTCGACCGCCTGGGCGTCGACCGGCGGGGCGCCGATCCGTCGGGACGGCTCACGCTGTCGGGGACGCGTGCGACGCCGTTTGCCGGACGGGATCTCGAGCTCGCGCAGCTCGAGCGCGGGCTGGTGCCGATCGCCGGCCATGGAGCCGCCACCATCCTGGTCCGCGGCCCGTCGGGAATCGGCAAGAGCACGCTGATCCAGCGATTCCTCGAGCACGCGCGCACGCAACACGCCGACCTGGTGGTCTTGCAGGGACGCTGTTACGAGCGCGAGACGGTGCCCTATCAGGCCATGGACAGCCTGATCGACAACCTGAGCCGCTACTGGCTGGGGCTCTCGCCGCAAGAGGCGGGATCGCTGACGCCCAAGGAGGCGGCGCTCCTGCCGCGCTTGTTCCCGGTGCTCGGGCGGGTGCCCGCGATCGCGGACGCGCCGCGCGGCAAGGAGATCGTCGATCCGCAGGAGCTGCGCACGCGTGCCTTCGCGGCGCTGCGCGAGGTGCTGCAGCGCGTGGGCGCCCGCCATCCGCTGATCCTGGTGCTCGACGACATGCAGTGGGTCGATGCGAACACGCTGGTGGTGCTCTCGGATCTGATGCGCCCGCCCGATCCGCCCAGCCTGTTCCTGCTGCTCTCGACCAGGCCCGAGGGGAGGCAGGCGATCGAGAGCCTGGTCGGGCGCATGGACACGAACACCGACTCGATCGATCTGGCGCCTTTGCCCGAGAGCGCGGCCACTGCGCTCGCCGCGGAGCTGCTCGGCGCGGGTGCGGGCGCGCTGGCCGCCGAGGTCGCGCGCGAGGCCCGCGGCAACCCGTTCTTCATCGGCGAGCTGGTCAGCTACGCGCAGACCGGCGATCGCGCGTCGCTGGGGACGGTCCAGCTCGAGGACGTGATCGCACAGCGCATCGCGCAGCTCTCGGAGTCGGGCCGCAAGATCCTCCAGTTGGTCGCGCTCGCGGGCGAGCCGATCCCGCGGCGGGTGCTGGGCAGCGCGGCGGGAATTCCGGCCGCCGAGCTCGCGAAGGAGACCGCCACGCTGCGCACGCTGCATTTCGTCCGCAGCGCAGGGGCGCGCGCGGCAGATCGGGTGGAGCCGTTCCACGATCGCGTTCGCGATGCGACGCTGGCACTGCTCGCCGAGGAGCCCCGACGCGCGCACTTTCGCGCGCTCGCGCTCGGGTCGGAGCAGTGGGGCGAAGCCTCTGCGCAGCAGCTCGCCCGCTACTGGCACGGCGCCGGCGAGACGGAGCGCGCGGCGCAGCACGCCCGCACGGCGGCCGATGAAGCGCGCTCGCGGCTCGACTTCGATCGCGCGGCGGGGCTTTATCGAATGGCGCTCGACGGGGGATCCCAGGAGCCGGCGGCGCGCCGCCAGCTGTTCACGCTGCTCGCCGACACGCTCGCCAACGCCGGCCGCCCGCTGGAAGCGGCGCAGTCGTTCGCCCGTGCGGCGGAGGGCGGGGACGCGGCGACCCGCATCGAGCTGCAGCGGCGCTCGGCCGACGAGCTGCTGCGCGGCGGATACCTGGACGAGGGCCTCGCAGCGCTGCGCACCGTCCTGGCCGAGCTCGGCCTGCGCCTGGCCAAGACGCCGTTCCGCGCGATGATCTCCGGCCTGCTCTTGCGTGCCTGGCTTCGGCTGCGCGGCCTCCGATGGCGCCGCCGCGACACCAGCGACATCCGCCCGCGCGATCTGGTGCGCCTCGACGTTACCGCGTCGGTCGCCAGTGGGCTCGCCATGGTCGACAGCATGCGCGGGTTCGAGTATCAGGCGCGCCAGCTGCTGTATGCGCTACGGGTGGCCGAGCCGGTTCGCCTGGGCGTCGCGCTGGCGCTCGAAGGTGTCTACCTGGCGGCGGTCGGCAACCCTGCGCGCGCGCAGCGGATGATCCTGAAGGCACGAGGCATCGCGGAGCTGACCCAGAGCCCGGTCGTCGCCTCCTACGCCCATGCGGCGTCGGGCATGGCCAGCTACTTCACCGGCGGCTGGCGGAACGCGCTCGACGAGGTCACCGAGGCCGAACGGTTGATCCTCGACCGCACCGGCGCCGGCTGGGAGGTGGACACCTGCCAGTACTATCAGTGTCTCTCGCTGCTCTACCTGGGCGAGCTGGGCGAGCTGGCGCGACGGGTCCCGGGCTACGTGCGCGAGGCGGAGCGTCGCGGGGATCGGTACGCCTCGGTGACCCTGCGGACACGGTTCAGCGTCATCTGGCTATGCGGAGACGATGTCGCGGCGGCCAGCGCCGATCTGGAGCCGGCGATCGCCTCCTGGTTGCCCGACGCGCACGCGTTTCTCCTGCAGCATTACCTGGCGCTTCACGGACGCGCCGAGATCGCGCTCTACGCCGGTCGCCCCGAGCAGGCGGCGCACGCCGTGCAGGCGAGCTGGCCCGCGCTCGAACGTTCGCTGCTGCTGCGCGTGTCGATCGTCCGGATCGAGGTCGCCCACCTGCGTGGACGGATCGCGCTCGCGCACGCGGCCGCCGCGAAACCCGCGCGCCTGCGCGAAGCGGCCGAGCTGGCCGGCAAGCTCGCCCGCGAACGCGAGCCGTTCGCGCATTCCTTTGCACGTCTGCTGCAGGCCGGGATCGCCCACGCCGAGGGAAACCAGCCCGAAGCGGTGGCGCAGCTCCGGCATGCGCTGCGCGATCTCGAATCGACCGAGACCATGCTCCATGCCACCGCGGCGAGGCGCCGGCTCGGCGAGACCCTCGGCGGCGACGAGGGCGCCGCGCTCATCGCCCAGGCCGACGCCTGGTACGCCGCGCAGGGCGTCAAGGACCCGGCGCGCATGACCGCCCTGCTGGTGCCCGGCTGGTGATCAGGGCCGGGGGATGCTCGCCGTCGACGTCAAACCGCCTGTTGACGAGCGCAGCGTTTGCACCACATGTTGTGCGCTGGCTACGTGCAGGAGGGACAGCGCATGGCATCGCGCCAACGGACGGTCGCAACACTCATGCTCGTCGGTATCTGCGTGTCGTCATTGGCCCATGCTCAAGATGCGCCAACACATGCACCCGCGGCCGTTCAGAATGGACCCTCCGCAGAGGCTACGAAGCCCGAGGTGAACGACCACCAACGGATTCTCGAGCTCGAACGCCTGGTCCGCCAGCTGCAAGAGAAACTCGCTTCCAAACCGCCGGCGCAGGTAGCGCCCTCGCCGACCCCGACGCAGGCGCCTGCCTCTTCGGCGCCTTCGAAGCGGCTACGGCTGGACGAATCACAGCCTCCGTTCGGAGAGTTCGATTTCTCGTGGCTGAACGGAAACAACAATCAACCGAGCTCATTACTGACGATGGGGCCCCTGACCTGGTCGATCTACATCGACGCTTACTACGCCTGGCAATTCAACGCGCCCATCGATCACACGATCTTTCCGACCACGACCGCGGCGCGCCACAACGAGATCTCCTTCAACCTGGGAATTCTTGGCGTCGACATCACCGGGCTCGACGGTCCACTCGGTCGCATCTACATCCAGTACGGGTCCAACGTCGAAACCGATGCTGGCCAGGATCCGACTGTGAACCGGGGTTACTTCCTGTCCGCGAGTGTCTTCAAATATATCGAGCAGGCAGCCGTGGGGTGGCATTTCCACGCACTGCACGGCATCAATGCCGAAATTGGAATCTTCCCCTCGTACGTCGGCCTCGAAAGCTATCTGCCGCAGGAGAACTGGTCCTACACCCACGCGTTCCTTTCCGACTTCACGCCCTACTACTTCTTCGGAATTCGCGGACAGATTTTTCCGACGAAGCGCCTGAAGATCGAGCTGTGGCTCGTCAATGGATGGCAAACCTTCGGGCAATGGCACGAGGGTCGCGCCGGCGGCTATCTTCTCAATTGGCGACCGAGAGAGTGGTTCTCGTTGGTCAATTCGTTCTATATCGGCCAGGAGGTGGTGAACGATCCCGATTCGCTGCGTCCCTACACGGACAACAACGTTCAGATTCGCTATTACAAGGGGCGCGGAAAGCACACCATTCACAGCGCAGCGTTCTCGTTGACCGCGGATATCGGATATGAAAAGCGCGGCGCGCCAGTGCCGAACGGTTGGATGGGCGGCCTCAGCCTGGCGAACCGGTTTGCCTGGACTTCCTGGCTGGCCACCACGGTTCGCGGCGACATCTTCTACGACGAACGCGGGTCGATCATCCAGCAGCTACCCATCGGGGATCCGTACAAGCTGCCGGGCAAGGGACCTTACCTGCTCGGCGGCTTCAGCATCACCGCCGATGTGCTCCCCACCCCCTGGGTGTTGTTCCGGATCGAATATTCACATCGCGAATCGAATCAGCCATATTTCAGCGGCCATAATGGAATCACGGGTCCGACCGGAATCATGGCTCCGTTCGATCCTGCGTTCGTGCCCGATTTTCAAAAGCATGATGACCGACTGATCGTCAACGCAACCCTGCGCCTCTGACGCATCACCTCGCAGCGCCAAGCGCGCGGACGTATTCGTCCAACCGTGGGCTGTCGATGAGCAGATACTGCGGCGTTGGGGGCCCGGCCTCGGTCGGCACGATCTTGAGCACGCGGCGCCCCTTGTGCACGCCGAGCGTGATCCGCTCGGGCGTCGTCGAGAAGGTCAGATACCCGTCTACGAGCGCGGACCCGAGCTCGGGTGGCACCGGCGAGGTGAACACGGCAAAGCGGATCATGCGCTGCTTGGGCGCGAAGAGCGCCGGCTGCGAGATGAGCACGCGCCGGTTCGTCACGCGCACGACGGCGCGCATGAATACCAGCGTGTTCACTACGGCAGCGGCGAAGGGTAGCTCGCTGAAGCGAGCGGTTTCGTCCTCGAGCAGCACCTGCTCGTCAGCGAGAGGGACCACCGTCGCGAGCGTCGCGTGACGAAACTTCAGGCGGCCGTATACGATCGCCGAGAGGAAGACCACGCCGAAGACCGAGAGAACGATGGTCGTCATCGTCGACAGCGTTTCCGACGCGGCTACCCCTTGTCAACGTCGGGGCCGCTCGTGCTACAAAGCGAGTCATGAGACTGATCGCGCTGATAGCGGTGTTGGCGACGTCGAACCTGTCGTACGCCCAACTGAAGTACCCGGCGACGAAGACCGTGGACGCCACCGACACCTACTTCGGAAAGACCTACAAAGATCCCTACCGCTGGCTGGAGAACCTCAAAGACAAGGTCGTCGAGACCTGGTTCAAGTCGCAGGCTGACGTCACCGACAAGCTGCTGGCGAAGATCCCCGCGCGCGAGGCGCTGGCCGAGGAGTGGCTCAAGCTCGATAAGCTTCAGCCGGCCCGCTACAACGCGATCGTGTACGAACATGGCCGCGTCTTCTACAAGAAGACGCTCGGCGGCGAGAACGTCGGCAAGCTCTACTTCCGCGAGGGATGGAAGGGCACGGAGAAGCTGCTGTTCGATCCGGCCAGCTTCAAGCCGAAAGGGGCGAAGGAAGGCGACGTCACCACCATCCAGGGGATCGCTCCCTCGCCGGACGGACACTACGTCGCGGTGGGGTTCTCCGCCGCGGGCGCGGAATATTCGGAGATCCGTGTGCTCGACGTCGATCGGCTCCAGCTCCTGCCGGAGACCATGTATCCCTCGTACGGACCGATCGGCTGGACGATGGACGGCAAGTCGCTCTTCTACGATGCCGGCAAGGTCTCCGACATCAAGAGCCCGGAGATCGAGCTGAACCGCAAGACGCGGCTACACAAGCTGGGCACGCAAGTCGCGGCCGACACCGACTTCTTCTCTAACGAGAGCAATCCCGAGCTGGGAATCGCCGCGAAAGAGATTCCGTCGGCGTTCATCGACGAATCGTATCCGGACTACCTCATCGGCTATGTCGGCACCGTTCAGAACGAGCAGCGAGTCTTCTACGCGCCCACCGCGCAGATGAAAAACGGCGCCAAGCTGAAGTGGAACGTCCTCTGCAAGACTGCGGACAATCTGGTGCGAGGCCTCGTGTTCTACAAGGACTACGTCTACGCGGTGACGCACGCGGGAGCGGCCAGGTACAAGCTCATCCGCACCAGCGTCAAGCACCCCGATTGGCAGAAGGCCGACACGATCCTTCCGGAAGCGAAAGACTCGATCCAGTCGATCACCAAGAGCAGGAGCTTTCTGTTCGTCACCTACTCCGACGGGATCGTTGGCCGCATCGTGAAACACAACCTGGACACCGGCAAATCCACGGAGCTCAAGCTGCCGGCTTCGGGCAGCGCCGACGTCTATTGTCCGGATTGGCGCAGCAATCAGTGCATCCTTTTCACAACCTCGTGGATCCAGCCGACGACGCTCTGGGACTTCGACGCCGAAAAGGACACGTTCGCGAAGAGCATCTTCAATAGCGATGTCACCTATCCCGGCTTCGAGAATCTGGTGACCGAAGAGGTCGAAGCGCCAGGGCACGACGGCACGATGGTCCCGCTGTCGATCATCCGCCGAAAGGACCTCAAGCTCGACGGCAGCACCAGCGCCATCCTCGAAGGCTACGGCGCGTATGGAATCAGCTACACGCCCTCCTTCAGCGTGCGGCACTCGCTCGCGTTGCACGGAGTGGTGCTCGGTTACTGCCACCCGCGCGGCGGGAGCGAGAAAGGAGAGGCCTGGTACAAAGCGGGCTACAAGACCACCAAGCCGAACACGTGGAAGGACTTCATCGCGTGCGCGGAGTACCTGACGAAGAAGGGCTACACCAGCCCGAGCAAGCTCGCCGGCACCGGCACCAGCGCCGGGGGTATCCTCATCAGCCGCGCCATCACCGAGCGGCCGGACCTGTTCGCGGCGGCGGTGTGCAACGTCGGCTGCGCCAACGCCATGCGGATGGAGTTCAGCCCGAATGGCCCGGTCAACACGCCGGAGTTCGGGACGGTGAAAGATCCCACCGAGGCCCTGGCGTTGTACGAGATGGACGGCGTGCAGCACGTCCAGCCGGGCGTGAAGTATCCGGCCGTGCTCGGCGTCGCCGGGTGGAACGATCCGCGCGTCGCGCCTTGGCAGCCGGGGAAATTCGTCGCCGCCCTACAGTCGGCGAGCACCTCCGGAAAGCCGGTGTTGATGAAGGTAAACTACGATAACGGCCACTTCACGGAAGAGAAGCTCGTGACCTTCAAGAACTTTGCCGGGCAGTTTGCCTTCTTGCTGTGGCAGACCGGCCACAAGGAATTCCAACCGACGAAGTAGCGTTGTCACGCGACACATGCAGGCGCCGGGGCTCCGGTGCGACAATTGCGCCCAGTGCTGATGGCCTCCCCGCGAGGGCACCGCCGCGCGGGCGCCCATGAGAGACCGGCGGCTCCGACCTCCGTCGTTGAGGCTTGCGATCGTCTCGAGACGATCCGATCGCGCCTCGAGTCACTTGCGGGCGTTTCAGCGGGTTCTCGACGGCCCGCGCCCACGCCTGTGCAATTCTTCACATCAGACGGAAATCCGCCGTCGAGGAGAGTCGGAGCTGCGCGCAGCGACGAGAAATATCGAGCCACGCACGGAGAGGAGCTTGACGCTGTCACACTCCATTCTTTATTCTCGGGAGCCGTACGGCTCTATCAACCTTCAGGGGGATTGCATGTTGCTTCGTCGCTGCGCGCTCGCGCTGCTGGTCGCTTTTGCTGCCTGTGATTCCGGAAATCCCGACGCGCTCGACGACGGCGGCGTCAACAGCAAGAAAGGCGCCGTGCACGGCGCGGTCACGCTCGCCGGCAAGAGCATGGGCGCGGGTGGCGTGGTGGTCGGTCTTTCGGGATCGAGCGCGGTCTCCGCCACCGACGACAACGGCAGCTACTTTTTGCCCGGCGTGAACCCCGGCACGTACACGGTCACCGCGCAGAAGCCCGGCTACACCGCGGGCACGGCGATGGTCACCGTCGCGGCCAACGCGGTCGTCGAGGCGCCACCGATCGATCTCTTGCCGGCAGGACCGACCGGCGTCGGCGACATCACCGGCGTGGTCACGCTATTCGACGCCACCAAGCACGACGGCACCACCGTGACTGCGGTCGGCACCATGTCGATGGCCACGAGCGACGTGACCGGCGCGTATACCATCAAGGGCATCGCCGCCGGCACCTACGATCTCGCGTTCGCGCACACCGGCTACGTGTCGCAGACCGTGCACGACGTGGTGATCTCGTCGGGGACCTACACGGTGCCACGCGTGGTGCTGACGCGCGCGGCGAACGTGCTCAACGGCCACACGCTGATCTCGTTCGGGCCGGCGCCGAGCGGCCAGTCGGCCGATCTGTCGCAAGTGCTGGTCGGCATCGACAACGACATCTTCGTGGTGCCCGAGGCGACCGGCACGCCGATCAAGGTCTCGGGCACCACCAACGCCAACGGCGCGAGCTTCTCGCCCGACGGCAAGACGGTGCTCTTGACCTTCACCCCGCCGCCGCCCACCGACATCTTCGCGCCGCTCGATCCCGAGACGGTGTGGCTCAGCCCCGCCGATGGCTCGAGCGCGCCGGTGCTGGTGAGCAGCAATGTCGATTCCAACGACGCCCTCGCGTTCTTTTCGCCCGACTCGAGCCACGTGTGGTTCGACGTCTCGCCGACCGGAACGGATCCCAACGTCAAGGATTGGTACTCGGTGGCTTCCAACGGCACCGGCGCGGCGAAGTTGGTGACGCAGGGGCGCGTGTTCGGCTTCACCAGCGGGCTCAAGCAGGTGATGTTCAGTAACAACCTACGCATGGTCGGCGCGACGCCGGTCGAGGACGTCGTGCTCCTCAACCCGAACGCGGGAACCGCCAGCACGATCATGACCTCGATCCCCAGCACGTCGGTGCCTTTCCTCGGCCTGATCAGCGGACCGTTGGTGCTGCAGGGGATCACCACGGAGACGCCACACCGCGTCGGCAAGCTGTTCGTCTGGCGGCCGGGTGACGCGACCGCGATCGATCTCGGCACGCACGACGCCGACTCGCTGTTCGACTACGGCACCTCGCCCGGCTTCGTCTACGTGACCGAGAGCAACTTCGACGTCGGCCTCACCGAGGCGCTCTCGTCGCTGGACCTGTCCGCCGCCGGCACTGCGCTGGTGAGCATCGCCGCGCACGCGCCGGTGGCCCCCGGCTCGACGCCCAACAGCGTAATCGGCGATCCGAGCGTGACGCAGAGTTACGCGAGCAGGAAGAAGATGCTGATCCTCGATCGCAACGGCGCCAACCGCGACGTCAAGTCGCTCGACCTCGTCACCGCGCAGCCGAGCACCGTCTTGGCGAGCGGGAGCCTGTTCGGCGGCGGCGCTTCAACCGACAGCTTGTTCGGCGCGGGCGACGCGAGCTACATCGCTTCGGTCAGCGACGCCACCTGGCTGCTCTCGAAGAACGCCAACGGCGACACGCTCGATCTGTATCTATGGGATGGCGCGCACAACCATTTGCTCGAGGCTGCGGTGGGAACGTCGAGCTACCAGACCCTGCGCGCGAGCACCGACGGCAAGAGCGTCGCCTGGTTCGCCAGCCCGGCCGCCGGCACCAAGACCCAGCTCACCTTCGCGACCGTTCCCGGGATCGGCGCGGCCACCACCCGCACGCTGCCGCCGGCCACGGTCGTCAACCCGTCGGCGATCTCGCTCGCCGAAGACGGCTCGGTGGTCGCGTACGCCGACGGCTCGGCGCCCGCCGCCAAGGTGCACACCGTGAAGACCGACGGCAGCGCCGCCGCGATCGATGTCGCCACCTCGCCCAATCTCGCGCGCGCGGTGAGCTTCGTCTACCTCACCATTAATAAGGATCAGATCTTCTTCGGCGACCAGGCGCCGGCGGTCAGCAACACCTTCCGTACCGCCGTCGCTGCGGCCTCGACGCCAACCGCGATCGGCAACCTGGGCAGCGGCGTGCCGGGCATTGCCCCGCTGGCCGACGGCAAGCGGCTGTGGCTCTCCGACACGACCAACGCCGAGCTGTGGCAGGTCGATCTGCCCGCCGTCGCCGCCGTCAAGATCGCGCAAAACGTCGGCGGCCTGCTCACCTCCAACAACGTGCGCACGCGGTTCTTCTACCACGGCAGCGACCTGGGCGGCGCGAACCTGGGCGTGCACGCGCTCGGCACCACCGGCTCGACCGCCGCGATCGTGGTCGCCGGGGACTGGGTCGCCGTGCTGCGCTCGCCCGACGGCAAGTCGACCTACTTCATTCCCAACCCGCAGGGTGCGATGGTGACGCTGCTCGCGTTCAAGGAGACCGGCGAGGCGATCTCGCTCGCCAACCAGGTCGTCACCTCGGGCGGCTTCGCGGTGGCGCCGGCCAACCACATCGTGTTCATCGACCAGACCACCGTCGCCGCGGTGCAGGAGATCGATCTGTGCGCGGTCGCGCTCGATAATCCCCTGCGCACGCTGGTGGCCAAGAACGTGGAGTCCACCACCTTCGGCGCCAACAGCGGCAACATCGGCAATATCGGCACCACGCCGGGCACCGATCCGTGGTTCGCGCCCGACGGCAGCGCGATCTACGCGTTCGGCAACGTGCACGCGTTCGACGGCATGGCGCCCAGCTTCACGCTCGGCGCGTACAGCTTCGCCTCCTCGACGGCCGGCGCGCTCGGCACCGACGTGTTCGTCTCCGGCTCGGGGAGCGGGGCCATCCAGTTCGATCCGCTCGGCGCGGAGTTGCTGTTCCCGAGCAGCTACGACTCGCTGCAGGGCAGCTACACGCTGTCGAGCGCGCCGATCGGCAGCATCACCGCGACCGCGCTGGCGCCGAACGTGCTGACCTGGACCAGCTCGCCGTTCGCGGGCACGGTGCTGGCCGGCACGCAGCTCGTCGCAGGTGTACCCAACCTGTTCGCCGGATCGCTCACCGCCGCATCCACCACGCTCGGCCCGATCGCGTCGAGCTCGGCGCAGATCTTCTTCAGCGGCGACGAGAAGTCGGTGTTCGCGGTCGACCAGGCCACCGGCACCGCGTACGCCGGGAAGCTCGGCACCGCGGGGCTGACCACGCTCGACGTCGGCGTGATCGCCAACGGGTTGTTCCCCGACGCGACCGGCAAGCAGCTGATCGAGCTGGCGCGCCATCCCGGCGACGCGACGTTCTTCGTCGGCCGGATCGGGCTTTAGAAATGCGCGCGCGCCAACTTCTGCTCGGCTGGACGCTGATGGTCGGGGCCTGCTCGAGCCCGGCCACATCTGTCGACGGCAGCATCGCCGGCGTGGTCACGCTCGGCGGCATGCCGGCCGGCAACGGCGGGACGGTGGTCAGCATCGCGACCTCGGGCGCGAGCGCGGTCACCGACGACAACGGCGTCTATCTGATCGAGCACGTTCCGCCCGGCACGTGGCTGCTCTCGGCGTCGCACGCGGGCTACCAGAGCCGCACCGAGAGCGTCGACGTGTTCATCGCCAAGACCACGCCCGCCGACGCGATCGATCTGCCGGCGCTCGCGGCGCAAGGCATCGGCGTGGTGAACGGCCACGCGTTCCGCTTCGATCAGGCGAACGCGAGCGGCATCGCCGTCACGCTGGTGGGCTCAGGGCTCGTCACCATCACCGGCGCGGACGGCGCGTACAGCTTCAACGGCGTGCCCGCGGGAACCTATCAAGCCGCTCTCGCGCTCGCCGGGTTCGTCTCGGTCACCGTCGACGACGTGGTGGTCTCCGACAACACCTTCACCGTGCGCGACGTCACCTTGTACAAGGCGGCGACGGTGGCGCAGGGCAACGGCGCGCAACTGCTGGCGCGCTCGCCCGACGGCGCGAAGGTGCTGGCGGCGCTCGACGGCGTGCTCTACGTCGTGCCGCAAGGCGCAGGCGCGCCGATCGCGGTGAGCGGCGGCACGTTCGCCAACGCCGGCTCGTTCTCGCCCGACGGCAGCGCGCTCGCGTTGTCCAACGTCGACACGCTGTGGCTGGTCCCGGCCGACGGCTCGAAGCCCGCCGCCTACGCTTCGGGCGTGTGGAACCACGAGGTGCACTGGTCGTCCAACGGTGCGCGCGCGTCCTTCGGCGTGCCCAACGCGTCGAGTGGCTACGATTGGTACTCGTTCGATCTCGCGACCGGCACGCCGACCAAGGTGATCACGCAGGGCGGCGCGCTGCTCGACTCGCCCGACGGCCAGCAGCGCCTGTTCACGGTCCAGTCGACGAACACGATGTCGTTAGGCCTGCGCGATCTGGTGATGCTCGACTTTCAGACCGGCGCGAGCGTCAAGTTGATCACCGGCGTGCACGACTTCGAGCTCGCGACCGCGATCGCCGATAGTCGCGACGGCAAGGCGGTGGTGATGCCCAACGTGACCGGCAAGACCGGGCTGTCGATGGCCATCGACGTCGGCGACCTGTACGTGTTCCGCTTCGGCACGCAGGCGGCGGTCAAAGTCTCGACCACGCCCATCCAATCCGACGTGGGAATCGTGCGCACCGGCTCGGACACGCACTTCACGCTGTCGTCGAAGAACGTCCCCGGGACCAGCAACGTTGCGACCTCGGTGTCGATCTATGGTGGCGACGTCGAGCCGCCGGTGCTGCGCACGCTGGTCGCCAACCTGCCGCCGACCGGGACGCCGACGCTGGTCTCGGGGACGCGCACCTACGCGATCGACATGAAGACCGCGATCACGCGCGATCTGTACGCGCTCGATCTGGTGAACGGCTCGGGGCAGCTCGTGCAAGCCACCGTGACCCAACCGGCGCTCACCGCGGCGAGCAACAACGCCGGCGACTACCTGCGCGTGCTCGACGCGACGCACGTCCTGTTCGCGACCAACACCACCAATCCGGGCGGGCCGGCCAAGGCCAATCTGGGGATCTTCGACGGCACCGCCGCGCACCCGGTTGCGACCGCGACGCAGACCGAAGGCGCGATCGCGGGCAACGCGTTCGCCAACCTGCAGCTGTCGGCGTCGGGCGCGATCTGCGCCTACGCCGGCCCGGTGCTCACCGACGCGACAGTGGCCACCGGCGTGACCAAGAACCTGACCGTGCAGCCGCTGCTCTTCTCGCTGGCCACCGACGGCACGCTGATCGCGTACGCGATCGCCAACACCACCAACGATGACGTCAAGACCGTGACCGCCGACGGCCTGACCGCCGTGAGCGTGGGCTCGGATCCAACGCTGATCGCCTCGGGCGGCACCGTCGCGTGGATCTATCTGACGCCGCAGAAGGACCTGGTGCTGTTCGGCGATCCGGGTGTCGCGTCCACGCCGCACGCGTTCCGCGCGCCGGCCGCGGGCGGCACGGTCACCGCGCTCGGCACGTTCACCGTCGCCGACGTGCGCACCGACGTGCTGGCGATCGGCGCGCGCACGGTGATCTACGATCCGGGCCGCTTTCAGACGTTCACCGTCGATGCCGCGCCAGTCGCCGCAGCGACGCCGGTGGCGACGGCCTCTTCGGCGAAGCCGGCGTTCGCCAACCGGCCGCACACGCGCGCGTTCGCCTTTGGCGACAACGGCGCGAGCACCTCGCGCGTGTGGGCGATCGCGCCCACCGGCGCGGCGCTCGCCTCGGCGTCGAGCGCGCTCGCCTTCGACGTCCCCGGCATGCTGCCGCAGCCGCTCGTCTCGCCGAGCGGGCGCGTGGTCTACTTCGCGGGAGCGAACGGCGTCGCAACCGATCCGCTGATCGCCTTCGGCGAGACCGGCGCAGAAGTGGTGCTCGCCAATGCGCAGGACTCGACGAAGGGTCCGTTCGGCAACGGCAACTACGTGCTCGACGACAGCGGCAAGAACCTGATGTGGGTCGACGGCTCGACCATCAAGGCGAGCGCGCTCGACCAACCGGTGGCGAACGTGGTGGCGACCGGTTACGCCGGCTTCGACATCGGCCCGGGACTCAGCTCGAACGTCTCGCCGTTCAGCCCGTGGGTCTCGCCCGATCGCTCGACACTCTACGCGCTGTCGGCGAACGGTGCCGCGTTCACCTGCAAGGCGTTCGCCTTCGCCACCGGCACGCTCGGTACGCTCGGCGCCGACGTCGCGTTCGTGCAGCGGACGGTCACGTTGCCTTCCCCGCCGTTCCCACCGGGGAGCATGGTCACGGTCACCGACTCACCTAGCTTCAGCGCAGATACTCGCTCGCTGTTCTTCCAGACCGCGCCCGACAATCTCAAGGGCACGTTCACGCTCGACGTGGTGCCCGTCGGTGGCACCACGCCCGTCAAGCTGGCCGACTCGGTGAGCGCGTTTGCGGAGTCGCCCACCGGCCGCGCAGTGGCAGGCACCACGTCGGTGAGCGGCGTGACCCAGCTGTTCTCCGGTCCGGTCACCTCTACCGCGCCGCTCGGCACGCTCGACGTGGTGGAAGGGCAGGGCGCGACCTTCTCGTGGGCCATCGACGAGACCCGCGTCTACGCGATCTTCCCGTCGAGCGGGCGCGCGTGGGTGCAGTTGGTCGGCGCGTCGGGCGCGCAGGGCGCCAACGTGGCGCTGGTGGACATCGGGGTCAGCGCGCTCCTCGCGGATTTCAATGGCACGCGCGCGGTGCTGATCGCGCAGCACCCGGGCGATCCGATCGCCACGCTCGAGCGGTTGGACTCACCTCTATAGAACGAAGTGAACGTGGCAGCTGCGGTCTCACGATGAAACGGGGGGAAGCATGAGGACGAAGGTCTCGTTTGTGCTGGTGCTGCTGGCGCTGTCCGCGAGCGCGCGCGCGCAGGAGCCGCCGCCGCCACCGGACGCGCCGGCGCCGCCGCCGGTGGTCGAGCCGCCGCCTCCTCCGCCCGTGGCACCGGCGCCACCGGTGATCTACAGCCCGGGGTACGGCGATCTGCCCGGCCTGTTCAACACCCGCGCGCCGCGCGTCACGCACCCGCGCGAGACCCGCACGCCGATCCGCTACGAAAAAAAGCCGCGCTGGAAGATGATCATCGCCGGCATCGCCATGTTCGGCATCGCGTACATCGCCGACATCGGCCTCACCTACGGCCTCTATCACGACCCGGGTTGGGAATCGCTCATCCCGGTCGCCGGCCCACTCATGCAGTTCGGCGACAACACCTACGACACCGCGTTCGGCCACCTGGTGGCGGGCTCGCTCGAGCTCACCGGGTTCGCGTTCCAGGCCATCGGTGTGATCCTGGTCGCCGTCGGTGCGACCGCGTGGCAGAAGACGCCGGTGTATGCCGAGGACGGTCGCAACACGGCGCTGCTCGACAGCTTGACCAATGGCCGCGTACGTCCGGCTCCCGGCGGCGTCGCGATCACTTTCTAGGGGGATTGATTCATGCGTAGCGCTGGTTTCGCCGTCGGTGTGGGTCTGCTGTTCGCCTCGCAGGTGAGCTGCTCCAAGCACGACGTGTGCGTGTCGCTCTCGGCGGCTGGCCTGGCCGCCAACTGCGGGCCCACCGCGGTCGATCTAGGCAAGGCGCCGCAAGCGCTGCAGCTCGCGACGCTCGGCTTCGGCAGCGCGATCGACAGCGCGCTCACGTCGGGCGGCCAGGTGCTGGCGCTGTTCGGCTCGTCCGGCTTCGGCGTGGTCGACTTCGGCGATCCGAAGAACCCGCTGGTGATCGGGCCCATTCCGACGCCGGGCAAGGTGATCTCGGTCGACTTCGATCCGGGAAACTTGATCGCCTTCTTCCTCGACGCCTCGGGCGCGCTCGGCGCGGTCGACTTCAGCGTGCCGAACGCGCCCAAGATCATGACCACCATCACGCTGCCCGATCCGCAGGCGGTGAGCGGCCTGGTGCGCGTCGGCGAGTGGCTGTTCGTGATCGCCGGCGCAGCGGTGATTCCGGTGCACATCGTGCCGGTCCTCGGACCCGACGGTGTGACCATCTTGCAGCTCATCCCCAGCCTCGCGGTCAACCTGCCGTCGCCGCCCGTGGCGTTCGCCGGCGGCGGCGGCTCGGTGTACTTCGCCGACGCGTCGGGCCTGGTGAGCGCGTGGGTGTCGCTCGCCGGCAGCCTGGTCAAGCTCGGCGAGTTCACGTTCGCCGGCCCGGTCAAGGCTCTAGCCGTGCGCGGCACCAAGGTCTTCGCCGTGGGGCCGACCTTCGGCCTGTGCATCGTCGATTTCTCGGGCACGCCCGTCAGCATCTTCGACGACAATAACTTCAAGGACGCGAGCGCGCTCTTGCTGTTCGGATCGACGCTCGCGCTCAACCTGCAGCGCGGCCTGTTGGTCGTGCTCGACGTGTCGAACGCCACGCAGCCGCGCGCCATCGTGCAGGTGAGCGGCGGCGCGAGCTGGCTCGCGGTGCTCAACGGCCTGCTCCTCTACGGCTCGGGCGCGAGCGGCACGGTGGTGAACATCCCGCCGTTCCCGGTCAGCACCATCCCCGCCGCGATCGCGCAGTCGTTCCCGCTCGGCAGCCAGCTCTCGATCAGCTTCTCGACGCCGCTCGATCCCGCCAGCGTCATCGGCGGCAACGTGGTGCTCACCTGCGACAAGAACGCTCAAGCCGGCGCGCCGTTCTTGAGCCTCAATGGCTTCAGCATCAGCTTCCGCCCCCAGGCGCCGCTGCCGCCCTCCACCGACTGCGTGCTCACGTTCACCGGCCTCAAGGATCTGTTCGGCAACTTGGCCAACGTTCCCAGCGACGGCTTCCAGCTCAAGACCGAGGCGACCGCGTCGGGCCCGGTGACCAACCCGCGCTCGCAATATCCGCATACCGTCGACGGCCACTTCAGCGCGTGGACCACGGGCGCCGATCAGTTCGAGTGGTTCGACGTCAAGCCCGCCAAAGGCATGTACACCTATTTCTACGCCGACTACGACGGCACGTACCTGTACGCGCTCAACGATTGGTTCTACAACGGCGACCGCATCGAGCCCGACTGCTACAACCAGTTCAACGCCTGGACCGGCGGCGGCGCCGAGCAGTGGGAGGTGCGCGCGTACGGCGACCAGCACGTCGAGGTGCGGCTGAACGGCAAGCTGGTGAAGAACGGCGACACCGGCGTGCAGGGAGGCGCGGGGTTCGGGCTGTCGCCGCTGGTCGACTATCCGCACACCACCTACGAGATCCGCGTGCCGGCGTCGCCGGGCGATTGGGGCGTGCAGCTGCACGATCCCGGGCCGGCGTTCATCTGCCACCAGCTCGAGGACGAGCCGGCGCCGATCGCCGGAACGATCGACCTGACCTCGACCAGCGCGTCGAACGTGCTCGGCGCCGGGATCATCACCGGCGTCGCGCCGTCGACGAGCGTGGTGGGCGCGCAGATCACCATCAGCGGCGTCGGCTTCGGCGCGGCGCAGGGCAGTTCGACGGTGAGCTTCGGCGGCGCGTCGGGCACGCCTGGGACAGTGGTGAGCTGGTCGGACACTCGCATCGTCGTCACCGTCCCGGTCGGCGCCAAGGGGCCGATCACGATCGTCGGCCTGACCGCGTCGAACGCGTTCGCGTTCACGGTGGTGCCCGGTCCGATCTTCCAACCGGCGGTCGGCTATCCGGCCGGACAGAATCCGTTCTCGGTGACGATCGCCGATTTCAACGGCGATCAGAAACCCGATCTGGCGGTGGCCAACTCCGGCGGCACCAACGTGAGCGTGCTCCTCGGCGTGGGCGACGGATCGTTCAAGCCGCAGACGTTGTTCACGGTCGGCTCCGCGCCAGTCGCGGTGGTGGCCGCCGATCTCGACGGCGACGGCAAGCTCGATCTGGTGGTCGCCAACCACGCGACCTCCGACGTGAGCCTGCTCCTCGGCGTGGGCGACGGCACCTTCGCGGCCGCCCGCACGCTGCCCGCCGGCGAGAACCCGCGCGCGATCGCCACCGGCGACTGGAACGGCGACGGCAAGCTCGATCTGGCGGTCGCCAACCAGACCTCCGGCGACGTGACCATCCTGCTCAACGCAGGCGGCGGCACGTTCACCATCGGTGGCACCGTCGGTGCGGGCACCTGGCCGCGCGCGATCGTCGCCGGTGATTGGAACGGCGACGGCAAGCTCGATCTGGCGGTCGCCAACTACTTGTCCAACGACGTGAGCGTGCTGGCCGGCAACGGCGCGGGCGGCTTCGGCGCGGGACAATCGTTCGCCGCCGGCCCGCTGCCGTTCTCGCTGGCGGCCGGTGACTTCGACGGCGACGGCAAGCTCGATCTGGCGGTGGCCACCAGCGGCGCGGCCAGCGTGGCGATCCTCGGCGGCGTGGGCGATGGCACGTTCAAGGCGCCGGCCGCGACCGCGCTCTCATCGGGCAACGCGCCCGACGGCGTGGTGGCGATCGACTTCAACAAGGACGGCAAGCTCGACCTCGCCTACACCTCGTCCGACGCCGCGGGCGGACTATACGGACACGGCGACGGCACCTTCGATCCGACCTCATCGACGCGCCTGCGCGAAACCGGCAGCGCGTTCGCCCAGGGCCTGGCCGCCGGCGATCTGAACGGCGACGGCAAGGCCGATCTGGTCACCGCCAACTACCACACCAACGACGTCACCGTGCTGGTCAACGGATCGCCCTGACGCGCGCGCGGGATCGCGCTGCGGCCGCGATCCTGAAGCTCGTCGCTCCTTGCTAGGATGTGATGTGATCCCAAGGGACCGCCTAAGCGTCGTGCTGTTGTGCCTCCTCAGCGCATGCACCGCGCACGAGGGCGGACAGTGCAAAAGCGGCTTCGTCTGCGACGGCGCGGGCGCGCTCGTGTGCATCGATCATCACTGGGTCGCGCAGCGCTGCAAACAGAGCTGCTCCGTCGGCAAGCACGGCACGGACTGCGATCTCGTCGACGATCCGCGAGTCGGCGAGAGCTGTTACTACACCCGGCTCAATGAAGGACGCACGTCATCACAGCATCAGCACACCTGCTCGGCCGACGGCAAATCCGTGCTGGATTGTCGGCCGCCCGACGGCTTGTGGACTAGGGCGCCATGCCAAGAGGGCAGCGCGTGCAGGCTCGGACGCTGTCAGCTCTTGCCCGAGTCTGCGCCCGCCGTGAAACCCATCGTGATCGGGCAACCGTATTTCGTCGACGGCGTGCAGGTCGAAAAATGCGAAGACGCGAGTCCGCCCGTGACCATCGAAAAAGGATCATCGCGGACCGCGTGCTGGTATGCCGGCGACTCGTGTGAAGGCCATGGAGCACACATCGGCAAGCCGTTCTCGCTGACCGGCAGCCTCGTCTCGGGCGCGACCATTCACGGTGGCTGCAACTTGGGAACGTTCGCGCTCGTGTATGAGCGAGACACGTCACCGCTCAAGCTCCGCGTCTGCGAGCGGTCTTCGGCGCCGGTGGAATGCCCGGCGATGGTTCACGACGGTGCGAGCTGGGACATCACCAGATTGCTCGAAGCAAATCACGCGAAGAAGGGCAAGCTCCTCGTGCCCTGATGGCAATGCCGCGCGCGCGCTTCGCCGAGGACTTCGGGCGGCGCTGACCGCTTTCGGATACGTTCCTTCAGTAAGGGTCCGCACGGCGATTGCATGTCCAACAAGATCAAACAGTTAACTGCGTTATCGCGGCCACCAAATCGTCTCTTTGCCGTTGACCCGTATTACTGCTCCGGTAGTTTACAATTCATGAAAACCATTCTACTTGCGAGTTTCGTAGTAACTGCCCTCACGGGTTGTGGCGGCGAGATCGCGGACCCGAACGAGGCCTCGACCGAGGAGGGGTTCGACGACGGTTCCGGGCCCCTACGCGGCCACGAAGACATCACGCGCTTCGGCATCGGCTTCGCGAACAGCATGCTCGCGGCCGAGACCGGCACCGCGACGTTCTTCACGCCGATCCCCTATGGTCAGGCGTGCGACGGCTCGCAGGGGATCCTGCTCGCCGGCAACTGCGCCACCGATACGCCGGATGCGACGATGAAGAGCTACTACGGCTCCTACTCGTATCTTGCGTGGCAAACCGCGCCCACCTTGCAGGAGCTCCATTTCCTGCGCAACTACGTGGGCTCGACCGGCGTCGAGGGCGCCAAGCTCGCGTGCACGGACGAGCTGGCGCGCATCATTACCATCGCCAACCTCGCCGTGACGCACTGGAAGTCGGGCGACCGGGCGGGCTACGACTACTGGGTCGGCCACGCGATGCATGCCGTCCAGGACTCGTTCTCTGCGGCGCACACCTCGCGCAGCGGGACCCTGCTGCGCAACATCAGTGACTTGTGCAGCTACGGCCGCCAGGTGAAGAACGTCTGTTACCACCAGCTCTTCGACACCCGCGACCGCGTCTGGAACAGCAGCTGGTCTTGCCAGCTCGATCCGTCCAACCGGTCGTGGGGCTGCCTGACGCCGCAGGCCCAGTCGGCTGCCTACGCCACTGCCGGCTTCCTTCGGGTCATGGCTCACCACGTCCACTCGGACCCCAACGGCGATCTCGCCGCCGCGCTCAACACCTGGTTCTCGGGCGGCGCGGTCGATGCGTACAGCGACTACTTCCACTGCGAGAACCTGCGCTAGAAGCGCATCAGGCGCGGATCGTCGCTGACCAGCAGCGGCAGGTCGCCAGCGGTCTTCATTCCGCGGACCAGGATCGCCGCCCCGAAGAGCACGATGAGCGACCCGAGGTATTCGACCATGCAGAGCATGATATCTCTATCGGCATGCGAGACTCTGCCCCTGTCGCCGTGAACAAGAAACCCAGGAGGAAGGTTGCGACAGCAGCTCCTGCGAGCGCGGAACCCGCTTCCCGGCTCATCGACCAGCGGATCCGCGACCTGGGGGGATGGCGCGGGGAGACCCTGGCCCGCATGCGGGCGCTGATCCTGGAAGCCGACCCCGAGACCACCGAAGAGTGGAAGTGGAGGGGCACTCCGGTCTGGGAGCACCACGGGATTGTCTGCACCGGGGAGGCGTACACCAAGGTCGTGAAGCTCACGTTCGCCCGGGGGGCCACGGTCCCAGACCCATCGCGCCTCTTCAATTCCAGCTTGGAAGGCAACACGCGAAGGGCGATCGACATCCACGAAGGGGAGAAGGTCGACGCGGGCGCGTTCAAAACGCTCGTGAAGGCCGCGGTGGCCATGAATGGCCAGGCGAAGAAACCGAAGAGCGGAAAGCGCTAGCGGCGTCGCCCGCGTGGGCGGCCCTCCGGCAGATAGCCGCAGAACGCGCCGGTGCGGATGCCCTGGTCGAGGTGCTTGCCGAGCTCCGGCAGGCCGTCCTCGATGCGGCGAATGACCTTGCGAAGGCGCTTCTGCACCGTCGTGCGCGCCCGCTCGGCGGCGCCGCCGACGCGACGCTCGCGGCCGCCGAGGCCGACCGCGCGCGCGAGCTCGGTGGTCAAGAAGTCCATCTCGGTGCGCGCTTTGTCGGCGCGGCTGCCGTCGGAGAATCCTTCCGCTTCCTCGAGCACCTCGCGCAGCTCCAAGAGCCTGCCGCGGTAGCTCTGCACCGCCTCGCCGTCGAGCACGGGGCCGGCATCGCCCGGGTCGCCGGCCTCGTCCGCAGGCGAGACCAGTTGCAGGACGTGGAACTCCTGGCCGGGGCTGGCGACCAGCTGGGCGAGCAGCTGCAGGCCGCGGCTGTCGCGCAGGCGCAACGTGCCCGCGCTCGAGACGACCGTCCAGTAGTCGCCTTCGCGACGCAATGCGAAGGGCGCCGCGGCGTCGGTGCTGCTGCGTGCGGGCGCGCCGTCCGGCAGGAGCTGCAACAGCCTCGACTGGCCCAGCTCTTCGGCGAGGGTGCGAGCCTGCTCGAGCAGCGCCGCTGCGCGCTCGCGATCTGCGGCGCGGTCGCGCGCGAGTAGCACGCCGGCGAGCTCGTAGCGCACGCGCGCGAGCTGCGATCGCTGACCGGTCTGCACCATCCTCGCCTCGGCGTCAGCGAGGTGCGCGACGGCTTCATCCAGACGCCCGAGTGTCTGGCAGAGCAGGCCGAGATCGCGGCTGTACGGCGGATCGTAATAGCCGCCCATCGGTCCGAGGAACAAGAACCGCTGCGCGCGCGGCAGAAGCGCCGGATAGAGCCGCTCCGCCAACGGCACGTCTCCCATCAGATGGCACGGCTCGACCAGCAGCGCGAGCCACGAGGGTTCGCGGATGTCGCGGAAGAGCGGGTGGGCGCGCACCGCGGCGAGCTGCGTCGCCGTCCGCTGGCGATCTCCGGCGCGGCCATGGAGCTGGGCGATCAGCATCTCGCCGATACAGTTGCCCAGGTCCTGGTGCAACGCGCCGAACGCGCTGCGCAAGGTCGCTTCGATGCCGGGCGCATCCTGGTAGCGTTCGGCCGCGCGAGCCAGGCCCACCGGAAAGGCGAGCATGCTGACGCCGCGAGACTCGTCGCCCTGGAGGATCGCCTCGGACTGGCGATACCACCGATCGGCATCGTCGAAGCGACCGTCCCAAAGCGCGGTGACCGCCTCGAGAAAACTGGGAAGCCAGCGAACGCGTTCGTGGCGGAGCTCGCTGTCCAGCGCGTTGTGCGCGCGAATGTGGGCTTTGGCTCCCGCCCGATCGCCCAGCTCCCACGAGGCGCCGGCCATCAACAGGTTTGCGCGCAGCGCCACCAGCCGGTCGCCCGCCGCGAGCGCGAGGCGCAACGCCTCCTGACAACATGCCAATTGTTCCGTCGGATCCGCCAGCGCGACCATCGCCAGCCCGGCGCTGGACAGCGCGAAGCGCAGCGTCGCGGGGTCGCCGATGCGGCGGGCCATCGCGACGGCGGCGCGCGCCAGCTCGATCGGGGGTTGCGTGTCGGGCTCCGGCTGGCGCTCGGCAGCGAGTTGGGCCATGCACCGCGCGCGCAGGGATCCGTCACCGGCCGGCAGCGCGGCGAGCGCTTCGTCGAGCAGCGCGATGAGCGCGAGATCGCGAACGCCCGGCGTGAACTCGTAGGCGCACCCGAGCACGGCGCGCGCGAGGAGCTCGCCGTCGCCGAGGCGGCGGGCCAGCCCGATGGCGCGCAGGCAGGCATCCTTGCCGAGCTGGATGTCCGCGGCCTGGATGCGCGCGAGCCCGAGGCCGAGCAGTACTTCGAAGAGTCGGCGCTCTTCGCCGGCCGCCGCCTCGAGCAACCTGGCGGTGCGCTCGAGCAGCGCGCTCGCGTCCTCGAAGGCGAGTAGCTCCATCGCTCGCTGCGCGGCCCGCAAGGCCGCATCGGCAGCCTCTCCCACACCGACGGTCGGGATCGCATGCAGTAGATGGTGCGCGACCTCGGTCAACGCCGGCTCGCCGGTGCGGCGCTGCAGCTCCAGCGCAGCTGCCCGGTGAAGCGCGGTGCGCCGATCCGGAGCGAGGTCCTCGTACAGGTCCTCGCGCAACAGCACGTGGGTGAAGCGCCAGCGCGCTGGTGGATCGAGCGGCTCGACGATCCCGGCGTCCGCCGCGGGTCCAAGCTGCGCGCGCACCTCGAAGTCCGGTGTCTCCGTCAGTGTGGCGAGCGCCTCGAGTCCGAACTCGCGGCCCATCACCGCCGCCGCCTCGAGCGTGCGGCGCACGATCGGGGTCAACAGCGAGAGCCGCGCGCGCACCACCTCGCGAATCCCGTCGGGCTGGCCGACGCCCGAGCCCTGCAGCCGGAGCCGCTCGCGCAAGAACAGCGGGATCCCCTCGGTCTGCTGATGGAGCGCGTCGACCCGGTCTTGGTTCGGCGCGCTGCCGGTCGCCTGGGCGATGAAGTCCGCGACCTCGCGCCGATCGAGGCGGCGCAGCGGCAGCATGGTCGCTTCGCGCGCGATCTGCGCGAGCGTCCCACCGACCTCCGGCGACAGCCGCGCTTCGGCGTCGCGGTAGGTGCCGACCACCAGCAGCGGGCCGGCGCGCAGGTCGCGCACCAGGAAGTGCAGGAGTTGCAACGACGAGGGATCGGCGGCATGCAGATCGTCGAGCACCAATAGCTGGGGCGCCCGGGCCGCGGCCGCGTGCACGAACGTGCCGATCGCATCGAAGAACTGAAAGCGATCGCGCGTCCCGGGCAATAGCTCGGCGAGCTCGTCCCCAGGCACCCCGACCAGGCCGCCGAGTGCCCCGGCCTCGAGCCCGCGGCACATGCTGCGCAGCACCTGGACGAATGGCCAGTAGGACGGCGCGCCGCCTGCTTCCCAGCTTCGGCCCCAATGGACGGCCACGCCGCGGGCGGCGGCTGCGCGGGCGAGCTCGTCGCACAGCCGGGTCTTGCCGATGCCCGGCTCTCCGGTGATCAGGAACAGGCCGCCCCGCCCCGCGAGCAGATCTTCCAATCCTGTCGCGAGCTCAGCCAATTCGCGGTCGCGGCCGAGCCAGACCTGGTGCGCGGACGGCACTTGCGGCGAGGGGGTCAACGGCACATTGTGCCATCCGAATTCACGCCTTGGAATTAGGAACAGACGCACCAAAACCCGACCTTCCAGGAGACCGCATGAGCATCCAGTCCGTTCGCGACTTCTTCAATAAGCACAACGCCTCCGCCACCGGGCTCGCCGCGCTGGTTGCGGCGCTCGACGCCAAGGCCAGCGGGAAGCCGCTCGACCCGGCGCTCGCCGGTCGGGTGCAGGATCTACTGACGGTGCTGGGCGCAGGAGATCTGCTGAACGATCTGAGCGCAGCCGACGCGACGCCGCTCGTGCCGGAGATCCGGCAGCACCTCTCGTTCAACGCCAAGCTGCTGTACGCCGAGACGCGCGCGACGAGCTGGAGCTACGGCGACGACCGGCTCCTGGAGGACGTCGGTGAGTTTGCCCGCGCGCATGCGCACGCGATCGCCAAGATGATCGTGCCGTCACTCGAAGGGGTGGCGCAGCGGTTTGCCGCGCCGGGCGGCGCGTTCCTCGACATCGGCGTCGGCGTCGGCGGGCTCGCGGTCGAGTTGGCGCAGCTCTTCCCGCAGCTGCGCATCGTCGGCATCGACGTGTTTCAGCCGTCGCTGGCGCTGGCGCGCGCCCGCGTCGAGAAGGCCGGGCTGGGCAAGCGCATCGAGCTGCGCGAGCAGGGTGCCGAAAATCTCGAGGACGACAAGGCCTTCGACCTGGCGTGGATCCCGGTGCCGTTCATTCCCGAGCGGGTCCTTCCGGCTGCAGCCGAGCGGACCCATCGGTCGCTTCGTCCGGGCGGGTGGGTGATCATGGCGTACGCCAATCCCGAGGGTCTCGATGCGGCAAGTGTCGCGTGCTGGAGACTACGCCTGAGCACCTGGGGCGGCCCGCAGTGGTCGCCTGGCGAGGCGGAGAAGCTGCTGCGCGACAAGGGTTACGCGGAGGTCCGCACCCTGCCGAAGCCGCCAGGCGCGCCGGTCGGCTTTGCCGTCGGTCGTCGCAAGCCCGCCTGAGGCGAGGCGCGTCATGGCCATCGAGATTCGCGAAGCTCGCGCCGGCGAGCTGGAGGAGGTCGCGCGCGTCCTGGTCGCGGCCTTCGAGCAGTATCGGCCGCAAGGGTTCGAAGGGTACCTGCGGGACGTGGCGAACGTTCGTTCGCGAGTGGGCCTCGCCGACCTGTTCGTTGCGGTCGAGGCGGGTCGCGTCGTCGGTACGGCCACGCTCTACCGGCCAAACCCGCCCCACAGCGACCGGCAGCCATGGCCGCGCGCGTGGGCCAGCCTGCGGCTGCTCGCCGTCGAGCCGTCTCATCGCGGGCGGGGCATCGGACGCATGCTCACCGACGCGCGCCTCCGGCGGGCGCGTGAGCTGGGCGCGCCGGTCGTGGTGCTGCACACGACCGAGCTGTTCGAGGTCTCGCGCAGCATGTATCGGCGCATGGGATGGCAGCGCGCGCCCGAATACGATCACTGGCCGCTGCCCGGGCTGTGTGCCGAAGCCTACGTGCTCGCGCTGGACGTCGGGTGAGGAAGGTACCTGTCGAAGCGGCGTGGTAAAATGAAATATGGCCACGACAGCTTCTGTCTCTCTGGCCGCTGCGTTGCTCCTGCTCCTTGGCGTCGCCGCGTGTAGCGACACGGACAACGGGGCGGGCGATGCATCGTCGTCGCCCAGCGACGGCGCGGCCACGACGAATCCGCAGGACGGTCCGCCCGCGGGCTACCCGGACGGCCACGCGCCCATCCCTGCCGCTGCCCAGGCCGAGGACGTGTCGTCGCCGACCGCGGTGATCGGGACCGGCACTCCCTCGAGCTGCACGAGCGACGCTTTCGTCGCTGCGGTCGCAAACGGCGGCGTCATCACCTTCGACTGTGGACCTGATCCGGTGACGATCGTCCTCACCGCAACGGCGAAGGTCTTCAACGACAAGGGGACCAAGCTGGTCATCGACGGCGGCAACAAGGTGTCGCTGAGCGGCGGCGGGAAACTCCGCATCCTCTACATGGCCACGTGCGACCAGGCGCAGGTGTACCCACCCGGATCGGGTGACTGCAACACCAACCCCGGCGTTGAGCTGGTCGTTCAAAACATCACCTTCGTCGACGGCAACGCCAAGGGCGTTCCCGAGGGTATGAACAATGGCGGTGGCGGCGGTGCGATCTACGCACAGGGCGGCAGTCTCAAGGTCGTCAACTCGCGCTTCTTCAACAACCTGTGCGACGACCTCGGCTCCGACGTCGGAGGCGGCGCGATCCGCAAGCTCGACTACCTGGTCGCGACCGGCGCCGGCCCGAGCCATCCGGTCTGGATCGTCAACAGCACGTTCGGCGGCAAGGCAGGTTTCGGCAACTCTTGCGCGAACGGCGGCGCGCTCAGCAGCATCGGCGTCTCGTGGAACATCCTCAATACGCTGCTCTCCGAGAGCGCAGCGGTGGGCCACGGTGCCAACAGTGGCCAGGGAGGCAACGGCGGCGCGATCTACAACGACGGCAACGAGATCGTCCTCAACATCACCAGCAGTCTGATCGAGAACAACAAGGCGAACGAAGGCGGCAGCGCGGTCTTCTTCGTGAGCAACAACCAGACCGGCTCGATCACGGTCACCGACTCGATCACGCGAAACAACCCCCGCGGCACCTTCGAGACCCCCAACCTCCCCGGCTTCTACGTCATCGCGAAGGATCCGGCCCACATCGTCAACTCCCAGATCCTACGCTGAGCGCACCTCTAGACCCCGTGAGCTGCGCTCAGTATAGATGCGAGTACGTGCCATCCAGAAGGGGAGTGCGTCATGCACAGAGGATCCTGCCTTTGCGGTGCTGTGAAGTTTGATGTGACCGGTAGTCTGCCCCAGCCAGATGCGTGTCATTGCTCGCAATGCCGCAAGCAGTCGGGACATGTCTTTGCATCGACGGACGTTCCCCGTACTGCCCTGACGATCCACGGCGCGAGCAATCTCACGTGGTTTCGGTCGTCCGAAAAGGTGCAACGAGGTTTCTGTTCCACCTGCGGCTCCTCGCTCTTCTGGGATCCGATCCACAAGGACTGGATTGGCATCGCCATGGGCGCATTCGATACGCCCACAGACACCAAGCTGGGGATTCATATCTACGTAGCCGACAAGGGCGATTACTACGACATCGCGGACGGCTTGCCGCAAAACCAACACTGAGGTGCGTCGGCGCTCAGCCGGCCTCGGCTTGGCGATGTTTGTAGCCCTCGATCAGGCCTTGCTGGCCGAAGAAAGCGTACGCCTCGCCGACCGCTTCCTCGATCGAGGTGGGGCGATAGCCGAGCTCGGTCCTGGCCTTGGTGGTGTCGGCCTTGCGGTGCTGGGCGAGAATGCGCAGGGCGCCGGGCGTAAAGCGCTGCGGATCGCTCGGCCGAAAGCGCGCCATCAGGAAGCTGGTGACGTGCGAGATCGGACGCATGATCGCGAGCGGCAGGCGAAAGGGCGGCCGCTTCTTTCCCGTGACGCGCTCGCAGATCTCGATCAAGCGATCGACCGTGCAGAACTCCGTCGAGATGATGTATTTCTGCCCGGTGCGACCCTTGGTCATCACCAGCACGTGCCCCTCGGCGATGTCGCGCGCGGCGACGAACTCGAACCCGCCGGGGACGTAGGCGCGCAGCTTTCCGTTGGCGAAGTCGCGGATCACGCGGCCCATGCGCGAGGGCATGTAGTCGTGGCCGCCGATGATCGCGCACGAGGTCGCGATCACCACGTCCTGCCCTTCGGCGACCGCGCGCAGCACCTCGTGCTCGACCCACGCCTTGGACCGCTCGTAGGGCATGGTGATCTGAAACGGGTAGAAGCGATCGTCTTCGTTGCTCGCGCGATCGGCATGGTGCCCGACGGCGCTGAACGAGCCGGTCACGACCACGCGCCGCACCCCGGCGGTGCGCGCGGCGGCGAGCAGGTTGCGCGTGCCGGCGACGTTGCAGTCGTAGATGTCGCGATCGCCGCCGGGCTTGGTGACCAGCATGGCGGCGGTGTGATACGCCACCTCGCAGCCCTTCATCGCGTCCGCGAACGACGACGGCTCGCGCAGATCGCCGTACACGATTCGGACCGGAAGCCCGTCGAGGCCCTCGGTCAGCCCGCGGTTGTTGGTTCCCTCTTGCGCAAGCGCGACGAGCTCGTGTTTGTCGCGCAAGAGCCGGCGAACCAGGTTCGATCCGAGATGCCCGCTGCCGCCCGTGACGAAAATTCGCATCAGATCCTCTCCGCCTTGATCATCTTCGCGCAGCGGTAGCCGATCAGCATGCTCGGCGCGTTGAGCGCGGAGACCGGCGTCACCGGGATCGCCGACGCGTCGGCCACGCGCACGCCGTGCACCCCGCGCACGCGCAACTGCGTGTCGACGGCAGCTGCTTCGCCAATGCCCATCGAACACGTACCTGCGAAGTGGTAGGTGGTGATGGTGTTCTTGCGCACGTAGCGCGCGATGGCCTGGTCCGAGACCGTGCGCTTGCCGGGGCGGAGCTCGCGCGCGCCCCAGTCCTGCAGGCCCGCGGAGTTGCCGATCTGACGGGCGATGCGCACGCCGCGGACCATCGTGTCCAGATCCTCCGGATCCGCGTAGTAGGCGGGATCGATCAGGGCCTGCTTCGCCGCGTCGCGCGAGGAGAGGCGCAGCGTGCCGCGGCTCCTGGGCTTGCCGAGGATCAAGATGATGCCGAACAGGCGGTCGGTGAAGCGCTGCACCGCGGGGATCTTGAACACCAGCGCGACCAGCGAGCGCACGAAGGCGCGTGAGCGCGGCCCGTAGAACAGCTCCGGCACCACCATCGGCGGGAGCATGCGCTGGGTCATCTGCCGCATCGCCGACGGCGCCGGCCAGAAGACGTAGCAGGTGTCGCTCTGGCCCTTGGGCAGCGCGGTGTCCGGATTGGTTCGGAAGAAGCTATAGAGCTGCGGAAAGTAGCAGTCGATCTCGCGGTCGGCCTTGAAGAAGACCGGCACGTTGGGATGATCGTGAAGGCCCGCGCCGATCGACGGCCGATCGGCGACGACGGGGATCTCGAGCGCGCGCAGATGCTCGGCCGGACCCACGCCCGACAACAGGAGGAGCTTGGCGGACTCGAGCGTTCCGGCGCTGAGGATGACCTCGCGCTTCACCTCCGCGGTGGCGTGCGCGCCGTTCAGCTCGTACTCGACGCCGGTCGCGCGCTTGTCCGCGTCGAACAGCAGTCGATGCGCCCGCGCGCCGGTCAAGATGGTGAGGTTCGGCGAGAGCCCGGGCTCCTTGAGAAAGGACACGTAGGAGCTGCGCCGGTCCTCGTTCTCGTAGGACATCCACTCGTAGCCGATCACGTTGGACAGGTCGCCGTCGTTGAGGTCTGCTTTACGCGAAAAGCCATTGGCGACCGCGGCGGAGATACAGGCTTCGGTCCATTTCGTCGCGGGGCGCCGGTTGGGGCGCAGCACCTTTTCGATCGCGAGAAAGTCGGCCTGCAGGTCGTCCCAACGCCAGCCTTCCGGCCATTCGGCGTAGTCGATGCGCGCGCCGCGCGTGTAGACCATGCCGTTGACCGATCCCGAGCCGCCCATCACCGTTCCGGTGCCGGCGAACACGCGCTGCTTCGCTGCGTCGGTCTGCCGCACGGTGAAGCGCTCGCCCATGACCGCGTCATTGATGAACGCGTCTTTGTATCCCGCGGCGATCAGCGTCTCGGGATGCTCCTCGGCCGGGGGACCGCCCTCGAGGAGCAGCACCTGCGCGTCTTTAGCGAGCTCGGCCGCGACGATGCAGCCGGCCGATCCGCCCCCGACGATGACGTAATCGTACGCGCTCACTTGCGCTGAAGGAGACGAGTGAGGCCGCGCCACTTTTGCGCCAGGCCCTTGCCGTAAAGAAGCTCGATCACGCCGCTGAAACGACCGAAGTCGCCTTCCGCGACGGGGAAGATGCGGTTGGGAAAGCCGAGCGGAAGACGATCGTCGACCACCGCCTTGATGTTGCACATCGAGCGCAGCCCTTCGCGCCCGTTCATGCGCCCGTACCCGGAGGCCTTGACGCCCCCGAACGTGAGGCCCTGCACCATGTACGTGACGCCGCCGAACTCGTTGATCGCGGTCATGCCGGCTTCCAGCCTGGAGGCGATCGCGCGGGCGCGTCCGCGATCTCGCGAGAACACCGACGAGGACAAGCCGTACGACACGCCGTTGGCGACCCGCACCGCCTGGTCATCGTCTTTGACCCGCATGAGCAGCATGACCGGTCCGAAGACCTCTTCGCGCGAGATGTCCATCTCCGGGGTCACTTCCGCTAGGATGGTCGGCGCGAAATAGTTTCCCTGCTCCGGATGGACGCGCTTGCCGCCGCACAACAGGCGCGCGCCCTGCTTGACGGCGCTCGCGACCAGTTTTTCGATCACCTCGAGCTGGAGCGGGGTGGCGATCGCGCCGACGTCGACCAGGTCGTCGCGGCTGGAGCCCTGACGGAGCGCGCGCGTCAGCTCCAGCGCGCGGTCGGTGAAGCGTTCATAGATCCCTTCGTGCACCAGGATGCGCTCGGACGCGACGCAGTTCTGCCCGCAGTTGATGAAGCAGCCGCTCATCGCCGCGTGCACCGCCTGCTCGAGCTCCGCGTCGTCGCAGACGATGAACGCGTCCTTGCCGCCCAGCTCCATCACCACCGGCGTGATGCGCTCGGCGCTCGCCTGGACCACGCGACGTCCGTTGCCGACTGAGCCGATGAACAGGATCATGTCGACGGCCGAGCGAGCCAGCGCGGCGCCGGTCTCGCCGAAGCCTTGCACCGCCTGGATGAGGTCGGGATCGTGACCCGCGTCCTTCAGCACCTCGCGCATCGCGAGGATGAAGCGTTCGCTCGACCACGCTACCCACTCCGACGGCTTGAGCACGATGGCGTTGCCGGCCATCAGCGCGGGAATGATCGGGTTGATCAGGTTCTGAAACGGATAGTTCCACGGGATGATCGCGGCCACCACGCCGAGGGGGTGATACTCGAGGCGCGCCTTCTTGTGCACCAGCAGGCCCGATGAGATCTTCTCCGGCTTGAGGTGTTTTTCCCCGCTGCCGATGGTCCAGCGCAGCTTCTCGCAGGCGGGCCAGATCTCGCCGAGCAGCGCGTTCTCGCGCGTCTTGCCCGACCCGCGCTGCACTTCGGCGCAGATCTCTTCTTTGTGATCGACCGTGTAGGCGAGCAGCGCCTCGAGCACGCGCCGGCGCTCGGCGAACGAGGTCTTGCCCCAGGTCTTTTGCGCGACCTTGGCCCGCGCGACCGCGGCGTCCACGTCGGCCGGGGAGTCGACCCGCACCGAGCCGAGCGGCGCGCGCGTCGCCGGGTCTACGCAGTGAATCTGATCGGGGGATTTTGCCGAGGCCGGGCCGGCCTTCACCGTTGGTTGCGATGCTTTCATGGGGGGCGCTCTCTTACTTGGCGGTTCGGAACAGCATGTCCCAGAACGGCGTCAGCGACGCGAAGTTGTTGTCGTAGTTGCCCGCGTGGTGGGTGTAGTGCTTGCGCGTGAGGTGGTCGATGGGCCACAAGAGCGTCCGCTTCGACAAGAGTCCCGAGTGCACCGTGATGTTCAAGGTGGAGTGGATGAAGAATACCGCCGCGAACGAGTAGATGCTCACGGGTCCCACCAGCCACGTGCACGCGAGCAGCAGACCCAGCCCGGCGAACAGCTCGGCCGGAGTGAGGTAGAAGCTCTCCATCGCGGTCGGGTTGTGCACTTCGTGGTGCTTGCCGTGAACCAGTCGCATCAGCTTCTTGGTGTGCATCGCGCGATGCAGCCAGTAGTAGGCGAGGTCATAGACCAGCAAGATGGCGACGATCTCGTAGGCGATGCGCCAGGCGGTCACGAGATGATCGTGAAACGTGAAGCGATAGATGGCGCCGGTCATTCCGAGCACCGCCGCCAGCGAGAGCACGGCGATGAAGGCGATGTTCTTGAGCCGCTCCGCGCCCGGAACCTTCATCGATTCCTTGAGGCTGATCCGATAGCCCTCGAATCGTTTGGAGTGATACGCAAACGCGAGGAAGGTGAGCAGCGCGCCGTCGACCACCAGGACGAAAACGATGAGGGAGTAGAACGTCAACATAGCGACCCCGCGAACGCTCCCATGAATGGGGTTGTAGCGCCAGTTCGAACGTTTGACCATAAGGAAATTCATGGCTTACGCGAATCGTTGTCCGCCATACCACTCCTGGCTAGCGAGCGGAGTAGGGTATCCTCTCCGCATGGCGAAGAAGAAGAAGGCGGCACCGAAGAAAAAGAAGGCACTGAAGAAGAAGACCGCAATCAAGAAGCGCGTGCCGCAAAAGAAACAGAAACCGAAACAGAAACCGAAACAGAAGAAGACGACGATCAAGAAGGCGATCAAGAAAGCAAAAGCCACCGCGCGTCCGCGCAAGCCAATCAAGCGGCGCGACGCCACCGGCCACCTGGATCCCAACTACGCTCGCGATCTGCGCAAGAAGAGCCGCGAGAATATGGAGCACGACGACGATCGCGGTTTCCTCGTCGGGAAGAACGCAAACGAGCCGCTCGCCCAGGAGCTCGGCCGCGAGTTCGTCGAGACCGTCACCAGCGGCGAGGACGAGGGCATCGAGCTGCGCGACCAGTTCGTCACGGAAGAGGCGGGCGGCCCGTTCGTCACCACCACGCGTGGCCAGGAGATCGACGAGAAGCCCGACGCGTCGAACCCGAAGGGCTCCACTCGCGAGCCGTTCCCGAAGACGTAGCGCTACTGCTTCTTGATCACGCCGCCGGAGATCACCAGGCGGTCTCCCTTTCCCACGCCGGCCACCTTCGATCCCTTGATGGAGAAGGTGCAGGGGCCCGATCCGCACAGGCCGTAGATGCTGCCGTTCGCGCGCAGCGACTTGGTCTCCGTGACGCTGCCGTCGAGGATGGTGAGCTTGTAGGGCTTGGCGTCCTGGTTGATGACGTCGGTGGCCAGGGCCGGGGAGGAGAGCGCGACAGCGGCGAGCACGATGAGCATTTTCATGGCCGCAGTGTGCCACAGCAGCCCGGTGTGGGTGTACGATCGATCAGCATGTCGACCGTCGGGACGCGGCTGCCGTTCTGGAAAAGCCTGGGCTGGGGAGAGGCGGCCTTCGAGATCGCCTCGCCGTTCCTGCTGGTGTGGGCAGGGAAGTGGTTTGTCGGCCTGGTGCACGGGTTCGGGCACCTGCTCGACAACGACAACGTGGGTGCAACGGTGGTCGGAACGTTGTTCTTCGGCGTGGTGGCGATCGCCGGCATCGTCGGAGTCTCGATGGTTCCGGAAGTCCTTCGCAGGCTGGTGATCGAGAGCGCCTGCCCGTGCTGCGGCGCGCGGCGCCAACGGACCTTCGGGGATCCAGCCAAGTCCGATGCGAGCCCGACGGAGTGCGGGGAATGCCTCGCCTATCTGCGCGCCAAGGGCGTCGAAGTTACCGAGGAGCACGCCGATGCCGCCGACCTGGACTGGTTGGAATACGCGCTCCCGCCCGAGCGATATTTGCCGGTCGTCAAGATCGATAACCGAAGCCATTTCAAATTCGAAATGCCGGCGATGTGCGCCATTTGCGGCTCGCCGGATGCGAGACAACATCGCGAGATCGGGTGCGGCTCGTCGGGCACGACGCAGGACCCGTCCAGAGGATACGACGACAAGCTGAGCCATCTCACTGCGCCGGTGTGTAAGAAGCACTCCGAAGCCGAAGCGCCCTCGGGAGACGTGCTCGAGTACCGATCCGGCAAGCTGATGTTCGCGTCGTATCGATATTACAAGGCGTTTTGCGAGCTGAATCAGATCGGAGGCGCGAAACCGCCGGTTACGGGATGACGTTGAAGTCGGTCATCAGCGTCACCGGCTCGCCGCGCGCGTCGAGTCCCCAGTAGCTCACGAAGACGCCGTCGTAGAATCCGGTCGAGACCAGCGCGCAGGTCTCGGGGCGCTGTTCGTCGGGCTGGAAGCAGGCATGCTCCCAGAGGTCGCCTTCGACCTTCGGCACGTCGTCCCACCACGCCGCATGGTCGGTCTCGTCGACGTAGGTCTTGAGCAGCGGTCCGGTCTGGGCGTCGAGATAGATGCCGCTCGAGCCCTTGTAGCCCGGCGTTCCGTTGGGCGCGGTATCGGTGGCGCCGGAGCCGCCCGTGGCGACCTCCCAGCTCGCGACCGGCTCCTGCGAGAACACGATGCGCATCGCGGCAATCCGTGTCTCGTCCTTCTTGATCTCGGCGAGGCTGATCTCAATGGGGAAATCGCCTTTCGCCGCCTGGCGGGTCAGCGGTACGAAGTCGATCATCGTGATCAGCCCGCCGACGATGATCTGCCCGGTGGGCAGGTGCATCACGCCGATCTGCTTGGGCGTGACGAAGATCGGATCGCGCTTGCCGGGGAACTCGGTGTCCGCGACGAACATCGACGGGAGCATCGCCGCGCGCACGCGCCACTCGACCGGCGGAGGTGGTGGATCCTTCTTCCAGAACGACATGCTCGGGCCTCCGATTATTGCGACGAGACGATCAGCTCGACGCGCGTGGGCGTCGGACCTTCCACGCACAGCGCGAACCATCCCGTGTGGGGCGCGACGTAGTCGAACGTCGCTCCCGGCGACCAGGGGATCGGCGGGCCGAGCGGCACCCGCCAGGAGTCACCGTGTCCCGGCCGGCGCGCGGCCACCTTCACCTCGAGCGGCGCGCTGCCCTCGGCGATTCGGCTCGCGTGAACGTGCGCGCCCCGCCGCAGCGCGAGCTGAGCGAACCGACCACCGTCGCTGGTGCCGCACGGGGCGTCCTTCGCGGAGCTCACGAGGGTCTCTCTTTGATCGCGCGCTACCCCGCGCTGAAAGGGCATCTCGTCGCTGAGGTCGCCTTCCTCTTTCAGCGGCCCGATCAAGAAGCACGGCACCACCAGGCTCAAGAGCAGCAGCCGCAACACGATCGACCACACGACGCGCGAACGATCGCTGCGAGCCTCCTGCGCCGCCTCGACCATCGCGCGGCGCACTTTTCGCTGGTCGGCGCCTTGCCCTTCGGCGGCGCCGAGCACGGGCACGATCAAGTTGTCGGCGCGGCAGTAGGTGCAATGGACGCCGAGCGCGCCCGACGGGACGAGCAGCGGCGCGCCGCACTCGCGGCACAGCGCCGGTCCGCCTGGCCGCTCGGGCGGCTTGGCGGCGAGCGTCGCGCGCAGCTTCTCGCGGCCGCGCGCGTAGCGCTGGCCGAGCGAGCCGAGCAGCACGAACAGCGCGAGCAGTGCCGACGACACGATCGCCTCGATCAGGTCGACCCACTTCTTTGGATGCAGCTCGGCGAAGATCTCGCGCTGGGTCCACTCGGCGACGCGCACCAGGCCGAAGCCAGCCAGCATCGCGCCGATCAGGAAGAACGGCCCGAGCAGGATCGACGCCCACGAGAGCCACGACGACCCGAGCATTCGGAACAGGAGCCCCGGCGGACTGGCGAGCCGGGCGAGAGACGCCTGAGCGCGGCCACGTGTCGCCGCGTCGGCTCGCTGGGCGTCGCGCAGCGCGCGATGCGCGGGTGGGAGCGGCACGTTCGCGCCGCAAAATGCGCAGCGCACCGAGTCGCCGTCTCCGAGTGGCACGGCGCCGCCGCAGCTCGGGCAGCGCAGGATCTCGACCGCCGGCGCCTGTGGGGAATCCATCAGCGGACCATCTTACCAGTCCGCGAGCGGTCAGAGCGGGTGGACGCCGTTACACGCGGCCGGGTCGGTCCAGCGATCGACCCAGCTGCCGTTGCTGCACTGGTACCAGAGACTGTTGGACCTGCTCTGGACGCACGCGTTGTCGGGCATCTCCTTGCCGAGCGTGTTCGAATAGCAGCCGGCGCCGCCGCCGCCACCCCCGCCGCCCCCGTAGGCGCTGAGCACCTGCTCCGCGTACTGGATTCGCTTGGACTCATCGCACGTGCCGCACCCTTCGAAGCGATCTTGAAAGGCGATGGTCGCCTGGCTCACGGTGCTGCTGGATCGCAACGCGCTCAGTCCGTAGCTCCCGAAGGTCTCGAGCTCGTACCAGGTGAAGTTGAGCTGCGTGGTCAGCGCCCAGGGTGATTCGCCGTGGACGCCCGCATACCAGGTCACGTTGTCGTTGTGGTCCGCGTTCCAGCGGCCTCCGACCGACCACTGGGCGATGCCGCGTCCAGGCCCGCCACCGTACTCGACGGCGGTCGGGCTCACGCTCGACTCTTGAATCAGGTTGCCGATCACGCCGGCGGCCTGCGCTTTGGTCAGCCCCTTGCTGACGAAGAAGTTGTAGGCGCTGTGCTCCGAGTTGGAGAGGGCCTCTTCGGACACGGACGCGTCGTCTACCGAGCCCGCACATCCGGCGGCGAAGGACGAAACGACAAATCCAACAGCGAGAAGACTCAGTGCGGTTTTTCGCATGGCCAGCCAGTCTTGCAAACGATGCGCCGCGTGGATCCAGCGCGTATCCATGCGAAATCAAGACGTGTCAGCGGGGGGTGCGGTTCCCAGGACGCGCACGATAGTTTGCAACCGGGCCGCGCGCTTCTAGTCGCTGACGACCTGGGCCTTGCCACTCGCGGACACCGTGACGCGCACGCGGGTCTTGCCGCCGGACGGATGCCACGTGCGATACAGCGTGATGGTCAGGCTCTCGTGACCGCGCTCGACCTTGGGCGCCGGCGCATCCATCCAGATCGCGACCCCCTCGAAGAACGCCACGTCCACCAGCCGTTGCAGAATCGCCGCTTCGGGAAGCGCGCCGTCGCCCAGCCACTTTCGCGCGCGCACCAGCTCGGCGAAGTCCTTCTCGCCGTGCACGCCGTAGGTCACGCCGTTGTCGTCGATCAGCACGCGCATGACGCCCGACCCCGGGTAGGCGTGCTCGATCGCGGCGGTGATGACGGTGAGGCCCACCGGCCCCGGCTCGCTTCGAGCGTTGACCTGGGCGCCGTTTGAGTCCTTGGCCACGGCAGCGCTCAGCTCCTTCTTGACCGCTTCGATCTTGGGAGAGGACACTGGGGGTTTCTCCTTTGGGGGGTCCAACGCCTGGCTGGGACGCGCCACGGCAACGGTCGAGATCAACAGCGCAAGCACGAGGGGACGGTTCATTCTGAAGAGCGTATCGTCGAGTGACCGGGCCGCGCAACTCCGCCGATCCGCTGCATGGCATCACGCTCGAGCACATCGTGACCGAGCTGGTCGCTCATTTCGGGTGGCCTGATCTGGGCCGGCGCGTCGATATTCGCTGTTTCAACAGCGATCCCACCGTCGCGTCGAGCCTCAAGTTCCTGCGCAGGACGCCCTGGGCGCGCGCCAAGGTGGAAGGGCTCTACCTGTTCATGCTGCGCGAGCGCGCGCGACAGGAGCGCGGTTGAGCATCGGTCACTCGATGATGCGCATCACCTCGGCGCGGACGGTGGAGCGGCCGACCTTGATGAAGCTCGGGGTCACGTTGGTGAGCGGTCCAATCCACCACGCCTCCCGGTAGGCGCGTTCGCGCGACGGTAGGTCGAGGCCGGACGGGAAGAGCGCCACGCGGGTGCCGGTCTTGAGCTCGGCCCTGGTCGCGGGGCGAGACCGGTAGGCGTGCTTGGTCGTGAGGATCGCGCCGCTCTCGAGCATGAGGAACACGCCCTCGTCGCCGGGTTTCGCCGGGGGACGGATCGCCAGCGCCATCTTGGCCTCGAGATCATTCGCGTCCGGCTCGCTGGTGCCGGTGAACACCAGCCAGTGCTCGGGATGAAAGTGGTGCACGTCTTCCTTGCCGGTCATCGTGATCGTGGGGTCGGGCTCGCCGCCGACGATCACGCGCAGGCTGGTCACGTCGACCTCCGGATTGGTGCTGCCGTGCACGATCAGCTGTCCCTTGGGCGCATCGACGAGGTTGGTGATGCGGTGATAGCCCCAACTCATCTCCGCTTTGTCGTTCGCCGTTTTGATCTCGGACAGCGGATGGATGACCCTCCGGCCGAGGACCAGGTCCTGCGGCGTGGCCATCCGCGTCTTGAAGAAGGTCTTGGCGGAATGTTGGCGGTTCTCATGGCCCACCCAAAAACACTTGGCGCCCGGATATTCAGATCGTTCACTTTGCATCTTGCCGAGCTTGATCTGGCCATTCGAGCTGTCCGAGTTTTCCGGATATGGCAAGAAGAACCAATCGTCGGCCCCGACAAACTGCGCGTCGGTTGCGTCCTTCGCGTCGCCGCCGCGGGCGGGTGCGGCGAACATCAAGCACCAGCTGATTCCGATCAGGAAGGTCGTCCGCATCGGTCGAGTCTATCAGGCGAGTAGCCCGGGAAACGGGAGTTCGATATCCTCTCGTTCGCGAGATGCACATCCTGTTGCTCAGCGCGTTGCTGCTCGGAAGCTCGTGCGCCAAACCGAGCGACGCCGGGATGGCTCGCGCGATGGTGGCGATCCCCGACGCGATCCTGCCGATGGGGTGTGAACCGTCTCGCGATCCGAGCTGCGCGCAGACCGAGCTGCCTCGACATGCGGTGCAGGTTCGCAGGTTCAGGATCGATCGCACCGAGGTCTCGCAGGATGCGTATCGGGCTTGCGTCGAGGCGCGATCGTGCACCAGGCCGTTCGCCGCGTTCGAGCCGCGCCAGAATCCCAATCGACCGGTGACGCAGGTGAGCTGGGACCAGGCTCGGCGGTTCTGCGGGTGGCTCGGCAAGCGCCTACCGACGGAAGCCGAGTGGGAGCTGGCAGCGCGCGGCACCGACGGCCGGATCTATCCGTGGGGAGACGATCCACCGACCTGCCAGAGAGCCCACACCAGCGATTGCGGCGCGGCGCCGGCGGAGGTCGGGCAACGTCCGGCAGGCAAGAGCCCGTTTGGCGTGCTCGACCTGGCCGGGAACGTCGACGAGTGGGTCCAGGATCTCTACGTCGCCTACGGCGCCGGCACACCCGGCGCTCCCTCGGGGCAGCGCGTGGCGCGGGGCGGAGCCTACGACGCGTGGCACTCGCGCTCGACGGCGCGCAGTGCGCTCGACCCCGACTATCACGATGCGCTGCTGGGTTTCCGCTGCGCGGCAAACGAGTGATGAGTTGAGGTCGCCGGCCGTGGACCGAAGACTGATGGCAGCGCTGTTGTGGTTGACGCTTGGCGCGTGTGCCGCGACGAACGCAGGGCGCGACGCACCTGTCGCGCGCGTGCCCGTCGCCGGTGATCCGAGCGATCGTTGCGTGCACGGCGTCGCCTGCGAAACGTGCGTGAAGTGCCACCCGGAGCTGGCCGCCCGGTTCAAGGCCGCCGGCGACTGGTGCCCGGAGCACGGTGTGCCCGAGTCGCAGTGCGGGATCTGCCATCCGGAGGTGGTGGTCGCGCCGCCCCGGCCGCCCCAGGGCGCTGACCTTCAGCAGCTCGTCGATGCCGGGCAGGATGTCGCGTCGCTGGAGCCGCATGCGGTCCGCGGCAAGGTGACGATCTTCGACTTCTACGCCGATTGGTGCGGCCCGTGCCGCCACGTCGACGAGCACGTGTTCGAGTTGCTGAAGCGCCGCACCGACGTCGCCTATCGCAAGCTCAACATCGTCTCGTGGGAGACGCCGCTGGCGAAGCACTACCTGGCCTCGGCGCCGAGCCTTCCGTACGTCGTGGTCTACGGAAGGGACGGCAAACCGGCGGGCAAGATGTCCGGGCTCGAGCTCGACGTGCTGGATCGCGCCATTGCGGTCGGGAGCGCTCGATGAGGCTCGGCGTGATGGTCGCCGTGGTCGGGGTGCTGACGCTCTTGCCGGAGCGCGGCTTCGCCTGAGCGGCGTGAAGCAATCCAAACCTTCCGGTCGGAGGGTCTTCCACGAGCGGGAGCGTGCTGCCACCGCGCGGAACGTTGAACCTGTCGTTGTCGATCACCGGCACCGGCGCGCACACCGGTCACGTCGAGAGTTGCCCCGACATCAACGGCCCGGCGTGCGCGGCCAAGCCGGTGCCCGACGAGTGGCACGACCTGAACTTGTTCTTCGGCGAGCTGCGCCTGCACGCCGAGTACGGGATCACCTCGTGGCTCTCGACGGAGCTGCTGTGGTCGCTGCGCGTCGTGCACGTCGGATTCCAGCTCGAGGACGCCGTGACGCGCATGCCGATCACGCCGCCGTACGGCCCGGACCTCCACCATCGGACCGAGACGCTGGTGGGCCTCACCGATCCCTGGCTGAGCGCGCGAGCGGCGAAGGTGCTCGGCCCGTGGGCGTTCGCGTTCCGTCTCGGGCTGACGCTGCCGATCGGCTCGACGGTCCCCAACCCGTTCGAGCTGGAGCGCGAGGGCAAGCAGCACGAGCACATCCAGTTCGGCTCCGGCACCGTCGATCCGCTCGCCGGCGTCGAGCTGCACCGCGCGATCGGGCGCTTTTCCGTCGCCGGCTGGATGCTCGCGAAGGCGTCGCTGTATCAGAACGCCCAGCACTACCAGGCGGGCAGCCAGCTGCTCGCAGGGGCCAACGCGTCGAGCGATCTATGGACCTCGCGCTGGTGGTTCATGCTCGGCGCGCTGGTCTACAACGAGCAGCCGGAGCGCTGGGATGGCGTGACCGAGACCGAAGGCAACCTGGGCCGCACCGACGTGATGCTGGACACCGCCATCTCCGTGCGATTTCGCGGGCGATGGAGCGTCACACTGTCGGCGAGGATTCCCCTGTTCAGCCAGGCGGTCGGCGCGCAGTTGAGCTCGCCCGCCTTCGGCGAGCTCTCGATCGCACGCTCCTTCGATCTCACGCGCCGCCGGTGATCGCGTTTACTGCGGGCGCCGGTGCTCGGCGAACTTCGCCTTGCAGGCCGATACTTCGGCCGGGTCGACGGTGACGCCCGCCACGGCCTGGCCCGTCAAGATCGGCTTCATGCAATCGCGACGCAGGTTCTTTTCCTGGCTGTGGTGGGTATAGCCGGCCGCCTTGCACGCGGCGGCGATGGTGCGGCAGGGCGCATCGACCGGCGGCGCGTCCTCCGCAAAGGCGCTGCCGCCGACCGCGAGCGCGAGCCCCATCGCCAGACCGAATAGTTTGGAACGCATGTTGTCTCCTTGGGTTGAATGCTTCTGAAGGATTGGACGCGCGCCGCCCCAAGAACATCAAATGCGCGCAGCGCCTTTTACAAAACTTTACCAATCGCCGCGCCGGCACGTCGTATAGTCCCGCGCAACGATGCGTTTTCTATTCCTGGTTGTGATCGGTTTGTTCTTGCAGACGGTCGCTGGCTGCGATGACCCGCAGTACTGCGTCCCAGGTTTTGCCTACACCTGTAGTTGCTCCACCAGCACCGTTCGGGGAGAGCAGACCTGCAGCACCGACGGGCTCAGGCTTCATGATTGCGTGTGTCCGGCCGCAACGGACCTCGGGCTCGGCGATCTCGGCGCCCAGGACGCGCAGGTCGAGGATCTGTCGATGTCGACCCCCGATCTCACGACGCCCGGCGATTAGGCGGGGAGCTACATCGCGTTGATGGTCTCGTAGACCTCGACGCTGCCGCCGGCCTTGAGCAGCGGGCAGCCCTTGGCCAGCTTGACCGCGGCCTCGAGGCTCTCCGCCTTGAGCACCGAATAGCCGGTGATCCCCGAGCCGCCGTCCTTGACGTTGCCGTCCTTGGCCACCGTCTTGGAGGTTCCGCACGGATTGCCGCCGTCGACCACCGCGGCGCCGAGGCCGCCGAACCACTTGCCCCACGCCGCCATCTGCTCGGCGCGCTCCTTGTCGCTGCTCGCCATTCCCCCGCCCTTGTACGCCAATAGATAATTCGCCATGGTCTGTTCCTCCTGTGGGTTTGTGGATCCGAACGTATAGACGGGAGCCGGCCCGTGAACTCATCGGTGAGGCTGGAGAATCCTCAGAATCCGCCGGCCACCTGCACGGCGATGCGCCCGCCGGTCTTTTGCAGCTGCGCGAGCCCGCTGGCAACGTCTCGCACCGGGATGGTCGCTGCCAGCGGCACCTCCAGGCCTTCGCCGAGCCAGGTCGCGAGCAGCGCGAGGTCGGCCGGGCGCGACTTGACGCTCACGAAGTGGACGCGCGTGCGTGAGAACAGGCTGGCGAGCTTGTCGGAGGCGAACGCGGCCGACGGGAGCGTGGTCACGAAGGCGCCCCCTTTCTTCAACGCGCCTCGCCACCCCCGCCAGCGGTACGCGGCGGACGCGTCGAAGATCACGTCGAACTGCTCGTGGAGGTTTCCCGGCAGCGGGCGCTCGGTACGGTCCAGGACCTCGACGGCGCCGAGTCGCCGCGCGAGCTCGAGCCCCTTGCCGGAGCCCACCGCGGTCACCGTGGCGTTCAACTTCCTCGCGACGCCCACGCTGATCGAACCGACCCCGCCGGAAACGCCGGTCACCAGGACCTGCCCACCGCTGGCGGGCAGCCGGCCGAGATCGCGGATCGACTGGATCGCGGTGAGCCCGCTGGTGGCGGAGGCCGCCGCGAGCTCGTGCGAGACGCCTTTCGGCTTCACGGCGATCTCGGCGCACTTCGCGATCAGCGCCTCGGCAAACGCGCCTTGATTGTTGAACGGCCCGTACGGCAGAAATCCGAACACGTCGTCGCCGACCGACACGCCGGTGACCGACGGCCCGATCTCGTCGACGGTGCCGGAGAAGTCGTAGCCGACGATCAGCGGCCGCTTTCGTCCGTGCAGGAACTTCAACGCGCCGAGCACCACTTTGTAATCCGCCGGATTGAGCGCGGACGCGACGACGCGAACGCGCACCTCGCCGCGCCTGGGGGTCGGCAGCGGCGCGTCCATCTGCACCAGGCCTTCGAGCGGGCCGTAGCCTGGAGCTGCGATCGCCTTCATGCCCGGTGGCCGTACGAATCGACGGCGGCCAGCTCCGTGAACACCGGCTGCTCGACGCAGCGCTCCTTGAGCTTCTCTTGAAAGGCCTTGAACGCCGGAAGCGCGACCAACGGGTTTTCGTCCAGCGACTCGACGGTCGCGAGGTGGACGAACGTCACCCCGTCGGCGAGCCGGTAGGTGGCGTAGCGCAGCCCCTCGGGCGCGCGTGCCCGAAGCTCGTCGAACACCGCGTGCACCAGGGCCTCGTTCGCCTTGGCGTGCGCTTCTGCCGTCTTGTACCGGACCATGATCGTTTTCATGTTCAGCCTCCGAGCCTCGATGAGAAGACGATCGAGCCGGGGCAAAGGATGCGCTGCCCCGGTCGATTTTCGTGCAACAGATCAGAAGGTAGCGGGCACCGCGGTGAAGGCGAGGCCGATCGACAGCGAGTCCTTGACGCTGTTCGCGGCGCTCGGCGCGTAACGTCCGGCGGTGCACATCTGCACATCGGGCGCGAGCACGTTCTTGATGATCGCGTTGGTGGCGACCTCGCAGTCGCTGATCATGTGATCGCCGCTGGCCGCGCAGCTGCCGTCGAGGTTCTGGCAGGTCGCGCCGCACGCGGCCGACGGATCGCCCCCGGTGTCGAAGATCGCCAGCAGCTGCGTGCCCTGCGACGTCCCGGTCTGCGCCAGCGCGTCGAAGTTGGCGGCCATCTGCGGGATCAGCGAGTGGTCGACCTCGGCCTTGCGCACCGCGCCGTTAATCTGCCCCTGCATGAGGTTGTTGCCGGTGAGCTTGTATTTCAGGTGGGCTCCCGTGAGCGTCATCTCGAGCGGCGAGAGCGAGCCGAACAGCGGCAGCCGCACCAGCAGCTTCACCGGCGCCCCGGCGGTCTGGGGCGGCGGAGCAGAGTCGAAGCCCGAGACGAAGATCGACCCTCGGAACAGACCGGCCGGCTGCTTCGACGGATCGATGGCGAACACATCGGTGCCGTCGAACTTGGGGCTGCCGTGGTTGATCCCGGGATACACGCTCGAGGCCGCGCACGCATCGGTGGTGAAGGTCGCGTCGCCCGAGATCTCGTCGATCAGGATCACGTCGGTCCCGCCCGCGATCGCGCTGTCGACGGGTGTCTGGCTGTCGATGTTCTGCGCCGCGAGCGCGCCGATGATGTTGCCGAACTGGTTGTCGGGCTTGCCGTCGCCGTTCAGATCGTAGGCGTAGTCGGCGCGCTGCTGTGGAACCTGGAGGCTGTTCACCACGAACTGTTTCTTGATGGTGCCGGTCACCATCGGGCACTGAGCGACGCCGCCGTCGTTGTCGACGCAGTCGGGGAGGAGCAGGTCTGGCGGCGACGGGCGGAGATCGGGTTGGGCCAGATCGGGGATCGTCAGATCGGGCACCGCCAGGTCGGTTCCCAGGTCGGCGCCGCCCAAGCCCTGGCCGCAGCCGGAAGCGAGCAGGGTCAACAGGAGCAGACGCATCGCGCGAGCCTACCACTCCCGCGGCAACGTCGGTTCTCCAACGCTTCGTGTTCGGGAATCGACGTGGCGTCCGCGTGATCAGCGCACAGAGCGGCCTCCGCCGGCCTGGCATGCCGGTTGCTCTGCAACTCGGCGTGAACAAACAGAGCATTGTACGGGTGATCTTGTTGATGGCGTCGATCGGCGGCGCCTGCGGCTGCGAGAGCACCTACCTGGTGAAGCGATCGGACCTCGAGCGCGAAGCGCAACTATCCGCGAGGGAGCGCGCGGCGGTGATCCCCGCGCAGCGCGAGAACGGCACCAACGTGCTGCTGCGCAGCGACCGGTTGCTCGATCGTGCGGAGGAGAGCGACACCGACTCGCCGCTGCTGATCCGCGTTCGGCCGCAGAACCGCATCCTGACGGCCGCGAAGGTGCTGGCGGGCCTGGGCGGCGGAGTGATCGCGATCGGCGGAATTGCTACGGTCGCCACGGCGACGCAGCCGTGCGACCGCGACCTGTGCGGGCTGCCGCCGCTCCTCATCGGAAGCACGCTGGGAGCGCTGAGCGGGGTCACGCTCCTCACCAGCGCGATCCTGGCGATCGTCGGCCGGCACGCCCCCGAGGCCGGCCGCCGCTTCGTCGCGCATCACCCGCCGAAGTCGCTCTAGCGGGCCTTCATGCGGTTGTTCTTTGGGTTCTCCTCGACGTCGGCGTAGCCGAGCAGCTTCATCACCGGCGGCACGTACATGCCGAACCGCCCGCGCAGCCCCTTCTTCAGCCCGTACCATCCCTTGACCGGATTCTTCGGCGAGCGCGCCCACGACTCGACGGTGCCGTCGGCCGCCGGCTTCTGCTCGTCGGCGCTGCCGAGGAGCATCCAGTCGCCGTGCTTCGCGAGCATCGCGCGCAGGTCCTCGAGGCAGCGCAGCTGATAGCGCAGCTCGGTCTTGCCCACCTTGACCACCAGCGCCGGCGGATCCAGCGTCTCGTCGCGGTAGGCGAGGAACTCCGACGAGCCGCTGGGCGTCTTCAGTTTCCACGGGTCGGCCTTGGTGCCTTCGCCTTTGCTCTTGGTCGCCGTCATGATCGTGCTCCTTCCAGGAGGGTTTCGAACGGCAGCTCCGCCGCCACGTACGGGATGTAACGATAGTCGCGGATCAGCGAGACCTGATCGCCGTCGAAGTCGACCAGGATCACGTAGGCCGGCCGCGCGCCGTCGCCGCGGAACACGCCGATCACGTCGCGCCCCTCGGCGCTGCCGAGCACGAAGCGCAGCTCGCGCTCCTGCGCGTAGCGGCCGAAGTACTGACCCACCGCCTTGCCCTGGCGCGCCGACTTCGACACCAGATCGAGCCGGCACTCCTCGAGCAGCATGGCCTGGACGCCTTCCCAATCGCGCGCGTTGAACAGGCTCACGTAACGGCCGAGCAGGGCGCGCTCCTCGGGCGAGGTCTCCGCGCGATCGCGCCACGGTGTGAAGTCGGGTTGCGCCCGCGCGCGCAGGTTGGCGCGGCCGCGCACCAGCGCCGCCTTGACCGCCGGCACGGTCGCGCCGGTCGCCGCCGAGATGTCCTCGAGCGAGTGACCGAGCACGTCCTTGAGGATCACCGCGCTCCGTTGGCTCACCGGCAGCGCGACGAAGGTCGACAGCGCGGCGCGCACCACCTCCGGATCGGCGCCGGCGTCGGCGAGCGCGGCCTCGGGCAGCTCGGCCATCGGCTCGACGAGCCGCCGCTCGTAGCGCCGCAGAAAATCGATCGCCGTGTTGTGCGCGATGCGGAACAGCCACGGTTTGAGCGGCGGCAGCTCGGGCTGCAGGCTGATGGCATAGAACGCCTTGGCCAGCGCCTCCTGCACCACGTCCTCGCCGTCGATCGCCGAGCCGACCAGCCGCGCGCAATAGCGGTGCAGCTCCGGCCGCAGCTCTCCCACCAGTGCGAGAAACTGCTCGCGCGCAGCCGAAAGCTCGACGGGAACCGGGGGATTGGACATGGCGGCCTCGATGAGAAGACGATCGAGCCGGGGCAAAGGATGCGCTGCCCCGGTCGATTTTCAGGAACGAGTTTGCCCGGGTCGCCGCCCGTTGACTAGGGCAGCGACGTAACGTAGAGGCCTTCGTAACCGACCGCGTGGGTGGTGTAGGCGACCTGCGTCCCGTCGGGAGAGACCAGGTAGGTCGCGTCGGCCTGGTTGGCGAGCAGCGACGGCGCAGTCTGTGCGCTGGCGGTGTCGGCGGAGCGCAGATCGCCGTAGCTCGTCGCCCAGTGATCGGTGAACACGATCTTGCTGCCGCTCGCCGCGCGCACGAACGTGGTCGGCGGCGTGCCCCAGGTGGTCGCCTGCCCGCCCGCGACCGGCATCGACCGGAGCGTGCCGGAGCTGGCGCTGAAGGGATCGAGCCACAGCGCGTGCGAAGAATCGGCAGTGAACGAATCTCCGACGGGAAGCTGCCCGCCCGAGCCCGCGCTGGTCTGCGCGTCGAGCACGATCGGCGCCGCGGTTCCGCTGGTCGCCGCCACCAGCAGGTTGCCGCCGCCGGCCGCTGCAGCCTGGTGAAGCTGCGAGGCGAACAGGACCAGCTTCGAGTCGGGCGAGGCGGGGCCGACGAGAAACGCGACGCCGCTCGCTTGCAACGTGGTCTTGACCAGCGGAGGGCCGAGCGTCACGCGGTTGAGCGTGCCGCCGCCCCGGTCGTAGAGCGCGGTCCCGTCGGGCGCGAACAGGATCTCGCCGGAGGTGGTGTCGACCGCCGTGGTGGCGCCGGTCAGCGAGAGCACGCTCAGGGCGAAGGTGGAGTCGGTCATCAGCAGCTGCGTGCCGGTGGGGTTGGGATGAATCCTGAGCCCGGGCCCGACGGCGAGGATCTGGATGGCGCCGCCCGCGGTGTCTACCGAAGCGACGATCGTCGACGTGGATGCTGCATCGAGCGCCGCCGGGCAATACGAGATCACGAACAGCGACTGGATCGCGTACGCCCGCGCCGGGCAGCCGGCGATGGACACCTCATTCTGTACGTCCGTGATCAGGACGCGCTTCGAGGTGCCGTCGGTCTTCGAGAGCACCAGGTCGGCCGTGCCGAGGCCGCTATTCGGATAGGTGTCGTTGTCGAGATAGACCATCCAGTCCCCGTTCACGCTGGCGATCTCGCCGGAGGAGGAGATGCTCTTGAGACCCTGCGCGTTGGTCCACACCGACAAGGGACGTGAACTGGACGATGGCGGGAGGTCGTGAACGGCGATCACGTCGCCGAAGATGGCCGCGCTCGCGGTTCCCACGACTCCGGGCGCGATCACCTGCGTCACGCCGGTCGCCAGCGACAGCTCGTGCACGGAGGCGTTGGCCTCGTCGATGAACACGATCATCCCGCCGCTGGTGGTGCCGGTCAGGTGCAGCTTGCCCTGCTCGACGCGTGTGCCGGTCAGGCTGGGCGTCCCGGGTCCGCTCGACAGATCCGGCCCGCCCAGATCGGGCAGGCCAGAATCACCCGGGCCAGACGTCGAGTCGCAAGCACCAGCGAACAGGATCAGCGCGGCCAAGCAGAAACGCATGGACCGTCTTTAGCGCAAAGCGACGGCGGTACAACCGGAAATCGATCCGCTAGCGAGCGGCGGCGCGTCTCTCGGCGTACTCGTCGAAGCGCGGCGACTGGGCGTACGCGTAGTCGCGCAACAGCCGCAGGTGCTTGCCGGCGGCGCTCGCGATCTCGATCCCGGTGGTCTGCAGGACGTGCCCTTCGCCCGCGCGCCAAACGCGATCGAAGCACACCACGCCCCGGGCCCAGATCAGCTCGTCGACGCCGGGGAGATCGAACTCCAGCTGCACCGTTCGGCTCTGCACACCCCTGTATGGACGGTGCAAGCGCAGCCCTCCCGGCGACACGTCGGAGACGATCGAATAGCGATCCTGCCCGTCTGAAATCTCGGTGCAGAACGCGCCCAACGCCGGGATTCGCGGATGCTGCCGCCGCCGCCGAACGCTGCCTGGATTCCGTAAACGATCCGAGCGGTCATGTGTCATGTAGGTTATTATGCTACACGTAGCTCTGCCTCGCAAATTTCGTGCTGCGAGCGCTACGATGCGGGATGGGCAGCCCTCGCATCGCGGGTAAGTACGAGCTGTTGGCGCCGGTGGGCGAGGGCGGGATGGCGTCGGTGTGGCGCGGGCTGGTGCACGGCGCGGCCGGGTTCACCAAGCTGGTGGCGATCAAGCGCGTGCGGCCGGAGCTCGCCGAGGACCGCAACTTCACCGCCATGTTCGTCGAGGAGGCGCGCGTCGTCTCGTCGCTGCAGCACCCCAACATCGTGCAGGTGTACGACTTCGACAAGGACGAGTCGGGCGCGTACTTCATCGTCATGGAGTGGATCGACGGCCTGGACATGGAGGCGTGGGTGCGCGCGCACTCGCTCGGCAAGTCACGCGTGCCGTGGCACCTGGTCACCGGGATGATGGTCGAGGTGCTGCGCGCGGTCTCGGCGGCACACGAGCGGCTCGACGAGAACGGCAACTCCGCGCCGGTGATCCACCGCGACATCAACCCGGCCAACATCCTGGTCGGCGTGAGCGGCTGCGTGAAGCTGGCCGACTTCGGGCTGGCGCGCGCCACCGATCGCGCGGCGATGACCAACCCCGGGATCGTCAAGGGCAAGCTCGCCTATCTGTCGCCGGAGATCTTGAAGGGCGCGCCGGCGAGCACCTCGAGCGATCTCTACGGCGTGGGGATCGTCTTGTGGGAGGCGCTCTCGGGCAAGCGGCTCTTCTGGCACAAGAACCCGGGCGAGATCGTGCTCAAGCTGGCCAAGGGAGACGTGCCGCCCTTGGCCGGCGAGCGCGCCGATCTGCCGCTCGCGCTGATCGAGGTGGTGCACGCCGCGCTGGCGCTCCAGCCGCAGGATCGGTTCGATTCCGCCGACGAGATGCTGCGCACACTCACCGCCATCTTGCGCACGCATCCGGAGCCGACCGACGCCAAGCCGATCGCCTGGAGCGTCAAGCTCGCCCAGGCCCGCCTGCGCGAGGGTCCGCAGCCGTAGTCAGTGAGGCGGCTGACCACGACTCCGTGTACGATGGAGCTGGGAGGTTGCCCATGGTCGAGGTCGGCAATCCGGCGGGGCGGTTGATCACCTTTCGCGTGCGCTCACCCGTCGACGATGGCAACGCCGACCACGCCGCCGGCGAGCTCCGCCGCGCCGTTCAGGGCGTCGAGGGCCAGGTCGTGGTGTGCTCCGATCTAACCGAGGCGCGCACGTTCTCGCCGGAGACCACCGAGCGCTTCATCGCGCTCATGAAGACCGACAATCCGCGCCTCGAGCGCAGCGCGCTGCTGGTGAGCGCGGATTCGGCTACGTTCGTGCTGCAGCTCGAGCGGATGCTGCGCGCGGCGAACAGCCCGGTGCGGCGCACGTTTCGCGAGCCGCAAGAGCTGATCGACTGGCTGCGCCCGTCGCTGACGCCGTCCGAGCAGACGGCGCTCGTGGCGTTTCTCGGCGCGCCGTAGGCTAGAAGCAGTAGCCGCCGCGGCAGGCCTGGCCGCTGTCGCACTGGGCGACCGTCATGCACGGCTTGCGCGCGACGGTGGTGGTCCACTGCGCGATGTGGTTGCCGCTGGAGATGTCTTGGAACGGCAGCCAGAAGGCGGGGAAGCTGGGGTCCTGACCGGCGGCCGCCTTGGCGGGGTCGAAGCCGATCATCCACAGCTGGTTCTGCTTGCCGGTCGCGAGCCGCAGGCCGTACGCGCGGTCGCTGGTGAAGGTGAGCCAGAGGATCTTGCCGGCGTAGTAGTCCGGGGAGACCGGCGCCCACTTGGGCCACTGGCAGTTGCCCGGGTTGTCCGCCGTCGTGAGCGCCACCGGCGTGCCGCCCGCCGAAGAGACCACGAACAGTTGCCCGTCCGGCGCCACGCCGGCGTCTTGATCGATGGTCGCGTTGGCGAACGAGTCGGCGTTCGACGGCGAGCGGTTGAACACCACCCAGTCTCCCGTCGGTGCGTAGGATGGATAGTAGTTGTTGTGCTGGGAGAACGGCACCAGCGTGGTCGGCGTGTCCCAGCCCGTGCCGTTGAAGTGGAGCATCTCGATCGACGCCGAATCGACGCCCGGGTTGGCGAAGGCGAACGGCAGCGCGCTGCCCGGCTTGGCGTAGACCATGTGCTGCCCGTCGGGCGACCAGTCGGGCATGGTCCCCGAGGCGACCACCGACGGGTTCAAGATCGATCCGGTCAAGAGCTCCTGCCAGCCGATCTTCGCGCCGTCGGAGTACAAGAGGTGGTTTCCGTCGGGCGAGAAGGTGGAGAAGTTGGCGTTGCCGCCCTCGGCGGTGCCGGTGGGGGCGAGCGGGGTGGTGGTGGCGACGTCGTAGACCGTGTACTGCGCCGGACCGGGGATGTTCTGTCCGACGGCGATGCGCGTGCCCTGGCGCGACACCACGTGGCAGCCCACGCAGATCGCGCCGGCTTGCACGCCGGTGAGGTAGGTCTGTGGCGGCGTGCCCGGCAGGCCCCAGTCGTAGCGCTCGATCGCGCCGGCGGTGTTCCAGTAGTAGATGCCGCCGGTGATGTCCTGTTGTCCGAAGACCATCGACTGCTGTGCCGAGGTGCCGACCGCTCCGGGGCTGGCGCCGTTGACGCCGCTGATGGTGTAGGTGATCGGCGCGGTGCCGCGCGCGTACGGGACCAGGTCCATCCAGAACGTCGGATCGGCGGAGTAGATGCAGCCGCCGCCGACCGCGGTGCAGCCGGTGTAGACGATCACGGTGAGGGTCGGCGCGTGGAACGCGATCTTGAACAGGGTCTGGCCCGCCGCCGGGATGAAGTGGATCTCCAGCGCGTTCATGTTGGGCGGAACGACCACGCCGTTGGCCGGGTACACGATCGACGGCGCTCCGCCGGTGGCGGCGCCGCCGAACTTGCCGGACGACGAAGCGTCGGCGCCGGTGGCGAGGATCGTGGTGGTGGCGCCGTTGCCGTTGATCGCCGGCTGGCTGGGCTGGACGGGCGGCTGCCAGCCCGAGCCGAAATTCCACGTCGAGGGCAGCGCGAAATCGGTCGAGAGCCCAGAATCGTTGGGCGTGACGCCCTGGTCGCCGGCACCCGCGCCGCCGTCGCCGCCTCCGCTGCCGCCCGAGCCGTCGTTGCCGCTGCCGTTGCCGTTGCTGCGAGACGACTGATCGCACGCGGCGACGGTGAGGAGGGCGAGAGTAGAGACGATTCGCGCGAGTCGACGTTGCATCAGGGGATGAGTGCCGCAGCGTGGTCGATGTGGGCCAAACAACGACGTGGTGCGTCAGCGCAAGCTTGGCGTGGACGCGCTCAAGGTGAGATGAAGGCCATCGATCGGCGCGCCTCGAGCGAGTAGTACATGCACGTGCGACTGTGGCCGCACCCTGGGACGACCACCAGCGGGTGGTTGGCGCGGTAGGTCTGGCGCAGGACGTTCGAGAAGTTGATCGCGCGGGCAACCCGGTCGGCGCCCTGCGCGTTCGCTTCGCACGAGGTGTCGAGCCCGGTGCCCGACGCGTTGCCCAGCGTGTCCTGATCGCCGACCAGGTAACTGACCTTTCGTGAGACGTATTGCGAGCGCACTTGATCGATACCGGGAATCGCGACATATCCGGTTCGGTTTTGAAGCCCGTAGTGATAGTCGTCATATCGCGGACAGTGGCTCTGATCTTCTAGCCGGTTCGCGTCCAGATACACATAGGACGACGGGCTCAAGACCAGATATTCGAGGTCCACCCCGGCGATCGGATCGAGCGGGTTGGTGGCCGCATAGCGCTGCGTGAGCTGCCCACCGGCGGAGAGACCGGTGACCACGATCTTCTTCAGGTTGGGGAAGTTGCCGGCGCTGGTCAGCGAAACGATGATCTGGTCGATCACCGCATAAGAATAAATGGGCGCTGAGGCGCGGTTGGTATCCCGCCCGCCGTGCGACCAATCCTCGGAGCCGTCGCACGGCCAGACCAGCTCGCCGGGCTGCGCCGGGTCGCCCGCGCATTGAAAGTGGGGCGAGACGATGATCGTTTGATCATTGGTGCCCGACTGGCTGGTCGCGGTCAGGATCGTTTGAAAGTAATTGCCGGCATCGCGACTGCTGCCGTGGATGACGATGATCGCTTCGGTGATGGTCGGGTTGGCGGTGGTCAACGAGAAGTTTCGGTAGAAGGGCACGGTGCGGCCGGGCTCGAGCTCCAGATGGTCCAGACAATCGCCCGCTGCGGTCGTGCAGACGGGAAAGGTCGCGTCTTGGGTGGGAGCGACGGCGCTACAGCCCGCGCCCACTCCCACTGCGAAGAGCATCGCCGCCAGCATGGGTTTCATGAGCCTCTGACGCGGCATCGCGGTCCGGCGTTGCTCGGCACAGCTCGACGCGGTTGCGCCCGCTGCGCTTGGCGCGATAGAGCGCGGCGTCGGCCGAATCCAGGAGGTGCATGGCCGAGTCGAGGTCGCGGTCGTCGGCGACGCCGAAGCTGGCGGTCACGCGCGCGGTCTGGCCGCCGCGAGAGACCACCAACTCGGCGAGCTGGCTCCGGATGCGCGCCGCCACCAGCGCCGCTTCGTCGCGATCGCAGCCGGGCATGAGCACCGCGAACTCTTCGCCGCCATAGCGGCAGGCCGAGTCCGACGCGCGAACGCCGCGCCGCAGGATCTGTGCGACCGCGCGCAAGGCGTCGTCGCCGAACGGATGGCCGAACTGATCGTTGAGCTGCTTGAAGTGATCGATGTCTACCATCATGAGCGTCAACCGGGTCGAGCCGGCGCGCGCGGCGGCGAAGTCGCGCTCGAGCCGTCGATCGAAGGTCGCGCGATTGTGGAGGCCGGTGAGCGCGTCGACGTCGGCGTGGATCGAGAGCGTGTCCTGCATGCGCTTGGCACGCAGCGCCGCGCGGACACGCGCGCAGAGCTCGGCGGCGTGAAAGGGCTTGGTCACGTAGTCGACCGCGCCCAGCTCCAGGCCCTGCACCTTGGTCCACACGTCGGAGGCGCCGCTCAGAAAGATCACCGGCAGCGCGCTGGTGTCGGGGTTGCGCTTGAGGTGCGTGCAGACTTCGAGGCCGGTCATGAACGGCAGATCGATGTCGAGCAGGATCAGATCGGGCTGGAGCTCCGAGGCCATGGTCAGCCCGGTCGGGGCGTCATAGGCGTGGTGCAGCTCGATGCCCTCGTGCTTCAGCCGCGCTTCGAGCAGGAGGTGGCCGTCGGGGCAGTCGTCGATGATCAAGACCTTGGCGCACTTCATGAGGCTCTCCTTGCGTTGGCGACCATTTGTGGCGAGCTCGTCGCCCCGTTCATCAGCCTCAACAGCTCGTCGACCGATTTTTGCAGCGCGGAGTGGCCGCCGGTCGGATCGCCGGCGAGGGTCTCGACCAGCGAAGCCGCCGTCGAGATGGTGGGGAATCCATAGCCACCGGCAGCGCCCTTGAGCTGGTGCGCAATTCGCTGCAGCGGCTCGCGGTCGTCCGACGACATCGCCGCCCGCACCACGCCGACGCGCGCGCTCATCGATTCGACGAACCGTCCCACCAGGGTGCGCATGTCCTCGTCGTCGGCATACAGGCTGACCACGGCGGGCTCCTCGACGCCTCCGGTGCCTTCGATGTGCCGGGCGACGGTCGCGATCAGCTTGGAGCGATCGATCGGCTTGGTCAGGTAGTCATCGCAGCCGGCCGCGAGGCAGCGATCGCGATCGCCGGCCATGGCGTGCGCGGTGAGCGCGACGATCGGTCCCGAGTAGCCCCGGTTGCGCAGCTGGGCGGTCGCGCCGTAGCCGTCCAGCTCCGGCATCTGCATGTCCATGAGGATGACGTCGAAGGGCGTGCCTGCGCCCAGCGCCGCCATCGCCTGATCCACGGCGAGACGGCCGTTCTCGACGATGGTCACGCGCAGCCCGGCCTTGCGCAGGTGGGTCGCGATGAGCAGCTGGTTGTCGAGACCGTCCTCCGCGAGCAGGACGGCGCCGCTGACGGTGGCGCGCTCGATCGTGGCCCCGGCCGGTGAGGCGGCCAGGCCCGCTTCGCGCAGATCGGCGATCATCGGCACGCCCTTCAGCGACCCGGTCTCGATCGACAGCGTGAACGAGGTGCCGCGCGACTGCAGGCTCTCGACGACGATCTCGCCGCTGAGCATCGCCGCCAGTCGCTGGCAGATGACCAGCCCGAGGCCGGTGCCGCCGAAGCGACGCGTGGTCGAGGAGTCGGCCTGGGTGAACGGTTGGAACAGCCGCGACAGCTGCTCGCGGGTCATGCCGAGCCCGGTATCGGCGACTTCGAAGGTCAGCCGGCCGGAAGCGGGATCGCTGCAGCGCACCAGGACCCGCACGCCGCCCGAGCTGGTGAACTTGATCGCGTTGCCGACCAGGTTGAGCAGGATCTGGCGCAGGCGCGTCGGATCGCTCTTGATCAGGGTGGGGATCGGGGTCTGGTACTCGAGGTCGAGGCCGATGCCCTTGTCGGTCGCCCGCACTCGCATGAGCGAGGCCACGTCGACGAGGATCTGCGCCGGCGAGCAGTCGACCGATTCGACCGTCATCTTGCCGGCCTCGATCTTGGAGAGGTCGAGCACGTCGTTGAGGATCGACAGCAGGTGGTCGCTGTTGCGGCGGATGGTCTGCACGTGGCTCAGCCGGTCGCTCACGGTCAGCTCGCTGTCGAGGAGCAGATCGGCGTAGCCCTGGATGGCGGTCATCGGCGTGCGGATCTCGTGGNNGCCAGGAACTCGCTCTTGGCGCGATTGGCGGCGTCGGCGGCGGCAAAGCGACGCTCGACCTCCGACTTGGCCTCGAGCCGCGCGTGCCGGGTGGCGATGCGCCACATCTCCGACTGGCCATTGAGACACGAGATCACCAGGAAGACGTCTTCGAAGCACACCCACCCCGCGTGCTCGAGGACGCGCCACAGGCTGGCTGTGTCGACTCCGTAGACCGAGCTCGGCCAGAACAGCCCGCGCGCCAGGTGATCGGCCGCGACCACCAGGGTGGCCGTGACCAGCACGCGCCAGTCTCGATAGAAGGCGAGGAACGCCAGCGAGCCGAACACGTGGAAGTGGGTCTCGATGCGCCCGCCGGTGAGGTGGATGAGCAGGGACCCGATGAGCATCTGCGCGATGGCGATGCAGTAACGATTCATGCGCACGCCGGGCGTGAGCAGCCCGAGCGCCGCTGGTGGGCCGACGATCAGCGCGCCGAGAAAGATCGCGCCCCACACGTGTGGGTGCAGCGACGCGCGAGCGCCGCTCCACGCCAGCGGAGACCAGACCGCCGCCACCACCACGCAGGCCAGCCACTGGCCGATCAGCAGCAGCGCGAACAGCCGATCGGTGCGGCGCGCGATGGTGAGGTCGTGCTGGTCGCGCACGATGCGCGCGCGGTCGCGGATGTTCTGGTCCATTAACGTCTCCCGAAGAGTGGGCAACCGAAGACCGGGGTCTTGGTCGGCGCCTGTGAGTGTCCGGTGACCAGCGAGGCGATCGCTTCCGAGCCCATGTTGTCGCCTTCGTGGCCGCGTTCAGAGGTGATGCCGCCCGTGAACGCGACGCGGCCGTCGGGCGCCACCAGGATCAGCTGTCCCGAGGTCCACGCGCCGTAACGCCGCGCGAGGGTCGCCTCGGCATCTCGTTCGACGCGGAGCCGCGCGATCGATCGGGCGCGTTTCCACGAAGCCGAGCTGGTGGGGAACGGCATGCCGTCGGGATCGACGAACAGCACCTCTACCGAGAGCCGGTCGCCCAGGCGGGCCATCAGCCGCTCGAGCTCGGCCAGGCTCGCCAGCGAGCACGGACATTCGGGATGTAGGAGAAGGAGCGCGTGCCATTGTCCGTCGCGCGCAGTGACGGGCGTCCCTGCCGCCGTGGTGGCCGTCGCGTCGCGTCCCGGCGTCGACGAGTGGCGCAACAGGAGGGCGAATCCCACCGCCACCAGGGCCAGCCAAGAGACCAGGATGAGTCGCACTCTCGGTCATCGGCGGGTCGAAGCTCACCTTTAGGAGCTAAAGGAGACGGTCGCGCGGACGATAGTCGCACGTCAGGATTTCGACAGGTCTGTCAGCTCTGGACAGCTGCGACCGGGCAGCCGCGCGCAACCACGGCCTCACGGCGGCGGCACGACAAATGCTCTCCCACCGGCCATGCGACCGCTGGTGCTTCTGATCGTGAGCCACGTCATGGGCTGCTCCCTGCAGCCGGCGCCGGCACAGCCCGAGTGCCAGGCCGTCGGAACCAACGTCCGCACCTTCGATGTGGACGCGCTGCTGTTGCCGGTCGCGCGCGCGAGCTACGCCATCGACCTCAACGGCGATCAGGTGGTCGACAATCAGATCGGCGACGTGGTCAGCGCGCTGACCGGCAGCGGCATCCCGCTCCAGGCTGTAGTGAACGACGCCTTCAAGGCCGGCAAGGTGCACCTCCGCCTTCAGGTGACCTCCACCGACGCGGCGCAGGTGAACGCGGTGCAAGCAGGCGCGTCGCTGAGCGACCTGTCGCTCGCCGGCTCCGGCGGGAGCTTTTGCGCGCGCCTCTCGGAAGGCGCCTTCGACGCGCCCAATCCGGCCCAGGTCACCACGCCGGAAACCATCTCGATCACGTTGCCCTTCTTCGACGACGTGGTGGTGGATCTCGCGGGCGCGCATGTGGAGTTCACCATCAACGGAGACCGCGCGACGGGCCGGCTGCACGGCGGCATCAGCGCCGCGCAGATCACCGATCGGGTGATGCCCGCGATCGCCGACTTCATGACCCGCAAGGTGCAGGGCGATCCGCTCTCAGCGCTCTCCAAAGAGCTGGCCTCGATCTTCGACAGCGGCGGCGAGCCCGACGACAGCTGCGCCCCACGGTTGGGCTGTCGCAATCCGCCGCCGCCGGTTGGAAACGGCGCGTGCGCGCTGCCCAACGACGGGATCGTCGACGCGTGCGAGATCTCGACCGACGCGATCGCCAAGAACATCCTCGCGCCCGACGTCCAGCTGTTCTCCGAGGACGGCAGCGTCTACCAACCGAGCGCCGGCAACGCGCACAAGGACTCACTGTCGGTCGGCATCGCCTTCACCGCCCAGGCGGTCCCGCAGTAACGAGCTACCTCACGAGCAGATCCACAGCAGATCGGGCGCCGTGCAGACGCAGGTGACCTGGCCGTACTTGCACGCCAGCGTGGTGTCGGTGCAGCGCACCGCGCCCGGCTGTGCCTGCGGACAGCCGCCTGTGTCGCTGCCGCATCCGCCGAAGGCGAGCAGCAGAACGAAGAGCGCGCGTCCGAGTCTCATGCCGCGAGTCTAGCACCGCCCGCCGGATTAGGGCCCCCGCGCTCTTCTAGATTGACTCGCGGCCAGCGAGGACCCACATATCGATCTACTGGCCTCCGGATGTCACACCTTCTTCAGGTCGGACCCTTCTCGCCACGGTTGTTCGCCACCGTCTTCGGGGTGATCTTTCTCGCCGAGCTGCCGGACAAGACCGCGCTCGCCGCGCTCCTGTTGGCGACGCGTCATCGCGCGCTGCCGGTGTGGGTCGGCGCGTCGCTGGCGCTGACCGTCCAGAGCGTGATCGCGGTCGCCGCCGGCTCGCTGCTCGCGCGACTTCCGCAAGGCGTGGTGCACGTTGGCTCGGGCCTGCTGTTCGTCGCGTGCGCGCTGCTGATGTGGTTTCGCAAGCAGGAGGCGGAGGAGCCGGCCGCGAAGCAGGCGCGAGAGAAGGCCGGCTTCTGGCGGGTGCTGTGGACGGTGTTCGCGGTGGTGTTCATCGCGGAGTGGGGCGACCTGACGCAGATCGGCACGGCCGGCTTCCAGGCGAAGTATCACGCGTGGCTGACCATCCTGCTGGCGTCCACGCTCGCGCTCTGGGCGGTCGCGGCGATCGCGGTGTTCGTCGGCAATCGCGCAGGCAAGCTGCTAAACCCGCGCGTGACCCAAAAGGTCGCCGCGATCGTCTTCGCCGCGATCGGCATCCTGCTCGTCTCCGGCGTGGTCTGATCGTCCGCTACGCTTCCGCCGGGCTCAGCGTCTGTCGATCACGACTTCGAGGTACTCACTCGGCAAGACCAGCGTGCGGTCCTGCGAGCGGTTGCGCTGCTCGGCCAGATCGAGCACGTCGCGCGTGAACGCGGCGTGCTGCTCGACAGGCACCGCGGCGAACGCCTTGTTGATCGGACCGTAGTAGGTGCGCAAGACCTCGACCAGGTGCATGGGCGAGCGATAGCGAAAGTTGAACGCCCGCTCGCTGCAGCGGATCTGGCTCGCGCTCGCGCCGAACAGCTCGTCGAGTCGCGCGCGGGTGCCCCACAGCGACGGGGGCTTGAGGCCCGCGGGAGGCGGGACGTACTTGCCGATGATCTTGAAGAGCTGGCCGATGAAGCTCTCCGGGGTCCAGTTGGCCAGGCCGATCTTGCCGCCCGGCCGGCACACCCGCGCCAGCTCGCGCGCCGCCTGATCCTGATTCGGCGTGAACATGACGCCGAACGTGGACAGGACCGCGTCGAACGAAGCGTCGGGGAACGGCAGGTTCTCGGCGTCCGCCTCCTGAAACTTGATCACGTGGCCCTCGGCCTCCGCGCGACGCCGCCCGGACCCGAGCAGCGACGCGACGTAGTCGGTCGAGGTGACGTCGCACCAGCGGCGCGCGGCCGCGAGGGTGGCGTTGCCGTTGCCGGCGGCGACGTCGAGCACGACCGCGCCGGATCGCAGATCGAGCGCTTCGCACAGATTCTCGCCCACGATCTGTAAGGTGGTGCCGACGATCGCGTAGTCGCCGGTCGACCAGGCGATCTGCTGACGGGCTTTGACCGCGGTGAAATCGATAGTGGTTTCCATGTGCGCTCCTTTACTTGGGGAGTCCCATTGCGTTGACGGACTCGACGACCATGTAGTCGTTCTTGGAGAACGCGCTGGTGAGCGTCTCGACGAACTGCTTCACGGCGTCGACGGACTGGGCCTCCCAGACGCAGGTGCCGCGGGCGCCGTCGGTGCTCGGGAAGACGCAGTGGAGCTTCAATGGCGCCGGGACGGGCGTGGACTTGGCGAGGTTCCAGAACTTCTCGGGGTTGGAGATGGTGTGGCTGGCGACGATGTACATGGTGGGCTCCTTGTGAGTGGAACGCGAAAGAGCGTTCCGACTCCCCTCTTGTAAATCGAATCGAGCGCGCGGCGCATGAGGCCACGGTCCCGTTCAGGCGCCGAAATGAAGAAAAGTGCCGGAAAAACCGGGACCGTGGTCCCGAGCTAGCGGTGCGCCTCTTGAACCAGCCCGGCCTCGCGCGCGAGCACGATCGCCTGCCCTCGGTTCTCGACCCCGAGCTTGTCGAAGATGCTGGTGATGTTGTTGCGCACCGTCTTCTCGGAGCGATCGAGGTGCGCGGCGATCTGCGCGTTGTCGAGACCCTGCGCGATCAGCTCGAGGATCTGGCGCTCGCGTCGGGTCAGCGACGGAAAGACCGCGGCCCGGCCGTCGTGGGTCGCCGGCAGGAGCGCTTCGATCTCTTCGATCACGCGATCGAACGACGGCTCGCCCGGGGTCGGAACGTGACTCACGGTCTCGAGGGGAACGAAGCGCGCGCCCGGGATCGACGAGGCCATGTACAGCCCTTCTTCGAACGGTGCGCACATGTCGCCGCGCGTGTGGAGCACCAGCGTGGGGCACGCGACCCGGGGAAGATACTCGGAGGCGTCGATGTCGCTGAAGCTGGCGACGATGCGCGCCGCCTGGGGCGCCGAGCAGGACATGCGCTGCAGATCGTTGAACGACTGCGCCTGCTCCGGCGTCGCGTTCGGGAAGAGTAGGTTGGTGAACAGCTGCCGGTACGCCGGGTTGTCTTGTCCCCAGCCGATCTCGATCATCTTGAGCTCGGCGTGAAAGCTCTCGAGCGCCTCGGGCGTCGGGTTGCGGCGCAGCGGCCCGCGCGCGAACGCCCCCAACAGCACCAGGTGGCTGACCCGCTCGGGATGGCGAACCGCATAGGCGATCGAGACGGCGCCCCCCTGCGACGTGCCGAGCAGCGCAAACCGTTCGAGCTTGGCAGCGTCGACTACCGCTTCGAGGTCGGCGACCAGCACGTCGAGCGTCGCGCCGGTCGCTTCGCGGTCCGAGAGCCCGCAGCCGCGCGAGTCGTAGCGATGAAAGCGGCAGCGTGCGCCGAGCGCGTCGAACCAGGGGCGCCACATCGGAGTTTGCCAATCGCGCTCGATGTTGGTGAGCCAGTGCGCGGCGCGGACCAGCGGAAACCCCTCGCCGTGCACCGCGTAGGCCAGCCGCGTCCCGTCGGCGGAGCGGGTGAAGCGGATGTCCTGGCTGAAGGTCGGCACCTCGCGCAGGATACTGCAAACGGCGGCGTGCCGCGCGACGAGTGCATCTTGCGGCGGGCGTTCAGGCGTCGTACGGTAGCTCGCCTTGCGCCCTCGTCGCCTCGTCCTGGTGTTCGCCCGACTGCCCCGTGAAGAGCGGCGCGCGAAGCCGCTCTTCGCCGGGGCGCCGGGTCGCGGGGTCGAAGCGTTGCATGGCGGGCTCCTGCGACGCGCCCTGGCAGCCGCGCGCTCCGCCTTAGTGCCCACGCGGCTGGTGACCACCGGCGAGGCGCGGCGCCGACTGACGTTCCCCGGTCTCGAGGTGGTCCGGCAAACCGGTAGCACGTTCGCGGAGCGGCTGGAGCACGCGGTGGCCGGCGCGTTTGCCGATGGCTGGCAGCAGCTCGTGGTGATCGGCGGCGACACGCCGACCCTGGACGCCAGCCACTTGCGGGACGCGTTCGCGTGTCTCGACGCGGCGACCGGCCGCCAGGCGGTGATCGGCCCTGCCTGCGATGGCGGCTATTACCTGCTCGGGCTCAACGCGTTCGAGCCGGCGGTGTTCCGGGACGTGCCGCTTTGCACGGCCGAGACCGGACGAGCGACCGCCCTGGCGCTCACGCTCGCCGGGTTCAGCGTCGCGACGCTCGCGCGCCTGCCCGACGTCGACGACGAAGCCGACGTGCGCGCCCTGGCCCGCCGGCCCGGGCAGCTGCGCCTGGTCGCCGCGCTGCTGCTCTCGTCGCTCGCCAGCACCGATGCGCTGGTGCGCGGGTGGTCGTCGATCCTCCGCACCGCGACGATCCGCTCGCGCGGCCCTCCGGTAGTGCCTCCGACCCTTTCCTGACCGTCGTTCGACTCGCAGTTCCGCGACGTGCCACGGCACGTCCGAGGGGAGAGCTCATGCGTTCCGCGATCATCGTCGCGGCGCTGCTGGTTGGCAGCGTCGTCTCCGCGCAAGGTACCGCTCCGCCAACGCCTGACGCCGCGCCGCCGCAAGGCCCGGCGCCGCAAGCCGAGCTGTCGGAGATGAAATCGAAGCTGCGGACCATGTACGACGAGTTTCGAGACCTGAAGAATCGCTTGCCGTTCACGCTGGGCGCGGGCGTCTACCTGTTCTATTACCAGCCCGTCGACAACACGATCTTCGCGCCCACCGACAAGAATGGATATTTTCAGGTCTACGCGTTCTATCTGAAGCTCGACAGCGAGTGGCACGGTTTCGGCGGCCACACCGAGATCCGCATGCGCGATGGCGGACACGTCGGCGCTGGCGGTGCGAATCAATATCTGCGCAGTTTCTTTACCTCGAATATCTGGTTTCAAGAGATCTACGCATATTACAAACCGTGGTCGATCCTCAACGTGAAGGCCGGGAAGGTCTATCGCAAGGTGGGCATCTTCTGGGACGATTCGTTCTTCGGAAACCTGCAATACTTCGACGGTAACAAGCTGGTCCCGGACTGGGGCGTGAGCGTCGAAGGCGATCGCGACTTCCTCGGCGGCAAGGTGGGCCTGGAATACTCGCTGCAGTATTTCTACAACTCGAGCGGCACCAACGGCAGCCTCGACTACGGCCGCACGCTGGGGACCGCGCCCGACCTGGACGGCTCCGCCGCGGCGGTCGCCAACTCCCGCACCTACAGCCCGTCGGCCGTCGGCGAGACCGACTCGACGGGAAATCGCATCGGGCAGCTCAAGCATGCGATCGACGCGCGCGTGGCGCTGACCCTCAAGCCGGTGAAGCGGCTCTACGTCACGGTCGGCGCCTCGGGGCTCAACAGCCGGATCCTTCGCGTGTTCAAGAACGCGTCGTTGGTGCCGGCCACCGCGGGCAACCTCTCCGACGAGAGCCAGTTCTCGCAGGTCGCCGCCGAGCTGACCGTCGGCGTGGGGCCGTTTCATGGCGTGGCGCTGCGTTTCCAGGGCGAGTACCTGCGCCAGTTCGGGCCCGGCATGCGCGACGCCGATTATCTCCTCGCCGGCGCCAAGCTCACCTGGAAGAGCCTGGCGGTCTATCTCAATAACAGCTACGTCCGATACAGCCTGAGTCCGGCGATCCAGGAGTACATCATTCAACCGGGGATCAGCTACGCCATCGGCGGCGGGTTGGCGGCGCTCATCGAGTACGACGAATGGCAGCGCAAGGATCCACGCGGCGTTTCCCTGTGGACCGGCGCCACCAGCACCGACTTCTACGCCATCGACCGCTCGCTCAACGTGGTCCTGGCCTACAGCTACTAGGAGAACGCTCATGAGAAACCTGCTCTGGATCATCGCCGTGCTCGCCGGCGGGCCCGCGCTCGCCGCCGACGACACCGTCATTCAGTACGACTGCATCCCCAACTACGCCAACTGGGGCGGCGTGACCGCGCTGTACAAGCAGAAGAGCGGTGTCACCGTTCCGCCCGATCCCAAAGGATCGTCGGTGGCGATGGCCGCGATCGAGAAGGAGAAGGAGGCGCCACGCGCGGACTGTGCGTACTACTCCGGCGCGATCGGCGTGGCCGCCGCGCAGAAAGGGCTGCACGATGGCTACAAGCCGGCCGGCTGGGAAAAGATCCCCGCGGGGCTCAAGGACCCCAACGGCCTGTGGTGGACCGTGCACACCGGCACGATCGCGCTGATCGTGAACACCAAGGCGCTCGGCGCGACGCCGGTCCCCAAGACCTGGGACGATCTGCTCAAGCCCGAATACAAGGGCAAGGTCACCTACGACGACCCGACCTGGGGCGGCACCGGCTTCACCTTCGTCTACGGCATCAACGCGCTCAAGGGCGGGACCGACAAGAACTGGAAGCCCGGCCTCGACTACCTGAAGAAGCTCGACGCCAACATCACGCGCTACCCGCGCGAGAGCATCTACAACGATGTGCTGCGTGGCGAGGTCGCGATCTGGATCAACGCCGACGGCAACGGCTACAAGATGAAGTGGGTCGACAAGGGGCCGGTCGAGGTGGTGATCCCGAAGGACGGCACGGTCTCGATGCCGCTGGTGATGGGGATGGTCAAGGGAGCGCCGCACGCAGCGGCGACCCGGAAGTATTTCGACTGGCTGCTCTCGACGGAGGCGCAGGCCGAGTTCGCCAAGTCGTTCTTCCGTCCGATCGTGGCGGGCACGCTGCCTGGCGATCTGAAGGAGAAGTTTCTCCCCGACTCGGCCTACGCCGGCGTCAAGAACCTGCCGCTGGCCGAGATGGCCGCCGCGTCCGACGGGCTGAAGAAGAGCTGGCTTGCCGAGATCGGCAAGAAATAGCGCGCTGTGGCCCGCCGCGCCGGCGGTGGCGGTGGTCCTGGCGGCCTTCGTCTGGCCGCTCGGGCGGCTGTGCGCGCTCGCGCTCTCGTCGTCGTCCGCTCCTGGCGACGAGGGACGCGGTCTCAGCCGCGTGCTCGGCGATCCCTACAACCGTCGCGCGCTGTTCGACTCGATCGGGTTGTCGGTGGGGGTGGCGGTGGTCTCGGTGCTGCTGTGCCTCCCGGCGGCGATCGCCCTGGCGCGCGGGCGCTTCCGGGGGCGGGCAGTGCTGCGCGGCTTGTTCGCGCTGCCGCTCTCGCTCTCCGGCGTGGTGGTCGGTTTCCTGGCGGTCGCCATGCTCGGAAACGCCGGCGCGCTCCCGGCGATCCTGCACGCGGATTGGTTGAAGGGCAGCGCCTACGGGCTGGGAGGCCTGGCCCTGTCCTATCTCTACTTCGAGATCCCGCGCGCGACCCTGACCATGGAGGCCGCGTTGGCCGCCGTCGACGACGGGCTCCTCGAGGCGGCGCGCACGCTCGGCGCCCGGCGCTGGCAGGTGGCGCGATGGGTGTTCTGGCCCTTGTGCGCACCGGCCATGCGCGCCGCGTTTGGCGTGACCTTCTCGGCGTCGCTCGGATCGTTCGGCGTGGCGCTGATCCTGGCCGCGCGGTTTCCGCTGCTCCCCGTCGAGCTCTATCGCGCGTTCACCGGAACGCTCGACGATTCACTCGCCGCGGCGATGGCGCTGCTGTTGGCCGTCGTCGCGGTGGTGGTGCTGTTCCTCACCGGAACGCGCGGGCGCCGCTGATGGCACGCCGGCGCCGACCCCTCATCTGGCTGGGCGGCGGCGTCGCCGTGGTGCTCCTGTTCGCGCTGATCGCGCCGCTCGCGGTGGTGGTCGCCGCCGCCTTCTTCCCCTCCGGTGCGCTGGGAATCTCGTCCGAGGAATGGGTCGCCGGCGCGGGATCGGCGCGCGCGTTTCGCTACGTCCTCGACACCTACGGGACGCATCTCGCCAACTCCGCCGAGGTGGCGCTGCTGGCGGGCGGGTTGGCGATCGCGCTCGGTGCGCCGGCAGGTGTGGCGCTGGCGCGGGCGGAAGGTCGTCGCTCGGCACGCCTCCTCGAGCTGCTGCTGACGCTGCCGCTGGCCGTGCCGGGGCTGGCGGTCGCGATGGCGCTCTTGAGCGCCTATCCCGGTCGCGGCGGAGAGCTCGGGTTGCTGGTCGCCGGGCACGTGCTCTACACGCTGCCCTACGCCGTCCGCACCATCGGAGAAGCAGCGCGCGCCTCCCGCCTCGGACCCGCGCTGGAGGCCGCACGCACGCTCGGCGCGGATCGCCGCCGGCGCCTGCGCTTCGTCCTGTGGCCCGCGCTGCGCCGCTCGATCGGAACCGCGGCGCTGTTGGCGCTCGCCGTCTCGTGGGGCGAGTTCAACGTCACCTTTCTGCTCGCCACGCCGTCGCGAGGCACCTTTCCGACCGCGCTCTATCTGACCTTCACGACCAACAGCTTCCCGGTCGCCGCTGCGGCGATGGTCCTGTTGCTCGCGGGGCTGGTGCCGCTGGTGGTCTTCGCGTTGCTGCTCGGCAAGAGCCCGGAGCAGGGGGCCTGATGCACATCGCGCTCGATCACCTGCGCGTCGAGATGCCCGGCCACCGCGCGCTCGACGACGTCTCGAGCGAGATCCCATCCGGCACCGTGACCGCGGTGATCGGACCCTCGGGCGCAGGCAAGTCGTCGCTCCTGGGCGTGGCCGCCGGGTTGATTCGCCCCGACAGCGGAACGGTCCGCTTCGACGGCGTGGACGTCACCGCGTCGGCGCCGGAAGCGCGGCGGCTGGGCGTGGTGTTTCAGGAGCTGCGACTGTTCGACTTCCTCAGCGGGCGCGACAATGTCGGCTTCGGGCCGCGCATGGAGGGCGCGTCGGCCGCCGAGGTGCGCAGCCGCGTCGACGAGGCCCTCGAGTTGGTGCGCGCGACCGCCTTCGCCGAGCGCTCCGTTCGCGTGCTCTCCGGGGGCGAGCGCCAACGGATCGCGATCGCGCGCGCGATCGCCGCGCGTCCCCGTGCGCTGCTCCTCGACGAGCCGTTCGCCGCGCTCGACGCGGATCTGCGGCGCAGCCTGCGTGAGGAGCTGCGCGCGCTGGTGAAGCGGCTGGGTTGGACGGTGCTCCTGGTGACGCACGATCGCGACGACGCCTTCGCGCTGGCGTCGCGGTTCATCGTGCTGCACCAGGGGCGGGTCGAGCAGGCGGGCGACGCCGCGTCCCTGTACGAGACCCCGGCGTCGGAGTTCGTCGCCACGCTGCTCGGCGAAGCGACCATCCTCCCCGTGAGCGAACGCCGGGACGATCGGGCGCTGGTCTGTGGCGAGTGGATCGCGGTGACGGGGCAGGGCGCGCGCGTGGTGCTGCGCCCCGAGGCGTTCGAGGTCGCGACCAGCGGGCCGGGCTGGGCTGCGTCGTTGGTGGACGCGCGGTTTGCCGGCTCCGGCTGGCGGCTGGTCGTGCAGCTCGCGGACGGCGCGCGCATCGTCGCGGTGACCGCCGCGGCTCCGCTGGCACAGGCGCTCTTCGTGCGCTTGCGGGCCGCCGCGCACACTCTCTAGAGCGATCGGCTACCCGGGCACGCCGTCGAAGAAGCACACCTCGCCGGTCGCCAGATCCAGCTCGGCGCCCACCACCACCAGCCCCTCGCGATCGGCCAGCCGCTCGATGATCTCGGAGCCGTGCCGCAGGTGGTTCACCGACGCGCGCACGTTCGCGCGAACCGCCTCGCGTCGCAGGCGCACCGGGTCGCGGGCCAGCTCGGTCGAGACCAGCGACGCGATGCTCGCCCGCACGCGCTCGACGATCGACAGCAGGTTGCGCGACGAGCCCTCCACCGCCGTCTCGAGCGCCGCGTCGATCGCCCCGCAGCTCGAGTGGCCCATGACGATCACCAGCCGGGTGCCGAAGCGTTCGGCGGCGAACTCGACGGAGCCGACCTGGGACGGCGCGACGATGTTGCCCGCCACGCGGATCACGAACAGGTCGCCCAGCCCCTGATCGAACACCAGCTCGGCAGGCGCGCGCGAGTCGGAGCAGCCGAGCACGATGGCGAACGGGCGCTGCGTGTCGACGCCGCGGCGGCTGTGGCTGAGCATCGAATCGATGCTCCGGACGTTGGTCGAGTAGCGCCGGTTTCCGTCGACGAGCCGGGCCAGCGCCTCGGCTGCGGACAGGTTGTTTTGCGACATCCGGTCTGTATAGCGCGATCGGACCACCGAACTGCAAATTCTGTTGTTTGCGGACGTGGTAGCCTCGCGAACGGGATGCCGACGTTCTGGTACCGCGACGCTGACGAAGTCGACCGCGCTCATCCTGTCGGGCTCGATCCGATCCTGATCGGCCGCGCGGTCGAGTGTCAGATTCAGAGCCAGGACCCGCGCGTCTCGCGCCGCCACGCGCGCGTGTTCGTCGAGGAGGGCGCCTACCTGATCGAGGATCTGGGGAGCTCGAACGGCGTGTTCGTCGATGGGGTGCGGGTCACGCGCGCGCCGATCACCGGCGGCGCGATGCTGTTGGTGGGCAGCCTGAGGTGCTGGCTGGCGGCCGACGAAGCGGCCCTCGAGGAGGCGACCACGCTGCCCTCGCCGGAGACGCCCGATCCGGTGCCACCTGCCCCGACCCCGCCTTTAGCGAGGCGACCCGACCCGACGCCCGTTTCCTCCGCAGCGGTGGTTGGTGGCCAGGCGGCGCTGATCGCCGAGCTCGAGGCCGCGCTGGTGGCGCGTCGCTACGCAGAGGAGGAGCGCGACGTGCTCGGTCAGCGGCTCGGCGAGCTGCACCGCGAGCTGCAGACCGTCAAGTCGGCGGCGGCTGCCGAGGACACGGCGCGCACCACGCGGCTCGCCGCGGCCGAGCGGGAGGGCGCGGCGCTCCACCAGGAAGTCGGCGAGCTGCGCAAGGATCACGCCGGGCTCGGCATGAGGGTGAGCACGCTGGAAAGCGAGAACAAGGCGCTCGCGGCGGCCAAGGCCGAGCTAGAGACCGAGTGCCGCACGCTCGCGAACGCCACGCGCGAGTCCGAGGTCGCGGACGAGGCGCGACGCGCGGAGATGGACACCCTGCGCGATCAGCTCGCGGGCGCGCGCATCGAGCGCGACAAGGTCAAGGTCGCGCGCGACCAACTGGCCGACGAGAACCCGTCGCTGGCCTCGGCCAAAGCGGCCGCCGAAAAGGACGCCGCCGCGCAGCGCACCGAAGCGGCCGCGCTGCGCGAACGCGTGACCGCGCTCGAGTCGGACATCGGCCGTTTCCGCGAAGCCGCCGACCAGGCCGGCGATCGAGAGAGCGCGCAGATGACCGCGATCAACGCGCAAGCCACCGGGCTGCGCAAGTCGCTCGACGACGCCAAGGCCGAGCTCGCCGAGCGCGACGCGACCCTCGCCGAAGCCCGCGACGGAGCGCTACGCGAGGTCACCGAGCTGCGCTCCGCGGATCAAGCGCGGCGTACGGAGACGGACGCCCTGCGCGATCAGCTCGCGGCGTCGCGCATCGAGCACGAGAAGCTCGAGGCTTCACACGACCACGACGCGACCGCGCTGCGCGAACGCGTGACCGCGCTCGAATCGGACATCGCCCGTTCTCGCGAGGCCGCCGACCAGGTCGGCGATCGAGAGAACGCGCAGATGACCGCGATCAACGCGCAAGCCGCCGAGCTGCGCAAGTCGCTGGAAGACGCCAAGGCCGAGCTCGCCGAGCGCGACGCGACCCTCGCCGAAGCCCGCGACGCGGCGCTACGCGAGGTCACCGAGCTGCGCTCCGCCGATCAGGCGCAGCGTGCGGAGACGGACGCCCTGCGCGATCAGCTCGCAGCGGCGCGCATCGAGCGCGACAAGCTCGAGGCCTCGCACGGCCAACTGGCCGAGGCAGGCGATCGTGACAGCGCGCAGATGGCCGCGGTCAACGCGCAGGCTACCGAGCTGCGCAAGTCGCTCGAAGACGCCAAGGGCCAGCTCGCCGAACGCGACGCCACACTCGCCGAAGCCCGCGACGCGGCGCTCCGCGAGACAGTCGAGCTGCGGTCCGCTGAACAGGCGCGGCGTGCCGAGACGGACGCCGTGCGCGATGAGCTCGCAGCGGCTCGCAGCGAGCGCGAGAAGCTCGTGGCCTCACACGACCACGACGCGACCGCGCTGCGCGAACGCGTGACCGCGCTCGAATCGGACCTCGCCCGTTCTCGCGAGGCCGCCGATCAGGTCGGCGATCGAGAGAACGCGCAGATGACCGCGATCAACGCGCAAGCCGCCGAGCTGCGCAAGTCGCTCGAAGACGCCAAGGCCCAGGTCGCGTCGCGCGACGCCGCACTCGCCGAAGCGCGCGACGCGGCGCAGGTCGAGCGCGACGCCCTCAAGTCCGCGCAGGAGCAACTGACCGCCGCGAATCAGTCGTCGGGCGCGGCCAGGGAAGCTGCCGAGAAGGATGCGGCGGCGTCGCGCGAGCGGGTGATTGCGCTCGAATCGGAGATCGCTCGTCTACGTGAGGCCGCGGATCATGCCGGCGATCGACAGAGCGCGCAGATGACGGTGGAGCGCGAGGCGGCGCTGCACGAGGTCGCCACGTTGCGCGACGCTCACGTCGAGCTCGGTCTTCGAGTGAGCGCGTTGGAAACGGAGAACAAGACGCTGGCGGCGCACAAGGCCGAGCTCGAGCGCGAGTGCCAGACGATTGCGGATGCCACGCGCGCGTCGGAGTCGGCGGACCAGGCCTTGCGCGCGGAGATGGACGCGCTGCGCGATCAGCTCGCGGGGGCGCGCATCGAGCGCGACAAGATCAAGATCGCGCACGAGGCCGGGTCGCGAGGCGCCGTCGAAGATCGTCAGGCTGCCGAGGTGGCGCTGCGTGCCGAGGCCGAGCGTGCCGACAGCGAGCGGTCGATGCGCCGCAGCGCCGAGGAGGAACGAGATCACCTGCGCTCGCAGCTGGAGGCGAAGGTGGCGATGCCTGCGGTCGCGGAGGCGCCGCCCGCGCCGGCGCTGCCGCCCTCCAAGGCAGCGGGCGACACCGTGGCTGCGCTCGAGGACGCGCTGGCCGAATTGCGCGCCAGCCTGCGCGCGGCCAACGACGAGACCGCGGGCATGACCGAGCCGCAAAGCTCGGTGCAAGTGCTTACCGAAGCGCTCGGGCAGGCGACCGAACGGCTCGAGATCGCGCGCGACGCCGCCCGCGCGCTCGCCAAGCTCTTCGCCGGCTGAGGGGAACGGCTCCTACCACTCCGACCAGTGGCCGGCCGCCTGCTCCCAGACCGTCGCCTGCGGCGGGCCAGCGAACGCCGCGCCGAGCCCGGTCATGTGCGTCTGGTCCTGGTAGTGCTCGGTCATGCCGGCGAAGTCGCACCACACATCGATGCCGAGCAATTCGAACGGCGACGCTTCGCCCGGCGCGCTCATCTTGACGAACAGCTCGTGCGACACCAGCCCGCGCTTGCGCGCGTCGCGCTGCGCCTTGGCGTCGACGCCGGCGAAGATCGCGATCGCCTGCTCGGGCGACTGGACGGTCGCGCGAATCAGGCCGACGAAGCGGTCCGGCTTGGCCCTGGGCGCCGACAGGCAGTAGGAGAACGAGCCGCGCGCCGGCATCCAGATGGTCGCGTCACGCGCCGAGAACATCTTGCCGGCCTGACCCTGCACGTGCGGGTTGGAGAAGAAATCCATGATCCCCTTGGGGTTGTCCCAACGGTCGATGAACAGCAGCTCGCCGTCCTTGGCGCTCGACTGCTTGCTGCGCTTCGACGGCGCGTACACGTTGTGGCTCAGATCGCCGAGCGCGCGCGCGCCGGCGATGCCCTGCTCGGATCCTGCCGTCTCGTTGTGCAGCGAGCGCGCCGCTTCCAGGCTCTGCGGGACCAGGGTGCCGCGGACCGTCAGAACGACCGCCGATTCGATCGAGGTGCTCATTGTGGGTCTCCGTTGTTTGAGTGACTGCATGGGTAGACGGGAGTGGCCGCGCAAACTCATCGGTGATGCAAAAGAATCTTGCGGCTTGACGACCGCCCGTCGGAAACGCACGCTTTCGAGATGCTTGCTGAAGAGCCGACCTTGAAGGCAGCGCAACGCGGCGACCAGGCGGCCTTCGCGCAGCTGGTCTCGCCGTATCGCCGCGAGCTTCGCGCGCACTGCTACCGCATGTCCGGATCGCTCGCCGACGCCGAGGATCTGGTGCAGGAGGGCCTGCTGCGCGCGTGGAAGGGGCTCGCCACCTTCGAGGGGCGCTCGAACCTGCGCACCTGGCTGTATCGCGTGACCACCAACGCGTGCCTCGATGCGCTCGACAAGAAGTCGGGCCGCCTGTTGCCGATGGAGCTCGGGCCTGCCGCCGGGCCGGGCGATCCGATCGGCCCGCCGCGCCTCGATCCGATCTGGGTCGAGCCGTGTCCGAAGGATCTCTACGACACGGCGTCCGCCTCGCCCGAGGCGCGCTACCAGCAGCGCGAGAGCGTGACGCTGGCGTTCCTGGTCGCGCTCCAGGTGTTGCCGGCCAAGCAGCGGGTGGTGCTGCTGTTGCGCGATGTGGTCGGCTGGGAGGCGTCCGAGTGCGCCGAGCTGCTGGAGATCTCGGTCGCGGCCGTCAACAGCGCGCTGCAACGCGCACGCGAGACGCTCGCCGCCCGCTCCGGATCGCCGCCCGCGTCGCTGCGTCCGATCGACGACGCCGAGACCTCGGCGCTCCTGTCGCGCTACGTGCAGGCGTGGGAGCTCGCGGACGTCAACGCGCTGGTGGCGCTGCTGCACGAGGACGCGACGCTGGCCATGCCGCCGCTCGCCGAGTGGCTCGCCGGCGCGCGCGCGATCGGCGCAGCGATCGAGGCGATGGTGTTCGGACCGGCCGGGCCGGGCGCGTTTCGATTGGTGCGCACCGAGGCCAACGGCCGCCCCGCGCTCGCCGCGTACCAACACGATCGCGAGAGCGGCGAGTGGCGCGCCACGGCGCTGCACGTGCTCGAGCTCGACGACGGTCGCATCGACTCGATCGTGGCGTTCCTCAATCCGTCGCTGTTCGCGGCGTTCGGGCTGCCGTCGCTGCTTTCGGCCTGAGCGCAGTTGGAGTACATTGGGTCCCGCGGCGTCGCCATGTCCGATCCGAACGAGCGTAAGGACTTCCTGGTGCGCACCCCCTTCTTCGGGGGGCTCGACGGTGCCGCGCTCGATCGGGTGATCGGCCGGCTGACGGAGCACAAGTATCCGGCGAGCGCGTCGGTGTTCCAGGAAGGCGAGCAGGGGCGATCGATGTACATCGTCCGCTCGGGTGAGCTGCTCAAGTATTAGGCCGGCGAGTCGGGGCGGATGGTCAAGATGGTGCGCTTCCATCCGGGCGACTTCTTCGGCGAGACCACGCTGATCGAGATGCAGCCGCGCCCCTTCACCGTGGTCGTCGAGACCGAGGCGGTGCTGTTCGAGCTCACCAACATGGATCTGTACAACCTGTACAAGGAAGACGTTCACGCCTACGTGATGGTGCTGCAGAACATCAATCGCGAGCTGTGCCGGCGCGTGCGCAAGGCCGACACGCGCATCACCGAGTACGCCGACGAGTTCAACCGCACCGGCACCCAGATCGGGCTCGACGCCCGCAAGCTTCGCCAGCAGCGCTTGATCAAAGACGAGGACTAGCGTTGGCGAGCGCTCCCTCTCGCGCGCCCGCGTTGATCCTGGGCGCCGTCGGCGTGGTGTTCGGCGACATCGGCACCAGCCCGCTGTACACCATCCAGGAGTGCCTCGGCAGCCACGGCGTGGACGCCGATCGCGCATCGATCTTCGGCGTCACCTCGCTGATCTGCTGGGCGGTGACGCTGGTGGTGACCGTCAAGTACCTGGGCTTCTTGATGCGCGCGGACAACCACGGCGA
>PNAM01000033.1 GCA_003170275.1 Myxococcales bacterium
AACGGCTCGAAGATGCGCGCGCGATGCTCGAGCGGGATCCCCGGCCCGCGATCGCGCACCGTCAGGCGCGCCCAGCTCTGGTAGTCGTCGCGCTCCATCGCCACGTCGACCGAGATCGGCGTGCCCTTGGGCGAGGCCTCGGCCGCGTTGCGCAACAGGTTCCACACCACCTGGCGCAGCTGTCCGGCGTCGGCCTCGATCCACACCGGCGTGGCGGCCTCGAGCTCGACGCGCGCGCCGTCGAGGTGCTTGTCGTTCTCGAACACGCGCAGCATCTCCGCCAGCGTCGCCGACAGATCGAGCTGCTGCGGGTCGGGCTCGCGCGGCCGCGCGAAGTCGAGCAGATCGGTGATCAGCGCGTTGAGCCGCTCCACCTCGCGCAGCACGATCGCCATCAGCTCCTTGGCGTCGCTCTTGGTCTTGGCGTCGGGCTCGTCGGGGGTCTGCTGCAACAGCTCGATCGATCCGGAGATCGCCGCCAGCGGGTTGCGGATCTCGTGCGCGACACCGGCGGCCAGCCGGCCCACCGCCGCCAGGCGCTCGGCGCGGGTCATCGCCTCTTCCATGCGCCTGAGCTCGGTCAGGTCCTGAAAGCTGACGATTCGCCCTAGCGACTGTCCCTCGGAGTCGACCAGCGGCGAGAGCGAGACGCCGAGGATGCGATCGACGCCGTCGGGGCTGCGGTGCACCAGCTCCGAGCGACGCAGCGGGCTCGAGTCGGACACTTTTTCGAACAGCAGCCGCAGCGACGGCATGATCTCGTCGACCTGCCGGCCGACCGCCTGCTCGGCGCCGATGCCGGTGATCTCCGCGGCGGCGGCGTTGTAGGTGATGATCGTGCCGTCGCGGGTGACCGTGATCAGGCCCGAGGTCAGGCAGCGGATCACGTCCTTGTGCAACGCCGCCAGATCGCGCAGCCGCAGGCCCTGCGACTCGATGCGCTCGCCCGCGCGCCGCAGCTCGACCGCCAGGCGCGCCGACAACACGCCGGTGGCCGCGAACGCCACCGCGTTGACCGCCACCACGCGCAGCACCTCGCGCAGTGGCTGCGCCGCCAGGGTCTGCCCGAACAGCGGCAACAGGCCGGCGCGCCGCAGCACGATGTCCGCGCCGTACAGCACGATCGCCGCCGCCGAGGTGAAGATCGCGGTGCGCCCGAGCACGAACGACGCCGAGACGATCACCAGCAGGAACATGAAGGCGAACCCGCTCTCGACGCCGCCCGTCAGGTGCACCAAGAGCGTGGTCAACAGCAGGTCGAGCGCCACCTGCGCCACCGCCAGCGTGCGCACGCGCGTGGTGCGCTGCAGCCATAACGCGGAGACGATGGTGAAGCCGTAGGTGGCCGCGATCAGCCCGAGCAGCGTGTTGACGCGCGGCGAGGTGGGCTGGTCGGTGGGCGCGGCCAGCTCCGACATGAACGTGGCGCCGAGCAGGAAGGTCACCACCCCGATCCGAAAGAGCATCAGGTAGGTGAGGCGGGTCCGGGCTTCGGTGCTGGTCGGGATGGGGCTATCCGGACTTGATGTTGCCGGCCATCTCGAAGATCGGCAGGTACATGGCGACGATCAACCCGCCGACGATGCCGCCGAGGAACACCATCATCAACGGCTCCATCATCTTGGTCATCGCGTTGACCGCGACGTCGACCTCGTCCTCGTAGAAATCGGCGATCTTCTGCAGCATGTTGTCCATGGCGCCGGTCGCCTCGCCGACGCCGATCATCTGCACGACCATCGGCGGGAACACCTTGGTCTCGGCCAGCGGCTCGGCCATGTTCTTGCCTTCGGCGATGCGCGCGCGCGTGTACATGATCGCGTCGTGGATGACCACGTTGCCGGCGGTCTTGGCGACGATTTCCATGGCGTCGAGGATGGCCACGCCTGAGGCGAGCAGGGTGCCCATGGTGCGCGTGAAGCGCGCCACCGCGACCTTGCGCAGCACGTTGCCGATCAGCGGCGCCTTCAAGATCATCTTGTCGAAGATGGCGCGGCCCCGCTTGGTTCGTAGGGACCACGAAAAGCTGACGATGAAGGACACCAACGACCCGACGATCAAGAACGCGTGGTCGACGAAGGCGTTGGAGATGTTGATGACGATCTGCGTCGGCTTGGGCAGCGCGCCGCCGCCGAAGTCCTTGAACATGTTTTCGAACACCGGGATGACCTTCCACAACAGCACGATCACGACGATGATCGCGACCGCCAAGATCGAGATCGGGTAGACCATCGCGCCCTTGACCTGGCTCTTCAGCTTCATCGCTTTTTCGATGTACACCGCGAGCCGGCTCAAGATCGTATCCAAGATGCCGCCGACCTCGCCCGCCTGGACCAGGTTGACGAACAGATCGTTGAACGCCTTGGGCTGCTTCTTGAGCGCCTCGGCGAGCGTCGAGCCCGACTCGACCATCGCCTTGACCTCGAACAGCATCTTGCCGAAGTTCTTGTTGGGCGCCTGCGACGCGAGGATGTCCAGGCACTGCACGATCGGCAGGCCGGCGTCGATCATGGTGGCGAACTGCCGCGTGAACACCACGATGTCCTTCTCGGGCACGCCGCCGCCGAACGGCAGCTTGAGCTCGATCTGCTTGCCCTTCTTCTTGGCCTTGGACAGCGTGATGCCTTGCGCGCGCAGCCGATTGGCCACCTCGGGCTCGGCCTCGGCCTCCATCGTGCCCTTCTTGACCTCACCCTGGCGGGTGCGACCTTCCCACGCGAAGACTGGCATTTATCGTGCTCCTGCCCCTCGTTGGCCGGGCGGCACCGCACCGCCCGCACCACCCGACGAGATCATGTTTTTCAGCTCCTCGGGATCGGAGCTGTATTCGATCGCCAGCTCCAGCGTGATGAACTTCTTGATGTACAGGGCCATCAACGACTGGTTCGCGGTCTGCATGCCGTACTTCGCCTGACCGAGCTGCATCTGCGAGTAGATCTGATGGATCTTGTCCTCGCGCATCAGGTTCCGGATGGCCGGCGTGGGGATCATGACCTCGAGGATCATCGCGCGCCCGCCGCCCTGCTTGGGCACCAGCGACTGCGAGAGCACGCCTTCGAGCACCATCGACATCTGCGCGCGGATCTGCGGCTGCTGATACGACGGGAAGACGTCGATGATGCGGTTGATCGTCGAGACTGCGCCGTTGGTGTGCAGCGTACCGAACGCCAGGTGGCCGGTCTCGGCGATGGTCAGCGCGGCCTCGATGGTCTCGAGATCGCGAAGCTCGCCGATGAGAACGACGTCGGGATCCTGGCGCAGGATCGACTTGAGCGCCTTCTTGAACGAGTGCGTGTCGGAGCCGACCTCGCGCTGGTTGATGATGCAGTTCTTGTGCTCGTGCAGGAACTCGACCGGGTCCTCGATGGTGACGATGTGCCCGTGGTCGTCGTTGTTGATCTTGTCGATCATCGCGGCCAGCGTGGTCGACTTGCCGGAGCCGGTCGGTCCGGTGACCAGGATCAGGCCGCGCGGCTTCTTGGTGAGCTCGGCGACGATCGGCGGCAGCCCCAGCTCACTGAAGCTGCGGATCTTGAACGGAATCAGTCGGAACGCGCCGGCCACCGCCTGCTGCTGCACGAAGATGTTGGCGCGGAAGCGGGCCAGCCCCTTGATGCCGAACGACATGTCCAGCTCGTTGTTCTCTTCGAACACGGCCTTCTGCGCGTCGGTGAGGATCGAATAGCAGATCGCCTTGGTCTCGTCCGGCGTGAGCGGCTCGGTCTTGAGCTTCACCAGGTGGCCGTCCATGCGGATCTGCGGCGGCGAGTTCTTGGTGATGTGAAGATCCGACGCGCCGTTGTCGACCATCGTCTTGAGGAGCTGCTGCAGCGAAGGAGGCATTAATCCGCCACCGAGACGCGCAGGACTTCTTCGACGGTGGTGACCCCTTCGACCAGCTTCTGAATGCCCGACATGCGCAAGGATTTCATCCCCTGGCGGATTGCCTCCGCCTTGACTTCCGCCGTCGACGCGCCCTGGAGCACCTGCTCCTTGAGCGCGTCGTAGAACGGCATGACCTCGTAGATCGCGATGCGGCCCTTGTACCCGGTGTTGGAACAGTTGCGGCAGCCGGTGCCCTTGAACAGCTTCAGCCCCTGCGCCACGTCCTGCTTGACGCCCAGATCGAGCAGCGCCTTGATGTTGGTCTCGATCGGCGCGCGGCACTCGGGACAGATCTTGCGCGCCAGGCGCTGCGCCAGGATCAGGTTCACCGAGGCGGTGACCAGGAACGGCTCGACGCCCATGTTCAACAGACGCGAGATGGTCGACGGCGCGTCGTTGGTGTGCAGCGTCGAGAGCACGAGGTGGCCGGTGAGCGCCGCCTTGACCGCGATCTCGGCGGTCTCGAAATCGCGGATCTCGCCGACCATGATGATGTTCGGGTCCTGCCGCAGGAACGATCGCAGCGCGGTGGCGAAGTTGAGCCCAACGCCTTCGTTCATCTGCACCTGGTTGATGCCCATCAGGTTGTACTCGACGGGATCTTCCGCGGTGGAGATGTTGCGGGTGGCCTTGTTGAGCTCCTGGATCGCCGAGTACAAGGACGTGGTCTTGCCCGAGCCGGTCGGGCCGGTGACCAGGCACATGCCGTACGGCATATGGATCGCCTTCATGAAGTCGGCGAGCTGCTGGCTCTCGAACCCGAGCTTGGTCATGTCCAGCTGCAGGTTGGTCTTGTCGAGGAGCCGGAGGACGATCTTCTCGCCGAACAGCGTCGGCAAGACCGAGACGCGGAAGTCCATCTCCTTGTCCTTGCCGATCTTCAGCTTGATGCGTCCGTCCTGCGGCAGCCGTCGCTCGGAGATGTCCAGGTTCGACATGATCTTGATGCGCGAGGTGACCGCCGCCTTGAGCTTGAGCGGCAGCGGCTGCTCCTCGTAGAGCACGCCGTCGATGCGGTAGCGCACGCGGAACGCTTTTTCATACGGCTCGATGTGAATGTCCGAGGCGCGCTTCTTGATCGCGTTGAGCAGGATCACGTTGCACAGCTTGATGACCGGCGCCTCGCCCGAGGCCTTCTCCAGATCGAGGACGTTGATCCCGTCCTCTTCGTCGCCGCCGATCTCCACCGCGTCGGCGTCGAGGTCGCCGAGCACGTCTTCGTAGGTGGTCTGCTTCTCATAGTAGCGCGTGATGGCTTCGTCGATCGCCACCTCGCTGGCCACCACCACCTCGATGTTCAGGCCGGTGCGGAACTTGAGATCGTCGATGGCGTAGATGTTCGACGGGTCGCTCATCGCGACGATCAGCGTGGCGCCGGCGCGGTTGACCGGGACCAACTGGTGGCGCTTGGCCAGCTCGGCCGGGATCAGCCCGATCACGTCGAGCGAGACCTCGAACTCGGCCAGGTTGATCGACGGAACGCCGTACTGCTTCGAAAGAAAAGTGGTGAGCTCTTCTTCGTTGATGATTCCGAGCTTGGTGAGGCTGTAACCGAGGCGCGCCCCGGTCTTGCGCTGCTCCTCCTGCGCGCGTTGGAGCTGGGCCAGCGAGATCAGATTCTCGCGGACCAGGAGCTCTCCGAGTCTGCTCAAGGCACTCTCTCCCTCGCTAACCGCGATCGCATACGGATCGCAGCGTTACCGAGAGTAACAGCCCCATGGTGATCGGTCAAATCTCAGAGCGCCCGGTGAGTATGATAAAAGTCCGCCCATGCTGGGAGATCGCTACGGGACGCATCGCGTCATCGAACCAAAGGGCACGCTTCCGCAAGCGGCGCTGCGGCTCGACAACGACTTCACGAAGCACTTCGATAACGAGCTCGTGATCGACGTCGAGCGCCTCAACATCGACTCCGCCAGCTTCGTGCAGATGGAAGGCGCGGGCGACGTGGCCGCGCAGATCCTCGAGACCGTGCGCACGCGCGGCAAGCAACACAACAGCGTCACCGGCTCGGGCGGCATGCTGCTCGGACGCTGCGCGCGTGTCGGACGTGCGCTGAAGATGGAACGTCCCTTGGCGCCCGGCGAGCGCGTGGCCACGCTGGTCTCGCTCACGCTCACGCCGCTCTCGCTCGATCGCATCGTGTCGGTCGACGCCGCGCGCCATCAGGTCATCGTCGAGGGGCGGGCGGTGCTCTTCGAGTCGAGCGCCTGGGCGCGCCTGCCCGCGGACCTTCCGGAGACCGTCGCGCTGTCCGCCTTCGACGTCGCCGGCGCCGCCCCGCAAGTCGCGCGCATGGTGCGGCCGGGGATGAAGGTGCTGATCCTGGGCTGCGGCGGCAAGTCCGGCCTCTTGTGCAGCGCGGCTGCGAGGCGCGCCGGTGCAGCCCGCGTGATCGGAATCGAGCGGTCGCAGGAGGCGGCGGCAGGCGCGCGCCGGCTCGGGGCGTGTCACGAGATCGCGATCGCCGACGCGGCGGACGCGGTTGCGGTGAGCTCGGCCGTGCTGGCCGCGGCGGGCGGCGAGGTCGACTTTGCCGTGAGCTGCGTGAACGTCCCCGACGCGGAGATGGGGGCGATCCTCTCGACGCGCGACGGGGGGACGATCTATTTCTTCAGCATGTCGACGCAGTTCACGAAGGCTGCGTTGGGGGCGGAGGGGATCTCGCGGGATGTGACGATGGTGGTGGGGAATGGGTACGCGCCGGGGCATGCCGAGGCGACGCTTGCGTTGTTGCGGGCGGAGCCGGTGTTGCGGGCGATCTTCGTGGAGCGATTTGGGTAGGACGCGCGTGCTATGTTGGAGTCGTGCGCACGCGGGTCGTCGTCGTCGTCCTCGTTCTTGCGCTCCCGCTCGGCTGCAAGAAGACCGGCAGCGCGCCGCCGCCGGAACCGGTGGCCCAGCCCGCGGAGAACAAGAACCCCTACCGCAACGTCACGCCGCAGAAGGTGAAGGAGAAAGTCGAGGACATTCAGAAGAAGGAGGACGAGCTCAACGACAAACGGATGGAGCAGATGAAGGAGTAAACAATCGGCGGGAGCCGGCGGGCCGTTACTTCTTGGCCTGCTTTTCTTTCTTCTTCTTCTGCTTCTCTGCGGTCGACAGCTTCGGCTTGTTGTCCTTGCTCTGCTTCACTTGACCCTTGGCCATGTTGTCTCCTGAAATGAGGTAGAGAAGAGAAGCGGCTACTTCCCGCGATAGGTGATCAGGCCGCGGCCGGGATCGTACGGAGAAACCGAGACGGTCACCAGATCTCCGAGAACCACGCGAATCCGGTTCCGGCGCATCCGCCCTGCGAGGTGCGCGAGGACCGAGTGTCCGCCCTGCACGTCGATGCGGAAGTTCCCACCGACGAGCACCTCGACGACCTTGCCTTCCATTGCGACCAAATCATCCCGCGACATTTACACCCGCTTTCCCGGCGTTGTTGTTGCAGTCCTAATAGCACAGGAGCCCCGATTCGGCTAGCGAAGGGTCTTGACCAGATCGTAGAGCATCCCCGCGTCGACGAACTTGGCCGCCACCTTGCCGAACACCAGGCTGTCGCGCGTCGCCAGTGCGCGGCCGTTGTCCGGGACCAGCTTGACGCCGTTGACAGTGGTGCCGTTCTGCGAGCCGACGTCCACCAGCTCGAAGCCGCCTTCCTTGCGCGGGCGCAGGTGCGCGTGCAGCTTGGACACCGACGGATCGGGCAGCACGATGTCGCAGTTGCCGGCGCGCCCCACCGAGATGCGATCGGGGAACGGATTGCCCCGCGCCTTGACCACCTCGAAGATCTCCAGCTTCGGCGCGCGCAGGGTCGGCCCCGAGCCTTCGGAGTGGGTATGGAAGGCGCCCTTGGCGGCCTGCTGATCGAGCATGCTCACCACCAGGAGGAAGTTTCCGGAGACCTGCGCGACGAACTTTGCGCGTGGCAACGAGTCGATGAGCTTGAACGCGTCTTCGCTGCGCACGGTTTCGTATCTTACGCTCTTGCGGCGGACGCTGAAGTGAGTTTACGATATCGCCCGGAGGGGGATCTCATGAGAACACTGTCCATGCTCACGGTACTCGCTGCGATGTCGTCCGGCTGCGGCTCTTCGGGCCCTGCGTTGGGCGATCCGAAACCGCCGACCTCGTCGCAGATGCAGGGGGCGGTCACGCTCGACACGACCAGCGCGCAGGTGGTGCAGGCCACGCTGTTGGCCAAGCCGGACAACGTGCGTGCCGTGCTCTCGAACGTCATCCTGGTCGGGACGCAGGCGGTCAGCTCCGGCGGCGGCGCGGGGCTCAAGCTCGAGCCGGAAGACTTTCCGGCGGCGTGCACCAGCGGCGACGCGGCGGGCGGCTGGACCTATACCAACTGCACCGACGGGCAGACCACCTACAACGGTACGGTCAAGGCGAACGCCAGCGGCGTGGCGATCGCGCTCACGCTCAAGAACTCGGGCCAGTCGACCACCACCATCACCCTCAACGGCACCGTCACCTCGACGGCGTCGAGCACCGTCGGCAAGCTCAGCTACGATCTCAAGGTCGATGTGGCCGGGCTCGGCGGCATCGGCGGCACCGACGCGGCCAACATCAACAGCACCATCGAGTGGAACATCACCGGCATCAACGCGGCCGGCTGCGCCATCGCCGGGACCACCCGGGTCGACTACACCGCCGGCGGACAGCATCACGCGGCCGAGTACACCTACACCGGCTGCGGCACGTTCACCGTCCGCAACGGCTGATCCCCGCTAGTCGTCGTCGTCGACGTCGGCGCGCGCGCGCTTGCGCAACCCGCCCGGCGGCTCCGCATCCTTGCCGTGCGTCGCCTTCCACAAGATCCGTCGCAGATCGCCACGATCCGGCCGCGAAAAATCGATCCGGTCCGACTCCGCCGAGAGCGGCGCGTCGTCGGGGTTGAGCGCCATGGGGATCTGCCGCGGCAGAAAGGTGTACGGCGTCGAGTCGGGCTTGTCGGAGAACAGCTCGTACATGGCGCCGGCGTGCCCGTCGTTGAGGTTCATCGGGCCGACGCCGATCAGGAGCTCCATGGTGTGATAGACGGAGCCGAGATCGAAGTTCGAGGTCGAGTGATAGCCGCGCTTGATCCACGGCGACGCCACCAGGCAGATCGAGCGGTGCTCCTCGACGTGGTCGGCGTTGCCGGCCGGATCGTCCTCGACCACGAAGACGATCGACGAGTCCCAGATCTTGGAGTGCGACAGCCCGTCGAGGAAGCGCCCGGTGGCCTCGTCGTTGTCGGCGATCAGCGACTGCGGCGTCTGCGAGCCGTGCGAGGTGCCGTTGGTGTGATCGTTGGGGATGAGCAGGTACGAGAACGGCTCGACGGTGAAGTTCGGGTCGTTGATGTTCGAGAGCACGTAGTTGACCTTGTCCACGTCGGAGATCTTGGTGTTGAAGTACACGCCCGGAAACTCCGGATCGGGCGGCCTCTTCGCGTCGGCGTTGTTCACCACCTCGCCATAGTTGTGGTAGGGCACGCCGGCCTGGTCGAGGTGCGCCCAGATGCTGCCGGTGCCCGGCGTGGCCAGGCGCGACAGCGTGTTGGGCGGGCCCCACGCGACGGCCAACAGATAGCCGCGGCCGTAGTCGTCCGAGTGTGACCACGACTTCTCGGTGTAGTCGTTGGCAATGCACGAGGTGGTCCACTCGTGGCCCTGCACCGACAGCTCGGCATGCGAGTAGAAGTTGTCGAGCAGCACGAAGCTGCGCGCGATCGCGTGCGCGTTGGGCGTGTTCGTCTCGCCCCAGCTGACCAGCTCGGGCTTGCCGTTGCCGCCCGGCAGATCGCCGAACAGATCGTCGTAGGTCTTGTTCTCGCGCACCACGAAGAACACGTGCTTGATCGGCGTGGGCCCGCCGGCGGTGAGCGGCAGCGGGAACATCGCGGGCTTGCCGGCCGGGCAGCTCGGGGTGGTCTCCAGCGAATGCGGCCGGTCGAGGTTCATCGCCACCTGCATGTCGCCTTGCTTGAGCTGGTCGTCGCTCGGCCGCGGCACGATCTGCAGCGTGCCGTCGGCGTAGCTCGGCTCGGGCGTGCCGTCGTTCGGGCCGCGCCCCAGCCCGCGCGCCGAGGCTACAACCAGCGTGCCGTCGGCGAGCACCGCGACCGCGGTCGGGTACCAGGCGGTCGGCACGCGGCCGAGGATGGCCATGGTGTCGAGATCGAGCGCGACCACCGAGTTCTCGCCGGCGTTGGCGAGATACACGCGGCCCGCCGAGCCGGCCGACGGCAGCTCGATGGCCAGGTTGTTGGGCGTGGCGCCGAGGATCATGCTGTTGGTGGTGGGCAGCGTCTTGACCGTGCGCGAGGCCGCGTCGACGATCGAGAGGGTGTCGGCGTCGGCGTTGGCGACGTACAGCTTGCCGGCGATCAACAGCTCGGCCTCGGCCGCCTTGCCGGTGGCGATCACGTCGACCGCGGCCATCGGCATCTGCGGGTTGGTCACGTCGACCGCGACCACGCCGTCGACCGAGTTGCCCTGCGAGGTCGCGCCGCCCCACATCGAGACGAACGCGGTGTGCGAGGCCTCGTCGACCGCCACGTCGTACGCGCCGATGCCCGGCAGCGCCGCGCGCCCGATCTCGACGCCGTAGGTCGCCCCCGCCGTCAGATCGAGGATCGCCAGCGTGTTGTCCTGCTGGTTGGCCACGTACAACAACTTGTCGTCGGAAGAGAGCGCGACCCCCGACGGCACGCGCTGCCCGTCGCTGGAGAACACCAGCTGCAGCGTCAGCGGGTCGTTGGCGGTGAGCACCGGCGGCGTGCCGGCGATGTCGAACACCTGCACCGTGTTGTAGTGCTGCGTGATCGGCTGCGTGTCGGGGATCGGATCGTAGCCGCCGTTCGACACGTAGATGCGCTTGCCGTCGCTGGTAAGCGCCAGGCCGTAGAGCAGCCCGGGCGTGTGCCGCGTTCCGCCCGCGACCGCGATCGGATAGCTCACCTGCGAGACCACCGCGTGCAGCGGATCGGCCGCCATCAGATCCACCACGCGCAGCGCCTGATCGTCCTCGGCGTCGTCGGTGACCACCGCGTAGCGGTCGCCGGGCAGCACGCGCAGCGCGATCGGATAGCCGCCCACGTCGAGCAGCTGGCCGGCCGGCGTGAGCTGGCGCCCGCCCGGCAGGATGGCGACGTTCGCGGACGGGCGACCGGGCGGCGTGAGCGCGTCGGGGCCGGGCGGCGCGGTGGTGCAGTTGGAGACGAACGTGGGGGCATCGCTGCAGCCCAGCACCAACGACGCCGCGAGCAGGAGGGCGCGCTTCATCGGCGCATCATAGTGGATCGTGGATCAGCGAAACAAGCGCTGGACTGGGTAGGGGACGGTCTTAAGTTCTTGAGTTTCTCTCGCAGAACAATTCGGTTTTTCCGCTGGGATCAAGCTGATCGAACCTGACGCGGCTGTCATCCTTTCACCAGGCTGAACACCTCGCTCGTGCGTAAGTGCGCGTCCGCACGAGGAGCGGCGCCGGGCACGCGGATTGCTCTTGCGTCGGTGCAATGACCCGACCGTCGACCGTCTTGAAGGTGCTGGCCGTGCTCGTCTCGCTCGCCGGTGCGCGGACCGCCTTCGCGCAAGATCCGTTCGCCGATCACTACGAGCGCGCCACCGCGCTCTACGGCGGCGAGGCCTACGTCGAGTCGCTCAAGGAGTACGACGCCGCCTACGCGCTCCGCCAACCCACGCGGCTGCTGTTCGATCTGGCGCGAGTGCATCGCAAGCTCGGCCATGCGAAGGAAGCGCTCGGGTACTACCGGCGGTTCCTCACGGCCGACTCCGAGCCCGAGCCGGCGATGAGGGCCGAGGCGGAGTCCGCCCTGGCCATGCTCGGCCCGCTGGTCCCACCGCCGTCGCTGGCGCCGATTCTGCAGCCGCAACCGCAGCTCCCGCCCGGATACGTGCTGCGTCCGGTCCGCCTCGAGCTGCGTCACGATCGCGGGCTGATCGGCGGCGGCATCGCGCTGCTCACGGCCGGCTATGCCGCCGCGCTGATCTCCGGATCGATCTTCGCCAGCTTCACCTCCAACGACTCGAGCAGCAGCAACGGCGACCTCGCCGCCGCGGGTGGCACGCTGCTCATTCCGATCGCCGGTCCGCTGATCAGCGCGCTGCTCTACCGCGAGATCTACTGGTCGGTTCCGTGGGCGCTGCTGGACGGCGGCGCGCAGATCGCCGGCCTGGCGCTGATCATCGTCGGCGCGCGCATCACCAAGCAGGTGCCGGTGTTCAGCGATCGCTTCCGCCTGAGCCCGTTCGCTTCGGCGACCGGCGGCGGGCTCTCGGCGACCGGACGCTTCTAGCGCTACGGCTTGCCTGCCGCGCGCAGCATCGACCACATGTTCACGTCGGGGAGCGACGGCAGCGGCGCCTGGTGGGTCACCTGGTAGCCGAAGCGTTCGTAGTAGCCGACGTTCTTCGGGTCGTCGGTCTCGAGGTAGCAGGGCAGCTCGCCGCCGGCCTGCGCGGACATCTCGCGCACCAGCGCGCCGCCCAGCCCCTGGCCCTGCAGCGCGGGCGCCACGCCCAGCACGTACAGGTACCAGTGCGGCTCCATATAATGATGCGCCTGCAGGAACGAATCGACGCGCGCGAGCGTGATCGTCCGGCCCGGCCCCAGCGCCAGCACGCCGATCCCGTTGCGTAGCCAGGCGCCCAGCGACAGCGGATACCTGCCCGGCGGGTAGATGAGCGCGACCGCAGAGATGCGCCCGTCGGTCAGCACCACGCGCGGCGCGCCGCGGCCCAGGCACGCCGCCGCGAAGCTGCGGAAAACGCCGGTCAGCCGCCGCTCGCGTCCGGGCTCGTCGATGCCGCGCAGGGCCGAGGAGAACAGCGGCGTGTTGCGAAACGCCGCGCCCAGCACCGCCGCGGCTTCCGGCAGCCGGCTTCGGTCGAGCGGTTCGATCATGCGCGCAGCCTAGCGCATCTTCCCCTTGGCCGTTGACAGAACGGCCGCGTGCTCGCATTATTGACCTGTGAGTCAGAAAGTAGGGCGTCCGGCCGATCCGCACGCCAAGATCGACCTGTTGCGCGCCGCCGAGCTGGTGTTCGTCGAGCAGGGCCTCGATCTGGCCAAGGTCGAGGACATCGCCGCGCGCGCGGGCCGCTCCAAGGGCGCCTTCTACCTGCACTTCGAGCACAAGGAAGACGCCTTCCGGCAGATCGTCGAGACCATGCTCGCGCGCCTGGCCGATTGCATCGACGCGGAGAGCGCGATGAGCAAGCAGGGGGCGGCGGCGGTGTTCGAGCACTGGCTGGCCAAGGACGTCGAGATCTTCGAGTTCGTCTGGCAGAACCGCGGCGTGATGCGCCTGCTCCTGGAAGGCGGCAAGAGCGCGTCGTTCGCCTACATGATGGACGAGTTCGCCGAGCGCAGCCGCGCGAACATGATCCGCTTTCTTCAGTGGGGCATCGAAGAAAAGATGTTCCGCGTGGACCTCGACGTCGAGCTCACCAGCCTGTTGGTCTCGGGCGCGTACGATCGGGTCGCGCGTCAGGTGGTGCGCCAGGACACCAAGCCGGATCTCGCCAAGCTGTTCGCCAACGTTCAGAAGGTGCTGATCGCGGGGATGGGGAGCCCCTCGAGCGCGCGCCTTCTTGACGCACCAGTCAGTAAGAGAGGATCTCGATGAACCGTGCGCTCGCCATCGTCTCGCTGTTCGCGCTCGCCAGCGGGTGCAGCAACAGCAAGGCCACTGAAGCGGCCCGCGCCGTCAAGCCCAAGCCGGTGCACGTCGACACCATCGCGGTGGAAGAGCGGGCCATGCCGCGCACCGTGATGCTGGCGGGCTCGCTCAAGGCCAACCAGGAATCGGACGTGGCGGCGAACGCGACCGGCCGGGTGATGCGCACCATGGTCGAGCGCGGCAGCTTCGTGTCGCAGGGCCAGGCCATCGCGCAGCTCGACGCGCGGCTCTCGACGCTGGTGGCAAGCGAGTCCAAGGCGAACCTGGAGACCGCGCGGGCGCAGAAAGACCTGGCGCACCAGGACTGCGCGCGGTTCCAGAACCTGCACGACAAGGGCGCCATCTCGCAGCAGGAGTTCGACAAGGTGATGGCCGGCTGCAAGACCTCGTCGGAGGCGGCGACCGCGGCCGAGTCGCGCGCGCAGCAGGCGCTGCAGACGGTGGGCGACTCGACGGTGCGCGCGCCGTTCCCCGGCCTGGTGGCGGAGCGGTTCGTCAGCGCGGGCGAGTTCGTGCGGCCCGACACCAAGGTCGCGCACGTCGTCGACATCGATCCGCTGCGGCTCGAGCTGACCATTTCCGAGAGCGACATGGGCGCGGTCAAGGTGGGGCAGCGGGTGGGCTTTTCGGTGAACGCATTCCCCGATCGCACCTTCACCGGCACGGTGCGCTACATCGGTCCGTCGGTGCGCGCGACCACGCGCGATCTGGTGTTCGAAGCGCTGGTGCCCAACAAGGATCGGCTGCTGCGGCCCGGCCTGTTCGCCACCGCGCAGCTCGACGTCGGGCTGCAGAAGCTGAAGGTGGTGCCCAAGACCGCGCTGCGCAAGGACGGCGAGACGCTGCGCGCGTTCGTGGTGGTCGACAAACACCTCGAAGAGCGGGTGGTGCAGCCCGGTCCCACCGACGGCGATCGCATCGCGGTGCTGTCGGGCCTGGCGAGCGGCGAGCGCGTGGTCGCGCAGCCGACCGACAAGACCGTCGACGGTCAGGACGTCGAGTAAGCCATGCAGTGGTTGGCCAAGCTGTGCGTCCGCCGGCCGGTGTTCACGGCCGTGCTCATGTTGGCCATCTCGGTGGTCGGCACCGCCGGGTATTTCCAGCTCGGGCTCGATCAGTTTCCCAAGATCGATTTCCCGGCGGTGGTGATCACCACCGTGCTGCCGGGCGCCGCTCCCGAGGAGATCGAGACCGAGATCACCGACAAGATCGAGGCCGCGGTCAACACCATCAGCGGCATCGACGAGTTGCGCTCGGCGTCGGTCGAAGGCGTCTCGCAGCTGTTCGTCAGCTTCACGCTCGACAAGGACGTCAACGTCGCGGCGCAGGAAGTGCGCGATCACGTCAACACCGCGCTGCAGAACCTGCCGCGCGGCGTCGAGCAGCCGATCATCGCCAAGTTCGATCCCGACGCGGTGCCGATCCTCTACGTCTCGGTGCACGCCGATCGCCCGGTGCGCGAGATCACCGAGATCGCCGACAAGCGCATCCGCCGCGGGATCGAGAGCATCGCCGGCGTCGGGCAGGTGAGCATCGTCGGCGGGCGCAAGCGGCAGATCAACGTGTGGATCGATCCGGTCGCGCTGCGCTCGATGAGCCTGGTGGCCGCCGACGTGCAGCGCGCGATCGCTACGCAGAACCTGACCACGCCGGGCGGCACCGTGCAGGCGGGCCCCACCGAGCTGACCCTGCGCGTGCAGGGGCGGGTGACCAGCCCCGCCGCGGTCGGGCAGATCGTGGTGCGCGAGGTGAACAGCCATGCCATCCGCGTCGCCGACGTGGCGCGCGTCGAAGACGGCGAGGAAGAGGAAGAGACCGCCGCGTTCCAGAACGGCAAGCGCACCATCATCTTGTCGATCCGCAAGCAGTCGGGCGAGAACACCGTCGCGGTGGTCGATGCGGTGCGCGACCGGCTGGCCGACGTGGAGAAGGCGCTGCCGGCCGGCTACAAGCTGGAGATCGTGCGCGACGCCTCGGGCGTGGTGCGCACCAGCGTGAACGCGGTCAAGGAGCACCTCTTGATGGGCGCGCTGTTCGCGTCGCTGGTGGTGCTGATCTTCCTCGGCAATCTGCGCTCGGCGGTGATCGCCGCGATCGCCATCCCGGTCTCGATCGTCGGCACCTTCGCGATCATGTGGATCGAAGGCTTCACGCTCAACATGATCACGCTGCTGGCGCTCGCGCTCGCTGTGGGCATCGTCATCGACGACGCGATCGTCGTGCTCGAGAACATCTTTCGCTTCATCGACGAAAAACGGCTCAAGCCGTTCCCCGCCGCGATCAAGGCCACCAAGGACATCGGCCTGGCGGTGCTCGCTACCACGCTGTCGCTGATGGCGGTGTTCATCCCGGTGGCGTTCATGTCCGGTATCGTCGGCCGCTTCTTGAAGGGCTTCGGCCTGACCATGGCGTTCGCCATCGCGGTGTCGATGCTGGTGAGCTTCTCGCTCACGCCGAGCCTGTCGGCGCGCTGGCTCGATGGGCCGCTCACCGACGAGAACGGGCGGCCGCTGCCCAAGCACCAGAGCTGGCTCGAGCGGCTGGTCGATCGGTTCTACAAGCCGATCGAAGGCGTCTACATGGCCATGCTGCGCTGGGTGATGAAGCACCGCTGGGTGGTGGTGGTGCTGTGCGTGGGCACGCTCTACTCGATGGGCCCGCTCATGAAGCTGGTGCCCAAGGGCTTCGTGCCGGAGAACGACGAGGCGCACTTCGAGATCAACGTGCGCGCGCCCGAGGGCACCAGCCTGCAGGCGACCGCGCTGATCGCCGAGCGCATCGCGCGCCAGGTGCGCGACCTGACTCCGGACGTGAAGCTGACGCTGATGAGCATCGGCGACAGCCAGCTCAAGGTCCCCAACCTGGCCAAGATCTACGTGCGGCTGATCGATCCGCGCGAGCGCGAGGCGACGCAGATCCAGATCATGGCGCGCGTGCGCAACGAGATCGTCCCCAAGCAGCCCAAGACCATGCGCATCGACATCTCCGAGGTCGACGCGTTCTCGTCCGGTCAATCGACCGCGGCGGTGCAGTACGGGATCTCGGGGCCCGACCTCGACAAGCTCAACGAGTACGCGCAGCAGATGGTCGATTATCTCAAGAAGACGCCCGGCGCGGTCGACGTCGCGTCCAACGTGATCGTCGGCAAGCCCGAAGTGCAGGTGCTGATCGATCGCGAGAAGGCGGCCGATCTGGGCGTGCAGGTCTCCGACGTCGCCGACACGCTGCGCCTGCTCATCGGCGGGCTCAAGGTCTCCACCTACGCCGAGGGCGGCGAGGACTACGACGTGCGCGCGCGCGCCGAGAAGCGCTACCGCACCGACGTGGAGGGGCTCGCGCTGGTCACGGTTCCCTCGTCACGCTTCGGCTCGGTGCCGCTGCGCGAGGTGGTCAGCCTGAAGCCGGCGACCGGCCCGTCGGTGATCAACCGCGTCAACCGCCAGCGCCAGGTGGCGGTCAACGCCAACGTCGCGCCCGGCTTTGGGGAGAGCGACATCCTCAATTCGCTGATCCAGGTGGTCAAGGACATGCACCTGCCCGCCGCCTATCGCGCGGAGGCGCAGGGACGCTCGCGCGAGACCGGCAAGGCCACCGCCAACTTCCTGCTCGCGTTCGGCATGTCATTCATCTTCATGTACCTGGTGCTGGCGGCGCAGTTCGAGTCGTGGCTGCACCCGATCACGATCCTTCTGTGCCTGCCGCTGACCATTCCGTTCGCGCTGGTGTCGCTCTTGATCTTCCACCAGTCGCTCAACATCTTCACCGCGCTCGGATTGTTGGTGCTGTTCGGCGTGGTGAAGAAGAACTCGATCCTGCAGGTCGATCACACCAACCATCTGCGCAAGACCGGCATGGCGCGGCTCGACGCGATCCTGCAAGCGAACAAGGATCGCCTGCGGCCGATCCTCATGACCACCGTCGCGTTCGTCGCCGGCATGATCCCGTTGGCGTTCTCCAAGGGCATCGGCGCCGGTCAGAGCCAGGCGACCGGCAGCATCGTGATCGGCGGCCAATCGCTCTCGCTGATCCTGACGCTGCTCGCCACGCCGGTGGCGTACTCGCTGTTCGACGACGCTTCGATGTGGATTGGGCGCGTTTTCGCGCGCAAGAAGGTCATCGACAAGGGCGAGGCGGAGATCGCCGACCCGCCCGAAGTGGAGTAGGGCCCGTCCGGCTACTGGAACGCGCCGTCCGCGCCCATGATCAAGTGCCCCACCGACGGGAAGTAGTAGGCCCACACGAAGCACATCTCGTTCGACACGGCCGACAGGCCGAAGTGCGTCACGTCGGTCGGCTTGGGCACTGCGTCCATCGAGTCGTAGGTGCACTGCCAGCGCAGCCCTTCGCCGGCCGCGAAGGTGAGCAGGTGCGCGTCGTCGAAGCTCTTCAGCTCGGGGTTGTCCCAGCTCTTGTCGTCGTAGAGCATGGTGCCCGGATCGGTCAGCGAGGTCGACTTGGACACGGTCACCTCCGCGCCGAGGTGATGCTCGTGGCCGGTGAGCGCGAACAGCTTGAGCGCGGTGAGATCGATCTTGCCCGCGCCGTCGTAGAAGCCGGGATCGAGCGTGAACGCCTGCGTGTCGGGCGGAACGCCGGCGCCGGAGAGCTGCTTGAGCGAGCCCATCAGCATCAGATCGGCCGCCAGGTAGGTCTGGCCTGCCGGCGCGACCGCGAGCGTGACGGTGCCCTTGCCGGCGATGGTGGCGGTGCTCGCGTTCAGGTAGTGCGCCTCGAGCCGCACCATCTGGTTGGGCGGGAAGTGGTAGGCGACGCCCGTGGGCAGCTGCACGGTGGTCGAGGCCTTCTCGGCGATCAGGATCGGCACGATGCCGGCCGCGATCCCCTCGAACGGCATGCACGGCGTGGGCGTGGGCGCCTCGACGGTCTCGGTCGAGCGGTACAGGATCAGGTGGTGGCTCCCGGGCGCCAGCACCGCGACCAGCTGGGTCACGTCGATGTCGGTGGTGTTGGGCAGCTGCACGGTGGTGCACACCGTCTCTTCCACGCCGGCCGCGATCGCGGGGATGCCGATCTCGACGGACAGCGACGAGCCCATGGGTGCCGGCGGGCCCGGCGGTGAGGCCGGTGGGCTCGATTGGCAACCGGCGACCAGGAACGCGAAGCCGATCAGTGCGTGTCTCATGGGCAACCTCCTGAAGCGATTTGCGGACCGTAGCATTGCTCTCGACCAAAGTACACTACACAGTGTAGTTTACTAGCGGTGACGCGCGGTTGCGCTATGTGAGGGGCATGACCTGGCTTCGTCCTCTCGTGTTGATCGCGCTCGTCGCATCCGTCGCAAACGCCCGCCCGCGCTACTACGCCGTGCACATCGATCACCTCGCGCCCGGCAAGGCGAAGCAGTTCGAGGACGCGCGCCGTGCCTGGGTCGGGGTGCTCGCCAAACATTCGACCACCGATGGGCGCGGCTGGTTGCTTCAGCTCGATCCGTCCACGTTCTACACGCTGCGCCCGTTCGACAGCTTCGCGCAGCTCGATCACCGCCGCGAGCTGGTCACCCGGGCGCTGGCGTCGGTGCCGGCAGCCGATGCGAAGGAATACGATCGCCTGTGCGACGACGCGCTCGCTCCGCCGCACAAGAGCGAGCTCTGGCAGGTCGACGAAGCGCTCAGCTACACGCCCGCGACCGCCGCGCCGACCGAAGAGACCGCCGGTTACGCGGTGGTGGTCTTCGAGGAGCTCGACCCCACGCCGGCCGGCGAAGCCTACGAACAGGCATGGAAGCCCGTGGTCGCCGCGCTCGCGACCGCCGGCCATCCGATTACCCGCCTGGCCTTCGACAGCCTGTACGGCGACGGCCGCAGGATCACGGTGTGGCTGGCGCGCTCCAAAGAAGACTTCGATCGCGCCCCGACGGTCGAAGCGACCGCCGCGCGCATCCTCGGCCGCGAGAAGTCCGACGCCCTCTTCAAGTCGATCAAGGGCAGTGTCCTCAAGACCGAGCGCTTCGAGACCAGACCGCGCCGCGATCTCTCCTCCCGCCCGCTCTGAGCTACGGCAAGCGGACGTCGAGCTCGGGGTTCTCCTTGGCGACGGGCGTGGTGAGGAAGCGGCGCGCGCTGGCGTCATTGCGAAACTGGCCGTCGAAGAAGGCGAGCGAGAGCGTGTCGACCAGATCGTGCTGCCGATCGGCGTCGAGCGAGGGGTCGTCGAAGGCGCCCTGGCAGGGCATCGGGCACATGGTGGTGTCTTGCGAGATGCCTTCGGCTTCGCTGCCGACCGCCGAGAACGAGCTCACGTCGATCGCGCCCTGGATGGCCTCGCAGCCGATGCGATCGTAGTGCATGGTCGGATCGAACAGCGACGCGTAGCCGGCGAAGCCGGTGTGCGAGCCGCGGCGCATGACCACCAGCTCGCGCGGATCCTGCGCGCGTTCGAAGGCGCGCATCGAGTTCTCGGGCAGCGGCACCAGCTCGTCCGAGTCGCCGTGTACCAACAGGAGCGGCACGCTCGCCGTCGCGTAGAACGTCTGCGTCAGGAAGCAGGAGACGGCGGCCAGGGTGAAGGTGGCGCGAACGCGCGGATCGCGCAGCCGCGGGTGGAACGTCGCGAGCAGCGCGGTGAGCCCGCCCAGCGACAGCCCCGACGCCCCGACGCGCGCGGGATCGATCGCGCCGGCGAGCGGGCCGCCCGGCGCCGCGGGGCCGGCCAGCACCTGATCGAGCACGAAGCTCAGATCTCCGGGCTGCGCCGGCAGATCGTCCACCGTCGAGCCGCCCGGCGCGCCGCCCTTGGAGAGCGGAAAATCCGGCGCCACCACCACGTACCCGTGGCTCGCCAGGTGCTCGCCGAGGTAGCTCTCGCCGAGCCGGCCGTCCATGAAGCCGTGGCTGTGCAAGATGAGCGGAAACGGCCCGCCGCCGGTATCGACCGGTGCGTCGCGCATCGGCGAGGTGGCGTGCGCGGGGTACCAGATGTCGACCACCAGCGTGCGCTTGTCGTCGCCCGCGTAGTCGTGGTTGGCCGGCGTCGGGCGCGAGGTGTCGACGAAGGTGAAGGTGCTGTAGCCGATGCCGTACGAGCCGGCCGCCTGGTAGTCGGCGGTGTGGCGCTCGCCGCTGCAACCGGCGCCGAGCCCGAGCGCGAGACCGAGGGTGAGCGCGAGCCCGAATACGTGCGAAGTGGAGCGCATGGCGCGCACCATATCACTGCAGCGCGCGCGGTTATTGGGATAGGCACGCGCGGCCAGGCTTGCTATGAGAGGACATGTCCGAACGATCGAACCGCCAATTTCGTCTCGCTGCGCGCCCGGTGGGACTGCCCAAGGCGACCGACTGGGAGCTCACCACCCAGCCGGTTCCGCAGCCGGGCGACGGCGAGGTGTTGGTGCAGGTGCTCTACATCTCGCTCGATCCGGCCATGCGCGGGTGGATGAACGACGCGCGCTCGTACATCGAGCCGGTGAAGCTGGGCGAGGTGATGCGCGCGGGCACCGTCGGCAAGGTGATCGAATCGAAGAACCCGCGCTTCGCCGCCGGCGACTTCGTGATCGGCGGGCAGGGCGTGCAGCTCTACGCGAGCTCCGACGGGCGCGATCTGCGCAAGGTCGACCCGGCGATCGCGCCGCTGCCCACGTTCCTCGGCGGCCTGGGCATGACCGGCTTGACCGCGTACTTCGGGCTGTTCGAGGTGGGGCAGGCCAAGGAGGGCGAGACGGTGGTGGTGTCGGGCGCGGCGGGCGCGGTCGGCCTGGTGGTGGGCCAGATCGCGAAGATCCGCGGGTGCCGCACGGTGGGGATCGCCGGCGGGCCGGCCAAGTGCGCGTACCTGAAGGAGCTCGGGTTCGATGCCGCGATCGATTACAAAGCCGGCGACGTCGGCAAGGCGCTGCGCGAGCACTGCCCCAAGGGCATCGACGTCTACTTCGACAACGTCGGCGGCGACATCCTCGACGCGGCGCTGACCCGGCTGGCGCCGCACGCGCGCGTGGTGATCTGCGGCGCGATCTCGCAGTACAACGCCACCGCGCCGGTGCGTGGCCCGAGCAACTACCTCTCGCTGCTGGTCAACCGCGCGCGCATGGAAGGCTTCGTGGTCTTCGATTATCGCGACAAGTACGACGCAGCGATCCGCGAGCTCGCCGGCTGGCGCGCCGCCGGCAAGCTGCACCTCAAAGAAGACATCGTCGAGGGCCTCGACGCGTTCCCCGACGCGCTCCTCAAGCTCTTCCGCGGCGAGAACACCGGCAAGCTCATGCTCAAGGTCGCCTAGCCACTACGGCCACTACGGCCACTACGGCCACTACGGGGTGATGCGCAGGGAGACCTGGGCGCCGGCGGTTGCGCGGATCAGGAGGGCGTTGGGGATGGTGGTGTCGAGGCAGGCGCCGCTGAGCGTGAGGTGCGGCGGGGTCGGGTAGGCGCGGGCGGGGAGGGCGACTTCGCTGATGCCGGCGCCGGCGAGGTAGCCGAGCGTGAAGGTGCGGGTCGCCGCGTCCCAGCGCGCGTCGATCGCGCTGCCGGCGATCGCGCGCGCGTGCGGGCGGATGATCGCGCTCACCACCGGAAATTCGCTGCCGTCGGCGTCGGCCACGCCGAACACCTCGGCGTTCCACGCCTCGGCCGCCGTCGAGTACTCCCATTCGGTGCCGCTCATGCCGAGCGCATCGAGCGCGTCGAAGTGCGCGCTCAGGTAGTCGGCGGCCGAATCGCTCAGGTGGCTCGAGCCGAACTCGCCGAGGATCACCGGCACACTCCAGCGCGTTCCGTACGACTGCCAGGTGTCGAGCGCGGCGCGCACCGAATCGGGGTTGCCGTCGCCGTGCGGCGCGAGCGTGGTCGCTTGATAATAGTGCGGCGCGAACACCAGCCCGTCGCCAGCCGGGCGCTCCAGCGCGCTGGTGACCGAGCCCGACGCGACGTTGATCGGCTCGAACAGGACCAGCGACTGCGGCGCCGCCGCGCGCACCCGCGCCGCCTCTTCGGTGAAGAACGTGGTCAGCGTGGTGGCCTCGAAGGTCGCGCTGTCGGCCGACCCGTTCGACGGCTCGTTGAGGATCTCGAAGCCGATCACCCCCGGCCGATCGCGATGGCGCGCCACCAGGCGATCCCACATCGCGTCGAATTGCACGCGCACGGTCGAGCCGCTCGCCCAGAACCGATCGAACGCGCCGATCACGTCCGGCGTGGCGTAGCCGTTGAACCAGGTGGGGCAGTCGTGGTGCGGCGCGGGTTTTGGATCGGGGATCGTCCAGTCGGGAAAGCCGTCGCCGCAAAAATTCTCGGCGTACACGTCCTGGTGCAGGTCGACGATGGTGCGCATGCCGCGCGCCCACGCACCGTCGAGGAGCGCGTCGTAGCGCTGGAGAAACTGCGCGTCGTCCGCGCCCGGCTGCGGCTCGACCGCGGCCCAGGTGAGCGGCACGCGCAACAGATCGACGCCCCACGAAGCGGCGCGATCGAGATACGCCGCGAGCGCGGCGTCGTACCCGTCGCTCGCGAAATCGAACGGCGCAAACGGCGCGAACTTGGAGCGCCCGCCCGCGTTCACGCCGCGCAACGTGACCACGCGCCCGGCCTCGTCGCGCAAGATCGTGCCGTCGGTGTGCAGGCGCCACTCGCCGGCCGGTGGCGCATCGATCGCGCACATCTTCGGCGCATCGGCGGCGCCGCAGCCAGACAGCGCGATCGCGAGCAGCGCCGGGATGGCTCGATGGCTCATGCGCCGCGGGTTGTAACACGGGCCGTGATATTCTGAAGGGGATGCGGCTCCCCGGACTCGCGTGCGTGGCGCTCCTTGGTTGCGCGGGTTGCGCGAACCACGTCGCCGCGCCCGGCGCTGACCGCGGCGGCAACCCCGGCCCGATCTCGATGCCCGAGACCGGCGTGGCCACCTACTACGACGCGACCGGCGCGGGCGCGTGCAGCTTCGATCCGTCACCCGGCGATCTCGACGTGGCGGCGATGGACGCGGTGGAGTGGAACGGCTCGGCGGTGTGCGGCGAGTGCGCGCACGTGATCGGCCCGAGCGGCGAGGTGACGGTGCGCATCGTCGATCTGTGCCCGGAGTGCGAGGCCGGCCACCTCGATCTCAGCATCGAAGCGTTCGCCAAGATCGCGCAGGTCTCCGCCGGGCGCGTGCCGATCACCTGGCAGGTGCAGCCGTGCGCGGTGCAGGGCAACGTCGCCTACCGCTACAAGGAAGGCTCGTCGCAATACTGGACCGCGATCCAGGTGCGTAACCACCGCCTGCCGATCACCGGGCTCGAGGTGCAGCTCGGCGGCGCGTGGCAGGACGTGCCGCGCACCGACTACAATTATTTCGTGCGCCCAATGGGCGTCGGCACCACCGCCGGCTTCCCGGTGCGCATCAGCGCCGCCGGCGGGCAGCAGCTCATCGACATGCTGCCGCCGGTGAGCGAGGGGGCGGTGGTCCAGGGCGCGGCGCAATTCCAGTAGCCGCCGGCGTACTACGGAGATGCGCGCTCTCCTGTTCGCCGCCGTGCTGCTCGCGCCGCCGCGCATCGCCGCCGCGGATTCATCGCCCTGGGAGGTGCTCGAGCCCGGCCTCGAGCTCGGCACGTTCGCCGGTCCACCGTCGGTGGCGGGCGATTCCAAGATCCGCATCGTGCGCATCGATCCGGCGCGCTTCTCGCTCCAGCTCCTGAGCGCGTCGGCGCCCGGCGAGGGCAAGCCGCGCACCGCCCGCGATTGGTGCGCCCGCTCCGGCGCGCTCGCGGCGATCAACGCCAGCATGTTCCTGAACGACGTGCGCACCAGCGTCGGGCTGATGAAGACCCGCGCCCACGTCAACAACGCCCGGCTGTCCAAGGACAACGCGGTGCTCGCGTTCGACCGGCTCGACCGGGCGCTCGCGCCCGCGCAGATCATCGATCGCCAGTGCCAGGACCTCGGCACGCTCTCGCCGGGCTACGGAACGCTGGTGCAGTCGATCCGCATGGTCTCGTGCGATCGCAAGAACCAGTGGGCGCCCGCGGCGAAGAAGTGGAGCACCGCCGCGATCGGCGCCGATCGCAAGGGTCGGGTGCTGTTCATCCACGCGCGCTCGCCGTGGCCGGTGCACGACCTCGTCGACGCGCTGCTCGCGCTGCCGATCGACCTTCAGCGGCTCATGTACACCGAAGGCGGCCCCGAGGCGCAGCTCTACCTCAAGGCCGGCAAGCGCGAGGTCGAGGCGCTGGGCAGCTACGAGACCGGCTTCAACGAGAACGACGACAACACACGCGCGTGGGAGATCCCCAACGTGATCGCCGTGACGCGAAAGAAATGAGCGCTGGGGACAGTTGACCTGGCGCGTGTAAACCGGGAGTTGACGGAGCGCTCGCGGCGACGCCGGCGGCGCGCGGGCTTTCCGGCTGGCGCGCAAGTTGCTGGTGGAAACATCGCCAATCACATGATCGTCGCGCGCCAGGGTGGGTTGGAGATGGGGCGATATCACTCGTGCGAGCGGCTCGGCGGGAGCGCTCTCGGGGAGACCTTCCGCGCGCGCCTGTGCGGCCTCGCCGGCTTCGAGAAGGAGCTGGCGGTCAAGCTGCTGCGCGACGATCTGGCGCGCGACGCGGACTTCATGCAGCGCTTCATGCAGGCGGCGAGCGTGCAGGCGGCGCTGCAGAGCGATCGCATCGTCTGCGTGCACGACGTGGAGATCATCGACGGCCACTACCTGCTCGCGTCGGAGCTGGCGCGCGGCGTCGATCTGGCGCAGCTCCTCGCGCGGCTGCGCAAGCGCCGCGAGCGCCTCTCCGACGATTGCGCGCTGTGGGTCGCGCTCGGCGTCGCCGAGGTGCTGGCGTTCGCGCACAAGCGCACCGATCTGAAGCCTTGCGGCGTGCTGCACCTCGGGCTGACGCCGCGCCAGGTGATGATCACGCCCGAGGGCGAGGTGCGCTTGCTCGACGTGGGGCTGCGCGTGCCGCTGCTCAAGCGCGGCTGGACGCGCGACGAGCGCCTGGCGCAGATGGCCGCCTACGCCGCGCCCGAGGTGCGCGAGTTGCGCGATCTCGACGCGCGCGCGGACGTGTTCTCCGTCGGCGCGCTGCTGCGCGAGATGACTGGCCCGTCGCCCGGCGGGCGCATCACCGGGATCTTGCGCTGCAGCCAACGAGACCAACGCGACGCGCGCTGCCCGACGATGGAGCGGCTGCGCTCGGCGATCCTGCCGCTGATCGGCGGGCGCCTGCTGCGCATCCGGCGCGAGCTCGCGCAGGTGGTCGCGCGCGTCGCGCCGGCGGAGTCGTTCGGCGTGCCCGAGCTCGCAACCGCCGACGAGCCGCTCAGCGTNNTCGCGCTCGGCGCGGCGAGCGGGCAGGTGCCGGCGTTCGCCGAGGAGCACGACATCGAGCAGCTCGAGATCGAGTTCGACGTCGACGTCGACCTCGCGCGCACCGGCCCACGCGCACCGTCGAGCCGGCTGCGCACCTACGCGCCGCTGGCCGCCGCGTTGCTGCTCGTCGCAGCGGCGGGC
>PNAM01000066.1 GCA_003170275.1 Myxococcales bacterium
CGGACTTAACTTTTTAACTTTTTTGACGAAATCATTGGGAAATTCGAGCGCCAGCCAAACAAGTTAAAAAGTTAAGTCCGCTTGTTATCTCAGGTGGCGCATTCGCCCTGGCCGATGGCGACCACGAACTTGTCGTCGTCGCCGTTGTCGAGGTAGTCCTCGGGGCGCGCGGTTTTTTCGTCGAACCCGGCGAGATCGGCGACGGCAGCCTTGATCACGCCCGGCTCGACGCGGCGGAAGAAGTCGAGCGCCTTTTCGTGGGTCTGCTTCTCTTTTTGAAACAGCTCGAGCAGCCGCACCACGGCGTCGCCGACGCGGCGCGCGGGCAGCTTGACCACCTGCCGCCCGAACGTGGCGCCGTTTCCGTCGATGCCGCCGCCGAGGTGCAGCTGGTACTCCGGCACCGCCTGCCCGCCGACGCGGCGCATCGTGCCGTGGAAGCCGAGCGCGGCGACGTGGTGCTGGCCGCAGGAGTTCGGGCAGCCCGAGATCTTGATGTCGAGCGACTCGGCGCCGGCCAGCGCGCCATTGGCGTGCGCGAGCTTGTCTTGCACCGAGGTGGCCAGCTCGCGCGACTTGGTGACCGCGAGGTTGCACGTGTCGGCGCCCGGGCAGGAAGTGACGTCGTGGATGGTGCGCGCGCCCGCACGGCCCAGCCCGAGCGCGAGCAGCTCCGCGTGCAGCGCGGTCAGGCTGCCCTCGGGCACGAAGCGCATCAGCAGGTTCTGCTCGTTGGTCGTGCGCACCTGGCCCTCGCCGAGCTCGCGCGACAGGCGGGCCACGCCGCGCAGCTGGGCCGCGGTCACGTCGCCGCGATCGAGCCGCACCAGCACCGCGAAGTGACCGGGCTGCACCTGCTTGATGCAGTTGGTCGCGTAGAACTCGGCAAACCCGCTCTCCGCCGTCGCTGCGCTGCGCGCCTTGCCGAGCCGCAACACCGCATCGGGGCGAACTTCGCTCGCGAGATCGATCGGATTCGAGCCGCGCCCGTCGGCGTCGATGGCGGCGAGCTGCTTGTCGTACTCGGCGCGAAACCCGTCGAAGCCGATCTTGCGAATGACGTACTTGAGCCGCGCGCGGCTCTTGTTCTCGCGGTTGCCCCTCGCGTCGAACACGCGGATCACCGCCTCGAGCGTCGCCAGCAGCCGGTCCGCCGGCACGAACTCCTCGAGCGGGTGCGCGTCCTCGGGCGACGTCGACAGCCCGCCGCCGACGCGCACGCGGAACCCGCGCTCGCCGTTCTTCACCAGCGCCACGCAGCCGATGTCGTTGATCGCGCCCTGCGCGCAGTCGTCGCCGCAGCCCGACAGCGCGATCTTGAACTTGCGCGGCAGCGACTGGCAGATCGGGTTGCGCAGAAAGTAGCGCGTCACCGCCTGGCCGTACGGCGTCACGTCGAACGGCGCGCCGCTGCACACGCCGGCGAGCGCGCAGGCGGTCACGTTGCGCACGGTGTTGCCGCACGCTTCCTTGGTGGTGAGCCCGACCGAGTCGAGCAGGCGCATCGCAACAGCGGCCTCCTCGAGCTTGACGAAGTGAAACTGCAAGTTCTGCCGGGTGGTCACGTGCCCGAAGCCACGCGAGTGCTTCTCCGCCAGCTCGCCCATCGCCTCGCACTGCTCGGCGCTCAACACCCCCTGCGGAATCTTCACGCGGATCATGTTGACGCCCACCTGCCGCTGCCCGTAGGTGCCGCGCGCCAGCCGATAGGTGCGGAACGCGTCCGCGCTCATCTCGCCGCGCTCGAACTGCTGCAGATGCGCTACGAAGTCATCGATATCTTTGGGATCTGAAAAGTGTAAGACCGGGTCGCTACCCATGACATGAGCATTGCGCTCACCCGGGGGACGGTCAAGGACAAATTCTACATATTCTTGACCGGAATGCAGTAGATTAGTTAAGTATTTATTCTTTCAGCGCTTCCTTGCCAATCTTGCGAACCTCGCGGCCGGCTTCGAGCCAGCTCACCCAGGCCTTGCCCACGTCCGCGAGATCATCGCGACGCTTGCCCTTGCGTCCCTTGCGCATGCAGTCGCTGAACGCGGACAGGTCGCGATCGTCGGCGCCCAGCTTCTTGATGGTCGGGATCATATTTTTGGAGGGCGCACCCGGCGGATCCAGCAGCATCTTGCCGCACTGGTCGTTGATCTTGCTCACGTACGCCGGGTCCTTGCACTGCTTGAACAGGTACTCGACCAGCACCTGGCCGTCCTTCATGGTGTCGACGGTCGGCACCGCGCAGTGGAGGAACAGGTCCCACGCGATCACGTCGTTGTCGGGCTTGCCGCCAGCGTAGCCGTGCCACGCGGCGCCGGCGGAGTCGACCTTCTTGCCCATCTCCATGTCCTGCACCTGTTGCGGCGCGATCTTGGTCCACGCGTCGAACGCCGTGGCCATGTCCTTGAGCGCGTCGCCGTATTTCTTGAGCGGCGCCTGGTACTCGGTCGGCGCGGCGAGCGCTTCGACCTTGTGCTTGGCGTCGATCGCCTTCGGCGTGCACTCCTCGCGCACCTTGACGGGGTAGTTCTTCGGGTCGGAGCCGAACTGGCCGGTGATGCGCGCCGACAGGGCGAGGTTGTCCGGGAAGACCGCCGGGTCGACGTTGGGCCCGAGCACGCACGACCAGAACTTGCCCAGGTCGTCCTTCTCCGCCGCCTGGAACTGCTCCATCAGCAGCGCGTGCTTCTTGCGCTCGTCCTGCTTCTTCATGCTCGAGTACACGAAGAAGCCGCCCACGCCGACGACTGCTAGCGCGATGATGATCAGCGGCAGCTTCGAGCCGGGCTTTTTGAGCGCGAGGTTGGGATCGAGGGGGGCGCCATCGTCAGGTGGAATGTTCATGGCGCGGGATAGTAGTTCAAAATCGGCGCGTGCGTAAGTCGCGATACGCGCCTCGAGAGCGCAGTAGCCCCATCGCCACAACCTGAGGACTCACGTCCTCCCGCGACCTGGAAGCCGCGATCCGGCGCTACCGTCCGTTCACTGCCAGGGCGGTGGTGCCCATTTGCGTCGGAGCTACGTGCGCCGACGCCGACGCCGACGCCGACGCCGACGCCCGCGAACGGTTTTGGTCTTTCCGTAACTAAATCCGATCTGCGTCGGAGGAGCCTGCAAATAACCGCGGTCAGGCCTTGGCGAGGCCCTTGAGCGCGCCGACCACGTAGTGTCTGGCCATCTCCTTGCGCCAGCCCATGACGAAGTCGGTGTTATCGAGCGGCTTGGCGAGCTTGGCGGCCTCCGCGGCCACTTCGCGCAGCGCGTTCTCGTCGGTGAGCTTGCAGCCGACCAGCTTGGCCGCCGCGGCCTGCGCCGAGAACGGGCGCGAGCCGGTGCCGGTGATCACCAACGTTGCCTGCTCGACCACGTCGTGCGCGCCGAGGCGGACCGCGGCGGCGACGCCCAGCACCGGGAAGTCGAACGATCCGCGACGGCGCAGCTTCCAGTACACCGCACGCGTGCGGCCGTCTTGCGCGGGCAGGTGCACGGCCGTCAAGATCTCATCGGCGCGCTTGGTCAGGTACTCGATGCCGTCGTCGTTGAACAGCTGATAGACCGGAATGCGCCGCTCGCCGTCCTTCGACACCAGCGACACCTCGGCGCCGATCGCGCACAACACCGGCGCGGTGTCCGACGACGCCACCGCCCAGCAGCGCTTCGAGCCCGGCGCCACCCAGCAGGTGTCGCCGTCCTTCTTCAGGCAGAAGTCGATGCCCTTGCGCCATTCGTAGTTCTGGTCGTAGTAGTTGCAGCGCGTATCCAGGCACAGGTTGCCGCCGATGGTGCCCATGTTGCGCAACGGCGGCGTCGAGATCAGGTTGGCGGCGGTGGCCAGCGCGGGCCACGCGAGCGCGATCGCCCCGTGGTTCTCGATGCGCGTCAGCGAGGTCATCGCGCCTAGCGTCAGTCCGGTCTTTGCGTCGCCGCTCACGCCGTGCAGCGCCGCGATGGCGCGCAGGCCGATCACGCGCGTCGGCGTTTGCTGGCGGCGCTTCATGTTGGGAAACAGATCGGTGCCGCCGGCGACGACCGACGCCTGCGGGCCCCAATCGCTCAAGATCTGCGCGGCCTCCTTGAGATCGCGCGGACCGAAGTACTGAAACCGCGGGAGTCGCATCATGCAGCACCTCCGGTGCAGCATGAGACGGGGCGGTCACCTACGGTGCCCACCATTTCGCGCCAATTATTGACCGCACTTGCTTCGCAACTGCTCATGACTGCGGCCCTCCCTTGAGCGTGTCGACGGGCGGGGCGACTGGAATGCCGGCCACCTGGTCGCGCTTGCGCGGCTTTTCGTTGATCGCCTTGCCGTCGCCGCCCTCCCACGGCGGCGGCACCACCAGCGGCTCGGGCCACGCGATGGTCGGGAACGCCTTCGGCCCGAAGCGGCGCGCCTTGTCCTTGAGCGCCTTCAAGATCTTCTCCGGCGTAACCGGGATCTCGTCGACGCGCACGCGCACGGCGTCGTACACCGCGTTGGCCACCGCGGGCATGATCGGAAGCAACGGGCCCTGCCCCACTTCCTTGGCGCCGAACGGGCCGTTCTTGTCCGGCTCCTCGATCAGGTAGGTCTCGATCTCCGGCATGTCCATCGTGCCCGGGCTCTTGTACTCGAGCAGCGACGGAAACTTGTGCACGTTGGCGTCGGAGAGCTTCTTCGGCAGGCGGCGGTAGGCCTGCTCTTCCATGAGCGCCTCACCGAGGCCCATGTAGACCGATCCCTCTACCTGGCCGCGCGCGAGCACCGGGTTGATCGAGATGCCGATGTCGTGCGCGATCCAGATCTTGGGCACGCGCAGCCAGCCGGTCGCCGGATCGACCTCGACCTCGACCACCGCCGCCGAGTACGAATAGGCCGGCGACGGGCCCACGCCGGCGCCCTTGAACTGACCGGGCTCCGCCGGCGGGCTGTAGCTGCCGACGGTGCCGAGCGTGCCGAACTTGGCCTCGGCCAGCTGCACCGCCTCGGCGAACTTGACGCCCACCTGAGGATTCTCCGCATCGAACACGCGTCGATCGGCGAACACCAGCCGCACGCGCGGCAGCTTGAGCTTCTCCGACACCGCCTCCGCGATCAGCTCGCGCGCGCGCTCGGCCGCCTGGATCGCCGCGTTGCCCATCATCAGCGTCACGCGCGAGGAGTAGCTCCCCAGATCGACCGGCGTCAGATCGGTGTCGCCGGTGATGCAGCGGATGTCGAAAGGATCGATGCCCAGCACCTCGGCGATGCACGCCACCAGCACGTTGTCCGAGCCCTGCCCGATCTCGGTGGCGCCGCAGAACGCGGTCACGCCGCCCGAGCGATCGAGCTTCAGCTGCACGCCACTATGTGGGAGTTTGTTCCAATAGATTGGCAAGCCGGCGCCGCACAGGTACGAGCTGCAGGCGAGGCCGAGCCCGCGTCCCGGCCCGAGCTTGCGGAAGCGCTCGTTCCAGCGCGAGCCCTCCACTACCGCCTGGATGCACTTGACCATGCCCATCGAGTTGATGCGCAGCCAGTTGGCGGTGAGGCTGTCGGGCGGGACCGCGTTGTCGATGCGCCACTGCGCCGGATCGAGCCCGAGCTTCTCGCAGATCTTGTCGATCTGCACCTCGAGGCCGAAGCGCGGCTGCGGCGTGCCGTGCCCGCGCTTGGGGCCGCACGGCGGCTTGCAGGTGAACACGCGGCAGCCGCGAAAGCGGTAGCGCGGGATCTGGTAGGTGACCGTCTGCAGCGCGCCGGTGTAGAAGGTCGACGCCACGCCGTAGCTGCCGTAGGCGCCGCCGTCGAGCAGCGTCTGTAGCTCCTGCGCGACGATCTTGCCGTCGTTCTGCACGCCGGTCTTGAGCTTCATCAGCACCGGGTGGCGCCCGCGGTGGCAGTAGAAGACCTCTTCGCGGGTGAGCGCGATCTTGACCGGCTTGCCGGTGTACATCGCGGCGCGCGCGGCGACGATCTCGTGGTTGAACGGATCCGACTTGCCGCCGAAGCCGCCGCCGTTGGGCGTGGCGATCACGCGGATGTGCGCCGGCGGAATCTCGAGCACCTTGGCCAGCGCGCGGTGCAGGTAGTGCGGCGTCTGCGTCGACGACGCGACCACCAGCTTGCCGTCGGGATCGAGGTAGGCGAGCGTGGCGTGCTGCTCGATCGCCAGGTGCGTGTTGCCCTCGAAGAAGAACACGTCCTCGAACACGTGGTCCGACGAGGCCAGGCCCGCGTCGACGTCGCCGAAGTCGAGCGCCACCTTCTTGTGCACGTTTCCTTCGTCGCCGTGATCGTGCAGGCGTGGCTCGGGGATCGAGAGCGCGTCGGCGGGATCGGCGATGGTGGTCAGCTTCTCGTACTGCACGTGGATGTGATCGAGCGCCTCGAACGCGGTCAGCTCGTCGGTGGCGATCACCGCCGCGACCGGATCGCCGATGAAGCGCACCTTGTCGGTGCACAGCGCGTGCTCGTCCTGCGACACCGGCAGGATGCCGAACGGGATGGGGAAGTCCTTGCCGGTGAGCACCAGCTTGACGCCCGGGATCTTCTCGGCGTGCGAGGCGTCGACGTGGCGGATGCGCGCGTGCGGCACCGTCGAGCGCAACAGCTTCATGAACAGCATGCCGGGCATCGCCAGATCGTCGGCGAACTTGGTCAGCCCGGTGACCTTGGCGCGCCCGTCGACGCGGCGCAGCGGCTTGCCGATCACGTTGTACTTGGGCATGGTCGCTACACCACCTTGCCGAGCAGCGGCATGGACGCCGCCTCGCCGCGCATCCGGCGCGCCGCGTCCTCGACCGCGTCGAAGATCTGCAGGTACCCGGTGCAGCGGCACAGCTGGCCGGAGAGCGCCTCCATGATCTCGGGGCGCGTGGCGTGCGGCTTCTTGTCGAGCAGCTCCTTGGCCGCGAGCAGGAAGCCGGGCGTGCAGTAGCCGCACTGCGCCGCGCCGTGATCGGCGAAGCAGTCCTGCAGCGGGTGCAGCTCCGCGCCGTTCTGCATGCCCTCGATGGTCTCGACCGCGCGCCCACCGCACTCCACGCCCGCCACCAGACACGACAGCACCAGCTCGCCGTCGAGCAGCACCGCGCACGCGCCGCACTCGCCCAGCTCGCAGCCGTGCTTGGTGCCGGTCAGGTTCAGATCCTCGCGCAGCACCTCGAGCAGCGTCTTGTAGCCGTCGAACAGGAGCTCGTGCGACTCGCCGTTGACGGTGAACGCCAGGCGCGATTTTTCGCGCAGCTTCGGCTCCTGCAGCTTGATGAGCTCATGACTCATTGAAGTAGTCCTCCGAGCAGCTGATCGATGAAGGCGCCGGCGACCTCGTCGACGGTGTGGGCGCCGGATGGCCTCCACCAGCGGGCGGCCCAATTGAGCGCGCCGAGCAGCGCAAAGGCCTGCAGCTTGGGATCCCCCGGACGAACCTCGCGGTGCTTCTGGCCGTCCTCGATGAGCGCGCGGACCGCCCGCTCGTAGCGGTCGCGCTTGGCGACCAGCTTGCGATACAGCTCCGCCGGCAGCTCATCGCGACCCACCCCGCGCTGTGCGCCGGGACCCAGAAATTCCAGGTGCACCGCGCCGGCCGTGCGGGTATCGAGGAGCACGCGCAGATGGCCGCGGATGAGCAGCGCGAGCTGGGTGCCGGCGCTGGGCTGCTCGCGCGCCTCGCGGGCGACCGCGTGGAGCGCATCGAGCGTCTGGTCCTGGCAGAAGTAGACCAGCTCCTGCTTGTTGCGAAAGTAGTAGTACAGGTTGCCGGCGGACAGCCCGGCGGCATCGGCGATCTGGCGCATGCCTGCGCCGCGCAGCCCCAGCCGGCGGATCGCCTGCGAGGCCGAGGTCAGGATCTCGTTCCGGCGTCCGTCGGTGCGCAGCTGTTTAGAACGCGTGTTCAAAATTTCGAACTCGCGTTCAAATTGGCCCAGATCGGCCGGCCTGTCAATCGGGGAAGCGCGCTAGTCCTGGTGCAGCGCCTGCAGCTGATCCCAACAGGCGCCGGCGTCGAGGAACGTGAACTCCAGGTGCGCGAACAGCACCTTCTCGCCCGGGATGAGGATCTGCGCGGCACCCTTGGGCGGCAGCTGCTTGTCGCCCACGAACGTGCCGTTGGCCGAGCCCGCGTCCGCGACCTCGACCCGATCGGCGTGCACGCGGAAGAACGCGTGGAAGCGCGAGATGTTGATGTCGCTGATCACCAGGTCGTTGTTGGCGGTGCGCCCGACGGTGATCATCGACGGAAACGCGCTCTGCACCTTGCGCACCGCGAGCATCAAGGTCTCGGGCGCGCCGTGCTTGATCCGGTCGAAGTCCACCACCTTGGTGGCGCCGGTGGTGTCCTCCTTCACATCGGCCGGCGGGACCGCCTCGAACACGTCGGTCTTGCGCGGCGTGCGCGGCTTGTCGAGCACCTGCTTGCCGAGCAAGAAGTAGAACGGGCACGCGGTCACGAACTCGCGCCGCGCCGACGTCAGCGCCCGATCGAGATAGTCGATGGGTTTGGTCATTCGACCTTCCGGCCCCACCAGCGCCCCTCCTCGAGCACGAACCGCGATCGGCCGCGCGCGAGCGGGTGGTTGGGATCGATGGACACGCCGTCACCGGGGAGTGACAGGTACTCCCGATCCCACGGCAACACGATCGCCAGCGTGGTTCCGGAGGGCACGAGCTTGGGCAGGATGGCGGTGAACGGCCGCTTGCGCGCCCACTCGAGCGCCTCGTCGACGGTCGCGTGCGGCGCCAGATCCTCGAGGTTGCAGATGGTGGGCGGCGGCAGCTTGAGCTGGCCGGCCTGGTAGCGCTCGAGCAGCGCCGCCGGCGTCGCCCACAAGGCGTCGACCGTCTCGGCGGCGTCGTGCTTGGCCACCTGCGTGTCGCCCGGCGCGAGCGAGGTGACGAAGAAATGCGCGTCGAAGCGCTTTGGCTCCGCCGACGGGGTGATCCAGTTGGCGAACTCGACCAGCGCGGTGGCCGGGATGCGCAGCGCCGCCTCTTCGAACAGCTCGCGCACCGCGGCGTTGGCGAACGCCACCTGTCCGAGCCCGTCGGCCTCGTCGACCCGCCCGCCCGGGAACACGTACGCGTCGGCCATGAACGACGCGCCGCGGTTGCGACGCACCATCAGCACCTCGGGCGCGCCGCCTGCAGCCCCGGCGCGCAGCACCACCACCGTCGCTGCCGGGCGCGGCGTCGCGACTTCGCTCATACGGCGAACCGCTTGAACAGCGCGCGCAGATCATCGGGGATGGTGATCGCCTTGAACGAGTCCATGTTCACGCACGCGCAGGTGATCTCGGCCTTGCACGACTGCTTGCCGTCGGCGTGGCGGAACCCCAGGTAGCGGAACACCGCGGACTTGTCGCCCACCGCCGGCACGCTCAGCTCGATGTCGAGCGCGTCGCCGTAGCGCAGCGGCAGTTGGTAGTCGGTCTCGATGTGCACCGTCGGAAACCCGACGCGCCGCTTGTTCAACATCTCCGGGTAGCGCTGCCCGTTGTCCTGAAAAAAGTCCTCGAACGCCTGGTGGAAGTAGATGAAGAACTGCGGGTAGAAGACGATCCCGGCGTGGTCGACGTCACCGAAGCGCACCTCGATCTTGGTGCGAAACGCCATCAGGACTTCGCGTTGGTCAGGCGCGTGCGCTGGATCTTGCGGAAGCCCTTCTTCGCGTACAGGTGCTCGGCCGCGTCGGCCAGATCGCCGCCCTCGCCCACCTCGAGGTCCAGCGCGCGCAGGCCGCGGCCGGTCGCCCACTCCAGGCCCTGCGACAACAGCCGGTCGCCGAGGCCCTTCTTGCGATAGTCGTCGCGCACGTACAGCTTCTGGATCCAGCCCACCTCGCCGGCGTGCTCCAGCGACGGCAACACGTGCATCACGAACACGCCGACCAGCTTGCCGTGCGCAAAGCCGGGCAGCCCTTCGTGGAACGCGCCGATCACCAGCGTTCGCGCGGAGTCCTCGAGCACCGCCTGCACGGCGGGCCGCAGCACATCGATGTTCACGTCTTGGCCGAGCGCCTTCTGCTGGTGCGCCAGCAGCTCGACGGAGGCGCGGAGATCGACGCCGGTGATGCGCCGGACGATCAGGGTGGGCTCGTTCGACATGATCAGCCTTTTATCATGTTAATCGGACGGAAGCAGGTTGAGCACCATCAAGATCGGGATGATCACCGCCAGGATCGCCTCGCCGGCGATGAAGCCCGACGAGAGCGGGATGATGATCTCCTCGGCCTGCTTCGGGTTGCGCCTGCGCCAGAAGTACTCGATGAAGCCGCCGATCACCATCATCAGGATCGCCAGCCCCGGCAGCAGCATGCCCAGGCCGACCGCGCTCGCCGACGGCAGGAATTTTTTGAACCGCTGTTCGAAGATCGTCAGCAGCGCGCCTACCGTCACGGCGATCAGGAACGCGGCCAGGCAGCCGGGGGGCAGCGCGCCGAACCCCTTCGACAGGATCTCGGCGAAGCCGGCCCACTTGACCGCTGTCGGCGCCGACAGCCCATGCTCGCCGCCGACGCCGTACTTGCCGGCCAGCACCGGATAGACCAGCGCCACCGCCGCCGCGCCGATCGGCACCGCAATCAGCTGCGCGTAGGTGAGGAACTTGTTCGACGAGCCGATCAGCTTGCCGGTCTTGTAGTCCTGCATCAGGCCTTCGGAGCCGGCGGCGATCGAGCCGGTCATGCCGCTGGCGGTCATGTTGGCCGGGATGTGGCCGGGCGCGAGCAGCGCGAACACCGCCTGCATCATGTTGCCCATCACCGAGATCGGGCCCCAGTTGGTCTCGCCGAGCACGCGCAGCGACACCAGCATGAGCGGCACCGAGAGCAGGATCGCCACCAGCGTCTGCCAGGGCGCCATGCCGAGTGAGACCTTCTGCACGATCACCAGCGCCACCGACAAGATCGCCAGGCCGCCGCCCACCCACTTCATCGGGAAGTCTTCCGACGACACCGACTTCGCGGTCAGCGACGAGAAGGTCTTGAGCAGCAGCTTCCAGCGCAGCGCCAGCGCGGTGAGCCCGCCCGAGATCATCAGCCCGGTGGCGGGCCACATCACCCAGCGCAGCGTCTGGCCGTAGGTGACGTCGGGGAGGATGCCCTTGGCGTGCAAGATCGGCGGCACGATCAGCCACGAGATGACCATGCCGAGCCCCATCGACAGGTTGACGCGCAGGCCGACCAGCATGCCCGAGCCGATCGACAGAAGCGACCAGTTGAGGCCGAGGTGCAGCGGCGCGGCGTGGATCTTCTCGCCGAGCGCGCCGAAGAAGCTGTTCTCGGGGATGGTGAACCAGTGCAAGAGGTTGTCCTTGCCGACGTGGAACTTGGACAACAGCCGCGGCCAGCCATCGCGGAACCAGGTGGCGACGATGGCGACCAACGCACCGATGGTGAGCGCGCGGGCGCGACGGCGCGCGTCTTCGCCGCCGGCATCGAGGACGATCAGGGTCTCCGCCGCGGCCACGCCGTCGGCGTAGGTGAGCTCCTCTTCGTCGATGAAGTGCTTGCGCATGGGCACCGCCATGAGCACGCCCATCGCGCCGGCGACCACCAGCCAGGCGAACACCTGCCAGAAGCTCATCTGGATGTGCACGCCGAGCAGCTTGTTCTGGTTGAGCATGTCGAACGCGGCCAACAGGACGCACATGAACGCCGTTTGGCCCGCTGAAGTGCCCGCGGTCTGAACGATGTTGTTCTCCCAGCGGTTGAACGTCTTCATGCGGAACACGCCGACGCACAACAGGTAACCGAAGAACGCCGAGACCACCGAGATGTTGGGACCGAAGCCGAGCTTGAGCACGATGTACGGGTACGAGCCGCCGATCACCGTCGCCACCAGGCAGGCCGACAGCACCGCGCGCAAGCTGAACTCGGGGCGATCCGCCGGCTTCACCGCCGCTGGCAGCGCCTGAACGGGCATCTCGGGGCTGGACATGTGCGCGCAATATACCGATTTGGAGCGCCTTTCATTCGACAACCCGCTCGTAACAAACAATCAGGCTTGACTGTTTGTTACTGCGACGATACTCCTTGGGTATGACGGTGCGGGCGCGCAGGACGCAGGAACAACGCTCGGCGACCACCCGCGGCGCGCTCCTCGAGGCCACGCTCGACTGTCTGGTCGATCTCGGCTACGCGCGCACCACCACCACCGAGGTCGCCGATCGCGCGGGGGTCTCGCGCGGCGCGCAGCTGCACCACTACCCCACCAAGGCCGAGCTGGTGACCGCCGCCGTCGGCCATCTGTGCGAGCGCCTCGACGCGGAGTTTCGCGCGGCGATCGTCAAGGTGCCGCAAGGTCCGAGCCGCGCCGCGTTCGGCGTCGACCTGTTGTGGCGGATGGTGTCGGGCCGCACCTTTGCCGCCTGGCTCGAGCTGGCGGTGGCGGCGCGCACCGATCCCGAGCTCGAGCGCGCGGTCGCGGCGCTCGGCGAACGGACCGCGCAGGCGATCGATCGCACCTTTCACGAGATCTTTCCCACCCCGCGCGATCACGGACCGCTGTTCGATCTCGCGCCCAAGTTCGCCATCGCGCTCATGCAAGGACTGGCGTTGCAGCAGATGTGCGTCCCCGACGACCAGCGACGCGTCGAGCTGCTGGACGCGCTGAAACAACTCTCGTCCTTGATCGCCATCGGAGGCGTCAAATGACCTATCCGCAGCTCGTCGAACGGCTCAGCCGCCAGTCGGTGAAGAAGCACTTCGACGCCTACGAAGACGTCGCGTGGGACGCGCCGGAGATGCGCATCGACGCCGCCGATCCGCGCTGGGAGCTGCCCGCCGACTCGCCGCTCGGCGGCACCACCTGGTATCGCGCGCTTCCGCCCGGCGTGCGCGCGCGACTCGGACTCGAGCTCTTGGCCCGCTCGATGAAGGTGGGCATGCAGTTCGAGAACGTGCTCAGCCGCGGGCTGCTCACCTTCGCGATGGAGCGGCCGAACCGATCGCCCGAGTTTCGCTACGCGTTGCACGAGGTGATCGAGGAGTCGCAGCACTCGCTGATGTTCCAGGAGTTCGTCAACCGCAGCGGCGTCGACGCACCCGGCATCGCCGGTTGGCGCGAGCGCGCGTCGGGTCGCATCGTGCTGCTCGGCAAGGCCTTTCCCGAGCTGTTCTTCCTGTTCGTGCTGGGCGGCGAGGACCCGATCGATCACGTGCAGCGCACCTCGCTCGCCTCGGGCCGCGAGCTGCATCCGCTGGTGCGGCGCATCTCGCAGATCCACATCACCGAGGAAGCGCGTCACCTGTGCTTCGCGCGACAGTACCTGCGCGAGCGCGTACCGGCGCTCTCGCCGCTGCGTCGCGCGATCCTGTCGGTGGCCGCGCCGACCATCCTGCACCTGATGGCGCGCATGATGCTCGAGCCGTCCCCGTCGGTGATTCGCGCGTTCGAGATCCCCGAGCAGGTGATCGACCAGGCGTTCCGCCACAACCCGCGCCATCGCGAGACCATCGTGCAATCGCTGAGCAAGGTCCGCGCGCTGTGCGAAGAGCTCGGGCTGGTCACGCCGCGCACGCGGCCGCTGTGGCGCAAGCTGGGGATCGCCTGATGGCGCTTGCGAAGAAGCGGGTCGCGGTCACCGGCGGCTCCGGGCTGCTCGGCTCGCACGTGCTGCGCAGGCTGTGCGCGGATCGATCGATCGGCGAGGTGATCTGTCTCGACCTGCGTCCACCGACGGTGGTGTCGACCAAGCTCACCTTCGTGATCGCCGACGTGCGCGAGCCGGATTTCCAGCGTCACCTGGCCGGCTGCGACACGGTGGTGCACCTGGCGTTTCTGGTCACGCAGCTCAAGCCGCGCGCCGAGATGCAGGCGATCAACGTCGAGGGCTCGAAGAACGTGTTTCGCGCGGCGGTCGCGGCCGGCTGCCAGCAGCTGGTGTACACGTCGTCGATCGCCGCGTTCGGCGTGATGCCGGGCCACCCGGTGCCGATCGTCGAGGACACGCCGCGTCGCCACCAGCCCGCGTTCGCCTACTCCGCGTGCAAGTTCGAGGTCGAGCAGTTTCTCGACGAGTTCGAGCGCCAGCACGCGGGCCTGGTGGTCACGCGACTGCGGCCGGCGGTGGTGATCGGCGCGTACATGGACCACGCGCTCGGCGACGCGCTGCGCCGGCGGGTGATCCCCGACAACGGCGGGCTGCCGATGCCGCTGGTGTGGGACGAAGACGTCGCCGACGCGGTGGTGCTCGCGGTAGTCCAGCGCGCGGGCGGCGCGTTCAACCTGCAAGCGGAAGACTCGGTGTCGGCAGCGCAGCTCGCGCGCGCCGGCAAGCTGAGGCTGGTGAAGATCCCGCGCCGGCTCGCCGCCGGGATCGCGCGCCTGTCGCCGATGCTCGAGCGGCTGCACGTGACGCGCGCGATCGATCCGGCGTGGCTCGAGCACTCCGAGGTCACCATGATCATGTCGAGCAAGAAGGCGCGCGAGCAGCTCGGCTGGAAGCCGAAGTGCCCGACCGCCGTCGACGTGATCAAGAAATACGTGGACACGGTGCCGGCCAGGCTCGACCGGCGCATCGACGTGTTCTTGCGACTGGTGCAGCTCGCCGGGCGCCACGCCGAGGTTCCCGAGGAGGCCTCCCGCATGAGCATGCGCGTGCACCTTCAGCTCACCGGCGCGACCGGCGGCGATATCGCACTGTACTTCGATCGCGGCAAGCTCACCGTCGCGCGCGAGGTGCCGCGGCCGCCCACCGCGGTGGTGACCATGCGCGCGGTCACCTTCCTCGACCTGCTCACCGGCCGGCTCGACTTCTCGACGGCGGGCTTCACCGGCCGCGTGCGCGTCGAGGGTGAAGGGCTGGCCTTCCTCATGTTTCAGGGAATCGTGTCGATGTTCCGCACGCAGACCGAGGCCGCCGGCGCGGCGGGCTTCGCCACACGCCAGCTCAAGCGCTGGTTCGAAAAGGGAGCAGCCGCATGAAATTCTCGATCTTCTTCGAAATGCAGATCTCGGAGCCGACGCGCGCGTCGGAGGCGCAGACCTTTCGCGACTGTGTCGACCAGGCGGTGCTCGCCGACGAGCTCGGCTACCACTGCGCGTGGGAGGTCGAGCACCACGGGCTGTACGAGTACTCGCACTCCTCGGCGCCGGAGATCTTCCTGGCGTTCGTCGCGGCCAAGACCAAACGGATCCGGCTGGGGCACGGCATCACGCTGTTGCCGCATCGCTACAACCACCCGATTCGCATCGCCGAGCGCATCGCTACGCTCGACATCCTTTCGGGCGGGCGCGTGAACTGGGGCTCGGGCAAGTCCTCGTCGTTGGTCGAGCAGCACGCGTTCGAGAACGATCTGAAGACGCTGCACGAGCAGTGGCTCGAGGCGCTGGAGATGATTCCGCGCATGTGGAGCGCGGACATTTTTTCGCACGACGGAAAGTTCTTCCACGTGCCGCCGACGCAGATCATCCCGAAGCCCGTGCAGCAGCCACACCCGCCGATGTTCGCGGCGTGCACCAAGCCCGAGTCGGCGATCGCGTGCGGCAAGCTGGGCCTCGGCGCGCTCAACTTCGCCATCGGCTCCGACGAGTACCTGACGCAAAAGGTGACCGAGTACAAGAAGGCGGTCGCGACCGCCACACCGATCGGGCGGCAGAAGACCGACCACTTCGCGTGCACGCCGGCGACGCTGGTGCTCGACGACGATCGCGAGGCGTGCCGCTACGGGCTGCGCGGCGCGCGCTTCTTCGCCGAGAGCATGGCGCGCTATTACCTGTCGGGCACGCGCCCCACCGGCAAGCTCGACGTCCCGCGCGGGTTCTTCCCCGACGGCGATCTCGCCGACGCGATGGCCGCCCGCAACGCCCCCGGCTCACAAGCCGCCGCGATCGTCGGCGATCCCATCTCCGCTCGCGAAACGGTCTCGCGCTTCGCCGACATCGGCGTCGACGAGCTGATCCTAGTCATGCAAATGGGCACCGTCCCCCACGAGCTGATCATGAAGTCCCTCCGCACCTTCGCCGAACAAGTCATCCCCCACTTCGCCTGAGAGAAGCCGGAGTAGCAGGGTTCGCGCTGGGCGCGCGCTGCTATTTCTTGGCGGCGCCGGCGGGTTTGGTGCGGGGGTGGCGGATGTCGAAGTTGGGTTTGCGGTTGGGATCGCAGTTGGGGCCGAAGCCGGTGGCGTTGAACCGGTAGGTCACGTCGCCCTTCTTGCCGTCGGCGGTGAACGGCTCGACCTTGAGCTCGTGCTCGCCGGCGCGGGCCGGGCTGCAGTACGAGAGCAGGTAGAAGCGCTTTGAGTAGCCTTCGATCCGCGCCGCGATCCGATCGAAGGAGGCGCCGACCGCTCCCGGATCGCGCGAGAGCGCCGCGCCGTTGCGGCCGATCGCCTTCAGCTCGCCTTCGTCGATCTCCGCGCCCACCCCGATCACGAACACGTCGAAGTTCACGTTGTCGAGCGCGCTCATCATGTCGTCGTGCGTCACGCGGTGCGCGTGGTCCGTGCCGTCGGTGAACACCACCAGCGTCCCGAAGCGCAGCGGCTGGCTGGCGTGCTCGAGCGCCTTGTCCAGCACGTCGATCGCCTTGACCACCGCGCCGTTCAGGTTGGTCGACGGATCCTTGGTATTGAACGACGACAGCGCGCCCGATCCGCCGCCCTCCGACGAGAAGCTGCGGATCGGCACGATCTCGGCGCGCCCGTCGAACCCGTAGATGGCGGTCTTCTGGAACTGCCCGACGCGCGAGGTGAAGCGCGTCGCAGCCTCTTCGAGCGCCGGCAGCGCGCCGCTCTTGGTCACCGAGCCCGACATGTCCACCAACAGCAGCGTGTAGTGCGTCGCCGCCACCTCGGGGTTGAGGATGGTCTGCTTGGACTCGAACGGCGAGACCAGCTTGTCGTCCTCGTAGATGTGAAACTGCTCCGCCGTCAGCCCCGGCACCGGATCGCCGCCGCGCGTGTCGACGGTGAAGTACACCGCCACGTTGGACGGCTTCTGCACGCTGGCATCGACCAGCATGGGTTTGAGACCGGCGCATCCACCGAGGACCAGGCACCCGAGCGCCGCCCTGAAACGAAGAAGTTTGATCATTTCGGTTTGGGACTATACCTGAGCCCGGCGCGATCGGGGTGCGGGCGACTCAACAGGCCGCCGTCGGGGATCGGCTTGGCCCTGGGCTGAACGAACGGCGCGACCGGCGCGGGCGCAGGCTGGTCGTCCGACCGCGCATCGAACCAGAACAACAACCCGAGGACCAGCACCACGCCGGCGAGCGCACCGATGGCAACCAGGAACGGCTTCATGACCGTGACGTGATACCATAGTCGCTACCGTGTCTGCCTCGCGCCAGCCACCGCCGCCCCCCCGCCGCAACCTCCGCAGGCACCCGCGCTACGAGCTGCTCGCGTCGGTCGAGCTGCACCACGGCTCGGAGACGTTGGTCCTGCCGGCGCGCAACCTGTCGCTGGGCGGCATGTACCTGGGCGCCGACGGCAATGACCTGAAAGCGATCAAGCACGGCTCTTCCGTCGAGGTGTTGCTGTTCAACGCGGTCGACGAGAGTCACCCGGCGGTGCGCGCGGGCGCCAGCGTGGTGCGTGTCGATCAGGATGGGATCGCGCTGCGTTGGCTGGAGAACTCCGACACCAGCCTGGCGCTCGCCTCGCTGCTCGAAGCGCTCAAGCCCTCGAGCTAACCGACCTTACGCACGCGCTCGACGGGGAAGCGGATCACCGTGCGCTGCTCCTCGATCTCGCCCAGCTCGATCTCGCCCGAGGTGAGCTCGAGCGTGGCCGGACGGAACGAGCCGATGTCGACCATCACCGGGTTGGGCGCGCCGCCGCCGGCACCCTCTGCGGTGGTCTCGCGCAGCGGGCCTGTCAACGACTCGACCAGCTTGTCGGTGGCGCTGCGCGCAAACTCGTGCGCCCGATCCTTGAACCGCACGCCCACCGACTCGAGCCACTTGACCGGCGCGTCGCCGCCGATGCAGATGAACAGCGCGTCATTGTCGATCTCCTGTACCTGCTCGCCGATCTTGAGCGACACCGACTCGGGCTTGATCTCGACCACGTTCGAGGCGAAGCGCAGCTCGATCCGTCCCACGCGCACCAGCTCGTCGAGCCGCTGGCGGTTCTTCGCCTTGCAGCGCGAGAGCTGCTTGCCGCGGTAGCTCAGCACCACGCGCGCCGCGTGCTCGGACAACGAGATCGCCGCCTCGACCGCCGAGTCGCCGCCGCCGACCACCATCACGCGCTGGCCGCGATGATCCGCCGCGTCGGTGAGCAGCGCTGCGACCTTGGCCAGGTGCTCGCCGGGAACGCCCAGCCGGCGCGGCTTGCCGCGGGTGCCGATGCCGAGCACCACCCGCTGCGCGCGGTACGGCTTCTTGCTCGAGCGCACCTCGAAGCGGCCGTCGGAGAGACGCCTGACGTCCTCGACGGTCTCGCGCGTGGAGATCTTCATGCCCTTGCGATCGATGATCGTGCGCCACGCCGCCAGCAGCTCGTCCTTCTTGGAATCCCACACCGGCAACAGGCCCACCGTGCGCACGTCGTACGGCTCGGCCATGCAGTCCTTGCCTTTGGGCCAACGCGCGATCGTCGACGCCACCAGCTCGTCCTTCTCGAGGACCGCGTAGCTCAGGCCCTTGTCGATGCACGAGAGCGCCGCCGACAGGCCGGCCGGGCCGGAGCCGACGATCAGCACGTCGACGTCCTGGATCTTGTCGCGCGACGCGGGGCGCGGGCGCAGGCCGGTCTTGGCCATGTGCTCGATGGCCGCGCGCCCGAGGTTCGATGAGTTCTTCACCAGCGGCTTGCCGGCCGCCTCGCCGATCAGGTAGAGGCCGGGGACCGCCTGGTAGTACTCGTCGAGGTCCGGCATGCGATACGCTGGCGCCTTGGTGCCCTGGTAGTGCATGACCAACGCGGTGGTCGGGCAGACCAGCGCGCACTGCTCGCACTGGATGCAGTCATCGAAGCGCAGCACGCGGCTCTTGTTGCCGACCAGCTCGAGGACGTCGGTCGGGCACACCGTGATGCAGGCGTCGCAGCCGGTGCAGCGATCGTCGTTGATGCTGTGGATGAGGAGCTTCTTCTTGGCGTTGGTGCGGCGGCGCTTCAGGCGCGCCTTCAAGCCGCTCACCGCTGCGCTCACCAACACGCAGAAGATCGCGAATCCAACCAGGCCCCCGATGGCAATCAGCGATTCCATGGGAGCCCTCCAATACAAGAGCGATGCCCACGAGAGGCCATGTGATATCAGCTAGTTACGGCCCGCGCGCTGGGGACTTTTCGCCCCTCGCGGGTCTGGAGTCCCCATCCCTATGTACTAGGATGTGCGACGACGCATGCTGCGGCGGATGCGCCACAGCTCGCCCAGGTAGGCCGCGATGTTGCGCGCGTTGGCCACTTTGGACTGGCCCGAGAGCCGCGGGGCGCACTCGATCTCGGTCGAGCCGATGCGCAGCCCGCCGGCGCGCGCCTTGGCGCCGATCTCGAAGCCGATCGAGCCGGCCGAGGTGCGCGCCACCAGGTCCAGGCCGTCGAGCATCGCGCGGCGCATCAGGTACGTGCCGTCGGAGCGATCGCGAAAACCGATCAGCAGCCACATCAGCACGCGCAAGCCGCGCGACAGGGCGGCCCGTCGCCAGCCGTCGGGACGCTGGCGATAGGTCGAGAGCACCAGATCGTGGCCGTCCCACGCCGCGAGGATCTTGCCCATCTCGCCGGCCGGGATCTGCCCGTCGGCGGGCACCCAGGTGACGTACTCTTTTTGCGCGCCGAAGAACGCGGTGCGCAGCGTCGCGGTGAGCCCTTGATTTCGCTCGTGGCGCAGCACGCGAATTTCGGGATGTTTTGGTATGACATCGTAAGATCCGTCGGTGGAGCCATCGTCGACCACCAGGATCTCGAACTCGCGGCAGTGCGCGCGCAAGAACGCGTGCAGCTCGTCGAGCACTCGCGGCAGGTTCTCGCGCTCGTTGTAGGCCGGCACCGCCACCGTGAGGCTCGGCTGAAACGGGAGGGCCATGGGCTCGCCCGATCATGCTATATCTTCCGCGCCATGAAGGGGTCGTATTTACTCGTCCTTCTCGCTGTCATGGATGTCGGGTGCGGCCGGACCCCCGACGTGAGCATCGACAAGGTGCCGCTGCAGCTCGATCGCGAGGAGCGCCTCGCCGATCAGCCGCTGTCGGCCTCGACGCAGTCGATCAATCGCTATCGCTCGGTGCTGGCGCGCTTCGACGCCGCCGATGTGCACCTCGACCACGAGCGGCTGCGGGTCACCTTCCGCGAGGAGGGCGCGCCGGCGAGTACGTTGTCCTACGAAAACATCGATCCGCATTTTGTCGTTCCGCTGCTCAGCTATCCGCACGACGCGCAGCTCACGCCGTTCGACAAGCTCAACCTCATGCTCGCCGAGTACTCGCGTAACGGCGTCGAGCTGGCCTCGCAGGACGAGAACCGCGAGTACGGTTACTTCACCTCGAAAGGGCTGTTCAACGACGACGAGGAGTACGCGTTCGAGAGCGGCAAGGTGGTGCCGAACCCGGGCGCGCGGCCCAAGCGCATGTCGCTGGTGAACAACTGCCTGTTCCCGGGGTTGTGGGAGCTGAGCGGAGCCGACTCGGTGGGCGAGCTGTATCACGCGTGGCTGTCGCTCCCCGAGCCCGACTACTTTCGATTGCTGCGTGCCACCAACGACCTCAAGGCCACCGACGAGGAGCTGCACGCGGCGCTGGGGTACGTCAAGGAGCTGCCGCGCGTGGCGATCGACTTCGATCGGCTGCGCGAGCGCACGCAGTCGTACGGCAGCTTCGCGGCAACGGTGAGCGTGGACAAGCCGGTGGCCAGCTACTCGACGCAGGACTCGCGTCGCAAGGTGCAGCGGAAGTTTTTTCACGTCGAGCGCGCGGGCAAGATCATCCAGCCGGTCAAGCTCGGCGACCTGCACGCCGGCGATCTGTTCCAGTTCCATTCGTTCGTGCCGCCCGGCATCTACACGCAGCGCGTCCTGCGCACCGTCACGTACGAGCCGATCTGGAGCAGCGTCGAGATCGCCGAGGTGACCCCGAAGACGCGCTTCGTCCATCCGTCGCCGCACGCGTACAGCTACGGCGCGATCGAGCTCACGCTGAAGAGCGCCGACGGAACGCGCGGGATCGTCGTCGGCAACCTGCCGGTGGATCTGTTGGTCCTGCAGGAGGACTACGACGTCCCCGGCTTTGGCGTGGGCATCCTGCGTGCGTCGGAGGCGATCGAGAAGCGCTACCTGTTCCTCAAGGATGGACCCGCGCCGGTGTACGCGTACTCGGCGTTCGCGCGCGACGGGCGGCTCGAGGTCGCCAACAACCACGAGCAGGGGATCGAACAGATCTACCTGCGTCCGTACCGCCGCGGCGACCAGGTGATCCTGCGCATCACCCTGGTCGCGTACGAGCGCATCGTCGACTTGATCGAGCTGGAGGTGGTGCTGCCGGCGGCGCTGGGCGCGAAGATCGTCGCGGCCTCGGCCAACTACCAGCGCCCGCTGTGGCGCTCGTTCTCCGACTCCAATCTCCTATGAGCGACAACCGCTGGGTGTACTGGTTCTTCGACGACGAACAGACTGAGGGCGCCACCTTCCAACTGCGCGCGCAGCGGACGGTGATCGGAGACGCGCCACCGCCGCCGCACGCGCGCGTCGCGCGGGTCCAGAGCGCGACGCCTCTCGAAGCGCCGCGCGCGCGCTTGCGTGGCGTGGCGCAACATCACCAGTACACCGACGCCGCGCAGAAGCGTGACCTCGAGTCGGTCTCGCACGCCGAGCTCGCGCCGGGCCCGTCGACGGTGGCGGTGCTGATCCCGATGCGCAAGAACGACGCGTGGTGGGCGCTGTCGCAAGACCAACGCAACGCGCACTTTGCCGGGCAGGGGCACACCGCGATCGGTCGGCGCTACGCCGATCGCATTTACCGCAAGCTCTACCACTCGCGCTATCTCGAGCACGGATCGGGCTGCGATTTTCTCACCTACTTCGAATTCGACGAGGGCCACACCAGCGACTTTCGCGCGCTCCTCGACGAGTTGCGCGCCACCGCCGAGTGGGCCTACGTCGATCTCGAGTACGAGATCTGGATGACGAAAGCGCACGAATGAAGCGGGCGATCTTCTTGGTCGTGCTTCTCGGGCTCGTGGCGGCCGGGGCGCACACCCTGGGCCGCTGGGCGATCCGCCAGTACGGCGAGTCGGATCTGCATGTGCTCGGCATCTTGTTGATGCAGCGCTTCCACCTGGCGCCGATCGAGCTGGACGCCGGCGCCGAGCAGCGCAAGATCGCGCTCGCCACCGACGTGCACGACGAGCGGCCGATCGCGCTCGACAAGCGCTTCCGGCCGTTTCAGGAGATCGGCGCGTCGCTCGGCGATCGCGCCGCCGGCGATCAGATCTTCCGCACGCGCGGCGCGGTGATCGCGGACTTCAACGGCGACGGCAAGATGGATCTGTTCCTGCCGCAGGCCGGGCAGACCGTCGGCATGATCACCGACGCGAAGAAGGTGCTGACCGACAAGCCGCTGCCGCAAAAGCCGTGCGTCCTGTACCTGAACCAGGGCAACGACGCGCAGGGCAATCCGATCCTGAAGTCGATCGAAGAGCTCGAGGAGCACGGCAACGGCACGCGCGTACGCGAGGAGCTGCTGATCGAGAACAAGTACGCGCCGCGCCAGAGCGTCAAGGACGACGAGTTCTCGCTGGGCCGCATGTCGACCGGCGCGGTGGCGGCCGATTTCAACGGCGACGGGCTGCCCGACTTGTGGATCACCGACGATCTGGCCGGGCTGCCGTTCACCGCCGAGGAGACCGCGCTCAAGGGCTATCCGGCGCAGCGCAACATCGGGCGCGACGAGAAGAAGCGCGCGATCACCATCCGCCTGCCGCAGTTCCTGCGCCGGCCGCTCGTCGACGGGCGCAACGTGAAGGTCAACGGTGAGTGGGAAGGACGCGACTCGCTGTTCATCAACCTCGGCGATCAGGACGGCGACGGCATTCCCGAATGGAAGGACGTCACCGACGAGGCCGGCGTGGGCGGCCGCTGGGCGTCGTTCTCGGTGGCGGTCGCCGACGTGGACCTCGACGGCGATCTCGACGTGTTCGTCGCCAACTACCAGGATCCGGATTTCTACGGTTTCGGCATGCGCCGCTTCGGCGGCAACCAGAACGAGCTGTACCTCAACCAACTGGCGGAGACCGGCAAGCTCACCTTCAAGAGCGCGGCGAAGGAATGGGGCGTCTCGGGCCTGATCGAAGAGCACGGCCTGCCGGCCTCGATGTGGTTTCCATCGTCGCAGAAGGAGGAGCCGATCTACGAGCAGACGGTCGACGGCAAGCCCGCGGGCGAGAAGGCCGACCACAGCTGGTCGGCGCTGTTCACCGACGAGAACGGCGACGGCTATCCGGATCTGGTGGTGTCCACCGACGAAGGCGATCGCCTGCGCGTGTACTACAACGATCACGGCAAGGGCTTCGTGCGCGACAAGCGCTTCGACGGCGACGAATGGGACGGCTGCTGGATGGGCGCGGCGGCCGGCGATCTCGACGGCGACGGAGTCGAGGAGGTGTTCGTCTCCAACTGCGGCGGGCAGTCGATGTCGGCGGGCAACATGTCGCTCCTCAACAAGGAGGCGGCCGACGAGTCGGTGCTCGCGCTCGCCCCGCTCGACTACGCGCTGGGCAAGGCGCGCCTGGCGCACGCGCTGCTCGAGCCCGGGCCCGACGGCTACGTGAACATCGCCGATCGGATCACCGTGCACCACTCGCCGTTCATCGCGCCCGATCTGACGCGGCGGGAGAATTTCGCGCCCACCGCGATCAAGCTCTACGACGAGCACAACTACGCGCACGGCCTGGCCAGCTACGAGTTCGCCTTCGCCGCCGCGCTGTTCGACGTGGAGAACGACGGCGATCTCGATCTGTACTTCGCCGGGGCACTGGCGCGCGGCAACGACGGCTTCATCGGCGACTGGACCAACTCGCCGGGGCGCCTGCTCGCCAACGACACCACGCAGAAGGGCAAGATCGAGCTCACCGATCGCACGCTCGAATATCGCGTGCTCGACATCACCGACATGGACTACGACCACAATCCACCGCGCCGGCGCAGCCCGGGCACCAACTGGCACAAGCGCGATTACATCTACATACAAGATATGGATTCGTACTCCGAGTCCGGCGTCGCCGCGTCGAGGAGCAGCCTCATCCACGATCTGTTCTTCATGCACGAGGCCGCCAACGGGATCGCCACCGGCGACCTCAACGGCGACGGCTTCGACGACTTCGTGGTGACCCACTTCGGCGGCTACGGCTCGCTGTCACCCAAGGCGGGGAACCTGAAAGCCGACGTGGGCGGATCGATCCTGGCCATCCCTGCGCCCAACAAGGTCATGAAGCCGCCGACCAACTTCGAAGAGGGCCCGACGTTCGTCTACATCAACAAGAACACCGGCAATCACTGGGTGAAGGTGCGGCTCTCGGATCGCAGCTCGCTCGGCAACAAGAACGCGATCGGCGCGCAGGTGACGGCCAACGGGCGGCTCTTGCGCGTGGTGCGCGCGGGCGGCTGCGCGGGCTCGTCCAACTCGACCGATCAGATCTTCGGCCTGGGCGCGAGCGGCGCGCTCGACGCGCTCGAGATCGTCTGGCCGCGCAAGGATCGCACCGCGCAGCGCCTCACGCTGCCGTCCTTGCGCGATCAACTGGTGTGCATCGACCGCGAAGCGGGCGTGGTGCCCTGTCAGCGCCCGTAGTGCCCGATCACGCCGTGCCGCGCCGCCCCGGTGGGCGCCAGGTAGTTGCCGCCCACCGTGTACAGCTCGCCGTCCAGATAGAACGCGCTGTGCAGATCGTCGTGCGGCGCCTCGGCTGACTCGTCGACCAACGCGCCCGGCTTGCCGCGCAGCTTGATGCCTCCCTCTCCGACGAGGATCAGCGTGCCGTCGTGCGGGTCGACCGAGACGCCCGCCAACGAGCCGGTGTTGGCGAGCAGCGCGTCCGGCATCGGCGACCAGGCCGCTCCGTCGTAGCGCATGGCCACGGCCTTGCCGAACCCGCCGACGGAGTAGACCTCGCCGTGCGACCGCCCAGCGATGGTGAACAACGTGGTGGTCGACGAGAGCCCGGTCGGCTGCACGGTCCACGCCGCGCCGTCGTAGTGCACGATGGTGCCGCCCTCGCCGCACAGGAAGATGTCGTTGGCCGCCACGCCCCAGATCTTGAAGAACGCCACGAACGGGACCGGCGACGGCAGGACCTGCCAGCCGCTCGCGTCCTTGTGCAACAGCACGCCGTCCTGCCCCGGCCGGCCGCCCACCGACCACAGATCGTCGGCGCCCGTGCCCCAGATCCCGTAGAGCGTGCTGGCGGTGCCGCTGGTCATGGAGGTCACCGCGCTGCCGTCCCAATGGAGGATCGTGCCCTGCTCACCGACGAGGTACACGTCGCGCGGGCCGAGCCCGAACACCCACCACAAGGTCGCGGTCGTACCGAGCGGAATGGTGCTCCACGCGCTGCCGTCGAAGTGCACCAGCAGCCCCTCGCCGCCCGAGCCGAGCGCGCCGCCCGAGGAGTAGACATCGTTCGGACCGGCGGCCCACACGCTCAACGGGACGCGATCGAGATCAGGCTGCGGCACCGACCAGTGCGGCGCAGCGCAGCCGGCCCACACGAGGAGCGCCGTCCCCCACCAACGCATGAGGCGAAGCTACCACACGGTCGGGCGCGCGACCGCGCGGTCGATCAAGCGCGGCAGCTCGTCGAGCCCACCGACCTTGGGCAAGCACTCGAGCGCCCCGAGATCGAGCGCTCGCTGGCGCATCCCGTCGGAGAACTGGCCGGTCATGGCGACGATCGTGACGTGACGCGTGGCGGGCGTGCGCTTGATCGCGGCGCACACCTCGAACCCGTCCATCGTCGGCATGAGCAGGTCGAGCACCACCACGTCCGGCCGGATTGCCCCGACCAGCAGCAGCGCCTCGTACGCGGACGACGCGGCGACCACCTCGTAGCGCTGCAGCGCCTTGAGCTTGCGCACCAACGCCCGCATGACCATCAAGTCGTCGTCGACCACCAGCACCACCGGGCGTTCCCTCCCCGGCCAGCCGCGCACCGGAATGTTCAAGCGCGCGACGAAGCTCTGTAGCTCGTTGGCCGCCACGCGTCGCCGGCCGCCGGGCGTGCGATAGGCCTGCAGCTCGCCCTGGTCGATCCAGCGGATGGCGGTGGTGATGTGCACGCCGCACAGCTCGGCGATCTGCTTGGTTGTATAAAACATGCTCACGGAAGACTATGATACCCGAACAACGCGAAGTATGCTAAGTACTACGATCGGAAATCGACACACCGGGAGGGGCCGAGGGAAATGGACGACGTGTACAAATACACAGACCTGAAGTGGCGGCTGGAGAACATCCCGGAAGAAGCTGCCGTGCGAGGCCTGTTCCTCAACATGCTCGACGAGCGCGCGGCCGAGTTCGGCCCCGACGTCCAGAAGGCCTATCGCGACTTCTTCAAGTCGCACAAGTTCAGCGCCTTCAGCATGTACGGGGTGAAGGACTACCTCATCCGCATGACCAAGCTCGCGCAGCTCGCGTTCGGCGGGCCGGACATCTACCGCGGCGTCTATCAGATCCAGGGCGCGACCTTCCCGGCGGTGCGGCGCACCCTCATCGGCCGCGCCTGGTTTGCCCTCTTCGGCAACGACTTCACGGGAATCCTCAAGAACATGTCCGGCAAGTGGCGCAGCGTGAGCAACTACGGCCTGATCGAGATGAGCGGCGGCGCACCCGACTACCAGCTGCGCTTCCAAGATCAGTACGTGTACATCGAGCACGCGATGGCGGGCTCGGTCGCAGGCGCCGCCAAGGTGTGCGGGCTCGAGGTGCACCTCGACGTGCGGCTGACCGACGCGTTCAATGGCAACATGGCCGTCCACGTCCAGCCCGCGCAGTCGCTCGTGACCCCGTGAGCGAGCCCACCGTCGCGCTGCAGCTGCTCGACGTGCTGCGCGAGTTCGGCGTCAACACGATCTTCGGCATCCCGGGCGGCAACGTGGCGGCGGTCTACATGGCGCTGCTCGAGCGGCCGGACGTTCGCATCATCAACGCCAAGCACGAGACCGGCGCGGTGTTCATGGCGCTCGGCTATGCGCTGGCCACCGGCCGGCCGGGCGTGGTGCTCACCATCGCCGGCCCCGGGATCACCAACGCGCTGACCGGCATCGCCTCGGCGTACTACGAGCACGTGCCGGTGATCCACATCGCCGGGGAAGTGCCGCGCTCGTCGTTCGGGCGTGGCGCGGTGCAGGAGGGCTCGGCGTCGACGCACGACTCCGTCGAGCTGGCGCGCCGCTTCACCAAGTTCAGCGCGCAGATCAACCGCGCGGGCTCGGCGGCGGCGGTGCTGCGCAAGGCCATCAACACCTGCTACAGCGGGCGGCGCGGCCCGGCGTTCCTCTCCTTGCCGTTCGACGTCGCCAACCAGCCGGCGGCGCGCCAGCGGATCGCCGGCAGCGTGCGCTCGTCGTTCGACATCGACGCGCCGAGCTGCAAGCACGCGATGGAGCTGCTCGAAGGCGCAGAGCGCCCGATGATCCTCGCCGGCGCCGGCACGCGCGAGGCCACCAGCCGCCGTGCGCTGCGCCGGCTCGCCGAGCACCTCGGCTGCCCGGTGGCGGTGACCACCAAGGGCAAGGGCGTGTTTCCCGAGGACCATCCGCTGTACCTCGGCGTGTTCGGGTTCGGCGGGCACGACTCGGTGATCGACTACCTGACCGAGGGCGTCGACGTGCTGCTCGCCTGCGGCAGCGGGCTAAACGATCTGGCGACCAACGCCTGGTCGCCGCTGCTCAAGCCGAAGTCGGCGTTCATCCAGATCGACGTGGACGCGGCGCAGCTCGGCAAGAACTACGAGCTCGAGCTGGGCCTGCTCGGGCCGACCGACGCGGTGGTCAGCCGCATGCTCGAGCACCGCTCCGACAAGCCGCAACGGCGGGCGGTGATGTGGAGCGGCCCCACCTACGCGCCGGCCGACGTGTCCAAGAAAGGCATGCTCAGCACCATCGAGGTGGTCAAGGTGCTCAACGAGGTGTGCCCGTCGAACTCGGTGTTCACCGCCGATATGGGCGAGCACATGTCCGCGGTGCTGCACTACCTGAAGGTGCGCGACGGCGGCGACTTCCACATCAGCCTCGGCTTCGGCTCTATGGGCTCGGGCATCTGCAGCGCGATCGGCTACCAGCTCGGCAGCGTCGATCGCCGCGTGTACGCGGTGTGCGGCGACGGCGGGTTCCTGATGTCCGGCTGCGAGCTGGCGACGGCGGTGCAGTACAAGATCCCGGTCACCTTCCTGATCGTCAACGACGCGCGCCTCAACATGGTCGAGCACGGGCTGCGCGACATCTACGGCGCGACGCCCGATTTCTCGACGCAGCTGGTCGACTTCTCGATGTTCGCGGCGAGCATGGGCGCGCGCGGCGCGATCATCCACACGCGCGACGAGCTGATCGCCGCGCTCAAGTTGCCCACCGACGGACCGCAGGTGCTCGACATTCGAATCGATCCGGACGTGAGGCTGATCGGCAGCCAGCGCGTTGCAGCGCTCAAACAGTTCCGTGAGGTGCCCCATTCGTAACCAATTGAACGCTGGATTCCTCGGGCTCGGTTCGTTCCTTCCGCCGGAGGTGCGCACCAACGCGTATTGGCCGAATGGCTTCCAGCAGCGCGACGAGCGCAAGGCGTTCATCGAGATCGATCGCTCGACGGACGGAGAGAGCGTCGCGCTCGATCCCGACATCGCCGCGGCGATGGCCGAGCTGGCCAACGATCCGTTTCGCGGCGCGCGCACGCGACACGTGATCGGCGACGACGCCAATCCGTCGGATCTCGAGGCGGAGGCGGCGCGCGTGGCGATGCGCGATGCGGGCGTGCTGCCGAGCGAGATCGACCTGGTGATGGTGGTGTCGTTGGTGCCCGATCAGCTGCATCCGTCCAACGCGCCGGCGGTGCAGGCCAAGTGCGAGCTCACCCGCGCGGTGGCGTGGAACTTCGACCTGGGCTGCGCCAGCGTGCAACCGCAGTTGATCGCAGCCAGCGCGCTCATCAACGCCAAGGTGTACGAGAAGATCTTGATGGTGCAATCGGCCGCGACCTCGCGGGTCGTCGACCTGACCGCGCCGGTCTCGGCGGTGATGGGCGACGGGGCGACGGCGGCGGTGATCGGCGCGCTGCCCGACGGCTACGGCATCCTCGGGCATTACTCACGCACCGACGGCTCGTTGCGCGACGGCGTGGTGTACGCGCAGATGGTCGACGGAAAGCCGCAACGCCGCTGGGATCGCGCGATCGGGCCGATCCGCCTCACCTCGCTCGATCCGGCGAGCGGCAAGGCCGCCGGCGCGCGCGCGACCGAGTTCTGCAAGGAGGCGTGCGCAGGCGCGCTCGCGGACGCGGGCGTGTCGATCGACGAGATCTCGCTGTTCGTCTGCAACCAGAGCCTGGGCTGGTTCCTCGAGGCCTGCCGGCGCTCGATCGGCGTGCCGCGCGAAAAGACGATCGACACCTTCGCGGAGGTCGGCAACCTGGGCGCCGCGTCGCTGCTGTTCAACCTCGACCGCGCCTCGCGCACCGGTCGGCTCAAGGACGGCGATCTGGTGCTGCTCTACTCGCCGGGCGCCGGATTCACCCGAACGGCAGTGGTCTATCGCTGGTGGGCGCGTCGCGGAGTCCGATGAACGCCCCGCTACGCACCTGGATCGCCTACGAGCGGGCCGAGACCGCCGCCGAGCTCCGCCGCATCGCCCAGGGGATGGGTTTGTCGATCGAGCGCGAGATCAGCCTGGACAGCCCCAACGCGCTCGACGATCTGGGCGGCTGCGCGCTGTTCATCCTCGAGCAACACGATCCGATCACCGCGGTCGAGGCGCGCGTCTATTCGCTGGCGCGCGCCAACCCCGACGTGATGGTGGTGGTGGCGGTCGATCCGCCGCGCACCGACTGGGACGCGCGGCTCTTGCGCGCGCGCGCGTTCGACGTGCTCGCGCTCGGACCGGGGCTGGCGGCCGATCTCGAGCACACCGTGGCGACCGCGCGGCGCGTGGCGGAGCTGCAGGGCGAGCGCGCGCAGCTCACCAATGATCTGGCGCACCAGGAGAAGCTCTCGGCGCTCGGGGTGCTGGCGGCCGGCGTGAGCCACGAGATCAACAACCCGTGCGCGGCGATCCTCTCCAACATGATCGTGATGCGCGAGCAGCTCGAGTCGTTGATCGGGCGGCCGCCGTCCAATCGCGTGGAGGCGCTCGAGAGCTCGATGACCGACTGGATCGAGTCGATCGGCGACTGCATCCACGCCGCCAACCGCATCCACTCGATCGTCAAGACGCTCGGCATGTTCTCGCGCAAGAACGACAGCGCGCCGATGGCCATCGACGTCAACGAAGAGATCGCGACCGTGCTGCGGCTGATCGGCAAGGAGGTGCACTTCCAGGCCTCGATCGAGCTCTCGCTCGCACCCGACATGCCGCGCATCATGGCGCCGCCCAACAGCATCACGCAGGTGGTCACCAACCTGGTGGTGAACGCGCTGCAGGCGCTGCAGGAGGCGGCATCACCCGAGCCCAAGCTGTCGATCACCACCAGCTTCGACGACAGCGCGGTGATGATGGTGATCCGCGACAACGGCCCGGGCATGACGGCCGAGGTGTCGGCGCACATCTTCGATCCCTTCTACACCACCAAGCCGGTCGGCAAGGGCACCGGCCTCGGCCTGTCGATCACGCGCCAGCTCGTGCAGCGCATGCGCGGCGAGATCTTCGTCGAGAGCGAGCCGAGCAAGGGCGCCAGCTTCAGCGTCATGCTGGAGCGCTCGGCCAAGCTCGACGCCGCGCCGATCACGCAGCGCCGCGTGCCGCCCAACAGCGATCGCCTGCGCGTGCTCCTGCTCGACGACGACGAGCTGATCCTGCGCTCGATGCACCGCTCGCTGTCGGATCACTTCGAGTGCCTGCCGATCGCGCACGGCCAGCTGGCGCTCGATGCGCTGCGCAGCGACGAAGACTTCGACGTAGTGGTCTCGGACGTGGTGATGCCCGAGATGAACGGCATCGAGTTCTACAGCGCGCTCAAGCTCGCGCACCCGCAGCTCGCGCAGCGCACGCTGTTCCTCTCCGGCGGGATCGTCTCCGAGTCGCTCTACGCGTCGGTCGCCGGCACCGGCCGGCCGTGCCTGGCCAAGCCGGTGGACCTGGCCGAGCTGGTGCGATCGATCCGCCGCGTCGGCCGGCCGTTCGAGGAGCTCGGCCGCTAAGACGCGCTGGCAGGTGCTATCATGCGTGCCTCTTTGGAGGAGCCCATGCTGCGCACCGTCGTCGCCGCTTCGCTGATCTCGCTGTTGACCACCTTCGCCATCGCCGACACCTCGGCCGGCGGCCCCACCAAGGTCACCGGCAAGCCGGTCACCACCGCATCCGGGCTCAAGTACTGGGACATCAAGAAAGGTGAGGGTGCAGCGGCCGCGGCCGGCAAGAAGGTCAAGGTCCACTACACCGGCTGGCTCACCACCGGCAAGAAGTTCGACAGCTCGGTCGATCGCAAGGAGCCGTTCGAGTTCAGCCTGGGCCAGGGCGACGTGATCAAGGGTTGGGACGAAGGCGTGGCGGGCATGAAAGTGGGCGGCAAGCGCCAGCTACAGATCCCGCCCGAGCTCGGCTACGGCGCGTCGGGCGCGGGCGGCGTGATCCCGCCCAACGCCACGCTGGTGTTCGACGTCGAGCTGCTCGGAGTGATGTGAGCCCAGACGGAGACCCGCTGCTCTCGGTCGAAGCCGCGCAGGCGCACGCCGTCGCGCCGGTCCGCTCAACCGGCGTCGAGCGCGTGGGCGTCGGCGAGGCGCTCGGCCGCGTGCTCGGCGAGGAGGTGCGCGCGCCGGCCGACGTGCCGCCGCACGACAACTCGGCGATGGACGGCTACGCGGTGCGCGCGGCCGATCTGGCGGCGGGTCGGCTGGAGCTCACGGTGATAGGCGAGGTGGCGGCGGGATACGTCGCTCTACGCGCGCTCGGCGCCGGCGAGGCGTACCAGATCATGACCGGCGCGCCGATCCCGCCGGGCGCCGACGCGGTGGTGATGGTCGAGTCGACCGAGCGCACCGGAGATCGCGTGCGGATCGGCAAGCCGGCTCAGGCGGGCGAGCACATTCGCGGGCGCGGTGAAGACATTCGCGCCGGCGCGGTGGTGCTCGGGCGCGGCGTGACGCTCGGCCCGGCCGAGCTGGGCGTGCTCGCGTCGGTGCGGCGCGCGCGCGTGCTGGTGGCGCGCCGCCCGATGGTGGCGGTGCTGGCCACCGGCGACGAGCTGCGCGACGTCGACGAGCCGCTCGATCCGGGCGCGATCCCGGACACCAACAGCTACGCGCTGGCGGCGCTGGTGCGCGCAGCGGGCGGCGTGCCGTGCGTGGCGCCGATCGTGCGCGACGATCCGGCGCGGATCCGCGCGGCGATCGAAGCCGCCCGTTCGGCGGATCTGATCGTGTCCTCCGGCGGCGTGTCGGTCGGCGAGCACGATCACGTCAAGGCGGTGCTCGCCGAGCTCGGCGCCGAGCTCAGCCTGTGGCGCGTGAACATGAAGCCGGGCAAGCCGGTGGCCATCGCGCGCCTCGGCGACGTGCCCTACTTCGGCCTGCCGGGCAATCCGGTCTCGTCGATGGTGTCGTTCCTGCTGTTCGTCCGGCCGGCGATCCGCACCGCGCTCGGCTGTGCGCAACCGTTCGATCTGCCGCGCGTGCAGGTCGTGCTCGACGGTCCGGTGCGCGCCAGGGGCGAGCGGCGCAGTTACTTGCGCGCGCGGGTGCAGGCGGGCGCCGACGGCCACTTGCACGCGACGGTCATGCCGCACCAGGGTTCGCACGTGCTGACCTCGATGGTCGGCGCCAACGGTCTGGTGATCCTCGAACCGGGCACGCACGATCTCGCCGCCGGCGCCGCCGCGACCGCGCTGCTGATCGGATCGGTGTGAATGCGCGCCGCCGCGCATGGGACCAAAGCCTCCAGTTTGCCCCGCGCCGCTCTGGTGCGTTGTCCCCAGCAGTCTTCAATGGCCAGGAATCATTCGTACTTCTTTTGGCGCGCCGTTCGCATTACCCGGCTGCGATGCGACTCGTGCTGCTCTTCTCGTTCGCGCTCGCCGGCTGTCTCGGCGATTCGCCGGCCCAGAACAACGGGCTCGGTGGGACGATGGGTCAGACCGACGGCGGCGTCGGCGTCGGCGTCGGAGGCGGCGGCGACGCGTCGGCCGCGACGGATCTCGCGATGGTGTCGTCGCAGCCCGATCTGAGCCCGCAGGTCGATCTGTTTCCCGCCGACATCGCCGGCTTGACCAACTGCTACGGCGTCGCGCTGTGCGATCCGACCGTGCACTTCTGCATCCGCTTCTTCGGCGGCTCGCAGACGGCGCAGGGCGCGCTCGCCGGCGGCCCGGCCTGCTACCAGCCTTCCGACACGTGCGCCAACCAGGGCCAGCAGATGGACTGCGGCTGCATCCAAGCCGACCCGTCGCTCGGCGTGAACTGCCAGGGGAGCTGCGTCGACAACATGAACGGCTCCTACGACTGCTATCGCAATCCGTAGCCAGGCCTCGCTAGCGATCTCTGTGGTATGAGATCGCCCCATGGCACAGCAATACATCTTCACGATGAAGGACCTGCGCAAGGTCGTCCCGCCCAAGCGGGAGATCTTGAAGGGCATCTACCTGTCGTTCTATCCGGGCGCCAAGATCGGCGTGATCGGCTCGAACGGCGCCGGCAAGTCGACGCTGTTGCGCATCATGGCCGGCGTCGACCAGGACTTCATCGGTGAGGCGCAGCCCGCCGAGGGGATCAAGATCGGCTACCTGCCGCAGGAGCCGCAGCTCGACGCCACGCTCGACGTCAAGGGCAACGTCGAGCTGGCGGTCAAGGAGACGCGCGACCTACTCAAGCGCTTCGAGGAGGTGAACGCCAAGTTCGCCGAGCCCGACGCGGACATGGACAAGCTGATGGCCGAGCAGGCCAAGCTGCAGGACAAGATCGACGCGTCCAACGCCTGGGAGCTCGACCGCACCGTCGAGATCGCCATGGACGCGCTGCGCCTGCCGCCCGCGGACGCCGACGTGACCAAGCTGTCGGGTGGCGAGAAGCGCCGCGTGGCGCTGTGCCGGCTGTTGTTGTCCAAGCCCGACATGCTGCTCCTCGACGAGCCCACCAACCACCTCGACGCGGAGTCGGTGGCGTGGCTCGAGCAGTTCCTCGCGTCCTTCCCCGGCACGGTGGTGGCGATCACCCACGATCGCTA
>PNAM01000027.1 GCA_003170275.1 Myxococcales bacterium
ACGCCCGGCGGCCCGACGAAGCACAGGATGGTCGCGCGCGAGGCCGGCCGCTCGAGCCCGCCCTGCTTGTGCGGCTTGTGGCCGTTGGAGCGCGCGCGCGTCAGCTTGAGCACGCTCAGGTGCTCGAGGATGCGATCCTTGACGTCCTCGAGCCCGTGGTGATCGTCGTCGAGGATGCGGCGCGCGCTCGCCAGCTCGAGCGTGTCCTCGGTCGCGTCCTTCCACGGCACCTCGACCAACCACTCGACGTACGCGCGGATCACGCCTGCCTCGACCGAATCCGCGTGGGTCTGATCGAGCCGCCTGAGCTGCCGATCGGCCTCGGCGCGCGCCTCCTCGGGCATGCCCGCCTTCTCGACGCGATCCTTGAGCCCGTCGATCTCGCCCTTGCCGCCGTCGCCCTTGCCGCCGCCCAGCTCGCTCTGGATCTGCCGCAGCTGCTCGCGCAGAAAATATTCGCGCTGCGCCTTGGACATCTCCTCCTTGGCGCGCGTCTGGATGGTGGCCTGCACCTCCAGGATCTCCACCTCTTTGCGCAACAGCGCGGACACCACGCGCAGCCGCTCGAGCGGGCGCAGCTCCTCGAGCAGCGGCTGGCCCACGCGCGCCTTCATCGGCAGGTTGGACGCGACCAGATCGGCCAGCCGCCCCGGCTCCTCGACCCCGCCGAGGATCTGGATCAGCTCGGGCGAGAGCGCCTTGCCGCCGTCGGCGTATTTTTGCAGATCGTCCTTCACCGAGCGCAACAGCGCCTCGAGCTCGGCCTCTTCGCCGCGCTCCGGCGGGCTGGCCGGCTTCTGATCGTTGAGCCGCTCGACGCTCACCGCAAAGCACGGCAGGTCGCGCACGAAGCCGGTGATGCGCGCGCGCACCAGCCCCTGCACCAGCACCTTGATGCGCCCGTCGGAGAGCTTGCGCATGCGCATGATCATGCCGACGGTGCCGATGGTGTGGATGCCGTCGGCGGCCGGCTCGTCCTCGGTCTCGTCCTTCTGCGTGGCCAGCAGCACCAGCCGATCGGGCGTGGCCAGCGCCTCGGTGATCGCGCTGACCGAGATCTCGCGCGACACCATCAGCGGCACGACCATGTACGGGAACACCACCAGATCGCGCACCGGCAAGAGCGCCAGCTCGGGCGGCACGTCAAACGTGCGCTTGAGCGTTCCGTCCGCCAGGTACTCGCCGTCGCTACTCATGGCCGACCGTCACATTGATGCGCCGCTGGCGGCCGCGACGATCGACGATGCGCGGGACGGTGATGCGCAGCACGCCCGCGCGCAGGCTGGCGGCGGTGCACGACAGGTCGGCCGGGCCGGGGAGCTGGAACGCGCGGCGGAACGGACCGTAGTCGCGCTCCGCACGCTCGTACGCTGGGCGCACCGAGCGTGGCGGACGGCGTTCCTCCTTGGAGCCCTCGACGACCAGCTGGTCGCCGAGCGCATAGACCTTGAGCTCCTCGGCGCGCACCCCGGGCAGATCGACCTCGATCACATAGCGGTCGCCGTCGCTGAGCAGGTCAGCCATGAGGCGGACCGACGACGGATCATCGGGACCCGGGAGGACATGGCGCTGGGCGCGTTCGGACATGACGAAACAAGCGATAATACAACAAATTCCCGATAGTTGGAAGGGCTAACGATGATAGACGAAGTAGACGATGGACAGCGCCGCGCAGACCAGCACGACCGCCACGCCGATCGCGATCACGCGCGTGAGCGTAGTGGCCACCGGCGGACGGGACGCCAGGCTCTTGGCCGCGTAGAGGTCTTGCGCGAGCACCACCGAGCGCTTCAGCGCGGCCGCGGCGCGCAGGTCGTCGGGGCGCTTGCGCTGCGCCTCGCGATAGAGCGCGGCCGCCACGTCGAGCCCGTCGTGCTGCGCCGCTTTTTCGAGGAAGCGCTTGTGCGCGAGGTCGTCGTCCCAGTTGGCGAGCAGCACCTGCCAGGCCGCGTCGACCGGCGGGTCGGACGGGATCTCGGCGAGGAATCCCGGCCAGCGCGCCATCAGCAAGCCGCAGCGCACGCACGCGTGCTCGCCGGGTCGGGGCACGGCCTGGCACTTCGGGCAAACGGTCTCGATCGACACTCCCTGATTGTAAATCGCGGCGCTTGGCGAGCCAAGGAGAGCCGTGTCATGCTGTAGGGGATGTCGAACGACCTGACCGAGGTGTGCGATAAGCTTCAGCGCGACGCGGGCAGCCGCAAGGTGATGGTGTGCGGCGCCGACGGCGAGGTGCTGGCCCACGCCGGGTTGACCGGCGCCCTCGACGAGGCGGCAGGCGAGGCAATCGCGGCGCTGGTCGCGGACGTGGTTCAGCAAGCTGCGCAGGTGGGGCAGATCCGCGGCGCGGACGACATCGTGGTGACCGTGAAGAACACGCTGCAGGCGTGCGCGGCATCGATCGGCAACCTGGCCGCGCTGGTGGTCCTGTTCGACGGCGCGACCTCCCTCGATCGCGTCCGAACCAAGATGCGCCGCGCTCGCACCCTCCTCGAAAAGGCCCTTCAGAGCGCCACCACCGGCGCCGAAGGCAAGGGCAACCGCGAACCGAGTTAACAAGCGGACTTAACTTTTTAACTTTTCTAGAACGCGAAGCCGGCGGACTGCGCTTCGGTCTTGATCGCGCCGGTCACCGCGTCGTCGAACGCCATCGAGCCCGGCTTGGCGGTCTTCTTGCGCTCCGCCGCGATGTACACCTCGCGACGCTTGTTGGTCTCGGCGATCTTCTGCTGCAGCTCGGTGCGCTGCTTGGCCTTGCCGTCGAGATAGACCTCGCGCTCGGCCGGCTTCAGGTCGCGCAGCTCCGCCGGCAGCTCGTCCGCCGCCATGGTCTTGACGTCCTTGCCGCCATGCGCGCGCGCATCGAGCAGGTCCCACTCCTCGTTGCGATACAGCCCGCTCGACTTGGCCGCCGCGCGCGACGCCGCCGCCATGCCGCCCACCGACTGCGCGTTCTTGTCCTGCGCCATCTGGTTGGCGGCCTTCTCCTTGCCCTTGCGACCGTACGAGACGTAGGTCTTGTTGAGCTCGCCCGACAGCCGGTTGAGCTCCTCGTCCATCGGCGTGTTGATCGCCACCACGCGGTTCTGATCGATCGCCGCGTACTTGCCGCCGCCCAGGCGCGCCACCGACTGCCAGCCGATGGCCTCGCCCGCCGACTGCGAGCCGCAGTAGATGGCGTTGACGAAGATGCCCTTCTCGCGCGCCGCCTGCACCGCGGACTCGACGGGAATGATCGGGTCCTGGTTGGCCGGCTCGTTGCCCGCGACGAAGATGATCTTGAGCGCCTGCTGATCCTGGTCCCACTGCATGGTGTTGGTCGCGTCGGTGACCGCGCGCGCCACGTACTCGGTGCCGCCGTTGGTGCGCAGCGCGAACAGCTTGGAGTAGATGCCGTCGAGGTCGGTGGTCAGATCCGACTCCTTGTGCACCCATCCCGCCTGCGGAGAAAATCCGGTGTTGCCGTAGGCGATCAGGCCCACGCGCAGGATCGGCTGCGGCTTGGCCTGGCTGAGCAGGTTGACCACATCCCACAGCTTCTGGCGGGCCGAGTCGATCAGCCCGTCCATGCTGCTCGAGGTGTCGAGCGCGATCACCACGTCGACGTGGCGCGCGCCCGGCTGGGCCTGACCCGGCTGGACGTGCCCGGGCGCCGCGTGCGCCGCGCCGCCGATGAGCAGGGAAGAGATGAGAATCGCTTTGATCTTGGACAGGTTGTTCTTGCGCATGCCGATTCCAACGCACCATCCGGCCGGGCGGTCTAAGATTCCGACTGCCCATGGACCCGCTCGTCGGACAGTTGATCGCCAACCGCTATCGCATCGGCGCGCTGCTCGGGCGGGGCGGCATGTGCTCGGTCTATCGGGCGGAGAACACCGTCAAGGCCCGTTCGGTGGCGGTCAAGGTGCTGCCCGCGCACAAGGCGCGCATCGACGAGCTGGCGCGCCGCTTCCAGCGCGAGATCACCACCGCCAAGCGCATCGATCATCCGCATGTCGCCACCATCTCCGACTCGGGCGCGCTGGCCGACGGCTCGCTGTTCCTGGTGATGGAGCTGCTCGAAGGCACGCTGCTCACCAACGTGCTCGACCAGGGACGCCTGCCCATTCCGCGCGCGCTCGGCATCGCGCGCCAGATGCTGACCGGGCTCGGCGAAGCGCACCGCATCGGCGTGGTCCACCGCGACGTCAAGCCCGACAACGTGATGCTGGTCGACGTCGACGGGGTCGAGACGGTCAAGCTGTTCGACTTCGGCATCGCCTCCAACGACAAGGCCGCGGTCAAGCTCACCGCCGCCGGCACCGCGTTCGGCACGCCCGAGTACATCTCGCCCGAGATGGCGCGCGGCGACAAGGTCGACGCGCGCGCCGACCTCTACGCCGTCGGCGTGGTGCTCTTCGAGATGGTCGCCGGCCGCCGGCCGTTCGTCGGTGACGACGGCATCTCGCTCTTGCGCGCGCACATCAACGAGCGCGCGCCGTCGCCGCGCGCCGTCGCCCCCGACGCAAACCTGCCACCCGCCCTCGACCGCCTGATCCTCCGCGCGCTCGAAAAGAACCCCGCCGATCGCTTCTTCACGACCGAAGAAATGGTCGCCGCGATCGACGGCGTCCTACGGCCCAAGACGCGCCGCCGCACCTACGCCGTCGCCGCCGTGTTCCTCGCGCTGGCAGCCGCCGCGCTGGTCGCAAAGCTCCAGTTCCACCTGTTCTGAGAGTGTGCGGCCTACGAGTCTTTGAGCTTGGACTGGAAGCCGGTCTGCAGCGGGGACTGATCGGCTGCGATCGATTTCTGGAGTTGCTCGAGGAGCTCGCGCTGTTTCGCGGTGAGGTTGGTGGGCGTCTCGACGACCACGCGCACGTGCGCGTCGCCGCGCGGGGCGCCGCCTTTGGCCGAGCCCTTGCCGCGCAAGCGGAACAGGGTGCCCGATTGGGTGCCGGGCGGGACACGCATCTCCACGCGCCCGTCGAGCGTGGGCACTTCGATCACCGCGCCGAGCGCCGCCTGCCCGAGCGACACCGGCACGTCGCACATCACTACCTCGCCCTCGCGGCGGAAGAACGGGTGCGGCTTGACCCGCACCACCACGTTCAGATCGCCGGGTGGCCCGCCGCGACGGCCGGGCTCACCTTGTCCGGGGACGCGCCGCGTCGAGCCGTCTTCGGTGCCGGCCGGGATGGCGACCTCGAACTCGCGTTCGCTCTCGATGGTGCCCGCGCCCTTGCACGCCTCGCACGCCTCGGAGACCACCTTGCCTTCGCCGCCGCAGGTCATGCACTTCTTCGACAGCGAAAAAAATCCCTGCTGCACCTTCAGCTCGCCCTTGCCGCCGCACGCGGTGCACGCCTTGAGCCCCGCCGCGCCGCCCTTGGCCCCCGATCCGCCGCAGGTCTGGCAGTCGACGCGCGCGGGAAACGTGATCGCCTTCTTGGTGCCGAGCGCCGCCTCTTCGAACGACAGCTCGAGCGTGTAGCGCAGGTCGCGCCCCGGCGTCTTCGCCTTCTTCTTGCCGAACAGATCGCCGAACAGGCTGTCGAACAGATCGGTGAACGCGCCCAGGTCGACGCCGAACCCCGCGTCGCCGCCCACGCCCTCGAACCCGCGCCGGTCGTAGCGCATGCGCTTCTCCGGGTCCGACAGCACCGTGTACGCCTCCGACACCTCCTTGAAGCGCGTCTCCGCTTCGGGATTGTCGGGGTTCTGATCGGGATGGAACTTGAGCGCCAGCTCGCGATACGCGCGCTTGAGCACGACCGCGTCCGCGTCGCGCTGGACGCCCAGCACCTCGTAGAAATCGCGGCGCGCCACTACGTGTCTTCGCCTCCGCCACCTTCGGGCGACGACGCCTGCGTGTAGATGGCCTCGCCGATCTTCTGCGCCGCCGCCTCGAGCCGCCCCTGCAACAGCCGGATCTCGTCGGCGGTGCCACCCTCCATCACGCCCTTGGACGCCTTGAGCTCCGACTGGATCGCCTCGCGATCCGGCTGCGACAGCACGTGGCCGTACTCGACGATCGCGCGCTCGGTCGTGTACACCAGCGACTCGAGCGTCAGCTTCAGGTCGACCATCTCGCGCTTGGCCACGTCGGAGTCCTTCTGCGCCTCGGCCTCGTTGACCAGCCGGCCGATCTCCTCTTCGGTGAGGCCGCTGGTCGACACCACCTTCACCGTCTGCTCCTTGCCGGTGCCGAGATCCTTGGCGGCCACCGCCACCATCCCGTTGGCGTCGATGTCGAAGGTCACCTGGATCTGCGGCACGCCGCGCGGCGCCGGCGGAATGCCGAGCAGCTGGAAGGTCGCCAGCGACTTGCAGTCCTCGGCCATCTCGCGCTCGCCCTGCAGCACATGCACCTCGACGAACGGCTGGTTGTCCACCGCCGTCGAGAACACCTGCGTCTTGCGTGTCGGAATGGTGGTGTTCTTCGGGATGATCTTGGTCATCACCCCGCCCGCGGTCTGCACGCCCATCGACAGCGGCGTCACGTCGAGCAGCAGCACCTCCTGCACCGCGCCCTTGAGCACCCCCGCCTGCAGCGCTGCGCCCACCGCCACCACCTCGTCGGGATCGACCTTCTTGTTGGGCTTGCGCTGAAAGAACTGCTCGACCACCTGCTGCACGCGCGGCATGCGCGTCTGCCCGCCGACCAGGATCACCTGATCGATCTCGCCCACCGCCAGCTTGGCGTCCTTTATGGCGACCTCGCACGGCTTGAGCGTGCGCTGCACCAGATCCTCGACCAGCGTCTCCATCTTTCCGCGCGTCAGCGAGACCACCAGGTGCAGCGGCCCCGACGCGGTCGAGGCGATGAACGGCAGGTTGATCTCGGTCTCCAGCGACGACGACAGCTCGTGCTTGGCGCGCTCGGCCGCTTCCTTGAGGCGCTGCAGCGCCATCTTCTCCTTGCGCAGATCGATCTGATTCGAGTTGATGAACTGCTCGGCCAGCCAATCGATGATGCGCCGATCGAAGTCCTCGCCGCCGAGATAGGTGTCGCCGTTGGTGGCGCGCACCTCGAACACGCCGCCGCGCAGTTCGAGGATCGAGATGTCGAACGTGCCGCCGCCGAGATCGAAGACCGCGATCTTCTCGTCCTTGACCTGATCCTGCCCATAGGCGAGCGCCGCCGCGGTGGGCTCGTTGATGATGCGCAGAACGTCGAGCCCGGCGATCTTGCCGGCATCCTTGGTCGCTTGCCGCTGCGCCTCGTCGAAGTACGCCGGGACGGTGATCACCGCCTCGGTGACCGAGTCGCCGAGATAGTCCTCGGCGATCTCCTTCATCTTGCCGAGGATCATCGCCGAGATCTCGGCCGGCGAATAATCGTGCCCGCGCAGCCGCACGCGCACGTCGCCGTTGTCGGCCGCGACGATCTCGTTGGGCGAGACGCTCAGGTGCTGCTGGATGTCCTTGTCGTTGCGCTTGCGCCCGATCAGGCGCTTGACCGCGAACACCGTGTGCTCGGGGTTGGTGAGCACCTGGCGCTTGGCGAGCTGCCCGACCAGCCGCTCGCCGCCCGCCGAGAAACCGACGATCGACGGCGTGGTGCGGCTGCCCTCGGAGTTGGGGATGACGACCGGCTTGTCACCCTCGAGATAGGCGACGCAGGAGTTGGTGGTACCGAGGTCGATGCCGACCACGCGCCCCATTCGCGGCTACGCCTTTTCTCCGGTGGGAGCCTTGGCCACGCCCACCATCGCGGCGCGCAAGAGCTTGCCGTTCTGCAGGTAGCCGGACGCGAAGTCCTGCGCCACCGCGCCGGGCGGATACTCGTCGGTCTCGATCTGCTGGATGGCGTCGTGCATCGCGGGATCGAACGCCTGCCCGACGCCGGAGAAGCGCGTGATGCCGAACTTCTCCAGCGCGGCGAGGAACTGCTTCTCCACCATGCGCACGCCCTGCGCCAGCGGATCGTCCGAGGCCGCGTGCTTGAGCGCGCGCTCGAGGTTGTCGATCACCGGCAGGATCTCCTTCAAGATCGCCTCGCGCCCCTTCTGCGCGCCCTCGTCGATGTCCTTCTTCGCGCGCTTCTTGAAGTTCTCGAAGTCCGCGGCGGTGCGCAGCAGCCGATCGTGGTTGTCACGGGCCGACTGCTCGGCCTTGGCCTTGTCCTCTTCGAGCTGCGTGATCATGTCTTCGATGGTCTGCGGGGCCGGCTCCGCCTTCGCCGCTGCAGGCGCGGGCTCGCCGCTGCCGTTTCCCTGCCCGTTTCCGTCGACCTTCTCGTCCGTATCGTTCGGCATCCGGCTCCCCGTATAACACGGCTTTACCGCTTCCCGATCACTCCACTGACCAACTGCGCGGTGAAGTCGACCAGGTTGATCACCTTCTGATAGTTCATACGCGTCGGACCGATCACGCCAAGGGTGCCGAGCGGTCGATTGTCCTCGCCCGGCACACCGTACGAAGTCGCCACCACCGTGAAATCGGCCAGCTCCTCGATGTGCGTCTCGGCGCCGATGAACACGCGGATGCCCGGCGCGCGCACGGTCTCGTCGAGCAACTCGGCCAGGTGACGCTTCTCCTCGAGCGTTCGGAACAGCGCCTTCATCCGGTGCAGCTGGACGCCATCGCCGCCCTCGGCGACCGTCTCGAGCAGCCGCGACTGCCCCTCGATGATCACCTGCGGCTGCGCGCCCTCGGGCAGCGCCTGCGCCGACAGCTCCAGCGCCCGCTTCTCGAGCTGCTGGTACTGCATCTTCTCGGAAGCCAGCTCGGCCTGCACCTTGGCCACCACCCCGTCGAGCGTCAGCCCGCCGAGCACGTGGTTAAGGTAGTTGTTCATCCGCTCGAGCTCGTCGAGATCGATGGGGTCCGGGCTGGTGACGATCTTGTTCTGCACCTGCCCGCTCTTGGTGACCAGCACCACCAGGATCTGGAACTCGCGCAGGCGCACGAACTCGACGTGATCGAGCACGTCGACCTCCGGCCGCGGCGTGACCAGCACGACGGTGTGCGCCGAGAGCTCGGCCAGCACCTTGGTCGCGTCGCGCAGCGCGGCGTCGAGATCGTCGGTGGGGATGTGGTAGCGCGCGATCAGATCCTCGCGCTCCTTGGTGCTGAGTGAGCGCACCTTGAGCAGCGAATCGACGAAGAAGCGCAGCCCCTGATCGGTCGGCACGCGCCCGGCGGAGGTGTGCGGCTGCTTGAGCAGGCCCGCCTCCTCGAGATCGCTCATCACGTTGCGCACCGTCGCCGGCGACAGATCGATGCCGTAGCGCCGCGTGACCGTGCGCGATCCGACCGCTTCCCCGGTGTTCAGATACTCGTGCACGACCGCCGAGAGGATCTTACGGGCGCGGTGGTTGAGGGGATCACTCATTTCCAAGCTCAGTTATAGCTCATTTTCTACAGGAATCGCGCCCCTACCTCGTCGGCGAAGAACACGCCCCGCGCGGTCAGGCGCAGGCGCGCTTCGGTCACCTCGACCAGGCCCTCGCGCTGCAGGCGCTCCACTTCGACGGCGTGCGCAGCGACCGGATCGATCCCGTGCCGGCGGAGGTGCGCGGCGCGCTCGATCCCGTCGAGGAATCTGAGGCCGAGCCACACCGCTTCGCGCTCGAGCGCCGCCGCGTCGAGGTGCTCGCGATGCACGATCTCGGGCGACTTCAGATAGTCGTCGACCGACTTCACCACCGCGAAGCGCTCCGCAGCGCCGCTCGTCCCCGGCAGGCGGCGGAACGAGTGGGCCGAGCAGCCGAGGCCGAGGTACTCGCCGCCGGTCCAGTACAGCGTGTTGTGCACCGCGCGCTTGCCGGGCCGGGCGTGGCTGGAGATCTCGTACTGCTGAAAGCCGGCCGCGCGCAGCCGCTCGATCACGCGCGCGTACATGTCCGCGCACAAGCCGTTGTCGGGCACCTTGAGCGTGCCCGCGCGGCTCATCGCGCCGAACGCGGTGCGCTCTTCGATGGTCAGGTTGTAGACCGACAGATGATCGGGCTCCAGCGCCAGCATGCCGTCGAGATCGCGCTCGAGCTCGGCGAGCGTCTGGCTGGGCAGGCCGAACATCAGATCGAGCGACAGCGAGGCGAACCCGGCCTGGCGCGCCTCGCGCACCGAGCGACGCGCCTCGTCGGGCCCGTGCAGGCGGCCGAGCGTCGAGAGGTGCTTGGGCGAGAGCGACTGCACGCCGAGCGACAGGCGCGTCACGCCCGCGGCGCGCAGCGCGATCAGTTGCTCGCTCGGCAGATCGTCCGGATTGGCCTCGACGGTGACCTCCTGCGCGTCCGAGCCGAAGCGCGCCTGCACCGCCGCCAGCACGCGTGCGAGACAATCGGTGCGCCACAGCCCCGGCGTCCCGCCGCCGAAGTACACCGACACGGCGCGGCGTCCCTCGAACAGCGGCGCGCGCGCGTCGAGCTCGGCTGTCACCGCGTCGGCGTAGCGCTCGTGCGGAATGCGCTGGCGCGCGTGCACCGCGAAGTCGCAGTACGGACAGCGCTTGCGACAATATGGAAAGTGGATATAAACGCCGAACATCTTTTGCGGACCGATGGAATCTCCAGTCTACCTCGATAACGGCGCCACGACGAAGGTCGACCCGCGCGTCGCCGCGGCGTGCGTGCAGGCGATGACCGAGGCGTACGGCAACCCGTCCTCGTCGCACCGCCTGGGCGTCGAGGCCAGCCGGCGGCTCGCCCTCGCGCGCGAGCAGGTGGCGCGCGCGCTGGGCGCCGATCCGGCGGAGATCACCTTCACCTCGGGCGGCACCGAAGCCAACACGCTCGGCTTCTACGGCGCGGCCCGCGCGTCGCGGCACAAGCACGTGGTGCTGTCCGGGCTCGAGCATCCGTCGGTGGCGGACGCCGCCAGGCAGCTCACCCAAGAGGGCCATGACGTGACGGTCGTCCCACCCGGACGCGACGGCGTGGTCGACTCTGCGCGCCTGGCCGACGCGGTGCGCCCAGAGACCGCCGTGGTCGCGCTGTTGTGGGTGCAGAACGAGATCGGCACCGTGCAGCCGGTCGCCGCCGCGTCCGAGGCGGTCAAGGCGCGTGCGCCGCGCTGCCACGTGCACGTCGACGCGGTGCAGGCAGTGGGCAAGCTGGCGATCGACGTGGGCGGGGCGCCGTTCGATTCGCTCGCGCTGTCCGCGCACAAGCTCCACGGACCAAAAGGCGTGGGCGCGCTGTGGCTGAAGAAGGGCGCGCGCGTGCAGGCGCGCATGTGGGGCGGCGGCCAGGAGCGCGGGCTCCGGCCCGGCACCGAGGGCGTGCCGGGGATCGTCGGGCTCGGGCTGGCGGTGGAGCTCGCCGAGGCCGCGCGCCCGCAGGCGATGCCGCGACTGCTCGTGCTGCGCGAGACGCTGTGGGCCGGCATTGCCCTCGCTCGCCCCGACGTACGCCGCCACGGCGACGCGGCGAGCTGCGCGCCGCACATCCTGTCGGTCGGCTTTCCGGGCGTGCCCGCCGAGCCGCTGTTGCACGCGCTCGAAGGTCACGGCGTGTGCGTCTCGGCCGGCTCGGCGTGCCACGCCAAGGACAAGAAGCCGTCGGCGACCTTGCGCGCGATCGGCGTGCCGGACGACATGGGCACGCTGCGCTTCTCGCTGTCGCGCTTCACCACCGACGACGAGATCGCGTTCGCCATCGCCGCGCTCACCGCCGCGCTGCGCGAGATCGCATGAGCGAGCGCAAGGTGGTGCTGCTGCGCTACGGGGAGATCTTCCTCAAGGGCGGCAATCGCGGGTTCTTCGAAAAGCGCCTGGTCTCGAACGCCAAGCGCGCGGTCGCACAGATTGCAGGCTCGCGGATCGAACGCGTACACGGCCGCGTGCTGGCCTGGCCGCCGGCGGAAGGGGACGCCGCCGACGGCAAGAAGACGGTGCGCGCGCTCGAGCGCGTGTTCGGGCTCACCTCGCTGTCGCCGGCTCACGTGGTCGAGCGCGACCTGGCGGCGATCTCACGCGCTGCCGTCGAGGGCGCACGAGCCGAGGTCGCGCGCCGCGGCGGCAAGCCCACGTTCAAGGTGGAGACCCGGCGCGCCGACAAGCGCTTCCAGCCCGCGTCGCCCGAGGTGTCGAGGCAGGTGGGCGCGGCGATCGTCGAAGCGCTCGGGCTACCGGTCGACGTGCACGCGCCCATGTTCACCGTCGGCGTCGAGATCGGCTTCGAGCACGCGTTCGTGTTCGCCGAGAGCGTGCCCGGCCCCGGCGGCCTGCCCGTCGGCGTCACCGGCCGTGTGGAGCTGCTGCTCTCCGGCGGCATCGACTCGCCGGTGGCCGGCTGGATGATGCTCAAGCGCGGCTGCGAGCTGGGCGCGACCTATTTTCACTCGTTCCCCTACACCGGCGATCAGGCCAAGGAGAAGGTCATCACGCTCGCGCGCAAGCTGGCCGCCTGGCAACTCGGCGATGTGCGACTTAAGGTGGTCGGCTTCACCGACGTGCAAAAGGCGTTGCGCGACGCTTCGGGCGACGGGCGGCTCGCGGTGGTGCTGTACCGCCGCATGATGCTGCGCGTGGCCGAGCGGCTGGCCCGCGCAGACAAAGCGCGCGCGCTGGTCACCGGCGAAGCGCTGGCGCAGGTCGCCTCGCAGACGCTCGAGAACCTGGGCGTGATCGGCGACGCCACGCGCATGCCGATGCTGCGGCCGTGCCTGGGCCACGACAAGCAGGAGACGATCGCGATCGCGCGGCGGATCGGGACGTACGACACGTCGATCTTGCCGTTCGACGACTGCTGCTCGCTGTTCGTGCCGGAGCATCCGGAGACGCGCGCGAAGATGGAGGATGTGGTGGCTTGCGAGGCGCGGGTGGATGTCGAGGCGATGGCGGACGCGTGTGCGGGGGGGGCGGAGTTGGTGATCGCACGCGTAGCGTAGCGCACGCGGAGCGGGCGTCTGGGAAGCGCGAGGCTTTGGAAGTGCGGGCACGAGGTTCCAGAATTGCTGCGAGGGGGCGCGCGGCGGGTGGGTGGTGGCTTGCGCGGGCGGTTGAACGCGGGTGGGGTTGGTGCGGGGCGACGGGGTGTCGGTAATGTGCTGCACGTGGCTGGTTCAGG
>PNAM01000039.1 GCA_003170275.1 Myxococcales bacterium
GTGCCCAAGCCGCACACGCCGTTTCAGTGGTGCGCGATGGACTCGATGGACGAGCTCAAGCGCAAGCAGCGCCTGTTGCGCGACGTGTCCAAGGGCGAGCGCATCGATCTGAAGTGGCACGACGCGGGGATCAGCCACGTCGAGGGGATCTTGTCGCGCGGCGATCGGCGGCTCGGCGACGTGATCGAAGCGGCGTGGAAGAACGGCGCGCGCTTCGACGGGTGGGACGAGAAGTTCGATCTGGGCCGCTGGGAGCGGGCGCTGGATGCGTGCGGCGTGGATCGGAACCTGTACCTGCAGACACGGCCGGTCGATGCGCGCCTGCCGTGGGATCACCTCGATATCGGGCTCGAGGATGGGTTCCTCGCCTGGGAATACCGGCGCGCGCTGAAGGACCGGGTGTCGCCGCCGTGCGGCAAGCCGAACAAGACGCTGCTGCACCACACCAACATCGAGGACGCGCTTGCGGATCAGCGCAAGCTGGTGTGCTTCGACTGCGGGATCGCTTGCGACATGACGCAGATGCGCGAGGAGCGGATCGTCTATCTGCGCAAGCTGGACGCGCGCAAGGACAAGCCGAACCCGACCCCGTCGGCGCGGCGCGTGCCGTCGCCGGATGGCGAGCCGCTCGGCCGTCGCGAGATGCCGCAGCCGGTCGGGTTCACCCAGGAGCCGGGCACCCGGTTCCGGCTGCGCTTCCAGAAGGTGGGGCGCGGCGCGTTCATCTCGCACCTCGACACGATGCGCCTGCTCATCCGCGTGTTCCGGCGTGCGGGCATCGAGATGATCTACTCGAAGGGCTATCACCCGAAGCCGCAGGTGCAGTTCGCGCCGGCGCTCGGGCTGGGGATCGCCGCGCTCAGCGAGCTGTGCGACGTGCGCGTGATCTTCGAGGGGAGCGGGCCGGAGCTGGCGGCGCTGCTGGGCGCGGCAGCGCCGACCGGGCTGGTGATCGCTGCGGCGGTGCGGATGGGCGAGATCGAGCCGGGGCTGTCGAAGGTGCTCGGCTTCGCCGATTACGCCGCGTGGGTGCCTGGCGTGGTCGAGGCGCAGGCGCTGCGCAGCGGGCCCGGCCTCACCGTCGAGCGGATGCAGAAGGGCGTGAAGAAGATCGTCGACGTCTCGAAGCACCTGGTGTCGGTCGACGTGCCGGCCGCGGTGGAATGCGAGGCGCTGTGCGAACGACTCGAGTGGCCGGCCGGCGGAACCGTGCTGTCGTGGCGCTTGCACGCCGGCGGCGACGGATCGGCCAAGCCGACAGAAGTGGTGCAGGCGCTCCTGGGCGAGCCGGCGCCGGAAGCGACGCGCTACGCACGCGTGGCGTTGTGGGCGACGGTGGCAGGCCGATCGGTCGACGCGCTGGATCTGCCCGCGCTCGTGAGCTAGCAGCTCCAGTGCGCCGGGTGCCAGCGGCCCCAGGCGTAGTGCCCCGGAACCCAGACCGCGCGGCACGCGATCGGACGCGGCGCGACGACATAGGTCCGTCCATATCCCCCGTAGCAGCCCGACAATCCGCCCAGCGCAGTCGTGACGATGGCAGCGCCTACCAACGAACGTAACCAACGCATCGTTTCGCCTCCTGCAGGTAAGACGGACGATGCGTTCAATTCGTCAAAAGAAAAGGGTGTGACGCCGAGCACGTTCGCGTGATCGCGGCGATCGAGATACGCTTGGAGGACTCACGATGAGCGGACCCTTTCATGCAGTGCCCGTCAAGGCCAACTTGTCGAACGAGGAGTTCCTGCGCGAACACGTCCTTCAGCGTCAGCCGGTGCTCATCAAGGGTGCGCTGAAGGATTGGAACGCGCTGAATTGGACCCCGCAGTATCTCAAGGACAAGGTTGGCGCGCGCCCGGTTCGTTATCGAACGGAGGGCGGGCTCAAGAGCGGTAGGTTCGGGGACCTGATCGATCTCATCTTCAACGGATCGAGCGACGCACCGGCCCCTTACTTGAGGAACATCGGCCTCGCGGAGCAGCTACCGGAGCTGGTCGCGGACATCAGGCCGGAGCCAGTCTACTCCCGGAACAACTGGCGGTCCCATTTCTTGATGCCGAGCCAGTGGCCGCCCGAGGTCAAGAAGGATCTCTATGAGCTCTTCATCTCGAAGGCCGATGCGTCGTTTCCCTACCTTCATATCGATTACTGGGGAATGAGCAGCTTCCTGGCGCAGCTGGTTGGCGAGAAAGAGGTGATCCTCTTCCCCCCCGACGATGCGCCCAACCTGTACCAGACGGTCGAAAACCGCCTGGTGTCCGAGATCAAAGCGTTCGACGACCCCGACTACGGCAGATATCCAAGGCTGCGATCGGCCAGACAGCATCGGGTGACGATCGGTCCCGGAGATCTCCTCTACAACCCGGCCTGGTGGCACACGACCCGGACCCGGAGGACCTCGGCCACGGTGATCTGGGCCTATTGGAATCGACACGAATGGACTCACCTGCTCGAGGAAGCACGCCGGGCCGGCGGGATCAGGAGCCGGCTCCTGCCGCCCTATCTCCTTTTTGTCGGCGCGTGTAATCGCTTCGCCGAGTGATTGAGGTAGCCTGGGGTGACCGATGCGATGCTTGCCAATCTTCCTGTGTGTGATCGCTTCGTGCTACTCGCCCACGTTGAGCAGCCCCGGCTTCTACTGCCATCCGAACGACGTCCCCGCCTGTCCCGACGGCCAAGAGTGCGTCGGCGAACGGTGCGTGAACGGTGCCGTCGACGGAGGCGTCGCGGCGCGAGACCTGGCGGTTGCCACCGACGGAGCGGTGATGTCGGATATGACGACTGGCGGCAGTTGCACGAGCGGCGCGATGTGCATGGGCGCGACCGCGCTGGGCAACATCAACGCCGACACCGGTGGCACCCAGACCACCATGGGCGAGCAGTCCGCGTGGCTCACGGTGCAGGCGATCGAGAACAACAACGGCCTCACCGGTCAGCGCATGCGCATCCAGGCCACCTTGACCTCGCCCGCCGCGACCAACTTCGACCTGTACGTCTACCTCAGCATCGGGAGCACCCAGCCCGAGTGCAGCGTCGTCATGGGCAGCTCCACGGCGACCGGCACCAGCGACGTCGTGAACATCGACTGGGGCGAGACCGACGGCTCGCTCCCCAACGGATCATCCGACAACGCGCTGGTGACGATCGAGGTGCGTCCCGCCGCCGGCGCCACCTGCATCGCGGGACAGGGCTGGTCGCTCGAGGTGAAGGGGGGTCCGTGAAGAGTGGGGCGTCCAGTGCGTGACAAAGTGCCGCAGCCGTGGGAGTGTGCGTGCCGTACGCTCACCCGAAAGGATCCCCATGACCATGACTAGAATGCTCCCGGTAGGGCTTCTCCTTGCAGTCCTTGCTCCTGGCTGCAGCAAGAAGGACGCGGCGGCAGGTGGCGGCGGAGCGCCTGCAGGCGCGGGCGTGACGATCACCTGGGACAGCCCCGCGAGCACCAACACCCTCGGCGTGAACCTGGCGACGTTCGCGGATCCGGCGTGGACGATGATCAAGCTGGTCGCCAACTGCCCGCAGGTGAGCTCGGCGGTTACCAACGGCAGCGTGGATACCAGCAAGCTCCCGACGGTGTGCCCGGACTATCGAACGATCGCGATCTCGATTGAAGAGAAGGTGAAGCCCGGCAAGTACGCGAAGGGCGTGCACGTGGAAGTCAACTCCACCGGCGGCGACAAGCCGAACGACACGCTGGGCGATCCGATCGCGGGCAAGGGAGTCGAGATCACCAGCGTGACGGCCGGCGAGATCGCCGGGACGGTCGACTACCAGGATGCCCGCGGGCGATCGGTGAAGGGCGCGTTCGTGGCGAAGCGGTAGCGGGTCAGGACACGACGCGGAGCTGTTTGCGGCGGCCGCCGCCGTCGGCGAACGCTTTCTTCCAGGCGGCGAACGAGCCGCCGGCGCGGTGCGCGGTGAGCGCGCGCCGGCCGGCTTCGAGCCCGCCCTGCGCGAGCACGTACTCGACCCACGCCCAGCGCGCGGAGGTCGGGCGCACCTCGGCGACGCCGCGCAGGCCCTTGCGCAGGCGCTCGAGCTTGTCCTCGACCTCGCGGATGCCGGCGAACGGCGTGCCGTCGAGCGGCGTGTTGCGCTTGGCGACGAACGGCGCGACGCCGAGCGCCAGCGGCAAGACCTTGGAGAGCTCGCGCGCAAAGCGCACCAGCTCGTCGATGTCGTCGTCGGTCTCGCCGGGGATGCCCACCATCTCGTAGAGCTTGAGCGTGCGCATGCCGTGGGCGCGCGCCAGCTCGGCCGCGCGCTGCAGGTGTTTTTCCTTGGTCTTGCGCTGGATCTGCTCGCGCATGCGCTCGGACGCGCCGTCCGAGGCGGTGGTCAACGTGCGATAGCCGCCGCGCGCCAACAGGCCGACCAGCTCGTCGTCGAGGCGATCGGCGCGCAGCGACGAGATGCCCACCTCGCGGCCGCCGTCGACGATGCGGCGCACGATCTCGCGGATCTTCGGGTGATCGGTGACCGCGGCGCCCACCAGCCCGACGCGGCGCGCCTCGGCGGGGATGTGGCCGAGCACCACGTCGGGCGAGACCAGCCGCATTCCGCCGTTGGTCGAGCGGCGCATCACGCAGTAGGTGCAGCCGCGCGAGCAGCCGCGCTCGGGCTCGATGAGGAACATCGAGCGCAGCTCGGTGTGCGGCGTGAGCACCTGCGACCGCGCGGGCAGGAGCGTGTCGTCGGCCGAGCCGATCGGGCCGAGCTGTTCCTGGTGAATCGACGGCACCCAGAAGCCGGGCGTCTGCGCGAGCGTGGTGAGCAGGCTCGCGCGCGAGGTCGAGCCGGCGACCGCTTGCAACAGCGTGGGCACCAACTCCTCGGCCTCGCCGAGCAGCACCACGTCGACGAACGGGCCGATCGGCAGCGGGTTCGAGAAGGTGAGCGGCCCGCCGGCGACGATCAGCGGATGCTCGGGACCGCGCGCTTCGGCCAGCGCGGGGATGCCGGCCAGCTCGAGGCAGTCGATGAGTCCGGTGACCTCGAGCTCGTAGGCGACCGAGAACGCCACCACCGGAAAGCTGCCGATGTCCGCTTCGCCCTCGTAGGTGACCAGAGGCATGCGGGTCTTGCGCCACGCGTCGAGGTCGTCGGGTAGAAACGCGCGCTCGCACGCCCAACCGCTGGTCTCATTAATGATGCGGTAGATGGCCTGGAAACCGAGCGAGGACATCCCCACGTGGTACGGGCTCGGGTATACCAGCGCCACGCGCGACTGCGCCTCGCGGCGAAGGGTGCCGATCTCGTCCTGGAGGCGCGAGCGAATCAGCTCGAGGTTTGCAAACGAAGACATCCGTGCTGAGGCTGACTGTCTACCACGATCGGGCTAGCGGCGCACGCGCGCGCGGGCGCGTACCCGACGGGCGGCGAGGCCGCCGGCGAGCGCGAGCAGGAAGAACAGCGACAGTGGCGCGCGCGCATCGGCACCAGGCACCGACGAGCAGCCGCTCGCTTTCGCGGTCGGGCTGCCGGTGGCGTCGGTCGGTTGGGTGGGCAGGCCCGGGTCGGTGCCGCCGGGTGCGCCGGGGGTGGACCCGCCGGCGCCCGGATCGGTGCCGCCGCCGGCAGGAGGCGTGGAGCCGCCGCCCGCTCCGGCAGCCGGGGCCGTGCCCGAGAGCTGCTCGATGCGCGTCGCGATGCGGTCGCGTGCGGCGTCGAGCGCGGCCGGATCGGCGGTGAAGCCGGTCGAGGTGGGCGCGAGCTTGGCGGCCTCGGCATCGGCCATCGCCGGATCGCCCGCGTCGGCGAGCGCCTTCAAGTACTCGTAGTCTTCCAGGCCTTCGCGGATCATCTTCATGCGCAGGCTGGCCAGCGGGATGTCGTGCGTGCCGCCGATCTTGGCCGGCGTGCCGGGGTAGAACAGCGTGCCGTCGCCGTTGCCGCCGAAATAGTACTGGTTGCTCCACGCGTCGCCCTTGAGGAGCGCGTAGGTGGTGTCGTAGTAGAGCTCGCCCTCCATCTTGTTGCGATAGGACATCCACTCCATCGCGCGGTTGAGCAGCGCGGGCGCGTCGATGGCGTAGCTCGGCCAGCCCACGGTGTCTTGCCCACCGACGATGAAGCAGCCATGCGACATACACGACTGGTACCACCACAGCTGGCGGTGCGGCGCGGCGACGAGCCACGGGTCGTAACTGGCGCGCGTCGACGCGCTGGTCATCGGCGCCAAGAGGCTCAGGTTGGGGACCAGCGTGTCGAGCGCGGCGACCACGCCGTTGGTGGTGGCCAGGCCGAGCGTGGTGGTGGTGAGCGTGTGGAAGTCGGGATCGCCGCCGTGCACCGTCGCGGCGCGGCTGGTGATGTCGCTCCAGGCGCAGCCAGCCGGGGGCTCGTCGCAGGTGTAGTCGAAGGTGCGATCGAACCAGCCGCGCTGCTTGAAGTGCGCGCCCCACTCTTTGTACTTGTCCGAGGAGGCGGTGTCCCAGACGTAGCGCACCGAGGTCAGCATGGCGCCCTTGAGGCGCGTCGGGCCGGTGCCGTCGAGGAGCGGTCCGTAGGTGGCGTCCCAGGTGGCCCAGTCGTAGCCGCCGGCCGGCAGCGCGCCCGGGCCGGTGTACACGCTGGTGTCGAGGGTGATGCGGTGGTCGAGCGCGAAGCGCGTGTAGAGCTGGATCATCTGGGTGGTGCCCGCGTCGCCGCCGCACGCCGCGTAGCTGCCGAAGTGCGCCACGCAGGCGTCGGACCAGCCCATGCCGAACGCGGTGCGCAGGCTCGAGGTCGAGGGCAGGGTGAAGCCGCGCACGGTGAGCGTCACCGGCACGTCGACGGAGAGGCCGTTGCCGGCGACGTGGACGGTGCCGGTATAGACGCCGGCGGCCGCGGTCTCGGGCACGTGGTACTCGACGTACACCGGCTGCTGCTCGCTCGCCGGGACGTTGGTGGGGAACGCGTTGCGGGTCTCGCCGAACAGCTCGTCGACGGCCGGGATCATCGCGTCGGGCCAACGGCCGGTCGCGCCGGCGATGTTGGACGGGGTGGCGAGGTTGATCCACGCCTCGCGGAACACGTGGATCTCGGCGCCGCCGATCACCGCGCCCGAGGGGCCGGCGAGGTCGTGCGCGGTGACGGTGACGTTCGCGACGCCCGCGGCCCCGCCGTGGACGACCAGGTGGAACGCCTCGAACTCGTTGCGCGCGGCCTCGAGCGTGGCGGCGCGCGCGGGTCCGATCGGGTCGGACGGGCGCACCTTGGTCGACTCGGAGGCCACCCACACCGTCTGGGCGTGGGCCAGGCCGGACAGAAACAAGACGGACGCAAGGCACAGAGTCATTCGCATTGCCGTCTTGCCTAGCAACGCTCGGGCCACGAGCGAGCACACGGTTTACATGGTGTTTCGTTCCTGCGCACTGTGGCTCGATTGCCTCAACCGAGGCGGGCGGACTACACTCGGGCGATGCGCGCGCAGGCGGCGTCGGTCGCGGAACGGATCTCGCTCGCCGAGGATGCGCTCGCCGAGGCAGGGGCCGAAGTGGTCCGCCTGGACGTCGGGCGGGTGATCTGCCAACCGGCGTTTCCGCACGTCTACGACGCCAACCTGGTGCGCCGCCCGCTGTTGCGCGAGGGAACGCTCGACGACACGCTCGAACGGCTGGCCGAGCCGCTGCGCGAGGTCGGCGCGCGCCACCTGCAGCTCACCCTCGACGGCGCCGACGTGCCCGAGACGCTCGCGCCGCAGCTGCGCCGCCGCGGCTTCGTGCGCGATCGCCTGCTGGCGATGGTCCTCGACGGCCCGCTCGCGCGCGAGGGCTCCCGGCACGTGCGCTGTAAGAGCGTGCCGCACGAGGGCTCGTGGGATCTGTTCGGCTACGCGATGGATCGCATGAACCGCGAAGAGGCGTGGTACGCGCCGTCGGTGTCGCGCGAGATCGTCGGCTCGTTGCGCCACAAGAGCGAGCTCGGCGCGCTCTCGCTGTTCGTCGCCGAGCGCGACGGCCGCGTGGTCGGAACGGTGGGCCTGGCGATGGACCGCAAGGTGGCGTCGATCGTCTCGGTGGGCACGCTGCCGGACGCCAGGAGACGAGGCGTTGGCGCGACGATGGTGGTGGAGATGGTGCGGCGCGCGCGGGAGCGGGGCGCGGAGCTGGTGTACCTGATCGCGCGGGCGGACGACTCGCCGAAGGACATGTACCGCAAGCTGGGGTTCAGCGTGGAGTTTGGATTTGATGTTTGGTTGAGGTTGCCGAGGTAGCTACGCGGCCTTGACGAAATGCCTCGCGAAGTTTTGCAGCACCTTCTCCGCGTCGGGCGTATCCGCCGCTTCTGCCAGCAAGCCGTCGACGGTGACGGCGCGCCCGCGCTGAAGGACGTCGGCATGCAGGATCGCGCGGCGATGATTGATCAGCCGCCGGATCACCACGCCGTTCATCTCGGGATGGAACTGCACGCCGCGCACGTGCTCGCCCGCCGCGAGCGATTGGTTGGGCGTGTGCGCGCCGGACGCGAGCCGGGTCGTCTCGCCGAGCTCCCATACCTCGTCGCGGTGCGATTGATTGACGCGCAGGCGCGCGGGCAAGCCGTCGAACAGCGGATCGCGCCGGCCCTCGTCGGTGAGATCGACCTCGACGGTGCCCACCTCCCAGCCGTTCGGGTTCATGCGCACGCGGCCGCCATAGGCGTAGCCGAGGAGCTGGTGGCCGAAGCACACCCCGAGCACCGGCACGCCGGCAGAGGCCGCCTTGCGCACGAACGCGGCGGCGTCGTCCATCCACGGCTCGGGCTCGACCAGCGATCGGGGCGAGCCGGTGATCAAGAGGCCGTCGTAGCCTTCGATGCGGTGGTGCGGCGCCTCGAATGCGCGGTGCATCTCCAGCGTGCACGCCTCGCCGAGCACCCGCCCGAACCACGCCTCGTAGTCACCGATGTCACACACGAGCTGGCGGTCGGTCTCGCCGGTTTTGTACAAAAGCAGTCTGCGCATCAGCCTCCAAGTCTATCCGCTTCTCGTCGCTGCGCCACTAATCACGGCATTCGATCGAGCACCTTCTGGGCCGCGCGCCGCAGCTCGAGGTTGGGCTCGCCCGTCGCCGCGGCCTGCAGCACCGGGCGCGCCACGGCGCCCAGCTTCTCGCCGAGGAAGCGCGCGGCGCGGGCGTTGGTCTTGGGCCCCAGGCAGGCGATCGCGCGGCGCGCCACGTTGGGATCGTCGCGCAGCCGCAGGTCGTCGCGCACCGCCCGCTCGAGCTCCTCGAGCGCGTCCGAGCACCACAGCTTGCGCGCGTAGGCGGTGGCCAGCGCGTCGTGCGCGCTACCGTCGTGCGGCCGGTCGCGCAACGCGGCGCGCGCGGCGGCCATCGCCTCGTCGACCTTGTCCTCGCGCAGGAGATCGAACGCGAAGCGCGCCCCGTCGGAGACCGCCGGCGGCGACGGGCTAAAAGCCAGCGCGGGCGCCAGCGTCATGGGCGGCGCGGCGATCGGCGCGCGCGTGCGCGAGGCCGCCGCCAGGATCCCCACGATCACCGCGATCGCCGTGAGCCCGGCCACGCCCCACTGCCAGATCGGCCGCCCGCCCGCGCTGCGCAACAGCAGCGTGCGCAGTGCCACCGGCCCGGCGGTCTTGTTGCTCCGGCCGCTCGCCTCGGGCGTGCCCGCCAGCCGCCCGGCGAACGCCTCGGCCGATGCGAAGCGCTTCTCGCGATCCTTCTCGAGCGCCTTCGAGATCGCCGCCGCCAGATCGTGCGACACCGACGGATTGATCGATCGCGGATCGGGCGGCGGGGTGTTCAGGTGATCGCGCACCGCATCGAGCGGATCGTCGCGCTCGAACAGCCGCCGGTTGCACACCATCTCGAACAGCACCACGCCCATCGAGTACAGATCCGAGCGCGCGTCGACCTTGCGTCCGGCGGCCTGCTCGGGGCTGAGGTAGCCCGGCGTGCCGAACACCATGCCGGCCTGGGTGAGCGCCTCCTTGCTGTCGCCGTCGAGATCCTTGGCCAGGCCGAAGTCGAGCAACTTGGTGCGCGTGTGATCACCGGTCAGCATGATGTTGGCGGGCTTGAGATCGCGGTGCACGATGCCCAGCCCGTGCGCGTGCTCGAGCGCCGCCAGCACGTCGCGCGCGATGCCCACCGCCTCGTGCGGCTCGATCGGCGGCCCGTCGATCAGCCGGTCGAGCAGCGGCTGCCCGCGCACGAACTCCATCACCAGATACGGCATCCCGTTGGTGCGTCCGGTGTCGTCGGCCGGCTCGACCTTCTCCACCCGACCGAAGTCGAGCACCTGCACGCAGCCCGGGTGCGACAGCCGGCTGGCCGCGCGCGCCTCGCGCTCGAAGCGCTTCTGGAACTCCTCGGTCGTCGAGTAGATCGCGTGCAGCACCTTGAGCGCGACGGTCTTCTTGATCTGCACGTGCTCGGCCTCGTAGACCGCGCCCACGCCGCCCTCGCCGAGCCGCGCGCGGATCCGGTAGCGCCCGTCGAGCAGCTTGCCGATCAGCGGATCGACCGCCGGGTCGGTGGTGGCGGTCGGCGGCTTCTTGCGCGTGCGCACCGCCACGGTCGCGGCGTGCCCCATCGAGGCGACCGGGACCAGCACGCTGTCGGGGCGGATGGTCGTGCCGTCCTTGGGGCAGAAGCGCGCGTTCGGCTCTAGCGGCGCCTTGCAGGTGGGGCACACGACCACGCAGCCAGTGTAGCAGAGGGTTTTCCGCCCATGGTCTCCCATGATAAGATGCCCGCGATGATCAGCATCGCGCGTTGGGGCGTAGCAGCCTCCCTATTGGCTGCATCGACGGTGGCGCAGGCCCAGTCGCCGCAAGAACGTTCGTTCAGCCCGCAGCTGTTCCACGCGTCTCCTGGTCCGGACGAGTTCGTCAGCGTCGAGCCGGCGCGTCCGTTCGCGCACAAGGCCTGGGGCGTCGGCCTGTTCTTCAACTACACGCGCAACGAGTTCTCGATCCTCAACTACGACTCGACGTCGATGAAGGCCACCAACTCGCGCGCCAACCTGATCTCGGACGCGCTCTCCGTCGACGCGTGGGCTGGAGTCGGCTTGTGGAATCGCTTCCAGATCGCGGTCACCATCCCCATGACGCTGTACCAGGCCGGCGAGACGTTCTTCGACGAGAACCCCAAGCCCGACGGCACGCGGGTCGGCGGCGCCAGCGGGTTCGCGATGGGCGATCCGCGGCTGCACTTGAAGGCGCTCATCTACGGGCACGAGCGCGGCTTCAACCTGGCGGTCAGCCACTGGCTCGGCTTTCCGTTCGGCGACGACAACGACTTCGGCGGCGAGAAGCACTTCACCGGCTTCTCCGGCGAGGGGCGCGCGCTGGCCGGCTGGGAGGCGGATCGCTTTCGCATCGGCGCGTTCTTCGGCTTTCTGTGGCGCGCGCACACCTCGCAGTTCTTCTCCACCACCGTCGGCAACCAGCTCACCTACGGCGGCGCGATCGCGTTCGACGTGATCGTGAGGCGCCTGACGCTGCTGGCCGAGATCTTCGGCCGTTCCGACGTGTCGGGATCGATCTCGGCGATCAACAACGGGCCGCTCGAGATCGGCCTGGCCGCCAAGGTGCAGATCATCCCCGGCCTGGCCGGCACGGTGGGCGTCGGCAACGGGCTGGTCGCGGGCCTCGGCTCGCCGCAGCCGCGCGTGTTTCTCGGCTTCGTCTACGCGCCCGACAACCGGGACGAAGATCACGACGGCGTGCCCGACTCCGTCGACAAGTGCCTCGGCAAGCCCGAGGACCGCGACGGCTTTCAAGACGAAGACGGCTGTCCCGATCCGGACAACGACGGCGACACCATCCTCGACAAGGACGACAAGTGCCCGAACCAGGCCGAAGACTTCGACCAGTTCGAGGACGAGGACGGCTGCCCCGAGCCGGACAACGACAAGGACGGCATCCTCGACATCAATGATGCGTGCCCGCTCGACCCCGAGGATCACAAGCCGCCCAAGCCGAACGACGGCTGCCCGCTGTCCAAGACCGACACCGACGGCGACGGCATTATGGACGACAAGGACAAGTGCCCGACCGAGCCCGAGGACAAGGACGGCTTCGAGGACGAGGACGGCTGCCCGGATCCGGACAACGACAACGACGGCATCCCCGACGAGTACGACCAGTGCCCGAACCAGCCGGAAGACATGGACGGGTTCCAGGACGACGACGGCTGCCCGGATCCGGATAACGACAAGGACGGCATCCCGGACAAGGTCGACAAGTGCCCGAACGAGCCGGAGACCATCAACGGGTTCCAGGACGAGGACGGCTGCCCGGACAAGGGCCCGCCGCCCAAGGCCAAGATCGAGCGGGGACAGATCGTGATCCTCGACAAGATCTTCTTCGACACCAACAAGGCGACCATCAAGCCGCAGAGCTTCAACCTGCTCGATCAGGTCGCGCAGATCATCCGCGGCCACGTGGAGTTCAAGATCCGCGTCGAGGGCCACACCGATTCGCAGGGCAACCACGACAAGAACACGCAGCTCTCCAAGGAGCGCGCGGACTCGGTGCGCACGTACCTGATCAAGAAGAACGTCGAGCCGGATCGGTTGATCTCGGCCGGCTACGGGCCGGACGTGCCGATCGCCGACAACAAGACCTCGGCCGGTCGCGAGGCCAACCGCCGCGTCGAGTTCCACATCGTCGAAGAGCCGGTCAAGAAGGAGAAACCGGCCGAGAAGCCCGAAGAAGGCGCCGAAGAGAAACCGTAGCTTCCGCTCCGGTTCGCGTGTGGGCCCGCATACATCCACACGGCCCCACGTGTCGGTATGGTCTGCGCGTCTTGTCCGGCCTTCCGCGGTCTTGGGACCGCTGGTACTCTGTTCAAAGGAGTAGCTTAGATGTGCAGCACCGTTCGCTTCGCCCTCGCTGCGCTCGTCCTCACGATCGTCGGATCCGGAACGGCGTTCGCCCAGACCCAGGTCAAGGGCCGCACCATGATCCTCGTCGACACGTCGGGGTCGATGGGTTTCCACTTTCAAGATCCGCAAAACGGAACCGACTTCCCGGGCGGGGACGGATCGACCAGCTATACCGACAAGAACCTGAACGCCGCGTTCATGTATCCGGGCAAGGTGCTCGGCGCCGCTCGCGATGGTGTGAACAGCCGGCTCTTCGCTGCCAAGCAGTCGATCACCAACGCGGTCACGGGCTACGGCGGCGACATCGACTTCGGCCTGATGTCCTATGACTTCCAGCTGTGCACGTTCGCCAATCCGCTGTGCAACCAGTGCTTCTCGGGCGGGGCGGGGTTCAACTGCCTCTACACCGACAACAACTTCACCGCGCTCACGACGATCAACTGGACCAGCCAGGGTTGCAACGGCGCCGGTGCAGGCGGGCGCGTCATCGTGCTTCCTGCCGCCGGCTCGGGTCCCAAGATGTTGCCGTGGCTCGACGGCGTCGAGAACCACAAGACCAGCGGCGACGGCAACAACGCGTTCGGCACCGGATCGACGCCGCTCAATCCCGAGCTGCGTGCCGAAGGAAACACGCCGCTCGCCGAGGCGATCACCGTCGCCAAGAGCTCCTGGTACGACGCGGTCAAGGGCGCCGATGTGCAGATCAACTGCCGGCCGTACAACCTGGTGGTCGTCACCGACGGCGCGGAGAGCGCGGCAGGCGGCGGCAACGGCTGCGGCGCCGATCCGGTCGCCGCCGCACAGGCCCTGTTCAACGACAACGCCGCCAATCACGTCCTCACCTATGTGATCGGCGTCTCGATCGGCGCGACTGATCAGGCGGTGATGAACAACATGGCGGCCGCCGGCGGGACCACCTCGGCCCGCTTCGCCAACAACCAGCAGGACATCCAGGCGGCGTTCGCCGACATCCTGGCGAAATCGGTCAAGACCGAGAAGTGCAACAACGCCGACGACGACTGCAACGGAGTCTGCGACGAGCCGTTCCCCGACGTGGCGCTGTCCGGCGCGTGCGGCGTGCGCGCCGCCAAGGTGTGCACCAACGGGGCGCTGGCCGGCACCAAGTGTTTCGCCGCCGGCAGCTTCGTGTGCTCGGCGGACAAGCTCAGCGAGACGTGCTCTGCGCCCACCTGCGCGACCACGCCGGCGCTGTGCCCGACCGTCGAGACCTGCAACGGCGCCGACGATGACTGTAACGGGGTGATCGACGACTGCATCCCGTTCGTCGCCGGCTCGTGCTGCGCCAACAACTGCCCGGCGTGCAACCTGGCCGGCGTTCCGCAGCCCGAGACCTGCAACGGCTGCGACGACGACTGCGACGGCATCGCCGACAACCACCTGACCGACACCGGCATCGGCTGCGGCTCGAACGTGGGCATCTGCACGCCCGGCGCCACCTTCTGCTGCCACGAGGCGATGCCCACCCTGGGCGCCGGCTGCACCACCGATCCGGTCACCAAATCGGCGGGGCACACCAACAACGACGCGTTGACCTGCCTCGGCGGTCAGGGCCCGCTCGCCGAGGTGTGCAACGGCGTCGACGACAACTGCAACTCGCTCACCGACGAGAACACGGCGGCCTGCTTCCCGTTCGCGGCGCCGGCGATGGCCGGCAACGGACCGTGCGTCGCGGGCACCAAGGCGTGCAACCCGATCGCCCCGATTCCGCCCGGCTCGGGCGGCTGTCCGGCCGGCGGCAAGCCGTGCGCGAATCCCGCCGGGACCTTCTCCAACACCTGCAGCGGCGCGGTCGGCCCACAGGCGGAGATCTGCGACGGCTTCGATCAGGATTGCAACGGCGTGCCCGACAACAACCTGACCGATCCGTGGATCAACACCGCCTGCTGCCCGACGGGAAATCTGGCCGACTGCAGCAACACCAACGGCTCGGTGCGCTGCAAGACCGGCACGTACGTCTGCACTGCCGGCGCCAAGGTGTGCATGGGCGGCGTCGCCAAGTCGGCCGAAGTCTGCGACAACATCGACAACGACTGCAACAATCTGGTCGACGACGCGATCCCCGGCAACGGGCTGCCGTGCAGCGGCCCGGGCGTGATCTTCACGCAGGGCGAGTGCCGCGCCAAGTACGTGTGCAACGGCGCCGCGCCGGGCGGCGGGCCCAACGGCCTCACCTGCCAGCAGACGGTCGGCCCGATGCCCGAGCTGTGCAACGGCAAGGACGACGACTGCGACGGCACGCCCGACGACAACCTGATGGACCCGCGCGTGGGCGTCAAGGGCGGCACGCCGTGTGTTCCGCTGGTCGTCGGCATGGACAAGCCGCCGTGCGACCCCGGCACCACCGCGTGCGTCAACGGCGCGGTCGTGTGCCAGGGAGAGGTCGGCCCGCAGCCCAATCAGTGCGACGGCATCTCCACCGACTGCACCGGCATCCCCAACTCGAACGGCAACTGCCCGACCGGCTTCCAATGCTTGCAGGGCAACTGTTTGCAGCCGTGCTCGGGCGGCGAGTTCCCCTGTCCGGGCGGCTTCGTCTGCCAGACCTCCAACAACCTGTGCGTGCCCGACGCGTGCGCGATGATCAACTGCCCGGCCGGCCAGCTGTGCAGGGTGGACGCGATGGGCAAGGGCAGCTGCGTCGATCCGTGCAGCAACGTGACCTGCGCCGCCGGCTTGCGCTGCAGCGACGGCGTGTGCGTCGACGACACCTGCTTGACCTTTGGCTGCCCGACCGGCCAGCAGTGCGTGGGCACGCCGCCGGCTTGCCAGGTCGATCCGTGCTTCGGTGTCACCTGCCCGGCGGGCACGTTCTGTCAGGACGGCAACTGCGAGATGGTGTGCAGCGGAACCTGCCCGCCCGGCGAGGCGTGCATCAGCGGCATGTGCAAGACCAGCCCGTGCGCCAAGATGGGCTGCCCGTCGGGGCAGGTGTGCGTGGTGGTCAACGAGACCACCGGCATGTGCGTCGAGAACATGTGCCTCCAGGGCTGCAACCCGACGCAGGCGTGCTGCATGGGCTCGTGCCACGACGATCCGTGCCGGGCGATCCAGTGCCCCGGTGGATCGAGCTGCAAGGTCGACGTCAATACCTGCGGCGCGGGCTGCCAGGCAGACTCGACCGCGCCGTCGGATCAGATCGCGGCCGAAGGCGGCGGCGGCTCGTCGTGCGCCGTGGCGATGGGCGGCGCGGCGCCGCGACGGTCGGACAGCGCGCTCGTGTTGCTTCTGGCCATCGGCGCGGCGCTTCTGCTGCGGAGGCGACTTCGGCAGGGCCTGACGCTCGGCCTGATCCTCGCGGTCGGGCTCGCCGTGTCGGGCTGCAAGTCGGATCCGTACTGCCTCAACTGCGGCTCAGCCGGGCAGGGCGACCTCCTGCCGGTGCTCCTCGATCTCCTGCCGCCGGACGATCTAGCGCCGACCACCGGCGACGATCTGTCGGGGTTGGACATGAGCATCGTCAACGACGGTGGGCCGTGCGTCCCCACCAACAACGGCATCGAGAAGTGCGACGGCATCGACAACGACTGTGACGGCACCATCGACAACGTGCTGCCCTCCAAGCTGGTGGGCGATCCCAACAATTGCGGCGCGTGCGGCAACGCCTGCAACTTCACCGGCCAGCACCAGTTCGGCGCGTGCGTGGGCGGCGGCGACGCGGGCGGCTCACCGGCCTGCGCGCCGGCAGGCTGCGTGCCGGGCTTCGTGGATCTCGATCCGCTGGTGGCCGGCTGCGAGTACGCCTGCACGCCGACGTCGGATCCCACCGAGATCTGCGACGGCAGGGACAACGACTGCAACGGCAAGATCGACGATCCGTTCACCACCGGCTACGACGCGACCGGCAAGCCGCTGTACGACAAGGACCTGGCCAATTGCGGCGCGTGCGCGTCGGTGTGCACGCGGCCGGGCGCGGTGCCGGCCTGCAAGAAGGATCCGATCACCGGCGTCGGCTTCTGCGGCGTCGCCCACTGCATCAACAATGGCACCGACACCTTCCGCCACGATCCGGCGTCGCCGTCGAGCCGCGACACCATCGGCTGCGAGTACCACTGCGCGACCGCCTCGACGACCAGCACCAGCGGCAACAACGACTGCGACAACACCACCTGCGTCTTCCCGGCGGAGGTCTGCGACGGCGTCGACAACAACTGCAACTTCAAGGTCGACGACTCCCCCACCGACGTGGGGACTCCGTGCGCGGCCAATTGCCCGGGTGGCGTGGTGGCGGGCTGCATCGGCGAGTGCAAGCCGGGCACGCTGACGTGCGTGTCGGGCGTCAAGGTGTGCCCGGATTCGAAGGGCCCGACCGCCGAGGTGTGCGACAAATTGGACAACAACTGCGACGGCCAGGTGGACGAGCCGTTCACCGCGGCCAAGCCGGCCGGCTACGCCGACGGCAACGCCGCCCAACTGCCGCTCTACAACAGCGACAAGAACAACTGCGGCGCCTGCACCACCGCCGGCCCGCCCGCGGTCAACGCGGTCTGCAACCTGTTCCAGGCGGTCAACGGCTGCCACTCGGCCGTCGCCGGAGCGACCGGCACCTGCTTCGTGGTGTCGTGCAACAGCGGGTTCGCCTTCGCGCCCAAGCAGCCGAAGGCGGGCGATCCGGCGGGCACCTGCACCGGCGGCCCGCCCGGCGTCGAGAACGGTCCGGCGGGCGTCGGCTGTTACTATGCCTGTCCGCAGAACCCGCCGTCCGCGGTCGAGTCGTGCGACGGCGTGGACAACGATTGTAACGGCTGTGCCGACGACAGCCTGACCGTGCCGGCGAACTTCTGCTCCAACGTCGGCGAGTGCGCGGGCAAGGGCATCGCGCCGACGTGCACGCACACCCTGGCGGGCTGGCACTGCGACTACCGCGGCTTCGCGACCATCGACTCCGATCCCGCGACGGGCAACCTGTTGGTGCTCGAGACCCGGTGCGACGGCAAGGACAACAACTGCAACGGCACCACCGACAAGGACGGCTTCCCGACGCTGACCAACGCCTGCCAGGTGGGCGTGGGCGTGTGCCAGAACTCGGGCACCATCAAGTGCGATCCCACGGACGCCACCATGAAGACCTCCGCCTGTCTCGATGCGGGGAACGCGAAGGTGACGGCCACCGCGTTCGCCGCGCGGGACGAGAGCTGCGACGGCAAGGACAACAACTGCGACGGGCAGATCGACGAGCGCTACTTCCCGGCGCAGAGCTGCAACGTCGACAACGACTGCAAGGTGAAGACCGCCGGCACCTGCGCCGCGTTCGGCGGGGGCAAGGCGTGCAAGTGCGCCGCCAGCACCGACTGCCCGGCCAACTACAACTGCCCGCTCGCCGCGCCCATTCCGACCAAGAACTTCTGCACCTTCGCGCCCACCTGCTACTCCGACAACCTGGGCAACAATCCGCTGCCGTGCAAGACCTGGACGGATTCGATGGTCAAGGTCGGCGCCGCCTGGGTGTACTCGTACGAGGCGTCGCGGCCCGACTCGAACAACGTGTCGCAAGGCGGCAACTCGGCGCGCTCGTGCGCCAAGCCGGCGGTGATTCCGTGGTCGAACGTCACCGAGACGCAGGCGCAGGCCGCGTGCGCGTCGGTGAAGGACTCGCTCGGCAACGCGATGCGCTTGTGCACCGTCGCCGAATGGCAGACCGCGTGCGAGGGCCCGGGCGGGGCGGGCGCCAACCTGTACTCGTACTCGGCGACCAACTCGACCTATCTGACGGGCGTGTGCAACGACGTCAACCGCCAGGCGAGCCCGGCGGTGTGGCCGACCGGCTTCGACAATGCGCTGGCCAAGAAGTGCTTCGCCAACTGGAGCGCGACCGATCACCTGTTCGACATGAGCGGCAATCTCGCCGAGTGGACCTCGTCGACGGTCTCGTCGATGGGGACCACCTACTTCAAGATCCGCGGCGGCGGATACACGTCGCAATCGGACGGCGTGGCGCCGGACGGCACGTCGTGCGAGTTCGACTTCGTGATCGCGCAGCCCGGGTTCGCGAACTCGGACGTCGGGTTCCGCTGCTGCGCGGACGCCGCGCCGTAGCCTACGCGTCCTTCTTTTCGCTCTCCGACTCGAGCGGCTGTCCCATCCACGCCTGATAGGCCGCGCGCTCGGCGTCGGTCGGATCTTCCACCGGCACCACTTCCCACTTCTCGGGCGGCTTCTCGCCGAGCGTGATCGCGATCGAGCGCAGCTCCTCGCGGCGGAACAGGGTTAGCGTCACCCGATCGCCCGGCGCGCGCCCGGCCAGCCGATCCTTGAGCCCCGACAGATCGCAGCGAAAGCCGTCGAGCGCGATGATCTCGTCGTTGGCGTAGATCCCCGCTCCCACCGCCGGCCCGCCGTCGAGCGCCGCGGTCACCAGCACCGACTCGCCGTCGTCCTTCAGGTTGCAGCCGAGCCACCCTTGCGGAGCCTTGTTCTCGTCGTCGTCCTCCGCGCCGGCCTTCACCTGCAGGCCGACCGTGCGCAGGATCGGGTTGGCGTCGAGCTCTTCGCGCCCGCGCACGTAGCGATCGAAGAACGCCGCCAGCGCGCACCCCGAGGCCTCCTCGACGATCGCCTGCACGCCGTCGTCGGGAAAGCCCTTGCCCGCCTTGCCGTAGCGCTGCCACAGAAGGCGCATCACGTCGTCGAGCGAGCGGGTCCCCTTCGACTGCGTGCGGATCTCGAGATCGAGCAGCAGCGACACCACGCCACCCTTCAGGTAGTACGAGATCGTCGAGTTCACCGAGTTCTCGTCGGGACGATAGAGCTTGATCCACGCGTCGAAGCTCGACTCCTCCAGGCTCTGCCGGAAGCGCCCCGGGATGGCGGCGATCTTGCCGAGCTCTTCGCCGAGCTTCTCCAGGTAGCGCTTGGGCGGCTGCAGCCCGGCGCGCACCAGCAGGTAGCGATCGTAGTAGCTGGTGACGCCCTCCATCACCCACAACGAGCGCGTGTAGTTCTCGCGCTGGTAGTCGAACGGCCCCAGCGCCTCCGGATGGATGCGTTTGACGTTCCACAGGTGAAAGAACTCGTGCGACACCAACTCGAGGAACTCCTCGTACTTCTTGCGCGGCTGAAAGGTGAACGGCGAGGTGAGCAGCGCACAGGAGCGCGCGTGCTCGAGGCCGCCGTACTGGTTCGCGGCGGTGAGCAGGATGAAGGTGTAGTCGGGGTAGGGGAGCGGCTCGCCGAACACCGCCTGCGCGGTCTCGATGATCTTGATGAAGTCGGCGACCAGCGTGTCGCGCGGGGTCTCCACGCGGCCCCAGATCGCCAGGCGGTGCGCCTTGCTCTGCGCGAGGAAGCTCACCACCTCGTGCGTGCCCACCTCGAACGGCGAGTCGACCAGCTCGTCGTAGCTTCGCGCCACGTAGGTGTGCGGCTCGGTCTCTTCGAGCCCGACGGTGACCTGCCAGCCGAGCGGCGGCGCGACGACCACGCGGTGCGGCCCGCTCGCGAGCGCGTCGGTGTACAGAAACACGCAGGCGCCGTTCCAGAAGCCGTGCGTGTCGTCGAGGTGCGCGGAGCGTACGGTCAGATCCCAGGCGTAGACCTTGTAGCGCGCGCGGATCCGCCTGGCGGCGCGCGCGTCGACGCGCCAGGTGCTCTTGTCGACCTTGCGCACCGGCAGCGGCCGGCCCTCGCCGTCGTCGCACACCAGCTCCTGCAGGTGGCGCTCGAACTCGCGCACCAGGTAGCTGCCCGGCGTCCACACCGGCAGCTTGAGGTCGACCCAGGGCTCCGCGCCGCCCACCGGGAAGCGGGCCTCGACGGTGTACAAATGTGCATGGCGCAGCAGCAGGTCGATCCGGTATTCGACAACGTCGCTCATTGACGCTGGTTTATCACGGCGCCGGGCGTCGAATCGAGGCGCACGACCTGCGTCCCGTCGCCGGAGGGCACGGCGGCGCCGACCGTCACCGGCCGCCCGATCGCGCGCAACCGCTCGCGCAGCGCGTTCTTGCTCAGGCCGAGCGCGGACAGCTCGTCGAAGCCGCGCGGATCGTTGGGCGACGGATCGTCTTCGTCGAACACGCGCACCACCAGGACCTGCCCGCCGCGCGCCTCGGCCGCCGCGATCTCGCGATCGAGCCGCACCCAGCACGCCGGCAAGCCGTCGCGCGCGGCGTAGTACGCGACCGGAAACGGCTCGACCTTCACCGCCGCGTAGTAGCTCACGTACTCGTCCCACGAGTGGCCCGGGAAGATCAGCAGATCGCCGTCGTGCAACAGCCGCGAGGCGGCCTCGGCGCGCGCGCGGGTCGGCGAGCTCTCTCGGTGCGCGGGCCAGATCCCGGTGCCCAGATTCGCCGCGGCCAGGTAGGCGAGCACCCAGACCGCCACTCGCGCGCGCCCGGGATGCAGCGCCAGCGTGACCGCCGCCAGCAGCCACAGCGCTGGCAGGACGAACAGCCAGCGCTCGGTGTCGGAGCCGAAGAAGACCACGCCGAAGGCGGCGTAGGGCGCCACCCACGAGGACCACAGGCGCCACTGGAGCGGCGGCAGCGCGCGCCGGCCGGCAAACGCGCCGATGCCGAGCGCGACCAGCGGCGCCAGGCCGAGCAGGAACTGGCCGAGCAGCCGCTGCGCGTCGCTCTCGAACAAGTACGGCGAGTAGACGATCGCCTTGGCCAGCCCGTAGATCGCGTCGGCGACGCGGTACAGGCCGCCGCCATAGGGAAAGCCGTGCTGCGCGGTGGCGATCCAGCCGAGCGCGCCCGACAGATCGTGCCCGCGCACCACCAGCGTCGCCCAGGCGTACGCCGCGATCGCGATCGCCCCGCCCGTGCCGACCGCCAGCGCCACGTGCGGGACGCGCGATCGCGGCGCGGGCGCGTACGACCACACCCACGCGGCGACGAACGGCGTCAAGAGCACGTGCTCGAGGTGGCACAGCACGGCGACACCGAGCAGCACGCCCACCGCCAGCGCGCGCGGCGCGGTCGGCCGCACCTGGTACGCGAGCAACAAGCGCACCGTCGAGAGCAGCGCCACCATCGCCGCGGCGTAGACCTCCAGGTCGGCGCCCTGCACCCAGTAGCCGTACGACAGGGCGAGCCCGGCCGCCGCGAAGGTCGCCGCGAAGCGGATGTCGGCCGCCGAGAACGGGCGCCCGAGCGGCAGCGAGAACAGCGCACGCCGCACGATGCCGTAGGTGAGCACCACGCCCGTCCCGCCCAGCATCGCGTTGACGAACCGCCCCGCGCGCAGCCCGTCGCCGCCGAACAGGTGCGTCGCGGCGCGCAACAGCGGCATGTACAACAGGTGGCCGGCCGCGAAGTTGTGCGGCAACAGCTTGAGGTAGCCGAGCCCGTCGGGGTTGACCACCGCAGGCGCGGTGACCAGGTAGAGGAGGGCGGCCAGCGCGCCGAGCGCGAGCGCGCGGTATCGATCGGGAGCGCCTTGGTTCATGTCATTCGAAGAAGGCTTCGTTGCGCACCTGCTTCTTGCGGTCGACGCCGCGCTCGACCAGCCCGGCCTTGAGCTCGCGGATCATCGCGCCGTTGCCCACCAGGTAGAACACCGGCTGGCGAAACGCCGCCAGATCGGCGAGCACCGCCGGCGTGATGCGCCCGCGCAGCCCGCTCCACGACGGCGCAGGCCCGGACAGGAAGTAGCGCACCTCGAAGCGCGGGTGCGTGCGCTGGAGCTCGTCGAGCTCGGCTTGCCAGAACAGATCCTCGGCGTCGCGGTTTCCCCAGTACAGCCGCACCTTGCCGGGCTCGGGCCGGGCGAGCAGCTCGCGCAGCATCGGCAGCGCCGGCGTGATGCCCACCCCGGTCACGCCGAGCACCACGTCGCCGGGGTGCTGCAGATCGAGCACGAAGAAGCCCATCGGCCCGGTGAAGCGCACGCGCGCGCCCGGCTGCAAGCGCTCGAACCAGGACGACGCGACGCCGCCCGGCACCAGCTTGAGGATCAGCGCGAACCACGGCTGGCCCGGCGACGAGGCGATCGAATAGCTGCGCAAGATCGCCGCGCCGGCCGCGTCCTCACCGACCCGCACCGAGACGAACTGCCCGGGCCGGAACGCGAGCGGCTCGGGCGGCTCGAGGCGGAAGCGCCACTCCACGACGCCGCGCGCCAGCGACGTCACGCGCTCGACGGTCGTCTCATGGACGTTGCCACTCACGGGTGCTAAGTTACGCGCATGCAGGCTTTTGGTCGAGTGTTGGCGTGCGCGCTGTTCACCGTCGCTGCGGCGGGCGCGCTCGCCGCGTGCGAGAAGAAGACGTCCTCTGCGCCGCCGCCGTCGGGCGGGCTGCCGCCGCTGTCGGCCGACGAGGTCAAGGCCGGGCTGCTCCCGGCGGATCATCCGTCGCACGAGCCGGCCGGCTCCGATCCGCACGCGGCGCCGATGGCCGGCCTGCCCGCGGGCCACCCGGCGGTCGGCGCGAACGGCGCGGCGGCGGGGAACGACACCACGCCCGGCGACATCCCGTTCGATCCCAAGACGGTGATCGCCGGCGTGATCAAGCTCGACGACAAGGTCAAGGCCAAGGTGGCCGCCGGCGATGTCATCTACGTGGTGGCGCGCTCTGCCGATCAGCCCGGCCCGCCGCTGGCGGTCAAGCGCCTCACCGCGGGCAGCTTCCCCATGCCGTTCCAGCTCGACGGGCGCGACGCGATGATGGCCGGCACCAAGATGAGCGGCAAGGTGACGGTCAACATCCGCGTCGACAAGGACGGGGACGCGATGACCAAGAATCCGGGCGACGTCACCGGCCAGAAGACCATCGCGCTACCCGCCGACAAGATCGTGGTCACGCTGGACACGGTTCTATGAAGGACGTCAGCCCGTTCGTCGCCGAAGCGCTCGCGCTGCTTGCGCAGGTGGTGTTCTTCTTGTGCGGGCTGGCCATCTCGCTGCTGGTCGGCATGGCGCTCGGCGGCGTGCTCGACGGTCCCGGCGGCCTCCTGATCGCGACCGTGGTGTCCGGCGCCGGCTTGCTCACCTCCGCCGCGCTCTCGCAATCCCTGCGCGACTACCTGATCCAACGCGGCCTGCCAAGTTAACAAGCGGACTTAACTTTTTAACTTTTGTCAGCGCAGGTGCGCGCGGTCGTTGAGCGCGAGCACGGTCCACAGGCCGTCGTTCGAGCGCTTGAGGCGGTGGAGCGCGCAGTTGTCGGTGCGGATCCACACGCGCCGCGCATGCGGGTCGTGCTCGAGGCCGAGCAGGTGCAGGAGCAGCAGGTAGAGGGTGGCCGCGTGCGAGACGATCAGCGTGCGCCCGCCGGGCTCGTTGCGCAGCACCGCGTCGAGCAGCGACACCGCGCGGGCCAGGCACTGCGCGTGCGTCTCGCCCTCGGGCGGGCACACGTTGCTCTCGCGGCGCATGAGCGCGGCGTACGCTTCCGGATAGCGCGCCTCGGCCTCGGGGAAGGTGAGCCCGGTGAACACGCCCACCGATCGCTCGCGCAGCGCCGGCGTAGTGCGGATCTGGAGCCCGGTGAGAGCTGCGACCGGTTGCGCGGTCTCGACGGCGCGGATCAGATCGCTCGACCAGATCCCGGTGAGCCCGCCTTCTTCGGCGAGCGCGCGCGCGGTGGCCTCGGCCTGCGCGCGGCCCTTCTCGGTGAGCGGCGTCGGCCCGTGCCCGCCGAATCGCCCGCTCTCGTTGCCTTCGCTCTGCCCGTGCCGCAGGAGCAGGATCTCGGTGGATGCCATGACCCGTGATATATACGGCCACATGCCGAACTACGACAAGCTGCGCGAGCTGGTCTCGCACCGCGTCACCTTCGAGTACGACACCGGCGCCCGCATCGTCGGCTACGTCGCCGCCACCAAGCCGGCCACCGGACCGGTGCAGGTGCTGGTGATGTCCCGCGTCGACATCCTCGACGACAAGGGGCGCGTGATCGAGCACCACGACGAGTTCTCGTTCGTGCCCAACGTCATGACCACCTTCCGGCTGACGGAAGGTCCGTCGTAGCTATCGGGTCGCGGCGGTCTTGTTGTTGAGCAGCGTGACCACCTTGGGCGCGCCCGCGTCGTTGATGGTGGTGGCGACCGCCGACAGCCCGGCCGCGCGCTTGAGCACGAAGTCGACCGCGCGCGCACGCTCCTGCATCGAGGCCGACTCGATCGGCAGGTACGGGATGCGGCTCTGCTCCAGCATCAGCTTGACCATCCCGTCGATGCGCAGCACCGAGTCCCAGGTCAGCCCGGCGCGCACGCCGTCGTCCTTGACCAGCTCCTGGTGCGGCCGCAGGTAGAACACGATCCCCTGGCCGACCCACTCCATGTAGCCCTTGTACGCGTCGCCGCTCAGCATGTCCGCGAGGATCAGCGTGTGCTCGGCCGCGTAGGCGAGGTTGTCGAACGCGCGGTCGGAGACGAAGCCGGTCTGCTGCATCTTCTCGACCTGCACCTGCCGTTCGAACACCCGGCGCTGGTACTCGGCGACCAGATCCATGTCCGTGCGCAGCGAGTCGAGGCTGGTCTCGAGCTCGGCGAGCACCGCGCGCGCGACCTCGGTGATCATCGGCAGGCCGAACTTGCGGCTGACGTAGCGGGTCATGGTGGTCTTGCCCGTGGCGTGTGCACCGACGAAGTAGATCCGCATGAAGCGGATCTACACCTTCCGCTATAAGTGGGTCAATGACTATTTATGTATGTTAGCGTATGGCACCTCTTGGTTAGATAATTCCAGGGTTTGACTCGCTCCGCGGTTCGGCGCGAAGATGCCGCCATGCGTTTTCTGTCCGCCTTTCTCGGGCTGTTCCTGGCCGCCGGTTGCGGCGCGGGCGGCTTTCCGAACGTGATCGAAGCGCGCGAGATTCCGTCCGCGAGCGGCTCGCCGCGCATCTCGCGGGTGCGCGATGCCGGCACCGGGCGCGTCCCCTCCGAAGGCGCGTGGAAGGGCGAAGAGGACGGCGTCGCCACGCCCGGCGAGCTGCTGCTCATCGAAGGCGACAACTTCGGCCGGCAGCCGACCATCGCGATCGGCGGGCGCGCCACCGGCATCATCGCGCGCACCGACGGCGGCGGGGTGATCGTCCGCGTGCCGGTCGGCGTGCCGTCGGGCGAAGTCGAGGTCTCGGTCTCGCAGCCGCATGGACGCGCGGTCAAGACGGTGCGCATCCGCCGCCTGGCGGTGGTGGTGCACGCCGGCCTGGTGCACATCCTCGAGGTGGGCAAGGACGTCAAGGCGCTCGGCGCGCCGCTGTCGGTGCCCGGCGCACGGCTGGTGCGGCTGTCGTCCGACGGGGGCGTCGCGTACGTGATCGCCTCGCGGCCCGATCACGACCGGCTGGTGGTGATCGATCTGGGCGCGGCGGGCGGTCCCAAGCAGGTCTTCGAGCGCCTGCTCACGCATCGCGCGACGCTGCTCGCCAGCGCGCAGGACGCGCCGGTGGTGGTCGCCATCGGCGAGGGCCAGGCGACGCTGTTCTCGACCACGCTGGCGCGCTCGCCGGCGCCCTACGATCCGGTCGAGCTGCCCAAGGACGTGCGCACGCCGCGCGCGGTCGAGCTCTCGCCCGACGGCAAGGTCCTGGCACTGCTGATCGCCGAGGGCAACAAGCTGGCCATCTGCGACGTCGAGAAGCAGCCGTCGGTGAAGCTGGTGACCACCGTCGATCTGTTGCCGTCCGAGCGGCTCTCGCTGGTGCGCGATCTGTCGTTCTCGTCCGACGGCGAGACGCTGTGGGTGGTCTCGGGCGACAACGACAAGAGCCTGCCCGCGCTGCAGCCGACGCGGCTCACCGCGGTGCGCTTGATGGTCGAGGGAAAAGAGGGCGAAGGCGGCGCCAGCCCGGTGCCCGCGGGGACGCCCATGGCCGGTGGCGCGCGCTTGCTTTCGGTGTGGCGCACGCAGTCGGTGCCGGGCGCTGCGGCGCCGATCCGGCTGGCGATCGCGCGCGGTCAGCCGCTGGCGTCGGGCACCACCATCCGCATGCCGCCCGACAAGGCGGCGGTGTTCGTCACCTCGGTCAACGACGCGCTGTTCAAGCTCGCCGATCTCGCGCTCGACACCACCGCCGGCGCCAAATCCGCCATCAAGCTGTGGCACCCGCCGCAGCCGGGCATGATGGTGCGCGCCGACATCAACGGTGGCGGCGGCCCGCTCTTCTCCACGCCGCAGATCATGTCCGCGGTGGACCTCACGCCCGACTCGCAGCTGGTGCTCGCCACCGCCGCGCAGCTCTCGCCCGGCCCCAACGACTCGGTGTTCTCGTTCGAGTTCGGCGTGACCATTTCGTCGATCTGGGGCTCGCCGTCGCCCACCTTCCTTCAGCTCGGCCCGCTCTCCCCGTCCGAGCTCAAGCCCCCCTTCGCCATCGGCGACCTGCGCATTCAACCCTGAGTGTGTTTAGAGAAGGGGCTTCACTTGGGAGGGATCTCATGACCCGGACGACTGTACTGGTAACGGCTCTACTGTTTGCGGCACCGGCGCTCGCTCAAAAAGGCGGAGCCAAGGACGAAGAGGCCATCAAGGCGGTGGTGAACGGCTTTGTCGATGGGTGGAACAAGCACGACGCGAAGGTCCTGACGGGCGCGTTTGCCGACGACGGTTCGGTGATCAACCCGGGAGGCCGCGTGGCCCGGGGCAAGGCCGAGATCGAGAAGCTGTTTACCGAGGAGCAGGCCGGCCCCATGCTCAAGGACTCGACCATGGCGATGACCGTTTCCAACACCCGCATGGTCAAGCCGGACGTGGCGTTCATCGACATCGATGCCGACCTGGCCGGAATGAAGTCGCCGGACGGTAAGCCGATGCCCGGCAAGCATCACATCGCGGTCGTGGCGGTCAAGAAGGCGGGCAAGTGGTTGCTCGAGGACATCCGCCCCTACATGTTCGCAGGGCCGCCGCCGGGCATGGCCGCCAAGCCCGCCGCTGCGCCCGCTCCCGCCAAGAAGTAGCCAAGAAGTTAGCCAAGAAGTTAGCTAGAGCGGGGCGGCGAACGGGAGGCCTTCGCAGGCGTTGGTCTGCATCGGGCACTTGGTCTCGATGCAGCTGATGATCGCCAGCATGCCGCCGATGCCCGCGCCGCCGTCGCCGCCCGCCAGTCCCGCCAGGCAGTTGGTCGCGGCGCACAGGATCAGCGCGCCCGATTGTTGGAGCGCCGCCGGCTGCGCTCCCGCCACGCACGCTTGATCGCAGGTCAGGTTGGTCAGCGCGCACTGCTGCAGCACACAGATCATGATCTGACCGCAGTCTGGTCCCATCAGATCCACGGGTGTCAGGTCGAGCGGCGCCTCGGCAGCGTCCGTCGACGGGCCCAGATCGGGCGCGTGCAGAAACTGATCGTGGCCCTCGGAGCAGGCGAACAACCCGAGCACCAGCGCGAGCCCGGCTATGCGAAGGCTACTCAAGCGGGATGCCACCCGCCAGGTCGACGATCTTGAACGCCACGCGCCGGTTGCGCGCGCGGTTGGCCGGCGTCAGGTTCGGCACCAGCGGCTGGGTCGCGCCGAAGCCCTGCGCCTCGAGCCGGTTGGGATCGACGCCCACCTTGCTCAGGTACGCCTTGACCGCAGCGGCGCGCCCCGTCGACAGCTCGAGGTTCTTCTGCGCGTTGCCGCGGTTGTCGGTGTGGCCCTCGATGCGGATCTTCTTGAGCTGCGGGTTGCGGATGATCACGTCCGCCACCTCGTCGAGGAGCTGCTCGCCGTCCGGCTTGATGATCGCGTCGTTGGTGCCGAAGTGCACCACGCCCTTGACCTGGATCTCGGTCTTGCCGAGCGTCACGTGCGAGACGGTCGGCTTCTTGGTGAGCTGCACGTCGACGGTGGTCGACTGCGCCGAGTTGACCAGCACCGGCAGCTGCTTGGCCAGGTACCCCGTCGCCACCACGTCCATCGTGTAGTCGCCCTGCGGCAGGCGCGCGACGAACGCGCCCGGTCCGTCGGTGTCGGCGTCGACGATGCTGCCGTTGGCGCTGGTGAAGCGCACCGTGGCGCTCACCGGCTGGTTGCTCGAGTCGCTCACGTGCGCCTTGAGCGTGCCGTTGGTCGGCGGCTTGGCGACCATGAACACCTCGACCGGCGTCTCGCCGCCCGCATACGAGTTGGCCTCCACGCGCGTCGGGTTGTAATCGTCGCGCGTGACCTCGATGCTCACGCCGCCGACGGTGAAGCCGTACGACACGAACGTTCCATCCTCGGTGGTCACCTGCGGCGTCTCGCGCCGGTTGGTGTAGTGCACCACCGCGTTTGCGAGCGGCTTCTTGGTGACCGAGTCGCGCACGATGCCGCGCACCTTGCCGGTCACCGGGCCGCGCGCGGTCTCGCGGGTCACGGTCTTGGTGATGATCTTGGTGCGGCCGCGCGGGCTCTGGCCGTACGCGTACACCGCGCCGAAGATGATGTTCCACTGCGGCACCGGCGGCCCGTAGACGAAGCCCGGGCTCTGCAGCCCGATGTCGAGCCCGGTGTCGAGCACCAGCCCGGCCACCGGCCGGATGCGAATGCCGAAGGTGAGGTACTGCTGCGTATTTCCCTGCAGCCGATCGCTCGGGATCGACTTGTCGCCCTTGAGCGCGTTGTACAGCGTGCGGTCCCCGTCGCCCACCGAGGCGTCCATGTGGTACTCGAAGAACGGCTCGAGCCCGACGTTGCGCGGCAAGAGGACCGGCGCGTCGACCGCGAACGCCAGCTTGAGCCGGTCCGAGCCGATGCCGTAGGCGAAGGTCTCGACCACGCGCGAGCGGATGCACGGGTCATTGCCCGTCGACTTGCCGCACTGCCCCGCCGGCAGCAGCGAGATCGAGTTGTCGAGCAGGAAGCCGAAGTTGATGTGGAAGCGCAGCGGCACGTTGTGGGTCGCCGCCGCGTGGCGCAGATCGAAGCTGGCGATCGCGTCGACGGCGAAGTTGGTCGATGAGCCGTCGAAGCTGATGCCGCTCACCGAGTTCAAGAAGCGCACGCCGAGGTGCAGGCCGAGGTCGACGAAGCTGGCCACCGGCAGGTGTCCCTTGACGCCGAGCGCCAGATCGCCGAGCGAGAGGATGACCTCCGGATCGGTGCGGCCCACGTCGGTGCGCTGATTCTTGTTCGAGGTGTTGAACAGCGACAGATAGGTCTCGAGGTATTTCCACGGCGTGTAGCCGATGGTGAGATCGCCGGTGAAGCGCGAGTTGGAGTCGCCCTTGAGCGAACCGTTGCCGGCGATCAGGAACGAGTCCTGCGCGAACGCGGCCACGTGCAGCCCGACGCGGAAGGTGTTGGTCTTGCCCGAGTCGCCGGTCAACGTGCGAAACAGCCCGACCGGTCCCGACAGCGTCGGCGCGGCCAGCCGCTCGTACATCTCCGTGTCCGCCGGGATCGGCGCCTTGTCGTTGTTGGTGTAGGTGACCTGCGTCTCGATGGTCTCCTTCATCTCGGGCGCCTGATACGGCGGCGGAGGCGGCGGCGGCAACGGCTGCGCGGGACGCGGCGCGACCTTCGGCTGCGGCGGCGCAGGCGGCGGGGTCGGCGCAGGCGCAGGCTTCGGCGCGGGCCTGGGCGGCGGCGCAGGCTCCGAGAATCCGGGATCGTCCGCAGGCTGCGCAAACGCGAGCGTCGGCGCGCAGACGAACCAGAGCGCGGAGAGCAGCAGTACGGAGTAGAAGGGGCGCGTGGCCTCGAGTCTCATCGTGTCTCAGCTCGCAAGTTGAAGGTTGCCTACGGTACGCACTGCCCGCTCTTGCACTGTAGCGGAGCGGTACAGTCCATGTTCGTGATGCACTGCACACCCTGACGGCAGAACCCACCGACGCACAGCCAGCCGGTCATGCAGTTGCTGTTGATCGTGCAGCGGTCGAACGGCCGGCAGGTGCCCGACTGGCAGCGCTCGTCGGCCGGGCAGTTCGCGTCGGTCTGGCAATTCACCGGCGGCGGCACGATGCAGAAGCCGGTGCGGCAGACCTCGTTGGGCGGGCAGTCGAGCGTGCTCATGCAGCCGCCCGGGTTGGTGCACACGTGGCTCACGCACTGCGTGGGCGGCGGGCACACCGTGTTCGCGCCGCAGAAGCGCTGCGGCACGCACACGCTGCCCGAGCACACGAACCCGTCCGAGCAGTCCGCGTTCGAGCCGCAGGTGAATGGCTGGCAGAACCCGAAGTCGCAGCGCTGGCCCGCCGGGCAGTCGGTGTCGACGGCGCAGTTGGCTTGCGGCGCGCACACGCCCGACGGGCGGCAGGTCTGGCCGGTGGGGCACGGCTTGTTCTTCCCGCAGCCGGTGAATGGCACGCACTGATTCGCGATGCACAGCGAGCTCGGCCCGCAGTCGGAGTCCTTGGTGCAGCTCATGCTCGGCACGCAGGCGCCGGTCAGAAAGTCGCAGCTCGAGCCGGTCGGGCAGTCGGCCGACTTGGTGCAGCCGATCGGCGGCGGCGTTCCCACGCACTTGCCGTTGGTGCACACCTCGCCCATCGGGCAGTCGCTGTTCTTCTTGCAGCCGGTCGCCGTCGGTGTGCACTGGCCGTTGAGGCAGCTGTCGCCGGGCGGGCAGGGAATGCCCATGCCGCAGCCGCCACCGCCGGGAACGCAGAAGCCGAACAGGCACTGCTGCCCAGACGGACAATCACCGCTGACCGTGCACATTCCGCCGCCGCCGCCGGGCACACAGAAGCCGAACTGGCACTGCTGGTTGGGCGGGCAGTCGCCGCTCGACATGCACATGCCGCCGCCGCCGCCGGGGATGCAGAAGCCGAAGCGGCACGAGCTGCCAGGCGGGCATGGCTGGCCGTTGCCGCACGAGCTGATCGGCGGGATGCACAAGTTGCCGGCCGGCCCGACGGTGCCGCAGCACTGGCCGTTGACGCACATGAAGGTCGGCGGGCAGATCGCGCCCGAGCCGCCGCAGCCTTCCGGCGGCGGGACGCAGATCGGACCGAGGCAGCACTGGCCGTTGACGCACATTCCCGGCGGCGGGCAGACGCCGTTGCCGCAGCCGTTCGCGTCGGGCACGCAGGTGCCCATCTGGCAGGTCGAGCCCGACGGACAGGGCGCGCCGTTCGAGCAGCTGCCCGCGGTGCACATCCCGCCCACGCAGCTCGAGCCGGCGGGGCAGTTGCCGCAGTCGGGCACGCAGCCGCCGTTCTGGCAGGTCGAGCCGGCGGGGCACGGCGTGCCGCCGTTGGCGCAGGAGGTGGCGACGCAGTTGCCGTCGACGCAGATCGAGCCGGCCGGGCACAAGAGCTCGCCGCCGCAGCTCCCGGTGACCGGCTCACACTGATCGCCGACGCACAGCGTGTTGGCGGGGCAGGTGCCGCAGCCGCCGGCGCCGGCGTCGCTGCCGCCCGATTCGAGCGCGCCGAGCGGCGTCCGACCACAGCCGGAGAGCAAGAAGGACAGTGCCAGGAGCGCCGTTACTACCCGCATTAAGCCTCTGCTTTTACAGCGTTGACGCCGCATCCTAGGACGGCGTGATAAGAAACTCAACATGGACATCGAGTCTCACCTGAACGAGCAGCGCGTGTTTCCCCCGGCAAGAACGTTTTCGGCCCGTGCGCAGATCAAGTCGATGAAGGAATACGAAGCGTTGCGCAAGCGCGCGCACGACGATCCCGAGGGCTTCTGGAGCGAGCAGGCGCGTGCGCTCGACTGGATCAAGCCGTGGCATCGCTGGTTCGAGAAGGACTCGCCGTTTTGCCGGTTCTTCGTCGGTGGGCAGCTCAATCTCTCGGCCAACTGCCTGGACCGGCACCTGGCCCGGCTCGGCGACAAGCGCGCCATCGTGTGGGAAGGAGAGCCCGGCGATCAACGCACGCTCACTTATCGCGAGCTGCACGCCGAGGTGTGCCGCACCGCCAACGCGCTCGAGGAGCTGGGCGTCGGCAAGGGCGATCGCGTCGCGATCTACCTGCCGATGGTGCCCGAGCTGGCGGTTTCGCTGCTCGCCTGTGCGCGGCTCGGCGCCACCCACTCGGTGATCTTCGGCGGCTTTTCGGCCGAGGCGATCCGCGACCGCGTGCGCGATGCCGGCTGCAAGCTGATCATCACCGCCGACGGTGGCTGGCGGCGCGGCAAGGTGGTCGCGCTCAAGGCCAACGTCGACGCTGCGCTGGAGCACGGCTGCCCGACGGTGGAGAAGGTGCTGGTCCTGACGCGCACCAACAGCCCGATGACGCTCGTGCCCGGCCGCGACGTCACCTGGGAGTCGATCGTCCCGCGCCAGCTCGCCACCTGCGCGCCCGAGCCGCTCGACGCCGAGCACCCGCTGTTCATCCTGTACACCTCCGGCACCACCGGCAAGCCGAAGGGCGTGGTGCACTCGACCGGCGGCTACTCCGTCGGGGTCGCGTACACCACGCGGCTGGTCTTCGATCTACGCGAGGACGACGTCTACTGGTGCACCGCGGACGTCGGTTGGGTGACCGGCCACAGCTACGTGGTGTACGGGCCGCTCCTCAACGGCGCGACCACCGTGATGTACGAAGGCGCGCCCGACTCGCCCGACAAGGACCGCTTCTGGTCGCTGATCGCGCGCCACAAGGTCAGCATCTTCTACACCGCGCCGACCGCCATCCGCACGTTCATGCGCTGGGGCGACGAATTTCCGCAGCGCCACGATCTCTCGTCGCTGCGCCTGCTCGGCACGGTCGGCGAGCCGATCAACCCCGAGGCCTGGATGTGGTACCGGCGCCTGATCGGCGGCGATCGCTGCCCGGTGGTCGACACCTGGTGNNTGGTGGCAGACCGAGACCGGCGCGATCATGATCTCGCCGCTGCCCGGCGCCACGCCCACCAAGCCCGGCTCGTGCACCCGCCCGCTGCCCGGCATCGACGTCGAGGTGGTCGACAAGCAGGGACGGACCTGCAAGCCCAACGTGGGCGGGTTTTTGGTCATCCGCCGCCCGTGGCCGTCGATGCTGCGCACGGTGTGGGGCGATCCGGATCGCTACGTGAAGAACTATTTCTCCGAGATCCAGATCGACGGCCACCCGGTCTACTTCGCTGGCGACGGCGCGCGCCGCGACGCCGACGGTTACTTCTGGGTGATGGGCCGCGTCGACGACGTGATCAATGTGGCCGGCCACCGGCTCGGCACCATGGAGATCGAGAGCGCGCTGGTCGGGCACCCCGACGTCGCCGAGGCGGCGGTGGTCGGCCGCCCCGACGAGCTCAAGGGCCAGGCGGTGGTCGCGTTCGTCACGCTGCGCAGCGGCCGCACCGGCACGCCCGAGACCAAGGCCGCGCTCGCCGCGCACGTCGTCAAGGAGATCGGCGCGCTCGCCCGCCCCGAAGAGATCCGCTTCACCGACGCGCTCCCCAAGACCCGCTCCGGCAAGATCATGCGCCGCCTGCTCAAGGAGATCGCCGCCGGCGGCCAGATCAAGGGCGACACCACCACCCTCGAAGACATGGCCGTGCTCAACCGCCTCTCCCAATCCGACGAAGACTAGGCCTTTACTTTCGTAGGAGCAGATAGAGCGCGCCGGCGCCGCCGTCGTGGGGGCGCGCGGTGCAGAAGGCGAGGACCGCGCGCGCGCTGCGGCCGCGGGTGAGCCAGACCTTCAGGCGCTCCTTGAGGACCGGGATGCCGTCGGCGGAGTTGTGGCCGCGGCCGTGGATGATCAGCACGCAGCGCTTGCCGCTGTTGCGTGCGTGGTCGATGAAGCGCTCGACCTCGCCGCGCGCCTCTTCCGAGGTCAGCCCGTGCAGATCGAGCTGGGCCTGGAGCGCGTAGTCGCCCTTCTTCAAGTTCTTGAGCAGGCGGCGGTCGATGCCCGGCGCGAGGCCTTCGAAGGTTTCGTCGCCGTCGCTCACCTCGAACGGCCCGACCCCGTCGATCAGATCGGCGAGCTGCGCGTAGGCCTCGGAGTCTTCGCCTTCGCGGCGCGACCGCGGCGGGCGCGGGGCCGTCGGCGGCGGCGCGTTCAGGCGGCCGCGCGGGTCGGGCGCCAGCGGTTGCACGCCGCCCATCTCGTCTTCGAACAACCGCTCGTCGCTGACCGACGGCGCGGGCTCCACCTTCGGGGCCGGCTTCGGCGCGGGCGCAGGAGGAGCGGGCACCTGCTTCTTGATGTCCGCGAACGGGTTGTTGAAGCCTTTGGGCTTCTTGCCCATCCCGCTACTTTAGCAGGTACTCCTCGAAGAACAGCGTGGTCGCGTTGTTGAAGAAGTCGCGGTTCACTCGCTTCTGGAACCCGTGCCCCTCGTCCTTGGCGAGCAAGTACCACACCTTGCCGCCGCCCTCGCGCACGGTCTTGACGATCTGCTCGGCCTGGCTCGCCGGCACGCGCGGATCGTTCTTGCCCTGCGCGACGAACAGCGGCGCCTTTATCTTGGCCGCGTTGGTGGTCGGCGCGATCCGCGTCAGGTACTTGCGCATCTCCGGATCGCGCTCGTCGCCGTACTCGGCGCGGCGCAGATCGCGGCGGTAGGCCTCGGTGCGCTCGAGGAACGTGACGAAGTTGGCCACGCCGACGATCTCCACGCCGCACTTGATGCGCTCGGGAAAAGCCTCCATCGCCGCCAGCACCATGTAGCCGCCGTACGATCCGCCGAACACGGCGACGCGCTTGGCGTCGAGCTCGGGCCGCTCGCCCAGCCAGTACAACAAATGGCCGATGTCCTTGACCGAGTCCTCGCGCTTGGCGCCGTTGTCGAGCTCGAGGAAGGTCTTGCCGTAGCCGCTCGAGCCGCGCACGTTCGGCACCAGCACCGCCGCGCCCAGCTCGTTCGCCCAGTACTGGATGAGCGGGTTGAACGCCGCGGTCGACTGCGACTCCGGCCCGCCGTGGATGTTGATGATCACCGGCGCGGGGTGCTGCGCGTCGGCGGTGCGCGGCTTGTAGTACCAGGCCGAGATCGCGCGATCGTCGAAGCTGGTGTACTGCACCAGCTCGGGCGAGAGGAACAGGCTGGCGTTGAGCCCGCCCACCTCGCTGAACGTCCAGCGCGTGAGCTTGCGCGACTTCAGCTCGACGGAGAACGCATCCGAGGTCGACTGCGCGGTCGAAATCGCGAATCCGAGCCGCTTCGACTGCATGTCGAACTTGATGTGCGAGACCACGCCCTTGGGCAGCGCGATGCGCGTCGCGCGGGTCTTGACCGCCAGCGGCTTGTCGGCGGGCGCGAGGTACAGCGCGCTGGTGCCGCCCTCGTTGGCCACGTACGCGAGCCAGTTGCCGTCGGGCGACAGCGCCAGCGAGTCCACGTCCCAGCGCAGGCCCGGGGTGAGCACCTCCTGCTTGCCGCTCGTCAGGTCCGCGTACACGAGCTGGCGGAACTCCGCGTCTTCGTCGGAGGTGTAGAACACGCCGCCGGCGGTCTTCCCTTGGCCCTCGCGCGCGAACGCCGCGTCCGAGTACGAGATGCGCTTGCCCTCTTTCGGGTTGAGCTGCTTGGACTCGCCGGTCACCAGATCGAGCGTCCAAAGGCTCGACTCGTTGATCGACACGAAGTGGTGCAACAGGAGCTGCGCGTCGTCGCGGGACCAATCGAGCGGGTTCCACTGCCCCTCGCAGTCGCGCACGCGCTTGACGGTCCGCCCGTCGAAGCCGTTCATCACGTGGATGTCGAAGTCCTTGCCGTTGCGCGCCGTCGACGAGAACGCGAAGCGCGCGCCGCCGTTCGACGGCAGGAACGTCTCGTTGCGCGACTTGCCGTCGGTGACCAGCGTGTACGAGCCGGTCGCGCGCTCGAACCAATAATATTGGAAAAACTCCGCGCCGCCGGTATCCATGCGGAAGAAGAAGCCGCGGTCCGCGTGCTTGGCGCCATACACCGCCGACGACACCGGCTCGGTGAAGAACGTGAGCTGCTGGCGATCCATCCCCGGCGCCTGTACGAAGTGCACCTGCGAGGTGTCGCCGAAGCGCGTCGCGATCAGCATGCCCGCGCCCGACGGTTCCCAATCGAGAAACGCCGCGCCGCGCGCGCTCAAATATTGGTTGGATCGATCGACGATCCGTTTGGGAATCTCGGGAACGCCGTCGATGACCAGGTTGCCCTGCTCGCGCGTCTGCGCGTACGCGGGGGCGCAGGCCAGCAGCAGCAACGCAAGAGCGGTCCTCATTGGCGTGCTACTTTACACGAGTGTCGAGCCTCTGTTGGCTGCCGTGGGGAGACGACGCGTTCGCGCGCTGTAAGCCGCTCCTCGTGGTGATCGGCACCAGCCTGTCGCATGCGTGCCGCGTGCTCGACGACGAGTCGCTCGACGACCCCGAGGTGCAGCAGTTGATCGCCGCGCGCTTCACCGCGGTGCGCGTCGACGCCGATGCGCGACCCGATCTCGACGCGCGCTATCAGCCGCCCGGGCAGAACGAATCGTGGCCGCTGGTGTGCGTGCTTTCGCCGGCGGGCGAGCTGCTGACCGCGCGCACGCGACTGTCGCGAACCGCATTCCGACAATTACTCGTGCATCCTGCCCAGGATGGCCCCTCGCCTTCGGCGCAAGGAAGGGGCAACGCCAACGTCGTCGACGCGATCCGCGCCGGCTTCAGCCCGATCCTCGGCGGCTTCGGCCCACCCCCGAAGCTCCCGCACGCCCCGGCCCTCGATCTGCTCCTCGCGCTCCCCGATCCCTGGGCCCTTCCGATTGTCCGCCGCACGCTCGACGCGCTCATGGAAGGCGGCATCCACGATCAGCTCGGCGGCGGCTTTCACCGCGATTCCACCGACGAGAAATGGATCGTCCCCCACTTCGAAAAGCGCGCCGCCGATCAAGCCGCGCTGCTCGGCACCTACCTGGCCGCGCACGCGCGCACCGGCGAGGCGCGCTATCTCGAGGTCGCGCGCGGCATCTTGCGCTACCTCGATCGGTTGGCCGCGCCGGGCGGCGGTTGGTTCGCGGGCGAGGCGGCCGACATCGGCGCGTACGACGACGGCAGCCACTACACCTGGACCGTCGACGAAGCGCGCGCGGCGCTGTTGCCCGACGAGCTGGCGGTCGCGCAGCGCTACTGGGACATCTTCGGCCGCGGCGAGCTGCACACCGATCCCACGCGCAACGTGCTGTTCGTGGTCGCCTCGGTCGCCGCCATCGCCGAAGATCTCGGCCAGCCCGCGCCGCGCATCGCCGCGCTGGTGGCCACCGCGCGTAACAAGCTGCTCGCCGCCCGCGACGCGCGTCCCCGGCCGGCGCTCGATCGCACCCTCTACGTCGCGTCCAACGCGCACCTCGCGCGCATCCTCGTCGCGCTCCCCGACCAGCGCGCCGCCGCCTTGCAAGCGCTCGCGCGGCTCTACGCGCAGGCGCTCGGCCCCGACGGCGCGGTCCGCCATTCGCTCGACGACACCCGCGACGACACCCGGGACGACAGTCGTTCGGTCGCCTGGCTCGACTCCCACGCGCAGCTCGCGCTGGCGGCGCTGGCCGCGTTCGACGCCACCGGCGATTCGTCGCATCGCGCCGTCGCCGCGCGCATCGCCGATCACCTGCTCGCACAGTTCGCCGGCGACCAGGGCGGCTTCTTCGATCGCCCGCGCGACGCCGGCGGACGCGGCCAGCTCGCCGAGCGCGTGCGCCCGGTTCGCGACGGCTCGGCCGCGAGCGGCAACGCGCTCGCCGGCCGCCTCTTGCACGGCCTTGGGCGCACCGATCTCGCGCGCAAGCTGGTGGACTCGCTGGTCGCGCTGGCAAACGAGCAAGGCGTGCGCGGCGCCGGTCTCATTGAGCTTGCACATGTCCTCGCAGATCGCTGATGCTCGCGCCATGGCGTTCTCTCCGCGCTTTCTGAAACACAAGGGGATCACCGTCATCCAGAAGCTCGACCCGTCGGTGCAGCGGTTGCACCCGGGCAAGGTTGGGATCGTGCTGGCGGGCGGCGCGGTGTCGGGCGGCGCGTTCAAGGCTGGCGGTCTGCGCGCGCTCGACGAAGCGCTGGTCAAGCGGCGCCTGCCCGGCGGCACCGCGCACGCGTTCGGTCTCAACGAGTTCGACGTGTTCGTCGGGCTCTCGGCCGGCAGCGTGCTCGCCTCGGTGCTCGCCGCGGGCATCGGGCCCGACGAGATCTTCCGCATCCTGCGCGGCTCGAGCGACACCTACGACGCGTTCCGCCCGTGGCACTTCATGCGTCCGTCGGCGCCGTTCGAGATGATCGAGCGCATGCGCCTGTTCGCCTCGCGCGAGCAGGAGCTGTTCACCAACTGGCTCTCGGGCGCCACCGATCCGCGCTCCGGCGATCGCTTCAGCTTCGGCGCCACGCTCGGCAAGATGGCGCAGAACGTCGCGCGCCTCTTGCCCACCGGGCTGTTCGATCCGCGCTCGCTCGAGCAGTATCTGCGCCGCAACATCGGCTTCACCGGCATCTCCGACGACTTCGCGCTCGCCTTTCAGCAGACCGGCAAGGAGCTCTACCTCACCGCCACCGACTTGAATCGCGGCGAGATCGTGGTCTTCGGCCACGACGAGCCGTACGGAAAGATCCCGATCTCGTCGGCGATCGCCGCCAGCTGCGCGCTGCCGCTCTGGTACAAGCCGATGCTGATCGACAACCCGCTGCGCGGCCAGCCCGGCGAGCCGGACCGGCTCGATCTGGTCGACGGCGGGCTCATGCGCACCGCCAACGTGCGCGTGGCCGTCGAGAAGGGCTGCGAGCTGGTGGTCTGCTACAACCCGTTCACGCGCATCCGTTACGACCGCGCCGGCCGCAACCTGTACGAGCACGGCCTGCCGTCGATCGCCTCGCAGGCGGTGCGCACCATGATCGGCGCGCGCCTCGATCTCGCCAAGGAGGTGGTGTTCCTCGACGAGAACGTCAAGGCGGACGTGGTGTTCATCGAGCCCGCCGAGGACGACTACACCTTCTTCGGGATGGGCGCGCTCAACTTCTGGACCAAGGATCGCGCCGCCGCCCACGGCTACCAGGCGGTGCGCGAATCGATCGAGGCCTCGCACGAGTTGCTCGGCTCGGTGTTCCGCAACCACGGCATCGAGCTGCGCATGCCGCCGCGCACGCCCGCGCTGGCGCCGACCGAAGCGCGCATGCAGGTCAAGCTACGCGAGAGCCGCGGCGCGCAGCGGTAGCATGCTCTCCGCCGACGGCGACGGCGCGGCGCTCGCATGGGCGGCTCTGGGCGGCCTCGCGACCCTCTGGCTCCTGCGCGGCGATCGCCAGCTCATCCTCGCCGGCACGACGTTGGTCCGGCTGTTGGTCACTGGCTGGGTGTTCACCCGCTACGTCGTCGAAGGGCTGCGCCGTCGCGTCAAGGGCGAGCGGGGGCTCGGCCCGCAGCTGGTGCGCCGCGCGTTCGAGGAGCTGGGCCCCACCTACCTCAAGCTGGCGCAGCTGGTCGCCTCGTCGGAGGGCCTGTTCCCCGAGGCGTACTGCAAGGAGTTTGGAAAGACGCTCGATCGTGTCCCGCCGTTCGACTTCGCGCAGGTGGATCGCACGCTGCGTGAAGATCTGAAGGCGCCGCCGTCGCGCTGGTTTCAGCACATCGAGGAGACGCCGCTCGCCTCGGCGTCGATCGCGCAGGTGCACGCCGCCACGCTGCCCGACGGGCGCGAGGTGGTGATCAAGGTGCAGCGGCCGAACATCGGCCGGCGCGTGGCGGCCGACATGCGCATCTTGCGAATCGGCGCCGGGCTGATGACCATCTTTCCGCGCGTCGAGCTCGCCAATCCGGTGGCGATCATCGACGACTTCGCGCGCACGCTGCAGGAGGAGCTCGACTTCGAGCTCGAGGCGCGCAACATGGACGAGTTCAACCACATCATGCACGAGCTCGGGCACGCCGACGTGCGCGCGCCGATCGTCGAGCACGCGCTGACCAGCCGGCGCGTGATCACCATGTCGCGCTTCTACGGCGTGCGCGTCGACGACGTCGAAGCGGTGCGCGCGCGCGCCACCGACACGGAAGGCAAGCTGGTTCACGGCCTGCACGCCTGGTTCCAGTGCATGATCCTGTACGGCTTCTTCCACGGCGACGTGCACGCCGGAAATCTCATGCTGCTCGACGACGGCGCGCTCGGCTTCCTCGACTTCGGCATCATCGGCCGCTTTACGCCGCGCACGCGCCGCCTGATCACCGACTACATCGTCAGCTTCGCCACCGGCGAATACCGAAAGCTCGGCCAGACGCTGCTGGCCATGGACGCGGTCGCCTACGGCGTCGACCTCGACGAGATGTCCAGGGACCTCGAGCGCGCCTACGCGCCGATGCTCAAGCTCTCGTTCGGCGACATCAAGTACGGCGACGTGCTGCCCGAGATCATGCGCGTCTCGGTCAAGCACCGCATGCGGCTGCCGCGCGAGTTCGTGTTGGTTACCAAGCAGATGCTGTACTTCGATCGCTACGCGAAGCTGCTCGCGCCGCGGCTCAACATCTTCTCCGATCCGCGCCTGGTCGCGGCCATCGGCCAGGATGTGCTGCGCGCACGCATGTTGACCGACAATGAGTCGTAGCTGTCGGATTTCAATCTCATTGTAAAAATACGCCGATAGACAAGGAGAATTTGCGTCTGGTATCGTCAGACTACGGGGCTTCACAGGGGTAGGGGTGACGATGCGAAGCGTGCAAGTACAGTTTCCGTCGGGGCGCGAGGTGCTCTCCAGTTATTGGGGCTTCCTCGAGAACGGCGGGCTCGTTCTCAAGGATCCGAAGGACCTCAACGAAGGCGATTCGATCCTGCTCGACGTTCGCATCAAATCGCTCAAGCAGACCTATCGATTTCTCGGCCGTGTGGTGAAGCGCACGCCGGCGCCGAGCGAGCACAAGGCGTTCATCGCGTTCGCCGAGGGGCAGGATCAGCAGATGATGCTGAACGCCGCGTGGGCCGACACGCACGACGTGCCGCAACGTAAGCACCGCCGCTACCCCGGTGGCGGTGACGTGCGCTACGCATCGTACGAAACACCGGAGCAGCGCGCCAAGGGCCACATCCTCGACGTCTCGCCCGGCGGCTGCCGCCTGCGCGGCCCGATCGCGCTGCCGGTCGGCGCGCGTGTGCTGGTCAACGCGCTCGGCATCGAGCTCGACGGCCAGGTGCGCTGGACCACTCCGGGCAACGAGATGGGCATCGAGTTCTCCAAGCCCGACCTGGTCGTCCAAGCCTTCCTCGACCGCTAAACCCACTGTGCTTGATCGGGCCGCGAGGGGCACGGGAAGATCCCGCGGCTCAGACAGGTCCTCGCATGGTGCGCCGTGCTCGCCCGATCTAATGAGGGTGCTGCGGAACTCGCCGCGGGCTCTTCCCGTGCCCCTCGCTGTGGTGGTCACGAGCGGTGGCGCTCGCGATCGATCCTGGAGTCGGTAGGAAAAATGACTTACGACCCCGGGGTCCTTCTCCCCGATCTCAAGGGGATGACATCCTTTCGGTTCTGGCGTGAATCTGAAAAGTCGCGCCAAAATCGATCTTGCGACGGGATCGGGCACGGGGGAGCGAGGGGTGCAGGGCGATCCCGCGGCGAGTTCCGCAGCACCCTCAGTAGATCGGGTCACCACCCACGCACCATGCGAGGACCTGTCTGAGCCGCGGGATCGCCCTGCACCCCTCGCGGGCGATCGTCCACGGTGTTCGGTTAGAGACGGTCGGAGAGGTTCGCGGCGGCGCGCGACGCGAGCGCCATGATCGTGAGCTGGGGGTTGACGGCGGGCGAGGTGGGGACCGAGCTGCCGTCGGTGACGTAGAGGCCCGGCAGATCGTGGACCTGGTGATCGGGGCCGACCACGCTCGAGGCCGGGTCGGCGCCCATGCGTGCCGTGCCGAGCGGGTGGTAGGCGGTGATCTCGAAGTCGCGCGCACTCACCTTGGCGTGGCGGAAGCGCTCGAGATCGGCGGCGCCGCGCAGTTGGTCGAAGCCGTGCACGATCGGGATCACCCGATTGGCGCCGCCGGCGAAGAACACGCGCGCCAGGATCTCGACGCCGCGCTTGAGGCGCGCCACGTCGTGTCGGTTGAGCCAATAGGTGATGAACGGTCTCCCACCCGGCCCGGGCCGTACGCGCCCGCGCGACGAGTCCTCGATCATGAAACCGAAGCAGGCCATCCGCCGGTAGTCCTCGAGGAGATCGACCAACTGGCTGCCGATCAGCGGGAACGACGCCGCGCCCACGTCGAGCGGCGCGAACGCGCCTTCGAACAGGATGCCCTCGTCGTGGAACTCCTCGATCGAGTAGCCCTGCGGGATCGCGTTGGCGCCGTCGATCACCTCGTCGTACATCGCCAACGAGGCGACCGCCGGGTGGATCGACAGGTTGCGCCCGAGCTGCCCCGACGACAGGCCGATCTTGTTCTTCTCGAGGAACAGCGGCGTCAGCAGCGAGCCGCACGCCACCACCACCGCGCGCGCGCGCACCGTGAGCTGCTTGCCGCGTGCGGTCGCGACCACGCCGGCCGCGCGCCCGTGCTCGACGAGGATGCGCTCGGCGCGCATGCCGGTGAACAGCTGCGCGCCGGCCTTGAGCGCGAGCGGAATGAACGAGACGTTGGTCGAGCGCTTGGCGTCCGTCGGGCAGCCGAAGCAGCACGTGCCCTGCCCGTCGCACGCCGGCGCGTTGCGGTTGAGCGGCTTGTGCTTGTAGCCGAGCGCGTCGCAGCCGCGGGCGATCACGCGCGCCACGCCGCCCAGGTGCTCGCGCGCCGCCGGCGCCACGCCCATCACTTCCTCGACGCGCTGGTAGTGGGGCGCCATCGAGTCCGCGGAGAACTCGCCGAGCCCGAACTCGGTGCGCCAGCTCTCGAAGATGCGCGCCGGCGCGCGATAGCAGGTGCCGGAGTTGATGGTGGTGGTGCCGCCCACGCCCTTGCCGATCGGGATCGGGATGCTCACGTTGCCGACGGCGATCGTCGCGCCCATGTCGCGGTACAGCTTGCGCTGCATCTCGATCGCATGGCCGGTGAACGACTCGCGCGTGTGGTACTCGCCCTCTTCGAGGATCACCACCGCGTGCCCGCGCTCGGCCAGCTCCTTGGCCGTGACCGCGCCGCCCGCGCCGGTGCCGATCACCACCACGTCGCACTCGATGGTCTCTTCGGCCGGCAGCTCGGCCGCGCCGATCACGTGCTCGATCATGTAGCGCGGCTTGGCCTCCGACTGCGCGACCGGCAGCGAGCCGAACTTGCAGCCGACGTGCGCGTACATCTTGGCGTCGTTGTAGTGCGCGACCTTGAGCGGCGTGGTCAACAAGCGGAGCAGGGTGCGGCCCGCGTAGTCGCCGTTGCGAAAGCGCTCGAGCAGGCCGGAGAGCTGATCCTCGTCGAGCTTGCCGACGGGCCGGCGGTGGTGCAGCAGCGCGGAGGCCTCCAGCGCCCACAGCATCGCGCGGTATCCCTTGGCGACCGCCGGCGGCGAGAGCGCCATGAAATTGTCGACCTTCTCGACGCACGACGAGCCGCCGCCGGGAAAGGTGCGTCCCTGCGGCATCGACGCGCGGGCCACCGCGATCAACAGGTCGCGCTCGCGGGCGTTGAAACAACTCGCTCTCACGCCTTTGGTTATAGCAAATTGGTCGGACCAGTCAACCAGTGATGATCACTTGAACGAGGCGCTGATCTCGGTGAGCGGCGGCTTCAGGTTGATGCGCTTACGCCACGGCGGCTTGCCGGGCGAGACGATGGTGATGTCGTAGCGGTGGTTGGGCGGCAGCTCGATGTCGATGGGCGTGTTGCCGTGCGGCTCGCCTTTGATGAGCACCTCGGCGCCCGGCGGCGTCGAACGCACGCGCAGCGTCCCGGTCTTGGCGTGATGCGCCCCCAGCGACGGTGGCGGCGGCAGCTCGGCCGGCCCCGGCGACGCCGCCTCCTCGGGCGCGGCGGGTTTGGGCGTCTCGGCCTCGGGCTTGGCGAGCTCGGGCCTGGGCGCTTCGGGCTTCGGTGGCTCGGGCTTGGCGGGCTCGGCGAGCTCGTGCCTGGACAGCTCGTGCTTCGGCGGGGCGAGCCTGGGCGGGTTCGCCTTCGGCCTCTCGACGACCTTGGCGAGCGCTCGCGGCGCCTCGGGCGGCTTGACCGGCGCGGGCGCCGGCTCCTCGACCGCGGGCGTCGGCTCGACCGGCGGCGCCTCGACGGGCGGCGCGGCGGCGATTGGCCTGGGCGCGACCGGCGCGACGCTCACCTTCGGCGCGATCGGCTCGCTCTGCGGAGCGAACATCGGTCGCCACGACCACATCCCGGCGGCGCCGAGCGGAATACCGAGCGCCAGCCCGACGACGATGCCGATGTACAGCCTGAGCCGCGCGGCGCTCGCGCCGACGTTGTGATCCGCGCGCGGCGGCATCATCGGCACGTTCGCGAAGGTGGCGTTCGCCGGCGGCTTCGACTTCGGATGCGCCGCGGTCGACTGCTCCATCGACCACTCGACGAAATATTCGATCGCGCCGTCGGAGATCTCGCTGAACGGATTGGCCGGCACGGTCCCCGAGGCGGGTGGCGGCGGCGCGCCCGGCGGCGGCGGCAGCTTCCCCACGTACGATTCTGCAAAGCGCGGCGCCGCCTCGCCGATGATCGCGAACGCGCCGGTCTCGTCGGCGCGCGGCTGCACGCGCGCGGTGGCCTCGGCTGCGCCGCGCGGCGGCGTCGACTGCAGCGCCGGCAGCACCGGCTGCGTCAGGTTCGGACCGGGCGACGGCGGGGGCGTCGGCGTGAGCTGCGATCCGAACTGCGGCTGCTGCATCCCGTGCGGCGGCGTGAGCATGGCGGGCAGCGGCAGCGGCGCGGGCAGCGGCGTCGGCGTCGCGGTGAACGCGGGCGGCTGCGCGCGGAACTTCTTGTAGTCGGATCCCGCGTCCACGTCGGTGCGCTCGATCGGCTCCGACGACGGCATGCCCGGGTTGGTGCCCTCGGGCGCAAGCGGCTTGGCGATCGGCGGCAGCACCGTGCCCGCCGCCGGCGTGTGGATCGGCATCGGCTGCATGCCGCCGGTGCGGATCTTGGTGCTCACGTCATCGAGCCCGGGGTTGGTCCCACCGCTCACCGCGATCGGCCGCGACAGGCTGGTGTTGGTGGTCCCTTCGCGCGCCGCGAGCATCTTGGCGACCATCGCGCGGCTCTGGTCGTCGAGCGGCTCGAAGCGCAGCTCCATACCCGGCGGTTTGGACGGATCGCCCTGATCGGGCCGGATGCGCGTCACCGTCCCTTCGCCATGCAGCAGCGCCGGTCCGTCCGCGAGCTCGAGCGTGAAGCGCACCCGCGTGCCGGGCGCCTGCGAGGCCTTGGTGAAGATGAAGATCCGGTCGTCTTTGATGAACCGGCTGTACTTGGCGATGAAAGTGGCGACGTCGGGGCTGCGGATCACCACCCGCAGCACGATGATCTGCGCGTCCGCGTCCCGGTCGGAGTCAGGCAGCGCCATGAGCGGGCCCTATTATATCAGAGAGTTAGTCGGTCTGGGCTTCGGTGACTTCTTCCGGCGGCTTGGGCACCGGTAAGGTGTTCTGCTGACGTCGCGCCAGCGACTTGGCGATCACCTCGGCCACGTCGAGGATCACCACCTGGTCCTCGGCGTTGCGCGCCTTGACGCCGTCGGTGACCATGATCGTGCAGAACGGGCAGGCCACCGCCACCGCCGCCGCGCCCGTGGCCAGGATCTCGTCGGCGCGGTTGTTGTTCACGCGCGTGCCGATCTTCTCCTCCATCCACATGCGCCCGCCGCCGCCGCCGCAGCAGAAGCCGTGCTCGCGCGAGCGATCCATCTCGATCACGCCGCCCGAGTTCTCGTCGTTGCGGGTCACCGCGTCGAGGATCTGGCGCGGGGCGTCGTACACGCCGTTCCAGCGGCCGAGGTAGCAGCTGTCGTGATAGGTGAAGCTCTTCGCCACCGGGTGGATCGGCGTGATCCGTCCCTCGGCCAACAGGTGCGCGATCAGCTCGGAGTGGTGGATCACCTCGTACTCGCCGCCGAGCTGCGGGTACTCGTTCTTGATGGTGTGGAAGCAGTGCGGGCACGACGCGATCACCTTGCGAATTTTGGCGTCGTTGATCGCGGTGACGTTGGCCTGGGCCTGCGACTGGAACAGGTACTCGTTGCCCGCGCGCCGCGCCGGATCACCCGAGCACTGCTCGCTCTCGCCGAGCACCGCGAAGTTCACCTGCGCGGCGTGCAGCACCTCGACCAGCGCGCGCATGGTCTTCTTGATCCGGTCGTCGAACGCGCCCGCGCAGCCGACGAAGAGGAGGTACTCCGGGTCCGGATTGGTCGCGATGGTCGGCACGTCGAGCCCTTCGGCCCACTCCATCCGCCGCTCGGCCGCGATGCCCCACGGGTTGGAGTTCTTCTCGAGGTTCGCGAACGTGCGCGCCAGCTCGGCCGGCATGCGCGACTCGGTGAGCACCAGGTGCGTGCGCATCTGCAAGATCTTGAGCGGGTGATCGATGAACACCGGGCAGACTTCCTGGCACGCGCCGCAGGTGGTGCACGCCCACAAGGTCTCGTCCTTGATGCGCCCGCCGACCATCGGCGCCCGGTCGTCCCACTGCTTCTTCGCGGCATCGAGCATCGCGGTGATCGGATTGGCCTCCGCCTCGAGCTTGGCGATGCGATCCTTGATCTGGCCGCGCTCGATCATCTCGTCGCGCAGATCGTGGATGAGGTGCATCGGCGACAGCGGCTTCTCGGTGTTGTACGCCGGACAGAAGTTGGAGCAGCGCGCGCACTCGGTGCACGCGTACTGATCCATCAACGACTTCTGCGTGAACTGCTCGATCTTGCCCACGCCCCAGTCGTTCTCGTCCTCGAGGTTGAGCTTGGGCATGATGCCGCGCTGGCCGAGGTTGCGGAAAAAGATGTTGGGCAGCGAGCCGAGGATGTGGATGTGCTTGGAGTACGGGACGTAGTTGAGGAACGCCAGGCCGAACACTACGTGGCCCCACCAGAAGATCTCGCTGAAGGTGTGCGCGCGATCCACGTCCATGCCGGCGAACCAACCGGCGACCACCGACGACACCGGGCCCTCGCCCTCGATCGCGCCGGCCGCGACCATGTGAAAGCCGTGGTAGAAAAAGTGCGTGATCATCAGGCTGGCGATCGCCGACAGGATGATGCCGGCGTCGAGTGACATCGGAATCAGCCGCGGCTTGATCACCAGGCGGCGGAAGAAGCCGAACCCGATCGCGAACAGCACGAACAGGTTGAACATGTCGATCGTCCAAACCAGCTTCGGGTAGAGGAAACCGCCCAGGAACGCAAAGTCCAGGCCGGTCATCCCGTTGACCCACACCTCCATCGTCCCGAGGCTGACGATGAGGAATCCCCAGAAGATCGCCAGGTGGTGGTAGGAAGTGAACCCGCGCTTGGCGTGGTCCATCGTCGGCTCAGGCACCTTCTTCTGCATCAGCCAGTAGATCACGACCGATAAGAAGCGCTCGGGCAGCCGATCGGTGGGGATCCACGGCTGGCCGACCCGCATGAAACGCACGAACCGCGAGATGGTCCATGCCAGAAGCCCGAGGCCACACGCCAGGACCAGCGCGAAGATGAGTGGTTTCATACGTGATCGCCTATAACACGATGCGTTCGGAGCGACAAGCCCAACGCGGTGCGTCAGCGACGGTTTTACTCTCGGAGAAACGGCGCAGTGCGGCGTGGCGAATTGCTTGCACAACGAGCTTGTCAGTGGACCCGCACAAGCAAACAATGAATGTAGAAGTCGCAGGAAGTTCTCTTATGCGTAGTCCGATGGGAAACAACATCCTCGTCATTTCCGATCTCCACCTCGGCGAAGACCTACGGCCCGGTTCGGCGAACGTTTCGTACCTGCGGCACCTGGTCAAGCTGGAGCGCGAGCTCGAGGCGTTCCTCGCCCATCACACCATCGAGCGGCTCAACGGCCAGCCGTGGACGCTGGTGGTCAACGGAGACATGGTCGACTTCATGTCGATCATGGTGCTGCCGGACGCCGCCGCGGTCGCGCACGCCGACGACGATCCGCAGGACAAGCTGTACGGGCTCGGCTTCGGCGAGCGCGAGTCGCAGAAGAAACTCGAGCGGGTGATCGTCCGCCACCAGGGCGTGTTCGGCAAGCTCGCCGAGTTCCTCGCCGCAGGAAATGAATTGGTCATCGTGGTCGGCAATCACGACTTCGAGTTCCACTATCCGTCGGTGCAACGCACGCTGGTCGAGTGGCTGTGCGGCCTGGCGGTCGGCGCCGGCGCGCCCGACGAGGCGCGGGTCGAGTTCGCCTCGCGCATCCAGTTCTGCCCGTGGTTCTACTACCAGCAGAACCTGATCTACATCGAGCACGGGCACCAGTACGACGAGTACTGCTCGTTCGACTATCTGTTGCACCCGGTGGCCGAGCGCAACGGAGCCAAGGGCGGCAAGAAGAGCCGCGTGGCGCTGTCGATGGCGCACGCCGGGATGCGCTACTTCGCCAACCAGCTCCCCGAGTACGATCCGCACACCGCCGAGACCTGGGGCTTCCTCAACTACATGACCTGGGCGTGGGCGCAGGGGCTCAAGGGGGGCATCCGGCTGTGCTACTTCTACGGGCTGTTGGTGTGGCGCGTGGTCGAGCTGTGGTACTCGCTGGTCGATCGCAAGCTGGAGTCGGACCGGCGCGCGGTGCACCACGAGCGGCTGCGCGCGCTCTCGGCGCACTGGGAGATCGCCGAGGAGAAGCTGATGGCGATCGACAAGCTCCGGCGCGAGCCGGTCACCAAGCGCATCTTCAAGCTGCTCGCCGCGCTGTTCATCGATCGCGTGCTGCTCGGCGCGATCGCCATGGCCGCGTCGGCGATCCTGCTCTCGAAGCTGCACGGCTGGTGGAAGCTGGTCGGGCCGCTCGGCACGCTGATCGCGTTCGCGGTGGCCAACCAGCTGCTCAACCGGATGCGACTGGAGAGCTCGTCGGCCAAGCTGCGCGAAGCGCCCCTGGCCATCCAGCGCCTGGTGCGCGCGCCGTTCATCGTCTTCGGCCACTCGCACGCGCCCGAGCGCATCGCGCTCGACGGCGGTGGCACCTATTTCAACACCGGCACCTGGGCGTCGGATGATCTGAAGAGCGCGTTCACGCACCTGCTGGTGACCTCGGCGAGCGCCGAAGGCGAGGCGCACGCCGAGCTGCGCCAATGGGTCAACGGCAGCTCGGTGATCTTCCCCGCAGTCGGCTAGACAGCGCGCCTTCGCGATGTTAGGAACGGGGTAGCAAGATGCCCCTCCACCCCGAATTGCTGGAAATCGTGCGCTGCCCGAAGTGCCTGGGCAACGTCACCGAGCGGAAGACCAAGAGCGGCTCGGGCCTGGTCTGCGACGCGTGCCGGCTGGTCTACGCGATCGTCAACGAGATCCCCAACTTTCTCGTCGACGAGGCGAGGCCGAGCGAATGAGCGCGCCGCCTCCGGTACCGCCGGGCGAGAAGCCGGGCGCGCACATCCTGGTGCTCGAGGACGAGCCTGCCGTCCAGGTGCTGCTGCGCAAGCAGCTCGCCTCGCACGGGTTCAAGGTGTCGGTCGCGTCCGACGGCCTGGACGGGCTGATGAAGCTCGAGACGCTCAAGCCCGACCTGATGATCTGCGACGTGATGATGCCCAACCTCGACGGCATCGAGTTCGTCAAGGCGATCAAGGCCAACAACCTGACGCAGAAGATCCCGGTCATCTTCCTGACCGCCAAGACCGACCCGCGCAGCATGATCGAGGGGATCAACGTCGGCGCGCGCTTCTACGTGACCAAGCCGTTCCAGATCGACGATCTGCTCTCCAAGGTCCGGCGCGCGCTTTCCGGTAAGTAATTTTTGCAGACGGGCTGTCGCGACCCGATAATATAGATATGACGGATCGTAGACGGGTGCCCAAAGAGCGGCGTCACAGCCGCCGCGCTCCGTTCGTCGCGTCGGTGAAGCAGCGGGTCGGCGCCGAGACGCAGCTCGCGCTGGCGCAGGACCTGGGTGAGCTGGGCATGCAGCTGCGCCGCCTGCCGGGTCGATCGTACCTTCCCAAGACGCCGGTGCTGTTGACGTTCGAGCTGCCCGACGGCGGTGAGCTGATCTGCGTGCGCGGCGCGATCTGCTTCGAGCGCGCCGACGGCAACTGGCAGACCACCGGCGTCCGCTTCGACGCCATCAGCCTCGCCGACCGCGCGCGCATCGCCCGGTTCCTAGACACCAAGCTCCGCTAGGATCCTTCGAGGACGGCGCCTTTTACCAGATCGCGTTTGCGTTCGGTTTGCAGGACCAGGCGGGCGGCGCCCCAGCCGGCGGCGAGCTCGCCCTCGAGGCCCAGGCCGGGGAGCACCTGGCGGGAGGCGAGCAACAGGTGCTTGATGCCGGTCGCGTGGGGCACGCCGCAGACGCCGAGCGCGCGCTGGCCGGGCATCGACCAAACCGGGTCCATCGCGATCGGCGGCGGCGCGACGTGGCCGGGCTCGACGCGCTCGGCGGCGATGCCGTCGTGCGGCGAGTGGACCGCCAGCAGGTGGCGGTCGACGAACGGCAACAGGTCTTCGAGACGCGCGCGCACCTTGGCGCGCAGCGATGCCAGGCCGGCGGGGGAGGGATCCGAGGCCATCGCTTCGATCGAGAGCACCGCGTGCTGGCCGTAGCCGTCGGCGAGGTGCAGCGCGAGCGCGTTGGCGTTGTCGAGATCGCCGTTCGGATTGCCGACGGCGAACGCCAACAGGCCGAGCGCGTCGGGCAGCGCGTCGAGCGGCGCCACCAGGTGCAACAGATAGCGATGGTATGCCGGCTTGAACGCTGCGGCCTCGGCGAGCCGTTTGTTGGGCTTCTCGCCGTCGAGGAGCAGCGCGACGCGATCGGCGCCCATCCCGCACAACACGTGCGTGCAGCCCACGCTCTCGTTGCGCCCCTCGAAGCGCACGCCCGCCACCTTGCCGCGCTTGATCTCGATGCGCTCCGGCACCAGATCGGGCCGCACGTCGCCCGAGTGGGTCTTGAGCCGATCGAGCAGCAGCGACCGCAGGCCCTGGCGTCCACCGTCGATGCGGAAGGTCCCGCGCCGATGCAGATCGCCGAGCCGCGCCAGCGACACCGCGCCCACCTCCGCCAGATCGGCGGCGAACGCGGCCGGCAGGCGGTGTAGCGCGCGCAGCGGATGGTCGACCGGCAGCGCCGCTTGCAGATCGGTCTCGTCGTCGGGCAGGCGCGCGCCGACCCGGTTCGCGTCACGTCGATCCCAGAATCCGTCGGGCGGCAGGATCAGGTCCTGCGACAGGATCGACTCGAGCGTGGCCGAGACCTCGGCGAGCTTCGCGGCGGTCGCCTCCACGCCGGCCAGCGCGTCGGGCATCTCGCGGCCGATCTCGCGGCCGAGATCGTCGCCCACGTCGATGCGATGGTCGCCGAGCAAGAGCTGGTAGGCCGGACGGTTGGGCTCGAGCTTGCGGCGCAACAGCTGCACCAGGTTCAGCTCGCCGACCACACGCTTGAGCGCCGGGCTCTCCATGCCGACGAACGCCAGCGGCGCGCGCGGCAGCACATACGGCCCGATCGAGTAGCGCTCTTCGACCGGCACGCCCGCGACCAGCACGCGAAATCCGCGATGCGAGAGGACCGCGCCAGCGACGGTGGCGGCGAGATCCGCGCCGAGCACGACCACATCGTAAAAGTCCGAGCTCACGGCCAAGCTCAGCCTACCACACGGGCCTGACGGACCTCGGCGACCGCGCGCAGGTACAGCGCCGGCGAGATGCTCGGCCCGAGCAGCGGCGCCTGCCACGCCGCCGCCTCGTCGACCCGGGCGAAGGTCTTCACCGGGCAGGGCGGCCGCGCCACCATCATGATCGCGGTCATCACGCTGCGCGTGGCACCGGCCCAGAAGCCGTCGCCCTCGATGACCGAGCACAGGCACTTCATGCGCGCGCCGAAGTCCTTGAGCTGCGCCGCCGCCAGCTTGCGCTCCTCGGGACCGATGAGCGGCATGCCCGACTGCGCGATGCCGAGCACCGCCACGCCATCCGGATGGTGCACCAGCAGCGCCTCGGTGGCCTTGTACACGTCGGTCAGCGCGGTCACCGTCGGGGCCTGCTTCCAGACCACGATCTGCAGGCTATGCCACGTCGCCAGGGTGTGCACGTCGGTGGCCTTCCAGATCTTCGGCGGCGCGGGCATCATTTTTCCGACACCACCGGCAGGCCGCGCTTGCGCAGGCGCGCGGTAAACCGACCTTCGCCGTCGCGCAGGCCGTCGGGGCCGTGCACCTGCGAGGAGCCGCACGACGGGCTGCGCTCCTTGAGCAGCGCGCGCGTCGCACCGGCGAGCGCGGCGAACTTCTCCGCCAGCCCCGCGCCGGCGTCGAGCTGCGCGCTGACGTCCTGGCCGCGATCGTCGGTGGCGGTGCGTCCGTCGGCAGCCAGCGTGATCGCCGGGCGCGGCACGCCGAAGCCGGCCAACACCTCCGGGCACAACGGCAACAGCTCGGCCTCGCCCGCCACGCGCGCCACTGCGGGGTCGTCCTGCTTGTCCTTGCCGTCGAACCGGCAGCGCACGCCGAGCAGGCACGCCGACACGATCACCACTTCCTTCCCCGACGCGGCGATGCGCTCCAACTCCGCGCGTGCGGCCTCGCGGTCACTGCCGTGCAACAACCGATAGCGCTGCTCGAGCTCCCGGTTCATGACCGGATGATAACCCGGCGGCCGCTCACGCTCACGCGTCCTTCTGCGATTGCGCGCAGCGCCGCCGGATAGAGCTTGTGCTCTTCGACCAGGATGCGCGCGGTCAGGCGCGCCTCGTCGTCGCCGTCGAGCACCGGCACCGCGGCCTGCGAGAGGATCGGCCCGGAATCGAGCCCGCCGTCGACGAAGTGCACCGTGCAGCCGGTCAGCCGGACGCCGTGCGCGAGCGCCTGCCGTTGCGCGTGCATGCCGGGGAACGCGGGCAACAGCGACGGGTGGATGTTGACCACCTGCCCTGGAAACGCGTCCAGAAACGTGCCGGTGACGATGCGCATGAAGCCGGCCAGCGCCACCAGCTCGACCTTCGCTTCGCGCAATGCGCCGACGAGCGCTCGATCGTACGCCTCGCGCGACGCGTGCTCCCGGTGCGAGAGCACCCGCGTCGGCACGCCCGCCTGCGCTGCCCGCTCGAGCGCCTTGACGCCCGCCACGTTCGAGAGCACCAGCGCGACCGTGCCGCCCAGCTCGCGGCGCTTCTCGGCGTCGAGGATCGCCTGAAGATTGGTGCCCGAGCCCGAGACGAGCACGGCCAGCTTCATGCGAACTCCACCCGCGACGGTCCCTCTCCGGCTGCGATCTCACCGACGAGGAACGCCTTCTCGCCGGCCGCTTCGCACGCCGCGCGCACCGCTTCGGCGTCGCGTGTGGGCGTGACGATCACCAGGCCGAGGCCGCAGTTGAACGTGCGCCTCATCTCGCCGCGCTCGACGCCGCCGCGCGCGATCAGCTTGAAGATCTCCGGCTCGGGCCAGCGCTTCTCGTCGAGCTTCATGATCAGCCCGTCGCCGAGCACGCGCGGCGGATTCTCGACCAGCCCGCCGCCGGTGATGTGCGCCGCGCCGCGCACCTCGCCCGCCTGCATGGCGGCCTTGAGCGCGCGCACGTAGATGCGCGTCGGCTCGAGCAGCGCCGCGCCGTGCGTCTCGACCGGCAGCACCTTGCGCGCCAGCGAGTAGCCGTTCGAGTGCAGCCCGCTCGACGCCACGCCGATCACCTGATCGCCCGGCTGGATGCGCTTGCCGTCGAGGATCTTCGAGCGCTCGACCACGCCGACCGCGAAGCCCGCCAGATCGTACTCGCCATCGTGATACATGCCCGGCAGCTCGGCGGTCTCGCCGCCGATCAGCGCGCAGCCCGCCTGGCGGCAGCCCTCGGCGATGCCCGAGACGATCGCCTCGCCCACGGTCACGTCGAGCTTGCCCGACGCGAAGTAGTCGAGGAAGAACAGCGGCTCGGCGCCCGCCACCGCGATGTCGTTGACGCACATGGCGACCAGATCGATGCCGATCGTGTCGTGGCGGCCGGTCGCGAAGGCCACCTTGAGCTTGGTGCCGACCCCGTCGGTGCCGGACACCAATACCGGCTCTTTGTAGCCTGTCGGCATGGCGAACAGCCCGCCGAAGCCGCCCAGGCCGCCGATCACTTCCTTGCGGAACGTGCGCCGGGCGTGCGGCTTGATGCGCTCGACCAGCTCGTCGCCGGCGTCGATGTCGACGCCCGCGTCACGATACGTGATGGACATGAAAAAGAATCTACTACGGCTGGTAGGCGAGGCGCAGCGCTTCTTCGAACGCCGGCACCATCTCGATGCGCGAGACGATCAGCCACGTGGTGGACGGCTGCGGCTGCTTGTGCGCGCGCAGCTCGTCGACCATCGCGCGCGCCGCCTCGTCGAACGGCACGCCGCCGACGCCCGCGCCGATGGCCGGGAACGCGATCGATTGATGGTTGAAGCGGGCGGCCGCGAGCAGCGCTGCGCGGGTGGCGCGGCGAACGTTCTCGACGCCGATCTTCATGCCCGGCTCTTCCATCGTCGGCACGTGAATGACCTGCTTGCAGAACAAGTGGCCCGCCCCGGTGACGACGGCAGCGCCCACGGCGATGGGGGCTGAGGCCCTCGCCTCTTCCTCGATCGCGGCTCCCCCGGCTTCGCGAATCGAACCCGACACTCCGCCCTGCATGATCCCCAAGGAGTTGGAAGGATTTACGATCGCGTCCACGGTGAGTTGCGTCAAGTCGCCTACGGCGACGTGGATCACCATGATGAGAATCTTCGCATTTCCGCAGAATAGGTCAAGATTTCGGCTAAAATCCCGGCCCGTGGCCACGACCGCCTACGTATTGATTGGCGTGATCGCGGGCTTCGGCGTGCTCGTCTACGCGGGATTTCTGGCCGCCCGGTACTTCTACGTGCCCCGTTACCCGGACGAAATCCACTACGCAACCACCTCAGATGACTGGCGAATTGCCGTTATCCGCTATCGTCCGTCCAACCTGCCTGGCGTGCCGCGTCGCGATCCGGTGCTGCTGGTCCACGGCGTGGCCGCCAACCGCTACAACTTCGATCTGACCGACGATCTGTCGATGGCCCGCTACCTGGCCGGGCGCGGTCACGACGTGTGGATGGTCGAGCTGCGCGGTCGCGGCCTGTCGATGCGGCCGCGGCTGTTCTCGAAGATCCGCTACGACTGGTCGTTCGACGAATACACGGAGCGCGATCTGCCGGCGGCGGCGGCGACGGTGCTGCGCGCGAGCGGCGCTCGGCGGCTGCACCTGGTCGGCTTCTCGACGGGGGCGCTGGCGTGCTACGCGTGGCTCTCGGATCCGCATCGCGCCGTCGAGGTGGTGTCGATGGTGTCCATTGCCGGGCCCAGCTCCTTCAAGCGCGCCTCTCGTGCGCTGTCGGGACAGGTGATGCGCACGATGCGCTTTCTGCGTCACCGCTTCCTCATGCGCGTTCTGGCGCCGGTCGGCGGCGTCATAGGTGCTGGGCCGCTGTCGATCATCCACAATCCCGAGAACACCGACGCGCCGGTGCAGCGCCGCGCGATGGTCAACATGATCGCCAATTTCTCGCGCAACGAGCTGCTGCAGTACTCGGACTGGATCCTCAACGACGTGTTCCGCTCGATCGATCAGCGCCGCGACTATCGCGCCGAGCTCGGGCGCATCACCACGCCGATCTTGTTCCTCGCCGGCCCGCGCGACATCCTGGCGCCACCCGACGCGGTCAAGGTGACCTTCGAGGCGGTCGGCTCGAGCGACAAGCAGTTCCAGATTTGCTCGCGCGCGCAGGGAATGCAGGTGAATTACGGCCACTTCGACATGGTGATCGGCAACAAGGCGACGGTCGAGGTGTTCCCGCTGGTGAGCCGGTGGTTGGAAGACCACCAGGCCGAGTCGCAGAGTAGCGCGGTTCCGCTTCGTGGCCCCGCTACCGCAGCATGAACGGCGCGATGATCAGCATCGTCAGGAGCCATTGCGCAGCGACGGCGGCGACCACCGTGATGCCCATCGCCGCCAGCATGTGACCGACCGCCTTCGGCTCCGGCACCGACAGCAGGAGCGGCACCGCCCACATTCCGATCAGCACCGAATAGGCGAGCGCTAGGGTCGCGCCCACGTAGGACAGCGCGTCGAGGTGCGGCACCGAGTTGAACAGCGTCAGCGCGCCGGCCAGCCACAGTGGCGTGGCAGCGCAGGCGGCGGCCTTGAACGCGCCCGGCCGGTCGTCGCGCCCGCCGAACGAGGGCGCCAGCTTGGCGAGGATGACCGCGAGGAAGTACCAGACGCCGAGGTGGATGGCGAAGCGGATGACGCCCGCCACCAGCGCAGTGCCCGGCATGCGGATGTAGCTGGCCGGGATGGTGGTGTTGAAGATGGTGGTGGCCGGCTGATAGACGCCGATGATGCCGGTGGAGAGAAAGCCGACCACCGGGCCGATGGCCGCCAGCGCCACCACGTAGGGGATCAGCACCGCCTTGACCTCGCCCGATTCGGCGAGGGTCATGGGCAGCGTTTCGCGCGGCGCGATCATCAGGCGCTGCACGCGCTCGACGAGTTGGCTCGCGGTCATGAGGGAGATTCTAGGAGGAAAAACGCCGGATCAGCAGGAGAAGATGCGCTCGAGCTCTTTCTCGACCTTGACCTCGGTGGTGTTCTTCGCCACCGAGAGCTCCTTGACGATCAGGTTCTTCGCCGTGTCGAGCATGCGGCGCTCGCCGAACGACAGGGTCTTGGTGGTCTTGAGGCGATACAGATCGCGGAACACCTCGGCCACCTCGAACAGGCTGCCGGTCTTGATCTTCTCCATGAACCCGCGATAGCGGCGGTTCCAGGTCTGCTTGTCGATGTGGAGCTCCTTCTCCTTGAGGATGTCGTACACCTCGCGGATCTGGTCTTCCTGAACGACTTCGCGCAGCCCGACCTGCTCGGCCTTTTCGACCGGCACCAGAATGCGCATGTCGCTGTCGAGCACGCGCAGCACGTAGAATTCCTGAATCTTGCCGGAGATCTCTTTCTTATCGATGCCAGTGACTTCTGCGACCCCCTGCGCCGGATAGACCGCCTTGTCACCTACGTGGAATTCAAGCATTCTGTCCTCCGGTTGGGCTCGGCGTAGTGCCGAGCCGCAGTCCTGCTAAGCACTAACCATGCCACTGAGAGCAATTGTGGGCTTTAACCACGTGGTTTCAAGTCAATAACGTCAAAGTCGCAATTTTCTTCAAACGTGAAAGTGTGACAGGAACGCACACCCCCACATGTGGGGGAAATCGTGAAGGATCCTGATGATCGTAACCAGTACGCGACGATAGCGCAACGGAGCATTTCGACCCAGCTGTTTGAGGCGGAACGCGCTGGCCAGGAGGGTAGCCGTTGGACGAATTTTACACGTATGCTGGCTTAGTGATCAATTGAAGTCGGCGATTCGCCACTGCCCGTTTTCTTTCACAAGATCGAGATGATAGCGAGCATCGAAGCGGATACGCGCGCGCTCTCCCTCGACGGTGACCGGCTTGCCGAGGGCTTCGCGAGCGCGCGCCAAACGCTCCGCAATCTCTCGTTCTACAACGACTTTCAGCGGATCGGCGAGGATCTGGAGGATGGTGTCGAAGTTGCGGTCTTCAAGCCCCTCCGCGAAGCGTTTGAGCGCTTCCTCTGGGGTCGCGGCCCCCATCGAGGCGCGTCGTGCGGACGATAGTCTCCAACCGTCCGACTGTCGGACCAGCGATCCCACCTGGCCTCCGGCGCTCACCCGTGCGCTCTCGCGCCAGCGCTTCTTCGCCAGCGCGAGCCTGAGCTCGTCGGCCAGCGCGGCGCGCTCGTTGGCCGTGTCGCGCCAGGTAGCAACGAACTTGGCTTCGCTCGAGCGCGCCTGGACCGGTCCCGAGAGCAGCAGCCAGGCGGCGTGCGGATCGTCACGTGCGATCGCGGCCGCATACGCTTGCAGCGCGCCGCCGGGGTGGGGCGCTGCCCCGGGCGCACAGCCTGCCGCGAACAGCAGGGCCGCGGCGAGCGCGTTGCGCATGGGCCGACAATACCCGTTCACAGCCCAGTGTGTGAAGCGCCGTTCACTCACGCCTGGCCGGCCGCTCGCGCAGATTCCGGGTTCTCGACGGTAAATCGCAAAAATCGCGAGGCGACCCGAATCCGGCACAGCCCTTGTAACGAGCGCTGGCAACCGCCCGTCCAACGGAGGATTTTGATGTCGCGCCCCAACCTCATGAACCTGATCGGTGCCTTGGCTGCGAGCCTGTTCGTGCTCTCCGCGGGCTGCACCCGTGACAACGCCAGCGCCGCGCCGGTGGGCGGCGGGGGAGTCTCGCCCGATCCGAACAGCCGCGTCCCGTGCGGATCCAACGCCGACTGCGGCGGCGGGCAGATCTGCACCACGATCGGCTGTTGCCCGGGCTGTCACTCCGACGCGGACTGCGCGGCGGATTCGCAGTGCGTGGCCGGCTCGCCCAACTTCTGCGCGCCCAAGACCGCCTCCAACCCGAAGCCGATTCCGGGTGACCCGACCGCGCGTAACCCGATCACGGGCACCAACCCGATCGCCCGCAACGTGAATCCGAGCTGCCAGGGCGATGCGGACTGCGTCAAGGGCCAGGTCTGCAACGTGGGCAAGTGCACCACCGCCTGCACCGTGAGCTCTTGCGGCACGGGGGCGAGCTGCATCGCCGGCCGTTGCTACGCCTCGGGCACTGCCGCCTGCGGCACCGGCAACCTGATCCTGTGCACGGCGAGCGCGCAGTGCGGCGCCGGCCGCTCGTGCGTCGGCGGCGCGTGCCATCTGGTGTGCACCGCCACCTCGCAGTGCACGCTCGGCCAGGAGTGCGCCAACGGCGTGTGCGCCGATCAGGCCCGCCCGACCGTCGCGCAGTGCGTGTTCGACGTGGATTGCGGGACCGCCTTCCGCTGCATCAACGCCGCCTGCCACCCGCTGTGCGCGACCGACGATCAGTGCGGCGCCAACAATCTGTGCGACCAGGGCGTGTGCCGCGCCAACACCCGCCCGACGCTCGGCGGCTAAGCTACGCGGGCTCCGGCCCGTCTCCGCGCCGCAAGATCGTATCCTTCGCGAACTTCTCGTCCTTCATCGGATAGTCGGCATTGAAGTGCAGCCCGCGCGATTCCTTGCGGCGGCGCGCGCACTCGATGATCAAGTGGGCGACGAGCGCGAGGTTGCGCAGCTCGAGCAGATCGCCGGTCACGCGGAAGTTCCAGTAGTACTCGCGGATCTCCGAACGGATGAGCTCGATGCGGCGGCGCGCGCGCTCCAGCCGCTTGTCGGTGCGCACGATGCCGACGTAGTTCCACATCAGCCGGCGAACCTCGTCCCAGTTCTGCGTGATCACGACCGCCTCTTCGGACGGCGTGGCGGCGCCCGCGTACCACGGCGCGACCTGCGAGGGACGCAACGACTGGATGCCCTTGACGTCGGCGGCGGCGCGCCGGCCGAACACACAGCCCTCGAGCAGCGAGTTGGAGGCCAGCCGGCAGGCGCCGTGCAGGCCGGTCATCGCGACCTCTCCGACGGCGTACAGGTTGCGCACGTTGGTGCGCCCGAGATCGTCGGTGATTACGCCACCGCACGAATAGTGGGCGGCGGGGACGATCGGAATCTGCATGGTGCGCATGTCGATGCCGAACGACATGCAGCGCGCGTGGATGGCCGGAAAACGCTCGACCAGGAACGCCGGGTCGAGGTGGGTCATGTCGAGGAACGCGCAGTCGTCGCCGGTTCGCTTGAGCTCGGAGTCGATGGCGCGCGCCACCACGTCGCGCGGGGCGAGCGACTTCATCGCGTGGTAGCGCTCCATGAAGGTCTCGCCCGAGCGCAGCTTGAGCACGCCGCCTTCGCCCCTGAGCGCCTCGGAGATGAGGAACGACTTGGCCTGCGGGTGATACAGGCAGGTGGGGTGGAACTGGATGAACTCCATGTTGGAGATCGCCGCGCCGGCGCGATAGGCCATGGCCACCCCGTCGGCGGAGGCGACGTCGGGGTTGGTGGTGTAGAGGTAGACCTTGCCGGCGCCGCCGGTGGCCAGGACGGTGGCGCGCGCGACGTAGGTCTCGACCTCGCTGGTCGCGCGATCGAGGACGTAGGCGCCGAAGCAGGCGTCGGGGCCGCCGTACTTGGCGAGCTGCAAGAGGTCGACGGCCATGTGGTCGGCGAGCAGCGTGATGTTGGGGTTCTGGCGCGCCGCTTCGAGCAGCGCGCGCTCGATCTCGTGGCCGGTGGTGTCTTTGGCGTGCGCGACCCGTCGGGCGGAGTGGCCGCCTTCGCGCGCCAGATCGATTTTGCCGTCGGCGGCGAGGTCGAAGCGGGCGCCGTAGCGCGACATCAGCTCGCGCACCGCCTCGGGCCCGTCCTTGATGCACAGCTCGACGACGTCCGGATGGCAGATGCCCTCTCCGACGGTGAGCGTGTCCTGGATGTGGGCGGCCAGCGTGTCGGCCGGGTCGAGCACCGCGGCGATCCCGCCCTGCGCGTAGTTGGTGTTGGATTCCTCGGCGGCGCGCTTGGTGGCGATCACGACCTTGCCGTGCTCGGCGGCGTGGAGGGCGAACGACAGCCCGGCGATGCCGGAGCCCAGGACCAGGTAATCGGTTTCGATCATGGCAGTAGGCCACTACTAACGCAGCCGGCGGTTTTTGCAAACATGCTCGACGGGCGGTACGATCCGGCACTGTGCGCAAAGCGCTGCTCATCCTGATCGCGGCCGGCGGGATTGCCCGCGCCGACATCTATTCTTATGAAGACAAGGACGGCGTGGTGCACTTCACCAACGCGCAGCCGGCGCACGGCGGGCACCAATGGAAGGTGCTGTACAAGACCGGGCCGGGGCGCGCGGGGATCATCTCGGGAGCGGCGGGGCCTACCTCGTTCGCGGGTTGTGCGGTGTCGCGCGCGGACGTGGTGCCGGCGACCGATCGCGCCGCCGATCGCTACACGCGCTACGACGAGCACATCGCCGAGGCGTCGCGGCTGTACGCGCTGCCGCAGCCGCTCATTCGCGCGATCATCAAGGCCGAGAGCGACTACGATCCGCGCGTGGTCTCGTGCGCGGGCGCCAAGGGGCTGATGCAGCTCATGCCCGACGTGCAGCGCGAGCAGCACGTGGAGCACGTGTTCGAGCCGCGCGAGAACATCCTCGGTGGGACGCGCCTGTTGCGCGTGAACGCGAACCGCTTCAAGGGCGACCTGGTGCTGACGGTGGCGGCGTATCACGCCGGGCCGGGCGCGGTGCTCAAGTACAACGGCGTGCCGCCGTACGAGACCACGCAGGCGTACGTGAAGATCGTGCTCAAGTACTACTACCAGTTCAAGGCGCGCAGCGGATGAGGTACTCTCGAGCGGAAGGAGCACCATGAGCCTGGGGGTGGTGGCGGCGGAGGAGCGCAAGCTCGGCGAGCACCTCGCGCGCGCCTCGGAGCATCTGCGCGCCGACAAGCTCGCGGAGGCGGAGGTCGAGATCAACGCGGCGCTGGCGCTGCGCAAGGACGACCTGCGCGCCAAGAATCTGCGCGGGCTGTTCCTGTTCCGCGGCTCGCGCTACGAAGAGGCGCGCGCGGTGTACGTCGAGCTGTCGCAGGGCTTTCCCGACGACGCGGCGATCCGGCTCAACCTCGGGCTGGTCGAGCTGCGCATGGGACGCCACCTCGAGGCGTCGGGCAACTTGAAGCGGGTGGTGGCGGTCGAGCCGGAGAACGCGCGCGCGCAGGGATACCTCGGGCTGGCGCTCATGCGCGCCGGGGATCTCAAGGGCGCGCGCGACGCGTTCTCGAAGGGCGGTCAGGCGGAGCTCGCCAAGCAGGTCGAAGAGCGCATGGCGCAGTCCGACGACGCGTTCGCGGCGCGCGGCGACCTGCGGCGTGCGGCCAGCGACGGCGAGAAGGCGCTCGACGCGGAGCAGCCGTTCGGCGCGGTCGAGCTCGAGGAGCCGGTCGCCGAGTCCAAACGCGGCGGCGCCTGGCAGCTGCGCATCCCCGGCGAGCGGCCGCCGATGCCGGGTCCGGAGGGGATGATCAGCGATTCGGCCACGCTGCCGCTGTTGCTCGAGCCGCCGCGCGCGGTCTCGGCGTTCGCCACCGCGCGGCTGTTGCGGCCGGGAGGCCTGGGCGATCCGTTCTCCGTCGCCGAGGGCGGCATGTTGGTGGTGCGCGTGGACGGGCGGCTGCCGACGCGCACCTTCGGCGCGATCGCATCGACCGGGCAGCTCACCTTCGAGCCGCTCACGCGGCGGGTGCGCGGGCACGCCATCGACGAGCCGTTCGGCGACGGCGGCGAGGCGATGTTCGTGGCGGTGGGCGCCGGGCTGATGGTGGTCGCGCCGCGCGGCGGACACTTTACGCTGCTCGCGCTCTCCGACGACATCGTCTACGTGCGCGAAGGCAACGTGTACGCGTTCGAAGACACGCTGCACTGGGAGAACGGGCGCGTGCCGGGCGGCGGCCCCACCACCGACGGGGGCGCGCGCGTGGTGCAGTTCCGCGGCAACGGCCGCATGGTGGTGCGCACGCAGCGCGCGGTGTTCACGCTCAAGATCGAGCCGGACGCGCCGCTGTTCGTCGAGTCTTCGACGCTGCTCGGCTGGATCGGCCGCGTGGTGCCGCGCGTGATGCACGGCGAGAACGGCCAGCCCACGCCCTACGTGGAAGCGAGCGGCGAAGGCGTGCTGATCCTCGAAGAGCCGCCGCCGCTGTAGTCGATGGCCCTCGAGCGGCTCAAGCGGAAGCGCAAGAAGCAGCGGCAACCGACCGATCTGCGCAAGGAGTCGACGTACCTCCCCAATCTGTTGACGATGGGGCGGATCGCGTCGGTGCCGCTGATCCTCGCGTTCGTCGACAACCATTCGCCGGTGAGCTCGTTCGTGGCGTGCATGATCTACATCGCCTCGTCGGTGACCGATTATCTGGACGGGTACCTGGCGCGCAAGCGCAAGCAGGTGAGCATCCTCGGCAAGTTCCTCGATCCGCTCGCCGACAAGCTGCTGGTGACGTCGGTGCTGGTGTACCTGACCGCGATGGACCGCTGCCCTGCGTGGGTGGTGGTGGCGCTGCTCGCCCGCGAGCTGTCGATCACCGGGCTGCGCGCGATCGCGGTCGCCGAGGGGTTGGTGATCTCGGCCTCGGACAAGGGGAAGCAGAAGACCGCGCTGCAGATGATCGCGACCATCTGCCTGCTGATCCATTTCCGCTATCCGCTGTGGGGGCTCGAGCACGCGACGATCAACGACGAGCCGCTGTTGATCAACTTCCACGCGGTTGGAATGGTCACGCTGTATCTGGCGCTGGTGATGGCGGTCCTGTCGGGGATCGACTACTTCCTGTCGTTCGCGCGCGCGGTGTCGGCGGCCGGGCGCGAGCGCAAGGCCAAGGCCGCGCTCCCGGCGACGACGCCGCCGGCCGCGCCCCCTGCGCCGGCCGCGCCCCCCGCGACCCCCGCGAAATGATCCGCGTGGTCGGGCCGGCGCTCGATCCGGCCGAGGCGCTGCGTCGCTGCTCGCGCGGCGAGCGGCCGTTTCTCCTCGACGGCGGGGGCAACGCCGACGGGCTGGGGCGCTGGAGTTTCGCCGGCTGCGATCCGGACGACGGCGTGGTGTGGCGGCGCGGCGACGCGGGCGATCCGCTCGAGCTGCTCGAGGCGGCGCAGCGGCGGTGGACCTCGGGGCCGGTGGACGACAAGCCGTGGCCGTTCGCGGTCGGGTATCTGTCGTACGATCTGGGCGAGCAGATCGTGGCCGCGCCGGCGGGGCGGCGGTTCTCGTCGGTGGACGATCTCGGGTTGCCGCTGTGCGACTTCGCGCGCTATCCGGCGGTGTGGCGCTACGACGCCGAGTCGAAGCACGCCGAGGTGCTGGCGCTCGACGGTGGCGCGGCGGAGCGCTTGATCGCGCGGCTCGCGCGCACGCCGCCGCCGTTGGCGGTGCCGAACGTGGGGACGCCGCACTGGGGCATCGCACCGGAGACCTATCGCGCGCGCGTCGAGCGGGTGCTCGAGTACTTGCGGGCGGGCGACTGTTACCAGGTGAACCTCGCGCACCGGTTGCATGCGCCGCTCGACGAGCTCGGCGTGCTGCCGGTGTACTTGCGGCTGCGCGCAGGCGCGCCGGCGCCGCTCGGCGGGTACCTGGCGACCGGCAGCGGGTGCTTGCTGTCGAATACGCCGGAGCTGTTCCTGCGCGTGGAGCGCGAGGGGATTGGCTGGCGGCTCGAGACGCGGCCGATCAAGGGGACGAGGCGACGCGCGGCCGGATCCAGCGACGAGGACGCGCGGCTGGCGGCGGAGCTGTCGGCATCGGAGAAGGACGCGGCGGAGCATTTGATGATCGTCGATCTCGAGCGCAACGATCTCGGGCGGGTGGCGGAGACCGGCAGCGTGCGCGTGGCGGGGTTTCAGCGGCGGGTGACGTTGCCGACGGTGCATCATCTGGTCTCGACGGTGTCGGCGCGCGCGCGAGCGGGACTGGGGTTGGCCGAGCTCTTGCGGGCGACGTTTCCGGGCGGATCGATCACCGGCGCGCCCAAGCTGCGGGCGATGGAGATCATCGACGAGCTCGAAGGCGTGCGGCGCGGGCCGTACTGCGGCGCGCTCGGCTGGTTGGGGCCGGGGCTGCGGCTCGACCTCGCGCTGGCGATCCGAACGGCGGTGTGGCGCGGCGGCGAGCTGGTGATGTCGTTCGGCGGCGGTATCGTCGCCGACTCGACCGCCGACGACGAGCTGGCCGAGACCCACGTCAAGGCCGAGGCCTTCCGCCGCGCGCTGAGATAACAAGCGGACTTAACTTTTTAACTTGTTTGGCGGCGCTCGGACGAAATGCTAGTTCCGACCACCTGAGATGGTGGAGAAGGACCCCGGTGGGGTAAGTGCGTTAGTGGAGGGGGAGGGCGGTGATGGTCAGGGCGTTGGAGCGGATGGGGAGCTCGTAGTTGTCGGCCTGGAAGGGGGCGGGGGGGGTGAGGGTGATGGTGAGTGCGCCGGCGGGGAGATCGAACAGGGCGATCAGGCCGTGGGTGCGGGTGCCGCCGCCGAGGGTGAGCTCGCCGGTGGCGGGGCCGTCGTAGTAGGGGCCGGCGGCGAGCGTGAGCTGCGCGGTGGTGACGCCGGCGACGGGCAGGCCGGTGGCGTCGACGGTGTAGACCAGGAAGGCGCCGCGCGTGGGGTCGATCGGGATGCCGTTCACGTTCGACATCTCGGTCTGCGCGGACGTGGGGAGGACCGGGATGGCGATCAGATCGAGGATGCCGTTGGCGAGGTGCAGGGTGGTGATGGTGGTGACGAAGTTGTTCGCCGGGTCGACCGCCGCGAAGGTGGCGACCGTGAGCGGGCGTGAGGTGTTGATGGTGAACACGCCGTTGGCGTCGGTCATCGCGACGTCGCGCGTCTCCTCGATGGTGACGCGAAAGGTCTTGCCGGCGGCGGCGAGGCAGCTGCGGTAGTCGCGCGCGTCGCTGAGCGCGCAGATCTGGCCGCTGATGTGCGGCACGATGGTGGCGCCGCCGTCGACGATGGTGCCGCCGAGGTCGGGTGCCGGTTGCGAGAACTCCGGGAACAGGGTGTCGCAGCCGGCCAACAGCAGCACCACCAAAGCCAAATAGATGCGATGCATGGGCTCGAAGCTACCACCGCCTGCTCAAACGCGCGAGAAAGCCGACCGCCGGCGCTTCCACCAGCGGTCGAGCCCGAAGGCGAGCGGCAGGGTGCACAGCGCGATGAACTGCGAGGTGGAGAGGCCGGCGAACACGAACCGGCGCACGTCGTCGCCGCGGAACAGCTCGACCACGAAGCGCAGGACCGCGTAGCCGGCGAGCCAGCCGACCAGCACCTGCCCGTCGTAGCGCTTGCGCGGCGCGTACCAGCTCAGGACGAAGTAGAGCACCAGCTCGCCGAACGCTTCGTAGAGCTGAACCGGATGGAGCGGCGGCGTGAACGAGGCGGCGGCCGACAGCTTGCCTTCGGTGACGAGCTGCTGGAAGACCAGGCTCTCCGAGGGAAAGCGCACGCCCCACGGCTGCGTCGTCGTCGTGCCCCAGCAGCAGCCCGCGGCGTAGCAGCCGAGCCGGCCGAAGAAGTGCCCGATCGCCACCGACGGCGCGAGGATGTCTGCGGTGCGCGCGAACGACATCTTGCGGCGCCGCGCATACCACCAGGCGAAGCCGCACGCGGAGAGGAAACCGCCGTAAAAGACCAGCCCGCCCTCCCACACGTGCAGCGGCCGCGAGCAGGCCCACACCGCCTGGCTCATCGACTGGCCGCGCAAGCCCTCGGCGCAGGTCTCGAGATAGCTCGGCACGTTGGTCAGCACGAACAGCAAGCGCGCGCCGGCCAGCGACGAGACCAGCAGCCAGAAGCACAGCTCCTGCACCTGCCCCGGATCTTCGCCGACGCGCCGCGCCTGGCGCGCGCCGAGGAAGATCGCGATCAAGAAGCCGGCGGCGATCGCCAGGCCGTAGCTGTGCAGCGCGAAGTTCTGGCCGAACGCGTGGAGGCTGTAGAGGACCGGGCGCATGCTACGCCGGTGCGGGCCCGGCGGCACGACGCGCGCGCGCGAGGTACATCAGCAGCGCCGCGCCGGCGAGGAACAGGGGGATCGAGATCAGCTGCGAGGTGGACAGTAGACCGCCGAAGAACACGCCGCGGTCATCATCCCGCCAGATCTCGCACACGCTGCGCACGATGGCGTAGAGGATGAGCAGCCAGGCGAACACCTGGCCGAACGCGCGCCGTCGCGGACGCACGACGTAGTAGAGGATCGCGAACACCAGGAAGCAGCCGACCGACTCGTAGAGCTGCGTCGGGTGCACGGGCAGGGCGTGGACGTTGCCGGTGATCAGGTGCGCGTCCTGTTGCGCGCGCCAGGTCGCGCCGCCGAGCGGGAAGATCACGCCGATCGCCGAGTCGGTGGGCTTGCCGTAGCAGCAGCCGTTCAGGAAACAGCCGAGCCGGCCGAAGAACAGGCCGAGCATGATCCCGGGCGCGGCCAGATCGGCGGTGCGCCACCAGCCGAGCTTGTGGCGGCGCACGTACCACCACGCGAACGGCACCGCAGTGAGGAATCCGCCGTAGTACGCGAGGCCGCCGCGCCACACCTTGATCGCGGCGATGCAATCGGTGGGCGGATAGCACTTGTGCGTGACGGTGTCGCACAGATAGTCGTAGCCGCACTGCGCGGCGTTCGAGCACCAGCTCACCTTGGCGTCGATCGCCGGCACCAGCTTGGAGTCGGTGCACATGTGAACATAGTCCATGAAGTGACCGTCGGCGATCAGGTGCAAGAGGCGCGCGCCGATGATGCCCCACACCACCATCCACAAGTTGGTGTCGAGGATGCGCTCGTGGTCCATCCCCATGCGCTTGGACTCGCGCACGGTGAGCACCATCGCCAGGCCGAAGCCGACCGTGAGCAACGTGAAGTACGCGGGGAAGACGACCTCGCCGAACAGCGGCGCGTGGAAGGCGAAGAGGACCGGCCTCACGCTCGGTGCTTCTTCGCCGTCGCCGGCGCCTGGTCCTGTGGGTCGGGGCGAAGATCGATCAGCAGGCCGACGATGCCGACCACCAGCGCAGCATCGGCGATGTTGAAGGTGGGCCACTCGTGCGCGCCCAGCTTCCAGACCACGAAGTCAGTGACCCGTCCGAACGCCACGCGATCGATGATGTTGCCGAGCGCGCCGCCGGCCAAAAGACCGAGCTCGGCGCCGAGCCGTCGTTGGCCGGGCGCGGCTCTCTTGAGGTAGCTGGCGACCACCACCAGCGCGCCGAGACCGACGACGAAGAACACGTACTTCGCGCCCGGCACGCCGCGCAGCAGGCCGAACGCCGAGCCGGTGTTCTCCGAGTAGCGCAGCTCGAAGTAGCCGCGCACCACGGTGGTGACGGCCGGGTACTTCGCCTTGAGCGTGTCGCGCGCCCAGATCTTCGAGCCCTGATCGAGCACCAGCGAGAGCAGCAGCGCGATGATGAATCCCTTGTACTTGCCCGCCATCGCTACGCCTTGGCCTTCCCCTTGGTTGGCTTCTCGGCGGGCTTCATGTCGATCAACAGGCCGGCGATGCCGATCAGCAGCGCGGCATCAGCGACGTTGAAGTTGGGCCAGCGGTGCGCGCCCATCTTCCACAAGATGAAGTCGGTCACGTAGCCGTAGGCCGCGCGATCGATCAGGTTGCCGATCGCGCCGCCCGCCAGCAGCCCGAGCTCGGCGGCGATGCGGCGCTGGCCCGGCGTGGCCTTGCGCAGGTAGTACGCGACCACGCCGAGCGCCACGATGCCGAACGCGAACAAGAGATAGCGCGCCTCGGGGCGGCCGCGCAGCAGGCTGAACGCCGAGCCGGTGTTCTCGGCGTATTCGAGATCGAAGTAGCCGTTGATGACCGTGATCACCTCGGGCGCGCGCGGCTTGAGCGACTGGCGCGCCCAGATCTTGGTCCCCTGATCGAGCCCGAGCGAGAGCACCAGCGCGATCAGGAAATATTTGTACTTGGGCGACATGGCTAGGCCTTCCCCGGGATGGCGACGGCCGCCTGGCAGCGCTCGCACAACGGGGCGTTGGGCGTCCACTTCCAGCAGCGCTCGCACTTGTAGCCGCTCGCATCGGCTACGGTGACGCCGGGCTCGCCCAGCTTGACGGTGACCTGCGACACGATCAGGAGGTCGGCCAGCCAGCCGGTCGGCAGCGAGCCGATCGCGGCCGCCTCGTCGGCGCTGACCGCGACGGTGACGTGGGCGTCGAGCGAGCTCTTCTTTTGGGCGCGGAACGGCTCCAATTCCTTCTGCACGCGGGACCTCAGCTCGAGCAACAGCGCAACCGTCTGGGTTGTTCCCGGCTCGCTCGCCCAACCGCGCCCGAGGAGCGCCAGGTGCACGCTCGCCGGATCGTCCGCCGGGTGGGGCATGTGCGACCAGATCTCCTCGGCGGTGAAGCACAAGACCGGCGCCAGGGAGACGGCGAGCGCGCGCAGCGCGGCGTAGAGCACGGTCTGCGTGGCGCGCCGCTCGGGCGAGTCGGCGCCGTCGCAGTACAAGCGATCCTTGCGCACGTCGAGGTAGAGCGCCGACAGATCGAGCAGGCAGAAGTCGGTGATCGCGCGCAAGACCACGTGGAGCTCGTACGCGTCGTACGCCTCGCGGACCTTGCGCTCGAGCTCGCCAATGCGCCCGTGCAGGTACAGGTCGAGCGGATCGACGAGGCGCTCCACCGCGACCGAATGACGCGCCGGATCGAAGCCGTGCAGGTTGCCGAGGAGGAACCGCGCGGTGTTGCGGATCTTGCGGTACGACTCGCCGAGCTGCGTGAGGTGGGCGCGTGAGTAGGTGACGTCGGTGCGAAAGTCCGCCTGCGCCGCCCACAGCCGGAGCAGCTCCGCGCCCTGCTGCTTGATCACTTCCTCTGGCGGGATGTACTCGATCTTCTTTCCCTCGCGGCGCGCCTTCTCGATCTCGGATTTCGAATACGGCTTGCCGCGCTCGTCGAGCACGAAGCCGTGCGTGAGCACCGAGCGGTAGGGCGCGTGCTTGCGCGTCGCGCAGGCGGTGAGCAGCGCGGAGTGGAACCAGCCGCGATGCTGATCGGAGCCCTCGAGGTACAGATCGATCGGGCGCGGGTCGCCTTCCTTGCGCGAGTCGAGCCGCTCGCGATTTTCGCAGACCGCCGCCCACGACACGCCCGACTCGAACCACACGTCGACGATGTCGCGACCCTTTTCGTAGTCCTTGTACTCGGGCCCGAGCATCTGCTCGACGGACCACTCGTACCAGACGTCGGCGCCCTCGCGCAGGAACAGCGCGGCGATGCGATCCATCACCTCGGGATCGGCGAGATACTCCTCGCCCTTCATTAATACGGGGATCGGCACGCCCCACACGCGCTGGCGCGAGAGCACCCAGTCGGGCCGGTTGGCGATCATCCCGTTGATGCGGTTCTCGCCCCACGGCGGGATCCACGTCGTCTTGGCGATCTCCTCGAGCGCGACCTTGCGCAGCTCGACCTTCTCGCCGTCCGACACTTTGTCCATGCGGGCGAACCACTGCCAGGTAGCGCGGAAGATCACCGGCTTCTTGCAGCGCCAGCAGATCGGATACGAGTGGGTCACCGACAACGACGGCGGCGAGAGCAGCGCGCCCGACTCGTGGAGGAACTTCACGATCTCGGGGTTGGCCTTGAACACCTGCGTGCCCTGCCAGCGACCCTCGGTGAACCGCCCGAGATCGTCGACGGGCGCGCTGACCGGCAGGCCGTATTTCTTGCCGGTCAGGTAGTCGTCGGCGCCGTGGCCGGGCGCGGTGTGCACCAGGCCCGTGCCCTGCTCGAGCGTGACGTAGTCGGCCGGCACCAGGATCGAGTCGCGCTCGAGGAACGGATGGCGCGCCTTCGCAAGCTCGATGAAGCGCGAGCTGGCGAACGGCAAGCGCGGGCCGGTCTCGGTCAGGTTGCACGCCTTGACGAACGCGTCGGCGAGCTTGGCCGCGACGATGTACTTCTCGGCGCCGACCTCGACGGTGACGTAGTCGAACTCGGGGTGGTACGCGATCGCGTAGTTGGCCGGCAGGGTCCACGGCGTGGTGGTCCAGATGACCGCCGACAGCCCCGGCTCGATCACGAACTTCACGTAGATCGACGGCGAGGTATGCGCGTCGTCGTACTCGATCTCCGCCTCGGCCAGCGCGGTCTTATCCGACATGCACCAGTGCACCGGCTTGAGATCGCGATAGAGCAGGCCGTTGCGCGCGAACTCCGCCAGCTGGCGCACGATGGTCGACTCGTATTCGCGGCTGAGCGTCAGATACGGCGCGTCCCAGGTGCCGAACACCCCGAGGCGCTGGAACTCGTCGCGCTGCACGCCAACCCACTTCATGGCGTATTCGTGACAGGCCCTGCGAATGTCGAGCGCGGACATGGTGGCGACGGTGTCCGCGTGCTCGCGCATGACCGCCAGCTCGATCGGCAGGCCGTGGCAGTCCCAGCCCGGCTTGTACTCGACGTAGTGCCCGGCCATCGTCTGGAACTTGCAGACCACGTCCTTGAGGATCTTGTTGAGGATGTGGCCGTAGTGGATGTGGCCGTTGGCGTACGGCGGTCCGTCGTGCAGGACCCAGGTGGGCGCGCCGACCCGGGCGGCGAGGATCTGGTCGTAGAGCTTGTCCTCGTCCCAGCGCTTGAGGATCTCGGGCTCCTTGCGCGCGAGGTCCGCCTTCATCGGAAAATCGGTCTGCGGCAAGCTCAGCGTGGCTTTGTAGTCCATCGAAGTCGCGCACTATAGCATTGCAGACCGTCATCCGCGCCGCGAGACCATCAGTTTTTCGAGGCGGGGACGTGCGCTTGCCCAGGGAAATCGGGCATTTTGAAGCTGGTCTCGCGTTTGCTACCAGTGCGCGTCATGAGGCAATGGATCGGCATCGCGTTCCTGGGATTGATCGTGGGCGGCTGTGATTCGTCGGGCTTGACGATCGAGACCAGCTGCGGCGGTCTCGACGAGCAGACCTGCCGCGCGACGGCGGGTTGCGCGGTGGGGTCGTGCACCGGGTGCGGCTCGACCACGTTCAGCAACTGCTACGACCCGGCGCACGAGCAGGGACCCTCGTGCCCGGCCTTCACCTGCGCGATCCCGTGCAGCACGCTCGGCGAGAGCGACTGCGCCGCGCGGCCCGACTGCCGCGCCGACAGCTGCCCCACCTGCACCGGCTCACACGAGTTCGTCTCCTGCAGCCACGCCGGCGATCCGCCCGTGGCCTGCGGGCTCGACTGCCCGCAACCGCAGCCGTGCGGAACGATCGAGACCAGCGCCGACACGTGCAACGCGCGCCCCGACTGTCACGCGGTGTTCGACGATCTGGGCGTGTGCGATTGCGCGGGCGACGGCTGCTGCATCGGCTTTTTGCGCTGCGCCGACGGTCCCGCCGCGTGCAGCGGCACGGTGAGCTGCGCGCGCGACCAGCCGCTCTGCGGCGGCCAGTACGTGGTGGCGTACACCAGCAATTGTTACGAGGGGTGCGTGCTCAAGACCGAGTGCCCGTGAGACAATGACGGCATGTCCGGGCCACCCGACGACCACGACCCGAAAGCTCCGCCCGCCCCGCGCCCGCTCGACGACGAGCTGGCCGAGCTGAAGCGCGAGATCGATCGCATCACGCACATCACGCCGCGCGTGGTCGCCGATCCGACCGGCATGCTGGCGGCGCTCAAGGGGCTGCAAAAGGAGTGGACCGATCGCGGCGCCGCGCGCCCCGACGCACCCGAATGGCGCCGCCGGCTCGATGCCGCGCTCGCCGAAGCCTTCCAGAAGATCGTGCGCGACGGCCAGACGGTCGATGCGCAGGGCAACATCACCTTCCGCCTCGACGCCGGCGCGCTCGAGCAGCACGGCGCGCCGGTGGTGACGCAGGTGCTGGAGTCGCTCGAGGCGCAGTTCGTCAAGAAGTGGATGCAGCCCGCCGACGCGCCGCCGGCCGCGTCCGCTGCGCCGAAGACGTTCGACGGGGCCGACATCGCCGGGCTGCTGTCGTTGATCTTGCGCAAGAAGCCGGAAGAGCCGAAGAAGTAGAGGCATGATCAGCGTCGAGTTGACGCGACCAATACCCGACGAGTAGGTTGCGCCAATCAACGGAGAAGCATTCGATGCGCGACCTTGAACAACTCGCCGCACTGCACGAGTCCAATCGAAGGGTTGCTGACCCTCAAGTCGAACGGATGCTGAGGCAACTTCGAGGCAGCCTGTTTGCCCGCTCCACGGCGGTGTCGCAATTGCCTGTTGCAGGGCTTCGCGATCCGGGAAGCGTGCCCTTCGGTGTACCGTCGACAACTCGTACTGAGCTGGACTGCACCCGGATTCGACAAGCTATCGCCACACACGGGAGCCTCCACGTGCGTGGACTTCTCGATCCACGTCGCGTCGATCACATGCGAGGCGTCATAGACGCAGCACTGGATGCCCAAGAGTTCGCCTATTCGACGCCTCCTCCTTCCCCTTCTCCTTGGTTTGACCCGTCGGACCTGGTCAATGGTGGCGAGATTGCGCGACAGTTCGTAAGGCGATCGGCGGCGGTGCTGGCCGTTGATTCGCCTCGAGGGTTCTATCAGTTGCTCGACCTGATGTTCGAGCTCGGAATCGATCAACTCGTCGCAGCGTATTTTGGCGAGCGGCCTGCCCTGTCCGGCGAGAAGACGACCCTGCGAAGAATTCCGCCGGGAGCAGATGATAGCGGCTGGCACCAGGATGGTGCGTTTCTCGGAACGAACATTCGCTCGCTCAATCTCTGGATCGCGCTCACGGACTGCGACGGCAGTGTGCCCGGACTAGAGTTCGTACCGACGCGGTTGGAGCACATCGTGGAGATGGGGACGCCTGGAAGCGACTTTGCCTGGTGCGTGGCACCCTCCGTGGTTGAGGCGCAATTCCCAGGGGCAGCGGTCCGCCCGGCGTTCAAAGCGGGAGACGCGCTGTTCTTCGACCACTTCCTACTCCATCGTGCTTGGCGAACCCCGACCATGCTCGGACGGCGCTACGCGCTCGAAAATTGGTTCTTCGCGCCCTCGGCCTATCCGGACTCGCAAACCGGGCTGATCGTCTAGCTCCGAGCAAGCTCCGAGCTACTTTCTCACGTAGATTGCGCTGAACGTGTACACCGACCCCGCTGCGCAGCCAGACCCGGAGGAAACGCCGTAGATCGCGGGATAATTGGCGTCGCCGGGCTGCCGCGTCTCGACCACGAGAAAGCCGGCACACCCGCTCCAAGTCGTGGCAGCGCCCCAGTAGTTGGCATCAGGAAGAGCTCCGCCGCATTCTGTGGCGCTGAATGATTTTAGGAGCACTGCCTGGCCCGCCGTGGTCGTGCTGACGGTTAGGATCCTGATGCATCGTCAACGACAGCAGGTCACCTAACGGCGTCGCCGGAAGCGAAGCGTGCTGTCCGTTCCGTTGAGCCATCAGAAGCTCGGTATAGGACTCGCGCCGAAAGGGGAACGTGCCGAGAAGCCGCTCAGCGAGGATCACGCCGAGGCTGTACACGTCTGCGGCAGGGTTTGGATTCTCGAAGACCCCGTCGCTGAAGACAATCTCCGGCGCCTGATAGCCGGGTGGCCAGGGAGGAACCGTCGCGGCCTTGCTCGACATCGGTCGGGGCGTTAGCCATAGCCGCTCGCCGCGAACGACGAGGCTCGTGCCGCCGCTCTGATCGACGTAGAGGCCCTCGGGCCGGAGGGTTCCGAGCGTCTGCCCTCGGCGTGAACACCGCGCAGGAGGCCCGACAGTCGCGCTCCGAGACGAGCCACTTCCAATTCGGCGCCGGCGCTGTCCGCCACTTCAAGCGGTCGTCCGACGGGCATCGACTCGGCCATCATCGCAAACCCTTGTGCCCAGCCATCGTCGCTCTCCGCCGGACCAAAGAAGACGACCGGGGCAAGGCCGGCAACGTCGCGAGTCAGCCGAGGCCGCACCACGTCAAGTGAAGGCGCGACGTCGCTCGACGTGGTGATCCGAACCTGACCGCCCGTCTGGTGGTCGCGGGCGACGGCGACGCCCATGAATTCGCAGCTTCCGATCCATTCGGTGACCTCGAAACGGCCGTTGATCAGCCGCCTCCCAAGCCTTTCGTCTGGTGGACGCATCACTTCGAGCCAGGCTTGCCAGTGAGCCGCCACATCGCCCGCAGTCGCCCCATTTCGTTGTTGAGCTTGTCCACCCACCCGCGGATATCGTCGACTCGCTCGCCGCGGGCCCAGCCGATGAACTTTTCGCGTTTCTCGACGGGAATCTGGAGAACGACGCCCACTGCCGCAGCGCCGCCTGCCTGCTCGAATGGCTCCACGCGCAGATTCATCCCGTCGCTGACGTCGTAGCTGAAGCCGTCACGCCAGCAGGGCCACATCGTCGACGCGTGTTGCGCGTAGTACTCGAGCTTGTCCAGACCAAACATCCCGAGCCACCACTCGTCGCGTGTCTCGTTGAGCTTGTCGATTTCCGGCGATACCTTCGCCATCGCGACCAGGTCTTCGTGGCCAAGGGTCGAGCTCATCAGGCACCCTTATCGTGCGTCGATGCACCGGCCGCGTTCGCAGACGCGGTCGCCCTTGCAGTCGGTGTCTTTGGCGCAGCCACTGTTGGTGGCCGGTGCGGGCGCGGCGGGAGCGGGATAGCCGGGTGCGGCGACCGGGGCGGCGCCGGCTGCTCCGACGAGCGCCTCGCGGATGCGCGGGTCACGGAACGCGTTGACGGCAGCGGCGTGGGCGGCATTGAAGGCTTGCTGGAAAGCGATCTGCCAATTGCCGCCCGAGCCGGTGGCACGCAACGGAATGCGGGTGCGCGCGCTCATGTTGGCCGGGTCGAGGACGACGAGGTCGATCCCGAGCGTGGCGTTGTAGCTCATGTAGCCGTCGCACCAGAGGTCGGAGACCTCGATGATGATCTGAGCGGTCGGCGGCCCGTAACCTCCCGCGCCGACGCCCGCGGCGGCGAGCGACTCGTCGACGAACCGGCGCAGCGTTGTATCGACCGGCGTGGGAAGGCCGTAGTTCCCGTCGACGGAGGAGATCGTGTACGGGATGCCGAAGCCGCTGCGCGCGTTGCCGAGGCGGTTGAGATCGTCGGCCCCCTTTTTTTCGGGACGGCGGTTGACGATCTGCGCAACCCGCACCGAGCCTTGCACCCCGCCGCTGGGCGGCTGGGCGTTCCACCGGAGCAGCGGCTCGGCAGGAACGCAGGCAACGGCGCCGAACAGGATCGCGATGACGGTCATGCGCATGATGGACATGGTACCCACCATCATATCAGGTCGGCCGCCGGAGACGTCAGGCGGGTTTTTCATTCCCGACGAAGATGGCGAGGAGCTCGTCGCGAATCGGATTCGGCAAGCCGGTTTCAATTTCCGCGCGAGCCCTCGCCGCCTCCTCGCCCGAGAGTCCAGTCACGAGTCTCGCCAACGACGATATATCGACGGAGCCCGGGAATGTGCGATGCAGGTGGACGAGCAAGGTTGCCGCCTCGCCCGGAGCGGTCAGGATGAGCTGATGCGCGTTGTCGCGGAGCCATGCTGAATCGCGATACAAGAGCGCGGGAATGACAGCATGAGCCATCTCGGGCCGCAGCGCCTCACGCCTCAAGAGCGGCAGCGCTTCTGCGTCAGAGAGGGCCCCTGCGGTCCATTGAAGCCTTCGCGATTGCCTTGCGCGAGCTCGAGGACTCGACCGCCTCCGCCGGCAGATGGGTGCAGCGAGTAGAATCCGAGCGCCCGCATTCTCACGCGGGAATTTTCGTCGGTCAGAAGGCGGCTGGCGACCGCTTCGATGCGCGGCTGGAGGGGCGTGCCGGCCAGGCGTTCGTACAGGGCGACAAGCATGGAAGTCGGGGCAGCAATGTGTTCCCTGACGATTCGCTCGACGTCGCTGAACCTGGTGATCTCGAAGCCATCGATGGTCAACGGAAGGACGGCAGGGGGATGGCCGCTGCACTGCCATGGGGTGGCATTCATGTCATCGCGAATGAGCGGCTGGTCCGTTAGCATCGCCTCAGCCCGACACCTGCAAACATAGAGCCGGTAGGCAGGATCACGGGACATTGTAGGCAGCGTCGACCAGTCGTCGGCCGCATGAACCGCTGCCCAGTCTGGACCCGTGGCCCGAGAAAGCGGAAACAGACCAGCCTTCGAGCGGACGTCGGCCTGACAGGCACCACAGATGATCTGGTTGCAGCCAACGAGTGGGTCCCGCGTCTCGGTTTGGTACTCACTCGGGTCCTCGGGCAGCTCGGTCTTTCCGCCTATTAGGTAACCGCCGCGTACGCAGAAGTTGAGCTGCATGCCCAAGTCTGTCCCCAGCCGCCGGGCACGTCCATGCGGGTGACGTAGGCCCAATCGAAAAATCTGTTTCCAATCTTCATTCCGCAAACACCGCCAGCAGCTGCTCGCGCAATGATCCGACGGAGTACGTCTCGAGATCCGCGCGCACCCGCGCCACTGCGTCACGGTCTGCGGTCGGCACCTGATGCGCGATTTCGAGCAACGCCGGGCTCGCGCCGATCGCGCGCTCGAGCTCGACGAGGAGCTTGCCCGCGGCGTCGGGGGTCGCCATGACGATCTCCTTGGCGTTTTGGAGCAACCACTGCGGGTCCTTGAACGCCAGCGACGCGAACGTCGCGCGCGCCCGCCCCGGCTTCAACGCCTCGGCGCGAATCAAATCCCTTGCCGACTCGTCGGGCACCGCATCGCTCATCCAAAGCTGGCCCACGGTCAGGATGAGCCGCGCCTCCAGATCGGTCCCTTCGCTCAAGGCCTCGTCCTTGACGCCGGCAAATCCTTTGCGATCTCCCATCGCGAGCGATACCACCTTCTCCGCTCCCTCGGCCTTCGGATACGTCCAGTAGAACCCCAGCGCCGCCCGTCTGACCTGGGGGTCGTCGTCCGTCAGGAATCGCTCCATCGTGCGCTCCACCGCCTGCTGCAGCGGCGTGCCCAACAGCCGAGCGTAGATCTTCGCGATGGGCACGTTGATCGCACGCGTCGCCGATTGCTTGAGCAGCTTGGGGAGGTCGGTGAATCGAGTCAGCTTTACGCCCTCGACATCGACCGGCAGCACGCTCGGAGAATGACCGCTGCAATGCCACATCACGCCCTTGGACGCCATCAATAGCTCGCTGTGCTCATCGTGGAACTCCGTAACCTGAGAACAGCGACACACATACATGTTGGCCCGCCCGGGCCGAAGCCATTCGAGCGTCGACCAGTCGGCGGTTTCGTACACCTTTCCCCAATCGACCTTAACGGGCGACCTCGGGACTACCCCGAGGGCATATCGCAATCGAGAGCTGCACATATCGCAGATCATTCGATTACAGCCGATAATATTGCGCCAGTCGGAATGATAGGCGCTCGGGTCCTCAGGGATTTCGTAGGACGGACCCACGATGTAGCCATCGTCGATGCAGTGGTTCAATCCATCTGCCATGCGCGGAGACTCCACTACGACTGACCGTCCCATTCAAAGAACGGCGAATCGAGAGCTTTGACCTCGCCCTGCGCTACCGGCGGACAAACTGCGAGATAGTCCTTCGGCTTGCCCGTCGCTTCGTAGCCGCCGGCGGCCATCATGACACTTTGATAGCTGTGGGCGTTGATTGGCAGCAGGTAGCCCTCCATCGTCCTCTCCAGCGGCTCGCCGAACCAGCCATAGAAGCCGCCCCGCGGCGTGCCGGTGCTGGCGGTGGTGTTGCAGCACTGCCCGAGCAGTTGATCGGACTGTGAGCCGCGTATTCCGCCGCTGAAATGGCGGAATACGCCGTCAAGGCGACTCTATCGGGCCTAGAGGCTACCGGCGAGTGAGCCGCGGTATTCGGTGTTGCTCTTTCCGGTCGCGGCAACGGAATGGATCTCTTTCCGCAGGCGCTCGAGAAATTCCGCGCTGGTCCAATCGTCGCCCGCCCACCACATGCCCACCTGGGCCATGAGCTGCGAGACCACCGACTCGCCATCAAATAGCGTGACGAGGTAATAGCAATCGTCGTTGCGCTGGTCGTAGCTATCGAAAACGGCGGTCCAGGCCCGTCCCCCTTCGATCGGGTTGCGGTCTGGGAAACCGGGAAGCTGTTCAGATGCCATGTGAACCTTGTCCCCTGCTTAGGGTTTCGCCTTCGAGGACGGCTTGCTCTTGTTGCCGCCGCCTTGACGCTGATCCAGAGCCCCGAGGACGACCGACTTTCCCGGCTGAGCGAAAGTCTTGTTGACGTGACGCCGCAGGGCGTCCGGGTCGACCTCTGGGAGGCCGGCGAGTCGGACGCCGACATCGGTGAGCGAGTCGCGGTCTTCCAGGCCCTCGAGCAGCGCCCGCCAGCGCTTCGGGTTTGCTCGAACGATGGCTTCAGCGTTACGCACCAGCCAATCCTCGTCGTCCGCGCCAAGAAAGTCGAAGAGCTCATCGCTGCACCCCGGACGAAGCAGTTCCTCTCGTGCCAACGCTAGCGAGCGCGGTGCTGCGTCACGATGCTGAACGCGGCGCCCGAGCAGCCCAAGGAGCGAATCCTCGATCGTGGCTTCAGAATTCAGCGGGTCCCGCATCGTGAACAGGCTGCGATCCCCCGCGACGAGATCCTCTATTCGCTCCGCACCCGGCGCGAATGGAAACAGGTTGAGGAAATGGAGCGCCGCTGCTCGAGCCCTTGGATCGGGATCGGTCATGCCGTCTGCAGCAACACGGGACACGATTCCGTCAAGTTCGCTTCCGACAAATCGGGCATGAAGAGTCTTCAGCCAGCCGATACCCTTGCGGTCGATAGCGCGCGACGCATCGGGACTCCAGCCGGCAAGTGCGCGACGCGCGACCGAGCGCAGGTCGGCTTCGGAGGTGATCTCGACACCGTCGACGCCGGCTGGCAGCTGGACGATCGGATGACCGCTGCATTGCCAAGGAAGGTAAGGATCAAACTGGTCATCTTCATCTGCGGTTCTGTCCTGCCGGTCTTGCAGGTGCGTCGTGCAGTCGCAGGAGTACGCACGATAGTCCTGTCCGAGTGGTACCGGATCCCGTTCAATGGTCACCTGTTGTCCGCACTTCAGGCACTTCAGGCGTGAGCAGCCGACGACTTCGTTCTCCACCCCTAAATAGAATTCATGCGGGTCGTCTGGGACGTACCCTCCGTTCCGTCCGGACCAGACGAGAATGCCCCCTTTGGGGCAGAGATTCAGCTTCTCCAAGGGCGCTATTTTCCTCCCTTTTCCTTCTCTGCCTCGTCCCACAGCGGCTTCAACTCGCTGTCCCACTCGAGAGGCGCGATGTTCTTGTAGTTGCCATCGGTGTACGTGCATGTTCGACGCGTGTTGCGCGTAGTGCTCGATCTTGTCCAGACCAGACGTCTCTCTCTCTCCCCGCGAGCGCGTGATAGCCTGCGCATATGGGAAGGATAGTCGAAGCTCTCGCCGAGTTCGACGGAAGAGGCGAGTCAGTCTTTTTGGCTGGCGGAATCAGCGGCTGCCCCGATTGGCAGCGCGAGATCTGTACGCTGCTTTCGGAGACCTCCATCGTGTTCCTCAACCCTCGGCGCAGCCATTTCTCTCTCGAGGATGCCAGCAGTGCCCCGGCGCAGATCGAATGGGAGTTTCGGCACCTGCGGATCGCGTCCGCGATCTTGTTCTGGTTTCCCGCCGAATCACTCTGCCCGATCGCGCTGTATGAGCTGGGTGCGTGGTCAATGACTGAAAAATCACTCTTCGTGGGCGTTGATCCCGACTACGCGAGGCGGTCCGATATTGAGATCCAAACGCGACTGGTTCGTGGTGAGACACGAATCGCCACCTCCCTGGCGGAATTGGCCCAGCAGATCGTGCGATCGCCACTGCTCAACCTTCGATGATCTTCAGCGAAGCCTCGACCGCTGCGCGGATGGCTTCGTTTGGCGGCGTTGAAAGAAGCTCCCGCATCGGCTCGATCGCGCGACGCGCCTTGAGGTGTGCCAGCGCGGCCGCGGCTCGGAAATCGTATGGAAGTCGGGCGATCAACAAATGCTCAGCCCATTCGCGTTCGCTGCCCGTGAGCGCCGTCAGCGAGTCGAGCGCGAGGGTGTCTCCCCAGGGCGGCTCGCGGCTCTCGAGACTCTTCATGAACGTATTCACCGAGTCTTTGCTTTCGTCGACGCAGTCGTGAACTCCGAGTTGTTCTGGAGTAGAGCCTTCTCGAAATTTCTTGAAAAGCTCAGTCAACTTCTGTTGCGCGTCCAACCGCTCCGAAGCAAATCGCGATGCGAGTTGGATCTCCAACATCCCGATCGTGGACGTCTTCGACGCTGACCCGTCTAACACGCCGTACCGTTCCAGCAGGCCGTCGAGCGCCGCGATGCGCACCGAGCCGTCCGCGTCACTGAACGCTCTCTCAAGCGCATCGTAGGCCTTCGTCTCGCGGAACAACTTCAGGGTCGACACTGCGATTAGTTTCTGATCCTCGGTTCCCGTTTGCGCAGCTTGGATTACTGCATCGATGCCGCCGGCATCACCCGCGGCCTGCAACAGATTGCGGGCCGCAAACACTCGAACGACGGGCCGGGTCGACGTTACGAGAGCGTTGCGAAGAGCCTCCAAGGCGCGAGGCGACCCGATCAGGCCGAGCGCGTTCGCGGCGCGACCATCATTCCCGTCCAACTTGGCAATGAGGGCGTCCTCTGCTTCGCGGAGCTCATCGCCCTTCAGCAAGCGGATTGCATCGACTTCATCGTAGTCGTCGAGGTTCTGACGCGTCGTTGGCGCGTCGAGGCTCCTAAGCAGCCTTTCGAGAAACGACGACCTTGGCCCTGACATCCTACGGCTTCCGGTTCTGGGCGCTCTTATCCCGGTTAGTCGGCACGCTCGGAGGCGTCGCAAACTCATCCTCTACTACAGTGACCGCGGCTGAAGTGTGTGGACGAAGCTGCTCCGCGAACTTGTCGTACCGGTAGAGGGTACGGTCGCTCTCCACACCCGAGGCGGGAGAAACGACCAGCGTGATTTGTTGGAGACTACTCACTCTATTCGCCTGTCTTGATCTCGGTCGGGACCGAGGCTTTGCCGCTGAACGGTGTGACTTTCAGAATGATGTCGAAGTTCATTCTGAGCTCATCATTTGGAAGTCGATCCAGATCCGCTTGTCCTCGCGGCAATCGTAACCGCGGCAAAATGCGGGTCTGTGCGCATATTCCGAGCACGCGTGAGTGGCCTTGTCGTTGTGAACGCAGTACGCATCTGGCCCGCGACGAATCTGGTACCAACCCTCGCGTCACGCGCCTGTCGGCAGTCATCGATGAGAGACCAAACGCTACAAGCTCTTCATTCGCTCGATTATTTCAAGGATCGGACCACGACCGTTGTCGAAACGGAACATGTCGCCCATCGACGCTCTTGCCTGTGTAAGGAGCGCGTCCGCAGCAACGCCACTGGCGCGGGCGATGACCGCGAGTCTTTGCACTGCAGGCGCGGGATCGGCATTCAGCCAGACCATGGCGCGCCCGGCCAACGCGAGAATACCGCCCGCCTGATCAGGCCGTCGCGCTACGAGATCCTCGACATGCGCGATCAGCCACTCGCGATCATGCGTCTCGAACATCTTCAACTGTGAGATCGTTATCGCTCCCTGCAGCGCTTCGTCCTGGAGCACGGTTATCGTGCCCGCTTCTACTACGCCTGATGGTCGCTGCCACACGGCAGCCGAGAGTACGTCCACGAGGTCCTCGCGCCGCTTTGCATCAGGCTTGGACAATCCTCGCTGATAACGGAGCACCTCCTCGACGAAAGCGCTCAGAGGTGCGAGCGCGGTCTCCGATGCGCAGAGCGACTTGAGGGAAGGATCGAGCGGCGCAGGTCCCTCTGCGGCCCGCGCAACCACGTCGGGTACTACCGATTCGAGCGCGCCGTGATGCGTCCGGTGAAACAACCCGCGAAGCCACTCGATACGAGTGGAGTCCGTCAGCGCCTCCTTGACAAGCGCAGACACCTCCGCTACGTCGCGCAGGATTCGCCCATCGACCATAATCGGCAGATCCGCTGGAGGGTGTCCCTGGCAGGTCCACGGCAGATTGCGACGGCCCCGGCCCATCTCATCAACGTCATCCGGGTTGAAGGTAAACGACGCGGATGACTCCGAGTAATAGAAGCAGCGGCACGCGTACAGTCGATGGTGCGTGCTGACCTCGACACCTGGGACCTGCGTCCAATCATCGAGATTGTGTAGCTTCGTCGCGAGGTCTGGAACGAGGGGACGATTGCCAAACTCCAGCGGCAGGAAGAACCCAAGCCTAGCTTTGACGTCGGCTTTGCAGAGTAGGCAGACCAGTTTTGTGCAACCGCAGGCCGGCTGTCTGTTCGGCCAGCGAAACTCTGTCGGATCCGCCGGATAGTCTCCTGCCGGCCCGACCGTCATGCCGTCGGGCACGCAACGATTTGGAGTGTCCATGACCTGAAAGCATCTCCGACGCCGGGGTGGCTGTACAGAGGTTTACGTCTTCGCGATCTCGCCGATCGCGTCGGGGCTGAATAGTCGGTCGAACTCCGACCACATCGGCGTGCTCTCGACATCGCCCTTGATAGGCGCCTGATTGTAGTTGCGCGACCCGCGCATGGCTGTGTAAGGTCCGGCACCCAGTGCCGCTGCCGCTTCGCGCACTTCGGAAAAGCTGTGAGCCTGCATGGGCAAGAGGTAGCCGAGGCAGATCTTCAAGCTCGTGGTGGCGTCGATGTTCACCGCTTGCAGCGCATGCATGGTGCGCGCCGTGGTGCCAGACACGCCCGCTCCGACTGGCACGCTCAGGTTGTTGAACGCATTCATCACCGCATGCGTCGACTCGAACTTCAGGTTGTAGCCCATGAATCCAGAAGCCCAGGGAACGAACTTCTTGGCTTCGGTTTCAGCGGCCTCAATCGCCTGTTTGAATGAGGTCTCATCGACGATGGTGTCTTTTTTCGCCGCCAGTGTTTGCCGGTAGACGCCTTCATTGAAGAGTTTCTTCTCGCGGGCGCTGAGTTGCCCCCCAAGCGAAATGAACTCGTCGACCGTCATCTCGTGCATCCACCAGTTGTCATTCTCGCGCTTCTTCTCGCCCGACCTGTTCGTTCGGTGGGCATCCCCCCCCGTGAGCGGATTCGACTCGCCGGGTTGCGGTAGCTTTGGAATTGCCTGATCCGGCGACTGCGCAACACCCGCGGCCTGCATCTGTGTCTCGATAGGATTGGTGTTCGGTACTTCGCCCTGGATCTGGGAGGTACGCGTTTCATTCAGAGATCCAGTGATACCCAGGTCCCTGTTTCCCTGCACACTGTCGACGCCCGACTGGGTGAGAGCCTTACGATCCTTGTATGTTTGAATCGCGACGGCCTTGCGCTGCTCTGCGTCGGGGGTCAAGGCCCGGACCTCTGGCAGGAGTTCGACCATTGCCTCCCCCGCCAGACTATTGTTCGCGATATCCGGCTCGAGGATGTATTGAACAAAGTTGTTGAAGAGTGTGATCGCCTCCCGGATGTTGCCCCCCCGATCGAGAATGGCGTTGATGTCTTCGAGCTTGAATCCGATGCGCCCAGCCCACTGTTCATAGAGCGCGCCACCGAGCTTTTTCAGCGCGTCTTCGACCATCCGCTCGTTCTCCGCGAACGGCTTGACCTTTACTTTCACATAGCCCTGCACACGCGACATAAGGTTCTGAACAGCTCCGTCCGCAACGCGCGCCATGTTGTTGCCGATCATGATCTCGAAGCGCTGGCAGGCGCCGATGATCTCCTGTTCGCTCTTCACCTTGGCTGCCGTCGCGCGCTTGGAGACGGCGCTGTGGGGCGCCAACAGAACGGGATCGCTAGTCGCCACGACCTTGTCGTCGTCGAGGACGTGATAGGTGTGACCGGGGTCGTCCAGCGCGACGGACTCCGACGGCACCGTACCGCGAACTTTGCCCTGCCAACCGGAAGGGGGCGGACCCGCGGCGTACTTGGATTGCGGCGCCACGGCCGGTGGCGTCGTTCCGGTGGGCGTCGGGCCCGCAGCAGCGGCAGGAGGTGGTGCGGCAGCGGAAGGAGGAACGGGTGACTGTTTTGCCGGAGACGCTCCGCCGGCCGCAGTGGTTGGCGCGCCTCCGGAGGGTGCCGGCGAACCAGTCGACGCAGGCGCGGGTGATCCGCCGGACGCCGCCGCAGGCGCCTTGCCGCCCGCTGCAGCGGCGGGCGCAGGAGCACCAGCAGTAGCGGCGCCCGGTTTCGCCGCCGCGTCTTCTTTGTTCTGCGCGGCCTGCGCTGAGCCGGCGGCCTGGTTCTGGTTTTGTTCGTGGCCCGCAACGATCGCCGCTTGCGCGGGCGTCTGCGTGCCGCGCGCGGCGTTCGCCGCGTCGGCGACCGCCTGATACGCGGCGTCCATCCCGGCCACGACCCACTTGGTGTGGTCGACGTCGTCCCAGGTGACCTTGAGCAGCGCTTCGCGGATGCCGCCGCCGGTCTTGCCCCAGTTGTGGTCGCGGTTGTCGCGTTGCATCCAGAGCGGCGACATGAAGCCGTCGAACACGGTCGGCTTGCGCAGGTTCTGCGCCTGCACGTGCGCGACGGCGGCGGCGCGCTTGATGGTCATGCGCACCACGCCCTGCGGGAACCAATTCGCGTACAGCGCGATCAGGTCCATGTACTCGGAGAACACGGCGTCGTTCTTGACCTGCGGCTCGGGGAAGAACCAGCCGGCGTACTCGACGAGCTTGTTGCCGTTGGCGATCCAGCGCGGAATCGCCGTCGCGGCGTTCGCGCGGATCTTGTCGAGGATGTACTTGTGCGCCTCGGCCTGCGACGGCGGCGGCGCGCCCGGCGGCAAGGTCAGGCGCATCTCGGCTACAGCTTCGTCGATCTTGAGGATGTCCTTGGTGAACTTGTGCAGGCCCACGCCGCGCGCGAGCGACGCGTCGTCGGGGCACGCCGCCTGGAAGCCGGCCAGGTCGATCGGCTTGCCCTTCATGCCGTAGTCGGCGTTGTGCGCCATGACGAACTTGAGGAACAGATCCTCGAAGCTGGTCGCGCCCGCGAACGTGCCGGCGTGGAACTCGGCGAGCAGCTCGGTCTTGAAACGCGCCGGCAGGTTGACGAATGGCGCGTCGAGGCCGGGCTCCTTCTCGAGCTGCGTGACCTTCGCGGTGGCGGTGGCGCCCATCGCCGGCAGCAGGCTCTCCCACGTCGGGAAGAACTGGTGGCGGATGTCGGCGTCGCTCTTGGCCAAGAGATCGATCTTCGCTTCCGGCGTGAGCGTCGCGACCGCCGACGGCAGATGATCGCCGCACAGCTTGAGCGCGGTCTTGATGTGCGTGTCGGCGGCGGCGACTGCGGCGGGATCAGGGCCCGGCTTCGCGGCGGG
>PNAM01000082.1 GCA_003170275.1 Myxococcales bacterium
CGTGTGCGCCCCGTCGAGACACCATCCCCGAACCCTCCCGGCCCTGCGGCGTCGCTCGCCGCCCGGCTGCGCGTGCAATTCGTCGTTCCTACGCGTCCGGGCGCCGCGGATCAGCTCTTGGTGCAGAAGGAGCCGCCGGCCAGCGTCGTGCACACACCGGCGGGCGCGCAATCGGCCGGCACCGTGCAGCGTCGCGGCGCGCAGTACAGGGTCGCCGGCGGCTCGCCGGGCGAGATGGTGAAGCCGAGCGCACCCAGCTTGCCGGCCGGCTCGCAGTCGAGCAGCGGATCGTTCGCCGCCGACGGGCAGGTGGTCGCGGCCGCCTCGCAGCGGCGCAGACACACGGGCGCGGCCGGCTGGCCGTTGAAGGTGGCGCACGCGGCGAGCGTCGGGCAGGCGACGGTCGTGCAGTCGGAGGTGCACAGCCCGCGCGCGCCGAGCGGATCGCAGCGGCCGGACAGGCAGAGCGCGGGCGCCGGCAGGCCGTCCGCCCCGTCGCACGCGTCGCCGTCATCGCCGAGCGGATCGGCGAAGCAGCCCTTCTTCCAACCATAGCTGCCGCCGCTCGAAGCGCCGGCCGCGAGCGCAGGTACCTCGCGACAGGTGAGCCCGGTGCGGCAGTCGGTGCTGGCGGCGCACGCGCGCAGGCACAACGGCTGGCGCCACGCGTCACCGTTATTTGGCACGCCGCCGTCCTCGTCCGCCCCGCCGTCGGCGGTCGGCATCACTCCCGTCCCGCCGCGCGCGAGATCGGCGCACACCTCGCCGGGCGCGCACACCGCGCCGCCGCCACAAAGGCGCGTGCACAGTCCGACCACCAGCCCACCCGGGCAGCTGCCGCCGCCGCACACGCAGGTGAGCCCGCCGGCCACGTCGCAGTCGCTGGCGTCGACGCACGCCGCGCCCGCGCCACCCGCGACCACCACCACGCTGGCGCTGGCGGTGATCGTCCCGCCGCTTCCGCCCGCGGCCAGCCCGACCGAGTAGCTGCCCGGCTTGGCGAACAGCACCGACGGCGTGATCGCCTTCGAGGCGGGCGGATCGCCGCCGGTGAAGGTCCACACGAAGGTGTCCACGCCCGCGACCAGCGGAACGAAGGTGAGCTCGAGCGGCGCCGCGCCGGTGCACCGGGGAACGTCGGTGGTCTGATCGAGCGTGGCGCAGCCGGCGATGGTGAACGCGCCGGCCAACGCGCCGCCGCCGTCGCGCACGCCGAGATCGTCCTGCCCACCATCGGCGGGCGGCATGGACCCATCGACGGTCGGCAGATCGTCGGTGCAGCCGGTCAGCAAAAGGGCGGCCAACAGGCCCGCGCGTACCATCCGGTTACTTTATCACCTCGAGCCGGTGTTGGAGGCCGGTGTGGCGGCGCTCGACGAACGCCTCCTCGACGGCGCGGCGGATCGCGCGATCCGAGCCCACCACCACCACCAACCGCTTGCCGCGGGTGATCGCGGTGTAGAACAGGTTGCGCCGCAGCATCATGAAGTGCTGCATGACGAGCGGGATCACCACCACGGGGTACTCCGAGCCCTGGCTCTTGTGCACGCTCATGGCGTAGGCCAGCTCGAGCTCGGCCAGCGCCTCGGCCTCGTACTCGACGCGCTTGCCGTCGAACTCCACCTCGAGGCGCGGTTCGTCCTCGATCATCTGCGCGCTCACCACGCGGCCCACGTCGCCGTTGAACACGTCGCGCTCGTAGTCGTTGCGGATCTGCATCACCTTGTCGCCGACGCGCAGCGTGCGACCGGCATGTTCGACGCCGTCGCCGTCGGGGTTGAGGGCGGCTTGCAGCGCGCGGTTGAGCTCCTCGGTGCCGGCGGCGCCGCGGTGCATCGGCGTGAGCACCTGCACGTCGCGCCGCGGATCGAAGCCGAACGCCTCGGGGATGCGATCCTTGCACAGCCGCACGATCAGCTCGCGCGCCCGCTCCGGCTCCTCGGCGTGGATGATGTAGAAGTCGGCGTGCTTCGCCGCGCCGGCGCCGATCGGCAGCTCGCCGGCGAGGATGCGGTAGGCGTTCTCGATGATGCCCGAGCCCTCGGCCTGGCGAAACACCTCGGTCAGGCGCGCCACCGGCGCCACCTTCGAGGCGATCAGATCGCCCAGCACCTGGCCCGGGCCCACCGGCGGCAGCTGGTCCACGTCGCCGACCAGCACCACGCTCGCGCCCGGCGGCAGCGCCGCGAACAGCCCGCGCGCCAGCGACAGGTCCAGCATGGAGGCCTCGTCGACCACCAGCAGATCGCACGCGAGCGGGTTGGCCGCGTCGCGACCGAAGGGTGCGCGCCGACCGTCGCGTCCGGGCTTGCCCCACTCGAGCAGCCGGTGCACCGTCTGCGCCGGCCGACCGGTGGCCTCTTGCAGGCGCTTGGCGGCGCGTCCGGTCGGTGCGGCGAGCAACACGCGGCGGCGCGCCGCTTCCCAGCTGGCCACCAGCGCGCGCGTCACGGTGGTCTTTCCGGTGCCCGGCCCGCCGGTGATCACCGCCACCGCCGCCTGACCGGCCGCCTCGAGCGCGCGCCGCTGCCCGTCGGAGAGCCGCGCGGCCTCGTCGGTGAGCGGCGGCGCCGGCGCGCGATCCGCGGCGAGCAGCTGGGCGATCTTGAGCGCCACCTCGACCTCGGCACGATGCAGCCACGGCACGTACACCGCCTGCTCCTCGATCACCACGCCGCCGTCGCGCGCAAGCTCGTCGATCGCCTGGCCGACGCGCTGCGGCTCGACATCGAGCGCGTCGGCGGCGCGCTGCTCGAGCAGCCCACGCGGCGCGAACACGTGCCCGTCGTCGGAGAACGCCTCGAGCGTGTGCACCACGCCCGCCTCGATGCGCTGCGGCGACGCCGGATCGATGCCCATCCCGCGCGCGATCCGATCGGCGATGAAGAAGCCGATCCCCGGCACGTCGCGCGCCAGGCGATACGGATTCTCGCGCACCTTGGCGATCGCGCCCTCGCCGTAGGTGCGCTGGATGCGCGAGGCGTAGGCCAGCGACACGCCCAGCCCTTGCAGAAAGATCATCACCTCGCGCTCTTGCCGCCGGGTGATCGCGTGCTGCCCCGCCCGCTCGGCCCGCCGCTTGCCGACGCCCTTGACCTGCGCCGCACGCCACGGCTCCTTCTCGAGCACGTCGACCGCGCCGATGCCGAACGCCGCCACCAGCCGCCGCGCCAGCTCGGGCCCGATCCCCTTCATGCCCTCGAGGTAGCGCTCGACGCCTTCGGGCGTGCGCGGCACCTCGACCACCGCGCGCGTCGCCCGGAACTGCTCGCCGTGCACCGGGTGCTTCTCCCAGGTGCCCTCGAGCTTGAGCGTCTCGCCCGCGCTGGTCTCGGCGAGCGGCCCGATCACCGTCACCGGAGTCGGCCGTCCCTCGACGGAGAGCCGCACCACCGCGAACGCGCCGTCGGGCGCCGCGAAGACGATGCGCGACACCACGCCCGCGATCGAGATGTTGGCCAGCGGCTCGGTCGGCTCCCCCACGCGCTCCCATGTACCATGGCTGTGATACAAAGCGCTCCACCACATGCGCACTTCCACGCTGCCCCGCCTGGTGCTCGCCTCCAACTCTCCGCGCCGCCGCGAAATGCTCGAGCGGCTCGGCCTCGAGCCCGAGATCGTGCCCGCCGACGTGGACGAGACGCAGCTCGCCGGCGAGGACCCGCTCGCCTACGTGCGACGGCTGGCCGCGCTCAAGGCGCACACGATCGCCGCGCGCCACCCCGAAAGGCCAGTGCTGGGTGCCGACACGATCGTGTGGAGCGACGAGGGCGGACCGCCGGTGCTCGGCAAGCCGCGCGACGCCGAAGACGCGCGGGTGATGCTCACGCGGCTGTCCGGCCGCACCCACAAAGTGGTGACCGCGTACCACCTGGTGCTTCGCGATCGCGAGCGTGGCCGGTCGATCGAGACCGAGGTGACCTTTCGCCCGCTCACACCGCCCGAGCTCGAGGGCTACGTCGGCTCGCGCGAGTGGGAAGGCAAGGCGGGCGGCTACGCGATCCAGGGGCTCGCCGCCGCGTTCGTGCGCACCGTCAACGGCTCGTACACCAACGTGGTCGGCCTGCCGCTGTGCGAAGTGCTCGAGGATCTCGACGCGCTCGGCGCGCTGCCCGCGGACTGGGCGCTGGGGCTGAAGGCGTGAGCATCGTCACGCGCCTGGCCGGAGTGCGGCAGCGCGTCGACGCGGCGTGCCGGACGGCGGGCCGCGATCCGGCGAGCATCACGCTGGTCGCGGTGTCCAAGACGCGCAGCGCCGGCGAGTGCCACCAGGCGGTCGCGGCGGGACAGGCGGTGCTCGGCGAGAACTACGCCCAGGAGCTGCGCGACAAGGCGGCC
>PNAM01000093.1 GCA_003170275.1 Myxococcales bacterium
ACCGTGTGCTAGGCTCGCCGCGCCATGTCCAAGAAGTTCGAAACGCCCAAAGGCACCCGCGACTTCCTCTTCGACGAGATGCGCACGCGTCGCGTGGTCTTCGATCGGCTGCGCCACTTCTTCGAGCTATACGGCTTCGACGAGCTCGACACGCCGGCGTTCGAGTACCTGGAAGTCCTCACGCTCAAGAGCGGGCCGGGCGCCGAGAACGAGATTTACTCGTTCACCGACAAGGGCGATCGCCGGCTCGGGCTGCGCTTCGACCTGACCTCGTCGACGGGGCGCGTGGCGGCCGCGCACCCCGAGCTGCCGCGCCCGATCTACCGCTATCAGATCGGCAAGGTGTGGCGCTACGACCGGCCGCAGGCGGGGCGCTATCGCGAGTTCTACCAGGCCGACGCCGACATCCTCGGCTCCTACTCGACCGACTGCGAGGTCGAGCTGCTGCTCATGGCCACCGAGGTGCTCAAGGGCTTCGATCTGCCCGATTACCAGCTGGTCGTGAACAACCGCAAGATCCTCGAGGCGCAGGTGCGCGTCTCGGGGATCCCGCTCGAGAAGAAGGCCGACGCGCTGCGCGGGCTCGACAAGCTGCACAAGATCGGCAAGGACGGCGTGCNNGCGTGCGCGACGAGTTCGTCAAGTACGGGCTCACCGTCGAGCAATTCGAGAGGTTCTTCGACACCATCGTGGTCGAGACGCTCGATCAGGCGGCCGAGCGCGTGGCCGGCGACCCCAAGGGCAAAGAGGGCGTCGACGAGCTCAAGGAGATCTTCGCCAAGGCTGCGCGGCTCGGCTTCGCCCAGCACATTGCGTTCGACTGGACGCTGGTGCGCGGGCTCGACTACTACACCGGGCCGATCTTCGAGGCGCGCGCCAAGACCGAGAGCGGGTTCGGCTCGTTCGGCGGCGGCGGGCGCTACGACGATCTGATCGGGCTGTACGGCGGGCAGCCGCAGGGCGCGGTCGGATTTTCGTTCGGCCTCGAACGGCTGATCGGCCTGCTCGAGGAACGCGGCGGCGCGAAGAATGCCGCTCCGCGCGCGCTCCTGATCGCGGCCGCCGATGGAGAACGCGTCGAGGCGGCCGAGAAGCTGGCGCTCGCGCTGCGCCGCGCGGGGATCGCGGTGCGCTTTTTGGGACAGGCGAAGAAGGACAAGGTCTTCAAGTACTCGACCGCCGCCGGCCTCCCGCGCGTGGTGATCGTCGGCGAGGAAGAGGCGGCCAGCGGCGTCTACGCGCTGCGCGACGGCGAGACGCGCCAGGAGCGCAAGCTGACCGAGGCCGAGCTGATCGCCGCGCTCACCCGCGCTCAGTAGATGATTCGCCGGGCGTCGACGATGCGCTGCGCGCGCGTCACGGTGACCTCGGGGCAGCCGTCGAGGTCCTGGTCGTCCGGGCCGTTGTAGCTCTCGGGGCAGCGATCGCTCACGTCGAGGACGTCGCCGCTCTGGTTGTTCTCGAGCAGGTTGTCGCTCCAGCGGTCGAGCGCCACGCGCGCCTCACGGCTCGGCGCCGGCAGCTCGATCTCGTAGCCGAGCAGCACCTCGCCGCGCGTGAACGAGACCTGCTCGCGACGCGAGTCTGGCGACCACGGCTGGTAGGTCCACATCCAGTAATCGCCTGGCGGCATCCGGATCACGAACCCGCCGTCGCCACCGGTGGTCGTCTGGTAGGTGCTGTAGCCGCGCTGATCGCGGAAATGGATCGGCACCCCCGCCACGCCCCGGCCGTCGCGCAGCACGCGGCCGTTCATGCCCGCCGGACCGCTCGCCGGCGCGGCGCCTCCCACCAGCCCGAACGGTGCCGCACCGGGCGTCGTCACCGCCGGTCGCGCGCGCGCGGTCTCGAGCGGCGCGGCCTGGTCATCGTTCGGCGGATTGGAGACCGGTTCTACGGCGCGCGCCTTTGGAACTTCTCGCAACGCCGCTGCCGCCGTGCCCATCGCCGCGACCGCAAACACGATGCCTGCCATGCGCATGGATTGTGAAACGCGCGAGCCGCGAAAAGGTTCTACAGGTGCAACTCCACGTAGGTCATGCCCTCTTCCTCGAGCGCGATCGGCACCTGGAGGGCGGCCTGCTCACCGACGGTGAGCGTCAGGGTCACCGGCCCCGGCGCGCAGGACAGGGCGAAGCGCCCGGTCTTGCCGGTCCAGGTGTGATCCACGCCACAATCCACGCGCGCGTCGTCGACCGGTGTTCCGTCCGGCCCGCGCAGCAGCCCCGTCACCTCGGCCGCGCGCTCGACGCGAATCGTCACGGCGTCGCGCGCGCGGTCGATCGGCACGCACGAAGGCAGGTAGTGCGACGGCATCGCGCACACCTCGGTGGTCTCGTAGGGCATCGCGAAGGTGAACACGCTGGTCTCGGAGCCGCCGCGTCCGGCCATCGAGGGATGGTCGCTGGCCCTGCGATATTCGATGGTCAACGACGACAACGAGAGCGGCGCACCGTTGCGATCGACGAGCTGGAGCTGGACCGGGCGCTCGGCTCGCTCGGGCCTCGGCTTGCGCGGGCGGGACGGCGCGGTCTCGATCAGCGCCTCGAGCGCCAGCCGCACGTACTGCGCGCCCGCCACGGTGTCGACCGCGATGGTGCGCGAGCCGGCGCGCGCCTCGAGGTGGATCGGCCCGGCTGCCAGCGGCCCGAGCTCGAACGTGCCGGCGTCGGTCGCGCTGGCCTGCTCCAGGCACAGCCCCGGCAGCGACGGCAGCGACGCGCACATCCACACGCCTTCGCCCGATGCGTTGAGCACCACGCCGCTCACCGTGAGTCCCTCGCCGAGCTGCAGCTCGAGCCCGTCGAGCTCCTCGCCTGGCCCGAGCACCAACGGATGGAGCGCGGGAGAGACCGCGCCCTCCAGCTGCGCGCGCAAGAGGTACTCGCCCGGCGATGCCTCGAGGCTGAAGGTGCCGTCCTCTCGCGTCGACCCGGTGTGGTTCTCGTCGCTGTCGCTGAGCCGCACCTGTGCGTCGGCGGCCGGCCGGCCCTGGGCGTCGCGCACCAGGCCGCGCACCACGCACGGCGTGCGCGCGGTCGACAGGCGCGCCGGCCGTCGCAGCGGCGCAGGCAGCGGGCCCACGCGCAGTGGCTCGTCGCGCCGCGAGGAGACGTGCGCGCCGTCGGTGGGAGTCGCCTCATGCGCGTGGGCGACCGACGCGACGCCCGCGCGCGCGGACTGCACCGCCCACAGGGCCGCACAGATCGTCAACAGCGCGACGGCGCCGAGCAGGCGAGAGGCCATGCTCGTTGGACAACCGGGAAGCGGGAGAGTTCGCTACTTCTTGACCGGGCCGGCGGCAATGATCTCTTCGGCCATCCGATCGGCGATCAGCTCGGGCGGCGTGTTCTCGCGGCGCGAGCGCTCGAAGATGGTGTGCAGCGTGTCGTAGATCGCCAGCGTCTTCTTGCGCGCGCGATCCTTGTCATAGCCAGCGAACTCTTCGGCGACATTGATCAGCCCGCCGGCGTTGATCGCGTAGTCGGGCGCGTAGAAGATGCCCTTGTCGTGCAGCGCGCGGCCCGCCGCCGGCGTGCGCAGCTGATTGTTCGCCGCGCCCGCGACCACGCGAGTCTTGAGCTTGCCGACCAGCGCCTCGGTGAGCGCGCCGCCCAGCGCGCACGGCGCGAGCACGTCGCACTCCACCTCGAGGATCGCGTCGGGATCGACCACGGCCGCGCCGAGCTCGGTGGCGATCGCCTGCCGCCGCGCCGCGTCCACGTCGCTGATGGTGAGCCGCGCGCCGGCCTGGTGCAGCTCGCGCGCGAGGTGCGTGCCGACGTGCCCGACGCCCTGGACGGCCACGTGCAGGCCCTTCAGATCGCTCTTGCCGAGCACGTCGTGCGCGATCGCTTCGATGCCGCGGCGGACGCCGAGCGCCGTCAGCGGCGACGGATCGCCCGAGCCGCCCTGGTCCGCCGACGCGCCGAGCACGTGCCTGGTCGCGCCGCGGATCACGTCCATGTCGGAGGCGCCGGTGCCAGAGTCCTCGGTAGTCACGTAGCGACCGCCCAACCCGTCGACGAACCGGCCGAAGGCGCGGAACATCTCGTTGCGCGCGGCGGCGTCAAAGCTCGGCGTGCCCAACCCGGGCGGTGAGATCAGCACCGCCTTGCCGCCGCCGTGCGGCAGGTGCGCGAGCGCCGCTTTGTAGGTCATCGCCTGCGCCAGGCGGGTCACGTCCTCGATCGCCTCCGCTTCGGTGGCGTAGGCGCGCAGCCGGCTGCCGCCGATCGCCGGCCCGAGGCGGGTCGAGTGCAGGGCGACGATCGCGCGCAGGCCGGAGCGCTCGTCGCGTCCGAAGTGCAGCTCGCCGTAGCCGAGCGAAGAGAGGGTCTCGAAGATGGTCAAGCTGGGCTCCTTGGGTCGGCGAGGGTTATAGCGACCGGGCGCTTGGCGGGCAACGGAAAACCGCCCGAAAACCTTGTGATACGATAGGTTTATGGCGCATCGCGTCAGGCTGACCGCGGTCCTCGAGCAGGTCGCGCGCGAGTCGATCGCGGCGGTCGAGGGCGGCCGGCTGGTGCGCGCGGCGCTGGCCGGGCGCGCGGCGGGCCAGCAGGTGGTGTGGGCGGCGGGCAAGGCGGCGGCGGCGATGGCGCGCGGCGCGGCGTGCGCGCTCGGCGACGATCTCACCGCGGGGCTGGTGATCGACAAGGCGCCGCACGAACCGATCGCGCGCGTGCGCATGCGGGTCGCGGCACACCCACTGCCGGACGCGTCGAGCGTCGCCGCCGGCCGCGCGTTGTACGCGGAGGCGAGCCGGCTGGACCCGCAGGATCGCGCGCTGCTGCTCCTCTCGGGTGGCGCGTCGTCTCTTTTGGGCGCGCCGCTCGACGGCGTTCCGCTCGCCGTGCTCAGCGACGCCACGCGTCTGCTCCAGCGCGGCGGCGCGACCATCCAGGAGATCAACATCGTGCGCCGGCACCTCGGGCTGGTGCTCGGCGGGCGGCTGGCCGCGGCGGCGCGCGGGCGCATCGAGGTGCTGGCGCTCTCCGACGTGGTCGGCGATGACCCGGCGGCGATCGGCTCCGGTCCCGCGTCGCCCGATCCGAGCAGCCTCGCGGATGCGCTCGCAGCGGCGCGCCGCTTCGCGCTACCCGAAACCGTGCTGGCGGCGCTCGGGAGCGCGGCCGAGACGCCCAAGCCGGGCGATCCGCTCTTCGCGCGCGTCACCTATCGGATCCTCGCCAATCCGCACAGCCTGCTCGCCGCCGCCGAAGCCGCGGTCGCGCGCGCCGGCTTGATCGCGAACGCGCGGACCGAGCTGGTGCACGGCACGCTCGACGCGTTGGTCGAGGAGCTGGCGGACGCGGCCCGCGCGCTCGCGCCCGGCGAGGTGCGAATCGCGGTGGGCGAGCCGACGCTCGAGGTGCGCGGCGACGGGCTGGGTGGACGCGCCCAGCACCTCGCGCTGCGGCTGGCCGAGCGGCTGGCCGGCGGCGACCTGGCGTTCGTCGCCTGCGGCTCCGACGGCAGCGACGGTCCCACCCCGGCAGCTGGCGCGGCCGTCGACGGCGAGACCATCGCCGCGGCGCGCGCGCGCGGGCTCGATCCTGCCGGCGCGCTGGCCCGCTACGACGCGCATCCGTTGCTCACGGCCGTCGGTGCGACGCTGGTCACCGGCCCCACCGGCACCAACCTCACCGACCTTTTCCTGCTCGGTCGCGCTGCTTAGAACCCAAGCGTGAGGCCAGTCGTGAGGGGATCGATGCGACGGGCGGCCGCCCCGATCGCCATCCAACCGCTGGGGGACGTGCCCTTGGCGCAGCTGCGCCTGCTCGATCGCATCCTCGAGCGCACCTTCGACGCCGCGACCGTGGTGTTGCGGCCGATCGCGCTCCCCGCCGCCGCCTACTCGAGCGAGCGCGGCCAGCACGACGCCGATCACCTGCTCGACCTGTTGTTCCCGCGCCTGCCCGAGCGCTGCCTGCGCGTGGTCGGCGTCACCGAAGCGGACTTGTTCATCAGCGGCCGCACGTTCGTCTTTGGCTACGCGCACCTCACCGATGGGATGGCGGTCTATTCGCTGGCGCGCCTGCGCGAGAGCTTCTACGGGCGCGCGTCCGACGAGCCGGTCACCGCCGGCCGCGTGCTGCGCGCGGTGGTGCACGAGGTCGGGCACACCTTTGGCGTGCCGCACTGCGAGGACTCGCGCTGCGTGATGCGTGCGGTAAGCCACCTCGAGACGCTCGACGCGCTGGCGACCCGCTACTGCGCGAGCTGCCGCGAGCAGGTGCGCGGCGGGCTCGCGCTCGCACCCTGGTCCGCGCGCGGCCGCTGGGAGCGCGAGCTGTCGTTGACGCGCCGGCTCGAGTGGGGCCACGCCGAGGCGCACGCGGCGCTCGGCCGCGACGACGACTGATGTAGTATACAAGCGTCGTGACCGACGACACCTGGACGATCCTGCGGGTCCTGCAGTGGACGCAGGGCCGCTTCACCGAGCGCGGCATCCCCTCGGCGCGTCTCGATGCGGAGGTGCTGCTGGCCCACGTGCTGCAGCGCGATCGCGTCGGGCTGTACACGCACTTCGATCAGCCGCTCGAGGGGGACGAGCTGTCGGCGTTTCGCGAGCTGATCAAGCGGCGCCTGGCGGGCGAGCCGGTGGCGTACCTGATCGGCAAGCGCGAGTTTCGCTCGCTGGTGCTGGGCGTCGACGCGCGCGTGCTGGTGCCGCGGCCGGAGACCGAGACGCTGGTCGAGGTCGCGCTGGGCCTGATCGGCGAGACGCCGCGCGTGGTGGATGTGGGCACCGGGTCGGGCGCGATCGCGCTGGCGGTGAAGGCGGCGCGGCCGGGCGCGACGGTGTTTGCGGTCGATCGCTCGGAGGACGCCGCGGCGGTCGCGCGCGCAAACGCGATCAAGCTGGGCCTCGCGGTGGAGGTGCGCACGGGCGACCTGTTGGCGCCGGTGGCGGGCGACGGGCCGTTCGACGCGGTGCTGTCGAATCCGCCGTACATCGCCTCGGCCGAGCTGCCCGGGCTGCCGATCGAAGTGCGCAGGGAGCCGCAGCTCGCGCTCGACGGCGGCGCGGACGGCCTGGTGGTGATCCGGCGGTTGGTCGCGGATGCAGTCGCGCTCCTGGCGACGGGCGGCGTCTTGGTGATGGAGGTGGCCGCGGGCCAGGCGCCGGCGGTGATCGAGCTGATGACCCGCGCGGGCTACGCGGACGCGCAAGCGACGAAAGATCTGACCGGCATCGATCGCGTCGTCTCGGCCAGGCGCTAGCGTCGCTACTTCTGGGTCTTCAGCCAGGCGATCGCGCGCGGGCGGGTGAGCGCGCCTTCGAGGTCGTTCTCGGCGCGCTTCGAGAGCTCTTCCATGATCGTCTTGGCGCGCGCCGGGTCGCCCGAGCGGGTGGCGGCGAGCGCCAGCGCCATGCGCAGCGTCGGGCGCGACGCCACCGCCAGATCTACCAGCGCGGTCTTGTCATCGCGATTGCGCGCCGCGATCCAGCCCCTGAGCGCGGTGGTCTTCTCGGCCGCGCGCGGATCGCCGGCGATGCGCAGCGCCAGCCCCATCTCGTCGGCGCGCTGCTCTGCCAACGCGCGCTCACCGACCGCCGCCAGCACCATCGCGCGGACCTGCAGCGCCTCGCCGGTCAGGCGGCGCCGCTCGTCGTCGCTCATCGACGGCTGCAGATCTTTGTTCTGCAACACCTCGAACGCCTGGCGCACCATCTGGCCCGCCTCCGACACCGCGCCGCGATCGAGCTGCACGCGGCCGAGCTCGACGCGCGCGTCGGCTTCGTCGCCGGGCCGCTTGGTCTTTTGCGCGAGGTCGGCTTCGGCGGCGAGCGACTTCTCCGCTTCGCCCTGGCGCCCCTCGAAGATCCAGCTGCGCGCTTCCCGCATCGAGCCCTGGTGGTGCACGGCGGGATCATCGGTGCCGATGAGCAGCCCGTACTCCTTGCGCGCGTCCTTGCCCCTGCCGGAAAACAGCAGCGCGTCGCCGAGCGTGGCGTGCGCCTGCGCGAACTTCTCGTCGCCGGCGGCCGCTTTCTTCGCCGCCGCGATCGCGTCGGAGAGCTCGCCCCGGCGCAGCGCCGTGCGCGCGATCGACAGGTGCGCGGCCGGCTCTCCCGGCGCCAGCTCGAGGTATTTCTTCGCCGCCTGCAGCGCGTCGTCGAGCTGTCCGCGCTCGGCGAGCGCGCCCGCCAGGTAGCCGTACGACGCGGCGTATTTCGGATCGAGCTCAGCCGCGTGATGGAAATCGGCGACCGCGCCGTCGAGATCGCCGAGCACCAGCTGGTGGAAGCGCCCGTGCTGCACGAACGCGCGCGGCTCGCCGGGCAGCGCCTGCACCAGCTGATCGTGCAGCCGCCGCGCGTCGGCCAGCCGCCCGTCGACCTGCGCGCGCCACGCCTCGATGAACAGCCGCTCGCCGTTGGACGCGTAGCGCTCGAGCTCGAGCGCGCGCCCGAGCTCGTTGCGCGCCAGCTCGGGCGCCTGCGCCATCGACAGCAGCAAATGGGTGAACGCGATCGCGTCGTCCTTGGCCAGCGCTTCGCCGCAGCGGATGCGCGCCACGTCGGGACGCAGGTGATCGAGCGCATCGGCGCACGCCCAGGTCGCCGTCACCGCCGCCTCGTTGCGCGCCGGCAGCGCCAGCCGCGGCAGTCGCACCGGCGGGCTCGCGGGCAGCCCGTACGGCTGCGGCTCGTTGCGCGGATAGGGCGGTTGCGGTTGCTGCTGCGGCGGTTGATAGCCGTACGGATACTGCTGCGGCGGTTGATAGCCGTACGGATATTGCTGCTGCGGCTGGTAGCCGTAGGGATACGGTTGTTGTTGCTGAGGTGGCGGTTGTTGCTGCTGCTGCTGCGCTGGTTGCTGCGGCGGCGGCGCGTCCTCGGCCCCGGCGACGAGCGGAATCAGCCACACCACCAACGCGACGCGTTTTAGCATCATCAGCCCCTCGAGTTGCGCCGCCTAGTATAGATCAGCGCGGCGCCGAACCCGAGCAACACCCAAAGACCGGACGGCACGCCGGGCGCGGCGCCGACGGTGGAGCAGCCCGGCGAGGCGCGCTTGCCCTGATCGAGCACGGTGTCGAAGTTGCCGGTGTTGTAGTTGTCGTGGTGGTACGACGGCCAGTCGATGCGTCCCTTGGCGCTGCCCTGCGTGTGCCACGCGAACAGCCAGCCGGCGCGCGTGTTGGCCACCAGCTCGAGCTTGCCGTCGCCGTCGAGATCGCCGACCGCCGGTGTGGTCAGCACCCAGCCGCCGGTGAACTTCGGGAAGCCCTTGGCCTCCACGCCGTCCACGTTCCAGCCGTGCACGAAGTAGCCGCCCGATGCGGCCAGCACGTCGACCTTGCCGTCGCCGTCCACGTCGGCCATCGCCGGCGTCGAGAAGAACTGCCAGTCTTCGATCACGCGCGGGAAGCCGTTCTTGTACTTGCCGGTCTTGGTGTCCCACGCGCCCACGTGGTGCTCGAAGTCGTGGCGCGAGCCGCCCGAGGCGAACGCCAGCGCCGCGTCGGTGCCCGCGCAGCCTTCGATCAGATCGGGTGTGCCGTCGTCGTCGAGATCGGCGACCGCTGGGTACGAGACGAAGGTGAACTCGACCGGGTTGCGCGCGTTCGACTTGGGGCCGTACTTCTCCTTCTGGTTGACCATCGACGGGCCGAACGGCTTGCCGTGCGAGTCGAACACCTTGGGCACCGATGCCAGGCCGCTGATGATCACCTCGGGCACCTTGTCGCCGTCGAGGTCGACCATCGCCGGCGAGATCGGCACGCCCTGCGCGACCACCGGCAAGAAGCGCGTCGAGACCACCGTCACCGGCCAGCCGGGCAGGAACGGGCCGCCGTTCATTCCCTTGCCGCTCACCGCGTAGAGGCGTCCGCTGTTGGTGTAATCCTCGTTGGTGCCGACGACGATGTCGGGCACGCCGTCCTTGTTCAAGTCCCCGATCGCCGGCGAGGTCATGATGCGCTCGCGCTGCCGGCGCGGATTGGCGGCGGGATCATCGGGGAAGCTGAGGTCGTTCACCAGCACCGGGAAGCCGGCGATGATCTTGCCCGCGCCGGTCCACGCGTAGACCTTGGCGTCCATGCCGGCGGCGATGATGTCGAGCTTCTTGTCGCCGTCGAGATCGGCGAGCGCGGGCGAGGCGAAGAACCCGTCTTCCAGCTCGGTGCCCGAGTCCTTGGTCACCATCGCGGTGTCGCGATCGAGCTCGACCGGAAAGCCGGGCTGCGTCGAGCCGTCGGTGCGGAACGCCCACACGTAGCCATTCCACGTGGCGACCACCACCTCGGGCTTGCCGTCGCCGTCGATGTCGCCCACCGCGGCCGACGCGCCGATCGCGCTGTGCTGATCGGGCGACAGGGTCACGCCGCCCGCGCCGCCCGGCTGGGTGAACGCCGGCGCGCTGGCGTGACCGACGCCCTGGTGGCTGTTGGGATCGAGGAGCGTGAGCTGCTCGACGCGCACGGGCCAGCCCGGCAGCTCGGAGCCGTCGGCGCGGTAGGCGTGCACCTTGCCCGACGAATCGGCGATCACGATCTCGCGCTTGCCGTCGCCGAGCAGGTCGACCACCTTCGGCGAGCTCTCGCCCGACGAGCCCATGTACAACGGGAACCCCGGCAAGAGGTCCGGATCCTTATATACGTGGACCGCCTTGCGCGACTCGCCCTTGAGCCCGTTGAGCATCGGATCGGACGAGTGCAGCGTCGCGCGCACGCGCAGCGTCACTACGTGAACGTTGACCGGATCGTCGGGCTGAAAAGTCGGATCGGTCGGGTTCGGCACCGGGTTGTTGACCACCAGCTGCGAGATGTCCCACATCGCCAGCGGGCCCTTCACCGCCGCCGATTGCAGCTCGGCGTGGCCGATCTGGATGAACGCGTCGTCGTCGGGATCGACGCCCGGCGCGTACTCGACGACGTAGTCGAAGGTCACGCCCGCGGGATTCTGCTCGGCGCCGCGAATCTGCACGCGCCCGGTGATCGGCACCATCGGCGTCTTGTCGGGGTAGAGCACGTCGAACCACAGCGGGCTCTCGAGATCGACCTCGGGCGGCAGCCGGCCGTCGAACACCGCGTCGACGGTGGTGCGCAGGTTGGGACGGCCGTAGCCGAAGCGCCGCGCGAAGCCCGTCTTGGTGGGGAACTTGGTCGGATCGGTGGCGTCGGCCGGGTCGTAGAAGTTGTCGACGCCGTTGATCGCGAGCTGCCGCACTTCTTCCGCGGTCAGGCGCCGGTTGCTGTTCGGATCGCCGGCGTAGACCTTCGGCGCGGGGAGGTTGGCCTGCAGCGCCGCCGAATACATGATGCCGAGGAACCCGCCGAAGCGGCCGCTCGCCTCGGACGAGCAGCCGGTCGCGGGCACGCTGAACATGAGCTGCGCGCCGTAGTTGGTGCACGTCTCGTAGTTGAAGAAAGTCGACGACGAATCCGGATTCGTCCCGTTGTAGGTGATCGCGTGCACCGAGATCGCGTGGTTGTTGGTGTTGGGCGAGTTGTGGTGGAACGAATCGAGGTCCGAGTTCGAGACGTCGATCGAGACGCCGTTCTGGTAGGCGTACTCGAGCGTGTCGCGCACGAAGGCCGGGTTCGACAAGCCGCCGCCCCCCGAGATCTGCACCACCGACGCGCCCAGGTCGACCGCGTAGGCGACCGCCACGCTCCAGTGGTTGATCTCCGGCACGAACGCGTCGCCCACGCGCAGCTGCACGACGGTGCAGTCCGGGCACACGCCCAGGCCGCCCATCCCGTTGTTGCCCTCGCCGGTCGAGTCGTTCATCCCGCCGGTGCCGTGCCCGAAGCTGGTGTCGTCTTGCGGATCGTTGTCGTTGTGGAAGAAGTCCCACCCGCTGATGTCATCGATGTAGCCGTTGCCGTCGTCGTCCTTGCCGTCGGAGAACGCGTAGATCAGATCCTGCGCGTCGAGCACGCCGTTGGCGTTGACGTCCTTGGTGATGCGCGGATCGCACACCGTGTTGAACGCCGGCAGCTGGTGCGCCACGGCGGTGGAGTAGTCCTGCACGTTGAAGCGCCCGTCGCCGTTGACATCGTGGCCGGTGGCGCCTGCCAGCGGCGGGCACATCGACACCGGCAGCTCGCCCGGGTTCAAGTAGGTGCGGTTGACCAGATCGCCCGACGACCACTCGATGCCCGAGTCGGTCACGGCGATCAGGATGCGCGGATCGCCGGTGGTGCGCGCCCACGCCTGATCGTAGTGCCCGCCGGTGCCGAGCTTCTTGGTCACGTCGTCGACCTGGTTGAGATATTTGTCCGGCACGAAGCTCCAGTACTGCCAGAGCCCGGCGAAGCCCGGATCGTTGGGCCAGTTCTTGGGGTCCTTGTAGTCGACCGTGCCCGCCGACTCGGTGGGCGGCCAGGCCCAGGAAAGGTGAGCCGGGCTCATCAACGAAACGATCAAGAGAAGGAGGCCAATCGTGAAGCGGCGCGTCATTTTCCGTCACCTCTGAAACTAGGGGTATAGCGAGGCGCGCGCATCATAGGCCCACGCACGCAGGATTTGCAATTGAGCTTCGCCGCGGACTAACTTGCTCGAATCGTGTCCGATTCCCAGAAGGCGGTAGGCGCAGGCCGCGGGCTGTTGTTCATCACCGGCGCCAAGCTGTGGTTCATGGTGGCCGGCTACGTGGTGCAGTTCGCGCTGCCCCGCGCGCTCGGCTCGCCGGAGAAGTTCGGCGTCTGGGTGCTGGTGCTCTCGCTGGTTTCGCCGCTCAACAACGTGATGGTGACTGCCACCATTCAGGGCGTGTCGAAGTTCTGCTCCGAGACCGAAGGGCGCGTGCCGGCGGTGACGCGCGCCGCCTTGCGCATGCAGGCGCTGCTCGGCGGCGGCACCGCGCTGGTGTTCTTCCTGATCGCGCCGGCGGTCTCGTGGTTCGAGCACGACGCCGCGCTCACGCCCGCGCTGCAGCTGTCGGCCGGCGTGGTGCTGGCGTACTCGTTCTACGCGGTGTTCGTGGGCGCCGCCAACGGGGCGCGGCACTTCCACAAGCAGGCCGCGCTGGACATGACCTTCTCGACGCTGCGCGCCGGTTTCGTGGTGGGCGCGGCGCTGATGTTCCACACCGCGATCGCGTCGATCGGCGGCTTCGTCGCCGCGGCCTTCGTGATCCTCGGCATCTCGTGGGTGATGGTCGGGCTCGGGCCGAGCTCCGGAGAGCGGTTTCCCTCGCGCAAGCTGGCCGGGTTCTTCGCCGGCGTGGCGGTGTATCTGCTGATCATCAACTTGTTGATGTTCGTCGACGGCCTGCTCCTCAAGCGCCTGGTCACCGAGGCGGCGGTCGCGTCGGCGAAGCCGGATCCGACCGCGGTGGCCAACGCGCAAGAAGGCTTCTACGGCGCGGTGCAGGCGATCGCGCGCCTGCCCTATCAATTGATCCTCGCGGTCACGTTCGTGATCTTCCCCCTCATGTCCAAGGCCACCTTCGACAAGGACTCGGACAAAGCGCGCCGCTACGTGCAGGCGACCATGCGCTACTCGCTGGCGGTGGTGGCGCTGCTCGCCTGCACGCTCGGCGCGCGCCCCGAGGCGACCATGCGCCTGTTCTACAAGCCCGAGTACGCGGTCGGCGCCTCGGCGCTCGCGGTGCTGCTCGCCGGCTACGTGTGCTTCTCGCTGTTCACCATCGCCGGCACGATCATCAACGGCTCCGGTCACACGCGTCCCACCGCGTGGATTGGCCTGGTCACGCTCGCGATCGCGACCGCCGCCAACTGGCTGGCGATCCGCTACGCGCTGTCGGGCGATCACGATCCGTTGCTCTTTGCCGCGGCCGCCACTACCGGCGCCATGGCGGTCGGCGTGCTGCTCGCGGGCCTGTATCTGGTGCGCATGTTCGGCACCTTCCTCTCTCCGCTGTCGCTGTTGCGCACCGCCTGCGCCGGCGCGGCGGCGATCGGGGTCGGGCGCATCTGGCCGCACGGCGGCTTCTTCGCCGGCAAGATCGGCACGCTCGCCTCGTGCGCCGCCTGCGGGCTGGCGTTCCTCACGGTCGCGGTCGCGTCGGGCGAATTGCGCCCCGCCGAGATCCTGCGCCTGCGCCGCGGCTAGCCTTGAGCGACCCGCTCGCACGGCCGCGCGCGCGCCAGCTGCTCGCGCGAATCCTCGACGAGCCGGGGTTGATCGAGCGCGTGCAGTCGCTGCCGCCGCGCGCGCTCGGCAAGCTGATCGATCACGTGGGCCTGGAGGACGCGGGCGAGCTGGTGGCGCTGGCGACCACCGATCAGCTGCGCCGCATCTTCGACGGCGATCTGTGGCGCAGCGCGCACGCCGGCGGCGACGAGCAGTTCGATCCGGCTCGCTTCGCGCTCTGGCTCGAGGTGATGCTCGAGGCGGGCGAGGCATTCACCGCCGATCGGCTCACCGAGCTGCCCGAGGAGCTGGTCACGCTCGCGCTGCAGCGCAACCTGCTGGTCGTCGACCTGGATGTGCTCGCCGTCGAGCTGGCGGATGGTGGCGGCGACGACGAATACGTGCAGCTCGAGAAGGCGCTCGAGAGCACGCTCTCGCACGAGCTCGATCAGTACCGCGTGATCGCGCGCCGCCACGACGGCTGGGACGCGCTGGTGGCGGTGCTGTGCGCGCTCGACGAGCGGCACCACGACTTCTTCGGGCGGGTGATGGAGCGCTGCGCCCGCGCCTCGGCGTCGTTCATCGAAGAGAACGGCGGGCTGCACGACGTGCTCACCGACGACGAAGTGCTCGAGGGCGACGCCGCGGCCGAGCGCGAAGATCGGCGCGCCCGTGAGGGCTTCATCTCGCCGGCGCAGGCGCGCGCGTTCCTCGCGTCGGCGCGTGCGACCCGGCTCGAGGAGCTGATCGCAGCGCGCGAGCGCGATCCGATCACGCGCGCCTATTTCCGCGAGTACGCGCCCGACCCGACGCCGGCGCCGGTCTCGACGGAGCTGCGCGCCGATCCGCTGGCGGAGGCGCTGGCCGAGCTCGACCCGCCGCCGCCGGCGCGGCCTCTCTTGCCGGCGAGCGAGCGCGCGGCCGACACGCGCTTCGAAGCGGCGCTGGTCGAGCTGCACGAGCGCGACCCACGCGCGCACGAGGAGCGCATGGGCGAGCTGAGCTACCTCTCCAACCTCCTGGTCGCCGGTCACGCCGTCGACGGCCGCGCCCTGCGTCCGCGCGAAGCGGCCGAGCTGGCGCTGGCCACCTGCCGCCGAGGCCTCGAGCGGCTCGCACCGACGGGCGACGCCGCCGCCGTGCTCGCGCGCGAGCCGTGCGACAAGCTGTTTCGCATCGGTTGGCGCCTCGGCTGAGCGACCGAAAAGTTGCTCTCCGTCGGAAGGCGAGTACGGTGGGAACATGAGGCTTGCCGTCTGCGTGTGGCTGTTCGTGCTGGTGCTTCCTGGCTGCTTGATGGGCGCCGGCTACTCCACCAAGGATCGCGTGACCACCGCCGCGCGCGAGTACAACGACGGCGTGCGGTGGGGCAAGTACGAGCAGGCCGCGATCCACATCGCCAAGGGCAAGCGCGAGCTGTTCATGGAGAAGCACAAGAACCTCGAGGACGAGCTCGAGATCGCCGACTACGAGATGGTCGCGCTGGACATCGATAGGTCGGACCGGAAGCACGACAAGATCACCGCCCGCGTCGAGTACACCTGGACCCTCAAGCGGGTCGGTCTAGTCGAGAAGACCACCACCCGGCAGACCTGGGAAGAGCACGACGGCGACTGGCTGATGGCCAAGGAAGAGCGCATCAAGGGCTCTCCACTGACGCTGTTCGACGAGCCCGCCCCGGTACGAGAAAAGAAGGAATCCCCCAAGTAGCGTTCTCCGTCGGAAGATCGTATAATTTCGCAGCACTAACGCGTGCTGGGACATTGGCGAACGACTCGCTAGACTTCGTCCAGCGCGGCAAGGTTTCCATCGTACGGCGCCAATACGCCGATGCGGTGAAGATCTGCCGCCTGGGCTTGCTTGCTCACCCGACCCTCCTCGAAGGAAGGCTCGTGTTGGGCATGGCTCTGACCGCGCTCGGCCGCTGGGACGAGGTGCTGGCCGAGATGCGCGTGGCGCTCGAGGTCGACGCGCAGAGCGCGCTCGCGTGGCTGCTCAAGGGCGAGGCGCTGGTCGGCAAGGGCGACTTCCAGCAAGCGGAAGACACGCTCAAGCGCGCCAAGGAGCTCGATCCGTCCAACGCCAAGGCCGATCAGCTGCTGGCCGAGATCTCGGTCGCGCGCGCGGCCGGCTTCGAGGGGATTCCCGCCGAGCCGACCGACACCAAGGTCTATCCCGCCAAGATCGCCGGTGACGAGTCCAAGCTCGCTGAATCGGCCGCCCGCCTGACCGGCTCGGTCGCCGATCTGCCCGAGGGCTCGGGCGAGCACGAGGTCGAGTATGACGACGACGCGACCGAGGTCGATCCGGATCCTTCCGATCAGGTGCCGCTCAACCTGGTGAAGGCGGCGCTCCGCAAGCCCAAGCCCGAGCCGCGGCGTGAGACCGACGAGCCGCTCAAGATGCCGGCGATCAGCCTGGCCGAGTCGGACGAGCCATCGACAGAGATGTATCTGCCGGCGGGCGGCACGCACGAGTCGAGCTACGAGCAGCCCGCGACCGACGACTATGCCGAGCGTGCGCGGCCGGCGGTGCCGTCGCTGTCCGACGAGCCGAGCCTGCCGGGCGTCGAATCGAAGACGCCGCTCGAGACGCCGCGTCATGGGCGCGATCCGGCGGTGCGGCCAAGGCCGACCGGCCGGCCCAAGCAGAACGTGACCGAACAGACCGAGCCGTCGATCGAGCTGTCGGGCTCCGATCTGCTCAACGCCGAATCGGACGCGCAGTTCGACGTCTCGGACGAAGTGGGCGATCCGGACGACGAGGAGGACACCTACCAGCGCGGCAAGAAGAAGCAGGTCGACACTGGCGTCGGCACGCGGCCCGAAGCGCCCGATCCGGTGGTGAACCGCGCGCGGCCCACGCGGCCGTTCGAGCCCGAGCCGCCGCCGTCGCGCCGCAAGCAGAAGGAGAGCCGGCCGAGCTGGAGCTCGAACGAAGCGCCGACCGGCATGACGCTCAACCCCGATCCGGCGCCGCTCGCCTCGCGCGCGCCGCACAACAAGAAATACGACGAGCGCACCGGTACGCCGGGCGTGGTGCGCGTGCCGCTCGGGCGCACCGCGCCGTCGCCGGTGCTCGATGGGACCTCGCGCTGGTCGCGCATCCGCTACGCGCTGGTCGGCGATCGCTCGGGCGGCGGGATGGCGCTGCTGGTCACGGCGCTGGTGGCGGTGATCGCGATCGGGGTGGTGACCGGGCTGGTGGTGCGCGAGTGGCGCATGCGCGCGCGCGTGGCCAAGCGGCACGAGCTGGCGCGGCAGAAGCTGGCCTCGGGGAACTATCCCGGGTTCCAGGCCGCCGAGCTGCTCTACCGGCAGATCCTCACCGAGCGCGACGACCCGGCGGCGCGCGCGCTGCGGGCCCGCACGCTGGCGCAGATGTCGTTCGAGTTCGGCGATCCGCCCGACGCGGCGACGCGCGCGGTGGCCGGGCTCGGGGAGGCCAATCAGTCACCCGAGGCGCAAGCGGCGCGCATCTACCTGGCGATGGCGCGCGGCGAGCTCGATCGCGCGGGGCGCCTGGCGACCGCGCTGCGCCGCAAGGTCACCGATGCGTCGTCGAGCTACCTGGTGGGCCGCGCCGAGCTGCTGCTCGAGCGGCCGGAGAGCGCCGCCGACGCGCTCAAGGCGGCGGCCGACAAGGAGGGCCGCGATCCGCTCATCCTGCACGGGCTCGGGCTCGCCGAGGCTGCCGCGCACCACGACGAGCGCGCGTTCGACGCCTACAAGCGCGCGCTCGACGCCAACGCCAATCACATCGCGACCATCATCGACCGCGCGGTGCTGCAGGTGCGGCGCGGCCAGACGCCGCTCGATGTGAGCGATCGCGACGCGGCGCGCGGCGCGCTCGAAGGCGTGGTGTCGAAGCTGGTGGGCGATTCTTCGCCCGGGCAGCTCGCGCGCGCGTTCCTCGGGCTGGCCGAGCTCGAGCTGGCGCGCGGCGATCTCGAGGCGGCGCGCCGGCAGCTCGCGTCGGCGGCGGCCAAACGGCGCGACGGCGACGCGCTGTTGTCCGAAGAGCTGGCGTCGGCGCTGGCGCGCGCGTTCGAGCTCGATCAGGCCGAGAAGGAGGCGCGTCGCGCGGTGGCCGGCTTCGGCGCGAGCGCGCGGCTGCAGCCGCGGCTGGTGCTGGCCGAGGTGGCGCTGCAGCGCGGGCGGGCGGGCGCCGGCGAGGCGCTCAAGATCCTGGAGGAGGCGGGGACCTCGAAGCCCGAGGCGCTGGTGCTCCGGTCGCGCGCGCAGCTCGAGCTCGGCCGTCGGGAAGCGGCGCGGCTCGACGCCGAGTCGGCGCTGCGCGTCGCGCCGGATCTGGTCGCGGCCAAGGTGGCGCTGGCGCGCGTGGACATCGCCGATGGGCACCCCGAGCGGGCGCAGCGCGATCTGGAAAAGATCGAGCGCGCGCAGAAGCTGCCCGAGGTGGCCGCCGCGCTCGGCGAGGTGTTCGCCGGGCGCAACGCCGACAAGGCGAGGGGCTGGTTCACCGAGGCGCTCAAGCGCGATCCGCTGCTGCTCGACGCGCGGCTCTCGCTCGCGCGCGTCGAGCACGACACCGGCAAGCTCGACGAGGCGCGCGCCGATCTGAACAACCTGCTCCAGCTCAACCCCGCGTACGTGCCGGCCCGACGCGAGCTGGCGGGGCTCGCGCTCGATCAAGGCGACGGCGCGGCGGCGCGCGATCAGTACGACGCGCTGGCGGAGAAGGATCCCGACGTGGACACGCTGATCGCCGCGGCGCGCGCGCACCTGGCGCTCGGCGACGGGCCGGGCGCGATCGACCGGCTGCAGAAGGCGCAGCAGCAGAAGTTCTTCCCCGGCAGCGGCCCGCTCGCCGAGGAGGTCATCGATCTGCAGGCGCGCGCGCTGCTCCTCGAGCATCGCCCCGACGACGCGGTGGCGCTGCTCAAGAAGGCGGCGCCGTCGGCGCAGCGCGGCGAGACGCCGGGGCTGCTGATGATGGCGTATCTCGATCTCGATCAGCAAGACCGGGCGGCGGCGGTACCGCTGATCATCGCGCCCCGGCTGCGCGGCTCGGCCGAGGTGCTGACCGCCCGCGCGCGGCTGCAGATCGACCGCGGTCGCGACGTGTCCGCAGAGGCGATCGCCACCGAAGCGCTCAACCGCCTCCAGCCGCGCGCCGCCGGCGGGCCCAATCCGCTCGACCGCCTCGGCGCCCGTCGCTGGGTGCGCGCGGAGGCCTACAGCGTGCTGGGCCGCTCGCAGTTCGATCAGGGCGCGTTCCGCCCGGCGCTCAAGTCGCTCAAGCTGGCCACCGAGCTCGATCCGCACTCGGCGCGCGCGTACTACTACCTCGCGCAGGTCCACGAGGAGATGCACCGCATGCCCGATGCGCGCGCGGCGATGGAGACCGCGGTCAAGAACGATCCCAAGTTCCCCGAGGCGCTGTACTACCTCGGCCGCATGCGGCAGGACGCGGGCGATCCCAAGGCGCAAGAGGCGTTCGAGGCCTACCTGGTGGTCGCGCCCAAGGGCATCTACGCCGACGAAGCGCGGCGCGGCGCGGCGGGCGTGGTCAAGCGGACCAATTCTCAGCCTCGAAGGCGTCGTCGGGGACGGTGAGCGGCAAGGAGCCGTCGGCGGGATAGCGCGCGAGCGCCACGTCGCCGGCGAGGAGGCGGAACGACATCCCCAGCTTGGCGCCCGGTGCCAGGCCGAGCTGCGCGAAGGGCGCGCCGAGCTCGATCGAGATCGGCTGGCTGGAGCCGATGCGCGCGGGCGAGCCCACTCCGATCTCGCGCCACGCCTCGCCTTCGGACTCCGCCAGGGTCCAGCGCTGCGTGCCGGGCTTGAGCGGCAGGCGCAGGCGCAGGCGTCGCTGCTCGAGGGTGAGCTCGACGTCGAGCGTCGCGGCGGCCAGCTCGGCGACGCGCGCTGGCGCGGGATCGATGCGCAGGTACAGGTGATCGCGATCGAACCCGAAGTGGATGCGCTCGACCATCGGCGAGTCGGCCATCGCCGCGCCGCGCGGCACCTCGAAGCGCCCGGCGCCGTGCCATTCGTAGAACGTGGGCGCGCGGTCGGCGTCGCCGATGCGCGGGCGGATGAACGCGTACGGCGCGCGCAGCCCGCCTCGATTGTCGGGGCCGAGCGGCGCGGCGGCTCCCGGCCCGGTCTCGCCGGGCGCCACCGGCCGCTCCAGCTCGAGCGGCACCGGCTCGCCCAGCGCCTCGAGCGCGCCCGCCAGGTGCGCGCGGAACAGGCGATCGAAGATCGCGTCCTCGGCGGAATGAAACGGCTCGCCGAACCACCAGAACCAGTCCGAGCCCTCGGCGGCCAGCACGTGCTCGAGCGCGGCCGCGATCCGCTCGGGAGGCGCGCCGGCCCCGCGCGCGCGCTCGAGCCGCCGTCGCACGCGCCCGAGCAGCTCCCAGGCGCGGTTCTTCACCGGGTCGCCGATCCAGATGTGAAAGTCCGAGTCGATCCACGATCCCGAGTGAAGCTGGCTCAGCTCGACGCGCGACGACGCCGCGCGCAGGTGCTCGCCGATCGACACCGGCTTGAGCGCGTCGTCCTTCTCGAGCGCCGTGAACAGCGCGCGCAGAAACGGCTCGCCCGAGCCCGGGTAGGACTCCCACGGGTTCTCCCCGTCGAGGAACACCGGCACGAACGCCGGATCGCCGTGCGGCGCGGTCGACTCGGCGCCCGACGCGCGCGCCCGATCGAGCAGATCGCGCGCGCCCGCGGCCGAGTCGCCGTGCGCGTAGGCGAAGCCGATGCGGTCCGAGATCTCGCGATCGCGGAACACCAGATCGACGCCGTTGTGCCGGTACGGACGGTACAGATCGCCGCGCGGGCGGTTGTGCATCCCGCTCATGGACAAGGAGCGCCACAGGTTGCCCTCGTCGGTGGCGAGCCAGCCGATCCCGGCGGCGCGATAGGCCGCGACCGCCTCCGGCGACACCGACCCCTCGGGCGGCCACATCCCCTGGGGCGGCCGGCCGAACCAGCGCGTGTGCGCGGCCGCGCCCTTCTCGATCTGCGCGCGCGCGTCCTCGGCCCACGCGAAGGTCTCGGGCAGCGGCAGGTCCGGGCGCGCGCGCCGCGCGGTGTCGCTGTCGATGATCAACGGAACGATCGGGTGGTAGTAGGGCGACGACGACAGCTCGACCTGCCCGCGATCGGATAGCTTGCGCCACAGCGGCAGCACGCGCGCGCAGGCGGCCCGTTGGCGCTCGACCACCAGCCGGAGATCCTCGTCGGTGAAGCCGCGCGCCT
>PNAM01000069.1 GCA_003170275.1 Myxococcales bacterium
GTTCGAGCGCTGGCCGTCGTTCGAGGCACCGTGGTGGCGAGCGCGCATCGCCGCCGCGCAGGCGTTGGCGCTGCCCGCGCCGCCGGCGCCGATCTTCGCCTCCGATCACGATGCCGGCGCCATCGGTGCCGCGCGGCGCAACGCCGAACGCGCGGGCCTCGCCGCGCACCTGCGCATCGAGCGCGCCGAGCTCTCCGTGGTCGAGCCGCCGCCCGGCCACGGCCTGGTGATCGTCAACCCGCCCTACGGCCGGCGCGTCGGCGATCCGCGCGCGCTGCGCGGGCTGTACACCGATCTGGGCAGGATGTTACGCGCGAAGTTCGCCGGCTGGCGTGCCGGCGTGCTGGTCGCCGATCGCCGCCTGGAGGGCGCGCTCGGCTTGAAGATCAAACAGGCGACGCCGCTCTCGAACGGCGGCATCCGCGTGCACCTGTTGCAGTTCAGCGTCCCTAATCGAGCGGAACGGCGCTGACTTCACCCGAGCGGGTGCAGGTGAGGGTCTTCGACGCATCGCCGTCCTCGCCGCACGAAACCAGGCGATCGAGGTAGAGGTACGAGTAGTTGCCGTTCGCCTGCGGCGTGAGGATCTCGTCGCCCTCCCACCAGCAGCCATCGACGAACGGGTAGCGATGCTTGAACGTGATGCGGCGCCCGTCGCTGGCGTCGTGATCGGCGAGCACCACCGAGTCGCGATCCCAGGCCGTGCCGTAGTAACAACCCGGGTCGTCGGTCTTGGTCACCTCGAGCACCAGCTTGAACTTCGCCTGCGCGGGGTGATGGTGACGGCAGGTCACCATGGTGGTGACGAGAAATCCTGCACCGACCAGCAGCGCGGCGCTCAACCCGATCACCCGACCGAACGGAATGCCCGTTCCAACTGCGGGAGTCCACTTCATCGACATGGGCCGGCCTCCATCTTCCTAGTACCGCGCGAGCTGCGCGGAGCTTCCCACAACTCATTGTACGCTCAGTCGGGCCCGGCACCACGTGAACGATTCGCTTCGTTGAGCACGCGCAGGCTGGTGGCGAGCGCCCAGCCCCACACCGCAATACATAGCGGCACGCCGATCAGTAGGAAGCACAACGGCAGCCCAATCACGATCAGGACCAGCTGCAGGACGCCCTCGAGCGTCTTGCCCGCCACGATCGAGCCCACGCCCGGCATCACCAGGTTCAACAGCAGGCCGACCATCGCCTGCGGCGGCGGCGGCGGGCCGATCGACAGCGACGACGGCGCAGCTGGCGCCAAGGTGCCGAGAGGATTCACCTTGACCATCGCGTGCGGGCGCCCGGGCAGGTGAAAGAACACGCTGCCCTGGTCGTCGACCGTGCGGATCAGCACATCGCTGGCGGCCAGGTCTTCGAGCTTCTCGTTGGCCGCCGCGATCGGGATCTTGAGCGCGTAGGCCACCGCCGGCGCGTTGATCGGCGCGGTGGTGTTGTAGGCGAACTCCAAGAAGCGCTGCTCGAAGTCTTCCAGCTTGGGTCCTGCGCGATCAAAATCAGGCTCATCCATGGGGGATCAACACCGAGTATGTCATGGATTGTTCCACTGTAATTTGCTACGCTGACCCGTGGCCATCCTCGCCGCCCCGAATGAAGGGGGGACCATGCCGGCAAGTCAAGGTCGTGCAACCGTCGTGACCCGGCACCCTGCGACCATTCGCCGGGTTGCGCAATCGCTGGGCGCGGTTGGGCTGAGCGTGACGCACGCGCTGGCCCCGGGCGTGCTGCCCAAGTCCGAGTTCGGAGACTTTCGCGTGGCGGTGCTCGATCTGGACATCGATCTGGCCGCCGACCCGATGGCGCTGGTCGACGCGACGATCATGGCCTGCCCGGGCGCGCATCTGGTGGTGGTCGCCGGCGTGGACGCCAAGCGACGGCTGATGCAGACGCTCGCGTCGCCGCCGGTGCGTCACGTGGTGCCCAAGCTGGGAAGCTGGCTCGACCGGCCGCCCGAGCAGCGGCAGTTCGACGGGCCCGACGAGCAGGATCTGGCGATCGCGCTGCGCCGGCTCTTGTTGCCGCGCTCCGAGCCGCTCGGCGCCGCGCCCTATCTGATCGACGGCTTCTCGATCACCGAGTCGACCATCTCGTCGTCGAACGACAAGGACGCGGTGCTCAACACGGTGCTCGAGCTGGCCGCGGCGCTCGATCTGTCCGACGAGAAGAAGCGTCGCATCGAGGTCTCCGCCGAGGAGCTGCTGCTCAACGCGCTGTACGACGCGCCGCGCGGACCCGACGGCAAGTCGCTGCACGCGGGCGTCGATCGCCGCACGCCGGTCCACCTCGAGCCGGGGTCACACGTGCGGCTGCAGTACGGCTGCGACGGGCGTAACTTCGTGGTCTCGATCGCCGACCGCTACGGTGCGCTCGACCGCCCGCCGGTGGTCAAGTCGCTGAGCAAGCTGCTCGATCCGCAGGGGCCGCGCCCGACCGCCGGGATCAGCGGCGCCGGCCTCGGCCTGATGCTCACCTACAGCGCCGCGAACCAACTCGTGATCCACGCGCTGCCCGGGCGTTTCACCGAGGTCACCGCGGTGATGCACGTCTCCGGCTCGAACCGCACCGCGCTCGCGCGCGGCAGCGCCCTCCACCTGTACCTCGACGGGAGACTCTGACCGCATGGCCGTAAAGAGCGAGATCCAGAAACAGGCGGACGGTAGCGTTCACGCCAGCGTGGTCGGCAAGATCGACGAGCACTTCGACGGCAAGGACATCCTGGCGGCCGCCACCGACGCCAAGACCGTGGTCTTGCGTCTCGACGGCGTGCGTTCGATCTCGTCGCTGGGGGTGCGCGCGCTGGAGGGCTTCATGCGCGAGCTGGGCGCCAAACAGGTGTTCCTCGACGACATCTCGGCGGCGATGGCCAATCAGTTCTCGATGATCCCGAACCTGCTCGCCAACGCGCAGGTGCGCTCCGCCAAGCTGCCGTTCGTGTGCCCGAGCTGCGGCACCGAGCACCTGCACTCCATCCCGTATCACAACGGCGCCGGCACCACGCACGCGCCCGAGTGTCCGAGCTGCAAGACCAAGATGGAGTTCGACGGCTTTTCCGAAGAATATTTACCGCACAAGAAATAACCGACCCGAACGACGATTAGAAACGAATGACGCGATAGTCGCCCTTGGGCGCGCGCACGCGCTCGGCGATCACCTCCTGCGCCGGCGTCGGCGCCGGGCGGCCCTGCGACGGGGTGGCGCGCACGACCTTGTTGGCCACCGTTCGAGCGGCGCGGGCGGCCGGCTTTTCCGGCTTGGCGGAGAACAGGTGCGCGAGCTGTTCCTCGACGATGTCGCTCATCGAGCGCTGGGTCGAGTCGCAATAGCGGCGCAGTGTTTCGTAGGTGGTACCCCGGACCGAGATCGAACGGCGAGTCTGCTTCGTGGGCATCGATTGCCTCCGCGAGAAAAGGATAGCTACGGCGGCAATCTGATCCTCCGGGGTGCGATCGTCAAGCACGAAAAACCCCGAATTATGACTACAGGTTTTTAAGCGTTATTCCGATCACTTGCCGGCCGGGATCATGCCCAGCTCGTGCATGAGGAACGCGTAGCCGTCGGCGGATTGCGCGACCGCCTGCTTGACCAGATCGGCGCCGCCGTGACCGGCGTGCTTCTCGATGCGCATCAGGATGGGGTGGTCGCTCACGTTGGCCGCTTGCAGCATCGCCACCATCTTGCGCGCGTGCATCGGATCGACGCGATCGTCCGAGTCGGCCGACATCATCAGCAGCGCCGGGTAGCGCGTGCCGGTCTTGACATGGTGGTACGGCGAGTAGGCGAACAGCGTCTGGAACTGCGCCTCGACCTCCGCCGAGCCGTATTCGGGCACCCAGGTCTTGCCCGAGCCGAACAGGTGAAAGCGCACCATGTCGAGGAGCGGCACCGAGCAGATCACCGCGCGCCACAGATCGGGCCGCTGCGTGACCGCCGCGCCCATCAGCAGCCCGCCGTTGGAGCCGCCGCGGATCGCCAGGCGATCGGCCCTGGTGAACCCGCTCGAGATCAGGTACTCGCCGGCGGCGATGAAGTCGTCGAACACGTTCTGCTTGTGCGCGCCCATGCCGGCCTTGTGCCAGTCCTCGCCGTATTCGCCGCCGCCGCGCAGGTTGGGCATCGCGTAGCCGCCGCCCGCCTCCAGCCACGGGTACAGCCCCGAGGAGAAAGCAGGCGTCATGCTGATGTTGAATCCGCCGTACCCGCCCATCAGGAACGGGGTCGAACCGTCCTTGGGCAGATCTTTTCTGTGCACCACGAACATCGAGATCTTGGTGCCGTCCTTCGACGGGTACCACACCTGATCGACCACGTACGGCGACGGATCGATGGGCACCTTCACCTCAGCCCACAGCTTGGAGTCGCCCTTCTTGATCGAGGTCTTGTAGATCTGCACCGGCTGCGTGAACGAGGTGTACGAGTAGTACGCGGTGTCGTCCTCGGGGTTGCCGGCGATGCCGCTCGAGCCGATGCCCGGCAGCGGCACCTTGTGCGAGAGCTTGCCGTCGAGGTTGCGCACCTCGAGCTCGGTCGACGCGTTCTTGAGCCAGATCACCGCCAGGTGATCGCCGACAACGCCCGCGCCCTCGATCACGGCGTCGGGTGACTGCGGCACGATCTCCTTCCAGTCCGCGCGCGCCGGCTTCTTCGCATCGGCGACGTACATGCGGAAGCGCGGCGCGCCGTCATTGGTGCGGATGTAGAACTTGTCCTTCCACGCCTCGACCTCGAACTGCGCCTCGATGCCGACGGCGAACGGCTTCCACGCCGCGTCCTTCGCTCGCGCATCGCGGTAGTACACGTCGCTCGAGTTCCAGCCGTGCTGGATGTAGACGAACAGCCAGTGCCCATCGCGCGACAGCTCGGCGCCGATGAACGTGCCTTCCTTCCTGGTCGCTTCGTGCACCAGCTTGTCGCTCTTCGGATCGGCGCCCACCTTGTGGAAGCGCACCTCGGCGAAGCTCGGCCGATCGGCCACGCTCACCTGGTCGCTCACCGGCGGCACCCAGGTGTAGTAGAAGCCGTCTCCCGAAGGCGTCCACGACGGCCCGGCGTACTTGGCGCCCTCGATCACGTCCTTCTCGCTCACCTTGCCCGACGCGACGTCCTTGACGTATAGCGTGGCCTCGTCGCTGTTGTTGGCGTGCAGCGAATACGCGAGCGTCTTGCCGTCATAGCTCGGCGCGACCACGCCGATCGAGGTCGTGCCGTCATCGCGACCCACCCCGTCCTTGGTCATCGCGTTCGGATCGAGCAGCACCTGCTCCGGGCCGTTCTCGCCCTCGCGCCAGTAGTGGACCGCCTTCTCCTTGTTCGCGTGCGTACGGGTGTAAAAGAAGCGCGTACCGCGGCGGCGCGGCGCCGAGATCGAGTCCACGTAGTACAGCGCGCGCAGCCGCGCGATCAGCGCGTCGCGGCCGGTCAGCTTGTCGATGTAGTCGCGCGCCAGCTTGTCCTCGGCGCCCATCCACTTCTGCACCTCGTCGGACTTGACGTCCTCGAGCCAGCGGTACGGATCGGGTACGGTCACCCCGAACAGCGCGTCCTTGGTGTCCTGCACTCGTGTCTGCGGATATCCCATCGAGGTTCTCGCTTCCCTGGGCGGTGCGGTGGTCGGCGGCGTGTCGCTCACCTGTTGCGCCTGCGCGGCCGGTGGCTTCTCTTCTCGTTGCGGCCCGGCGCACGAGGCCAGCGCCACCATCACCAGGATTCGCTTCATCAGCGGGTTGTAGCCCAACCCGACCGTCGGATCTACCCGGGCCGCTGATCAGGGCGCGGCGCGACGGCCGCGATCGGTGAGCTGCGCGACCGCCTGCGAGAGCCCGTCGAGCGTGAGCCGGTACATCGGGAACAGCTTCTTGATGGTCGCCGCGGTGCCGCGCCAGTAGCTCTCCGGCTCGGGGTTCAACCACGCGGTCTTGCGAAAATGGCGCGCGAGGACGTCGAGCCAGGCCACGCCCGGCACGTCCTGCCACTCCTCGTACGACCACGAGCTGCCGCCCTGGAACAGCTCCGACGGGTGCATGAGCGCGTCGCCGACGAAGATCAGCTTCCAGGTCGAATCGCAGTTCGCCAGCACGTCGGCGACCGGGATGCCGTCGCGCAGCCGCGTGCTCTCGTAGACGTGCCCGTAGATGCAGTTGTGGAAGTAGTAGACCTGCAGGCGCTTCCAGTGCGTGGCGTTCTTGGCGGCCGAGAACAGCCGCTCGCACACCTCGACGTGCGGCTCCATCGAGCCGCCCACGTCGAGCAGCAGCAGCACCTTGACCGCCGGGCGCCGCTCGGGCCGCAGCACCACCTCGAGCTCGCCGCCGTTCTTGGCGGTCTCGTCGATCGACGCCTCGAGATCGAGCTCGGTGAGCGCGCCCTCGCGCACGAACGCGCGCAGCCGCCGCAGCGCCAGCTCGACCTGCCGCACATCGAGGTTCACGTCGCCGCGCAGCGCGCGAAAGTTGTGCTGGCCGGCGCGCGCCACCGCGCTGCGACCGCCGGTCTTGTCCTGGTCGTCGCCCACGGCGATGCCGTTCGGGTTCTGCCCGGCGCGTCCGTGCGGCGAGGTGCCGCCGGTGCCCACCCACTTGTTGCCGCGATCGTGCCGGCCCTTCTGTTCGCGTAGCCGCTCCTCGAGCCGGCGCCGCACCTCGTTCAGATCGAGCGACTCGAGCAGCTTGCGCTCCTCGTCGGTGAGCTCGCGGCGCGGCGCCTCGTTCTTGAGCCACTCGAGCAGCTCCTCGGAGATCTTCAGCGCCTCGAATTCGATCCCTTGAAAATACGCCGCGAAGGCGGTGTCGAACGCGTCCAGGTCCTGTTCGCGGTGCACGCACAACGACCGCGAGACGTCGTAGAACCCATCGAGCGTGGTCTCGTGCAGATCGCGCGACAGCGCGGTCGCCAGCGCCATCGCCTCCTGCGCACCGACCTTGAGCCCGCGCTTGCGCAGCTCGTAGAAGAACTCGATGAACATGGTCAGGTCCTCCGCAGCGCGTAGGTGAGCAGCCCGGCTTCCGGGCCCTTCGCCACCAGCGTCAGCCCGTTTCGCTCCATCACCTTGATCGACGGCACCAGGTAGTCGTAGGTCTGGCCGACGATCCCGCGCGTGCGCGGATCTTCGAACGCCCAGTCGATCAGCGCGCCCACCGCCTCCGTCGCGTAGCCCTTCTTTTGAAACGCCGGCAGCATGGCGTAGCCGATCATCACGTCGCCCGCGTCGTTGGGCGCGCCGCCCAGGCCGCAGCCGCCCACCAGCGTGCGCGTGCGTCCGACGCGCACCACGAACCAGTTGAGCCACCCGGCCAGCTCGGAGTCGCCCTCGTGACGGGCAGCGAACGCCGCCTGATCCTCGGCCATCAGCTCGGGCGGCCAGTCCTTCGGCACCTTGGCCTCGAGCAGCTCGGCGAGGCGCGCGCGATCGCTCGCAACAGCCGCGCGCGACAACGTCGCGTCGCCCGCGATCAGCTCGAGTCGGTGGGTCCGTATCGTCGGCGGCATGAAAAAGGGCCGCGTGATCTCTCACGCGGCCCTGAAATGTTACCAGTGCTCTTGCTAGTGCGCAGCCACCTTGTGACCGCGCACGCGCGACACAACAGCCAGCGCCGGCGCCTTGGCGACCTTCTTGCCGAAGTCGAGCAGCTTGGCCATGCGGGTCTTCTTGATCTCCGGCCCCAGGTGCTCGACCAGGTTCGCCGCGCAGCTCGCCGTCTCCCCGTGTCGCGGGTAGAACAGCGACGACCCGCGCCACGGACGCGCCGCCAGGTACTGCTTCATGTCGTCGACGGTGACGCCGTACTTCTCGAGCGTCTTTTTGTACTCTTCCTTGGCCGACAGGCGCGCCTTGAACAACATCATCTGCACGCGCGAGTACACGTTCACGGCGCCGTCGCCGTTGGTCTCGATCGGGCAGAAGATCGCGTCCGGGTAGCGCTCGGTGATCAGCGACTGCACGCCGTCCGAGACGCCCGCCGACGGCATGCAGCCGAACGGCTTGACCGACAGGGTCATGGTCGCCTTCTTCTTGGCGACGTTGAGGATCAGCTTGCCGACCTCCATGTGGCCTTCGCCGCCACGGAGGTGATTGTTGTAGAACGGCGCCGCCGCCTCGGCGACCGCATCCATGTCCGACAGGTGCACGTCGTGCAGCCCGAGGATGTGGCCGATCGAGTAGAAGATGCCCTTGATGGCGTGCTTGGCCAGCCACAGCATCAGCAGCTTCTTGCGCACGTTCACGCCGATCAGGCCCTTGCGCGCCTTGTCCTCGCCGCGCAGCACCATACGCTGCTGCGTGTCCCAGGTCTGCTCCCAGACCATGAACAAGATCCACGCCGTCACCGGCTGGATGTCGCACTCGGCACCCTCGGCCTCGAGGAACTTCTGCAGGCCGTAGTTGCCGTCGCCCTCGGTGGTCATCGCCCAGAACTCGCCGATGATCGACACCTTCGGCTTGATCATGGTGCGGTCGACCTTGACGTTCATGAGCAGCCGGCGCGTCTGGATCATCGCCCACAACAGCGACTTCTCCTTCGGCGCGGCGAACGCGTCGTGGATCAGCTTCTTGCCCGCCTCGATGGCGAGGTTGGCCGAGCCCGGCACCACCTCGTACGGGCGGATGCGATAGCCGACCATGTTGAGCACGTCGCCGATGAGGATCGCCTTGAGCAGCGCGATGAAGAACTCGGGGTTCATCTTGAGCCCCTGCTCCTCGCCGGTCGCCTGCTTGAGGCCGCCCTGCTGCTGGAACAACAGCACGCGGAAGCCCTCGAAGCCGGAGTCGCGCAGCGCCTTTCGATACTCGGTCACGTAGGTGCCGAAGCGGCACGGCCCGCACGCGCCGGCGGTCACGAACACGTACTCCGACACGATCTCCGCGACCGGCATCTTCTGCTCGTCGCGCAGCCAGGTCAGGTACTTGATCAAGTTACCGACGGTGAAGTAGGTCGGGTTGCACTGCCCGCGGTTGCCGAACTCCTTGCCGAAGGTCAGCGCGTTGTTGTCCGGGCAGTCGATCGCCTTGACCTTGTAGCCGATGCCGCGCAGCGCGCCCTGCAGGAACAGGTCGTGCGACATGGTCAGGCCCGAGATCAGCACGGTCGTGTGGGCCCGCTGCGTTCCCGTGAACGTGGTCGGGTTGTCGTCGCGCCAATGCTCCTTGCCCGGCGCGATGCCGAGGGCCTCCATCTGCTCGAGCTCGAACTTCTTGAGCTCTGCGTCGATGTCGAGGTCGACCTTCGGATTCTGTCCGAGGATCGGGAGCTTCTTGTAGCTGCTTTCGATGGTCTCCATGGTCGTCTCCTCGAATTTAGACGCGAGAAAGAATCTCGTCGCCCTCGGCCGTCTTCTTCTTGATTCCGATGCGCACCAGGCCCGCTTCCTTGGCCTGCTGCACCGGATCGATATTCGGTCTACGCGCTTCGAGCCGCTTGGAATACTCGGCCACCTTGATCTTGGTCTCGTTGATCATCGACTCGAGCGCCGGATCTTGCTGCTTGCGCGCCTCGAGCTGCCCCTTCTTCATCTCCAGCAACTCGAGCCGCTTCTCTTCCATGCGGTAGGTCAGCTCTTCGTGACGCTTGGCCTGATCCTCGAGCCGCTCCTCGTGCAGCTTGAGCGAGTGCGCGTAGGTCTTGACGCGGATCTTGATCGACCCGCCCGGCTTGTTGGCGTCGATGTCGTGCAGCGCCGAGTACGGCGTCGCCGACGAGCCGATGATGCTGTCGATCAGCCCGTAGGTCGGCGCGTCGTGCCCGCACTTGAACGACGACAGGTCGAGCACCACCACGTTCGGGTGCCGCGCGGCGAACTTGGCCGCCCACACCTTCTGCACCGAGTTGGCCGAATAATTCTCCGGCCACACGTCCTGCACCTCGAGCGGCCCTTCGATGCGCCCCGCCTTGATGTCGCTGGCGAAGAAGCGCTCCAGCCACTTCGGATCTTTCGGGATCGAGCGCATCGACAAGATCGGGTACCCGAGCACCTGGAACTCTTCGAGCACGCCGTGGTTGAGCCCCGGATCGGAGTGATACGGCCGGCCGATCATCAGCACCGCGACGCGGTTCTCTTCCTCGACGGTCTCGAGGATCGCGCGTCCCTTGGTCTGCAGATCCTGGTCGACGATGTCGTTGGCCTTCCAGCCCTGATCCACCGCGAAGTCGCTCTCGTCCTCGGTGATCCCGAGCAGCGGGCCCCAGCTCTCGAACATCTGGCGCTTGAGCAGCGACGGCTCGGTGAAGGTAAGCGCCGGATCGACGTAGGTGATCCCGCGCTCCTTGAAGAAGTCGGTCTCCTTGGTGAAGGCCGCCTTCATGACCTCCGGCGCGCCCGCGACGATCGGGCACGACGCCGTATCCATCACCTTGTTGAGCCCCGGCATGACGTGCGTGATGCACGGGAACCACAGGAACTTGAGCTTCTTGCCGCCCTCTTCCTGATCGTGGTGATGGAAGATCAGGTTGTGGATGTGCGCCTGCGCCACCTTCGACGGGTAGCAGGGATCGATCGATCCATACTTGCCGCCCTCGAGCCACATCTCCTCCGAGGTGTAGTCGGAGAAGATCACGTTCTGCTTCTGGATCCCGAGCGCCTCGAGATAGGTGCGCATGAACGGCGCCAAGGTCCACACGTTGAGCACCTTGGGAATGCCGATGCGGGTCGCGCGGCGCTTCTCCCACGCCTCCGGAGTCGAGCGCTGGAACAACCGCTTGACCGCGGTCTTCTTCACGCCCAGGAAGGACTGCTTGACCTCCACGTCGGTGATCATCTGCGACGACTCGGGCATCGGTTCGGTGTCGTAGAAGTGGCGGTACACCTGCTTCGACTCGTAGTCGACCAGGTTGGGGAACTCCTTCATCAGCTTCTTGCGCTCCTTGGAGAGCGCGAGCATCGCTTCTTCGGACTCGACGGTGCCCTTCTCGCACGAGAAGCCCGAGATGTAGCGTGAGGTCCGCCCGTCGGTGGTCTTGGTGTCGATGAACGTGCGCGCGCACAGGTTCGGACAGAAGTGGCAGCGCGTCGACTCGTCGTTCACCGCGATGAACTCGAGGTTGATCGCCGCGTCGATGCCGATGAACGACGAGCGTCCCTTGCGCTTGACCACGCGCAGGGTCTCCATCGCCGCGCCGATCGCGCCCGCCTCGCCGGTGTGCGGGTGCACGTACACTTCCGCGTTCGGCACGCGCTGCTTGATGTAATCGACCTGCGCCTTGAGCGCCGCCAGGTTGTGCTGCGTTCCGCCCTGCAGCACGAACTTCCGCCCCAGCTCCGCCATGCGCGGGATCTGCACCACGTACTGCCACACGTTCTTCGGCAGCACCTGCGCCAGCCCGGCGAGCAGCTCCTCCTTCGAGAAGCCCTCCTTCTGGAAGTTCACGCGATCCGAGTCGAGGAACACCGCGCAGCCGTAGCTGAACTTGGGCGCCAGCTTGGCCTCGAACGCCACGTCGGCGTAGTCGGTCACCTTGACGCCGAACTGATCGGCCATGGCCTGCAGCAGCATCCCGTTGCCGGCCGAGCACTGGTTCGACAGCCGGAAGTTCTTGATGTCGCCGTTGGCCATGAACAGGACCTTGATGTCCTGCCCGCCGATGTCGCAGATCACATCGATGTCGCCGAAGTAGTGCGTGGCCGACATCATGTGCGCGACGGTCTCGACGATGTTGCAGTCCGACTTGACCGACTCCTGCAGCACGTCGGCCGCGTAGCCGGTGGCGCCGAAGCCCATCACCTCCATGACCGCGCCCTGATCGGTCACGTACTTCTTGAGCGCGGCGAGGATCTCTTTGGTGTCCTGGATCGGATTGCCCTTGGAGAGCTGGTACTCCTTCTTGAGGAGCGCGCCGGTGTCGTAGTCGATGATCACGGCCTTGGACGAGGTCGACCCGCCGTCCATCCCGATCACGCAGCGCACCACCTGGCCCGGCTCGAACTTGATCGCGTCGAACTTCGGGATCGTGTACAGCTTGCGGAACTCCTCGAGCTCGCTCATGTCCTTGAGCAGCGGCGGCCCCGCGGTCTCCCCCAGACGCGCCGCGCGCCCGTTGAGGATGAAGTCCTTGAGCTTCTCGATGCCCTTGAAGACACCGACCGTCTCCGCCTCGTACAGCCCGTAGACCACCGCGCCGTAGGCTGCGTAGTACTGCGCGTTCTCGGGCACGATGATCAGCTGGTCGATCGGCACGTCCTTGGGGTAGTTGTACCCGCGGTCGCGCCAGGTCTCCGGGATGCGCTTGCGCCAGCAGTCGCGCAAGAACGGCAGGTAGGTGTTCGGCCCGCCGAGCAGCAGCACCTTGTGGCGCAGCGTGTTGCCACGCGTGAGCACCGACAGGTTCTGCATCACGATCGCGTCGGCGAGCGAGTTCATGATCTCGATCGCCGGGATGCCACTCTTGACCAGGTTGACGATGTCGGTCTCGGCGAACACGCCGCACTTCGCTGCCACGTGGTGCAGCTTCGAGTCGTCGAAGCCGATGCCGACCACCACTTCGTTCGGCAGGCCGACCTTCATCACGCACTTGTCGATGGTCGCGCCGGTGCCCGACGCGCACTTGTCGTTCATCGAGGTGATCGCGGTCTTGCCGCCGGTCTCCTCGTTCTTCTTGAAGATGATGATCTTGGCGTCCTGCCCGCCGAGCTCACACACCGAGCCCACGTCGGGGTGCAGGGTCTCGACGGCGAGCGTGACCGCGTTGACCTCCTGCACGAACTTGGAGCCGAGGTGCGGCCCGATCGGCGAGCCGCCCGAACCGGTGATGAAGGTTCGGATGTCGGCGGTCTGCAGCTTGGGGAACGCGGTGAGGATGCGCTCGAGGAACGACAGGACGAACTCGGCTTGCTTCGTCTGGTGACGTAGATAGTCGCTCCACAAGATCTCTTTGGTCTCGGGATCGACGACCACTGCCTTGACGGTCGTCGAGCCGACGTCGATCCCGATGGCGACCGGCTTGGTGCGATCGGATGGAGCTTGTTCAGCCACTGGTTGGCTCCTTTAGACTGATACCTCAGTCCAGAGATAGACTGACGAGCCAGTCTAGTAGCCGCCGCGTGGCGAAGCAATTTCTAAGTTGGTCGGACCGGAAAAATTGGGGGATGCTACGGACTTAGCAGGTAAAGATTTCTTCGAGCTCGCGAACGATCTTCTCTTCTTTGTGACCCTTGGCCACCGCGAGCTCCTTGACGAGCAGCGAGCGGGCCGTGTCGAGCATCTTGCGCTCACCGAACGAAAGGTCCTTGTCGTGCTTGAGCAGCGACAGGTCGCGCAAGACCTCGGCGATCTCGAACACCGAGCCGGTCTTGATCTTCTCCATATACTCGCGGTAGCGGCGGTTCCAGGTCTGTCCCTCGACGGAGACCTCGCGAGACTTCAGGATGTCGTAGACCTCCTTGACCTCGCTCTTGTTGACCACCGCGCGCAGCCCGACCGCAGCCACGTTCTTGGTCGGCACCATGATCCGCATCCCGTTGTCGAGGATGCGGAGGATATAGAAGGTGTGCTTGGTGCCGCTGATCTCTTTGCTCTCGATCCCGGTGACTTCTGCGACACCGTGAGCGGGATAGACTGCCTTGTCGCCGATCCGGAAGGTTACATCCACGCAGCACCTCCGTTTTGGACGGGCTAAGACGCTCGTCCGGAGACCCAGAACCTACCAGAAGGTGCAACTATTGTCAACGGAGGGATTGTACGCTAGGCGACGACTTGTGCAGCGAGCTTGGAGGGCTTCACCGACGGAGATTCCAGGTAGAAGCTGCGCTTCTGGACGAAGGCGATGGTGAGGCCGATTGCACCCACGGCCACCGCTGCGATGGCGTCCCATTGCGCTGCGGCGCGCGAAGTGGCCACCAGCGAATACCCGACGAGCGCGATCTCGGCGCCGACCCGCAGGCCCCAACCGGCAGCGCCCTGATGTGCGCGATGGTGCGCCAGGAGGTTGTCGAGCCCACCGTGCGCGAGCTCGATCGAGACCAGGGTGATCAGGCACCACTTCGGCGCCAGGTTCTCGGTCTGCGCGACCACCGCCAGGATCGGCAGGGCCACCGCGGCTCCCAGGCGCACCAACTCACCGACGGTGACTGCGCCCTTGCCGCGCAACGTTCCCACGCCGAAGAGATAGCCGAGGCCGCTCGCCCAGGTCACCGCGACGATGAAGTACATGAGCAGCGCCGAGGTGGTCTGAGAGCCGAAGTACTGGTGCACGAGCAGCAGGATCGCGAACGAAGCGGCGAACGCCGAAGCGCCCTTCCACGCCTTGCGAACCAGCAGGTAGCGGATCCCGAAGAACAAGAGGGGCGCGACGGCGCCGATGCCGAGGAGCAGATCGAGCGTGCGCTCCGAGACGGTGTGCAGCAGCATCAGCATCCCTACGCCGCACATTTGCGCCCAAGCCTTGTAGCGCGCCAGGTACGACGATTTGAGCGATTGGCCGCGGGCCTCGTACGAGCTGCGCGCGGCGGTCACCAGGAACTCCCGCACGAACAGCGCGGCCACCGACCACGCCGGCACCCAGTTGAGGTCGACCGCGGGCAAGAAGGTCACCGCGATGAACACCTTGTCGGCGATCGGGTCCATCAGGCCGCCGAGCACCGTCGGGCCCTGCTTGCGCGCCAGGTAGCCGTCGATGAAGTCGGTACAGCCGAGCAGGGTCGCGAAGATCAGCGCGGCGTACTGCCCCTGCTCACCCTGGTAGAGCAGCCAGCAGGGGATCGGAATCAAGGCGAGGCGCAGGAAAGTCACCTGGTTGGCCGTGATTCTGGGGCTTGCCATGGGTCGCGAGCGCAGACTAATGCGCCCTGTGGGCTGCGTCAATTGCGTTGCAGTTCATACGAAAACGTATTATACGCTTTCGTACTATGTCACTCCAGCTCATCCCCGACCTTCATCGCGCCACCCACCGGGTGGGCGTCTATCTGGAGAACGTCGAGCCGGGCCTGACCCAGGGCGAGGCGCACCTGCTCGCCCACCTGCACGCCCAGGGCTACTGCTCGATCGCCGAGCTGCACCGCGCGCTGGCGCACAAGCGCTCGACGCTGACCAGCCTGCTCGACCGCCTCGAAGGCCGCGGCTTCACCACCCGCGAGGTGTCGTCCACCGATCGGCGCTCGTTTCTGATCCGCCTGACCCGTGCCGGCCGGCTGGCAGCAGCGCGGGTCCACGCAGCGCTGTCGAATTTCGAGCTGGCGGCGCTGGCGCGCGTGACGCCGGCCGAGGTCGAAGGGTTTCGCGCGGTGTTGGCGGCGCTGGGAGGGAACTCTGGAAGCGAGTGACCAGGCGTTCCTCGACGCATTCGAGCGCTGCACGATCGCGCCGGCTGCGTTCAAGCACCGCGAGCATCTGCGCATGACCTGGCTCTACCTGCGGCGCGACGAGCGCGAGGCGGCGCGCGTGCGGATCGTCGAAGGGCTGCGTCGCTTCGCGCGTCACCATCGCGCCGAGCACGTCTTCGACCGCGCGCTCACCGACGCCTGGATCGAACGCGTCGGCCTGGCGCTCGAGGAACATCCCGACTTGTCCGACTTCACCAACTTTTTGCACAATTGTGCTTCGTTTCTCGAACGCCCCTCGGCACCCCTTTGATCACTCGCGCGAAGCGAGGTACTCGACGATGGTCGAGACGCCGAAGCCGGTGCCGCCCTTCGGCGTGTGGCCGATCTCCTTGTCGGCCGACGCCGGTCCGGCGATGTCGACGTGGACCCACGGCGTGTCGCCGACGAACTCCTTGAGGAACAGCCCGGCAGTGAGCGCGCCGCCCCAGCGCTCGCCGGTGTTGCGCATGTCGGCGACGTCGCTCTTGAGCTGATCGCGCAGCCCCGGCGGCAGCGGCAGGTGCCACATTTCCTCGCCAGCGAGCCGCGCCGACGCGAGCCAGCGCTCGACGAGCGACAGATCATTGCCCATCACGCCGGCAGTGTGCGGCCCGAGCGCCACCATGCACGCGCCGGTGAGCGTGGCGAAGTCGAAGATCTCGTCGACCCTGCACTCCTGCACCGCGTAGGTGATCGCGTCGCCGAGCGTGAGCCGCCCTTCGGCGTCGGTGTTGTTGATCTCGACCGTCTTGCCGTTCATCGACTTGAGCACATCGCCCAGCTTGTACGACTTTCCCGACGGCATGTTCTCGGTGCAGGCGGCAATCGCGTGCACCTCGTACGGCACGCCCAGATCGGCGAGCACGCCAATCGCCGCGATCACCGCCGCGGCGCCCGACATGTCGACCTTCATGTCCTCCATCGCGCTGGACGGCTTGAGCGACAGCCCGCCCGAGTCGAAGGTCACGCCCTTGCCGATCAGCGCCACCTTCTTCTTCGCCGGCGTCTTGCCCTTGGGCCGGTAGGTCAGGTGGATGAAGCGCGGCTCCTCCTCGGAGCCCTGCGCGACGGCGAGGAACATGCCCATGCCGAGCTTCTCGCACTCCTTCGGGCCGAGCACCTTGATCTCGAGGCCGTGCTGCTTGGCGACCCGCTGCGCCACCTCGGCCATCTTCTTCGGCGTCATCTCGCCGGCCGGCTCGTTGATCAGATCGCGCGCGAGCGAGACCGCGTGTGCGATCTGCTCGGCGCGCTGCAGCCCGCGTTTGACCGCATCGAGGCGCGAGCCGTCGACGTTGTCGGGACTCATCGCCAGCTTGAGCTCCTCGACGACTTCCGGCTTCTTGCGCTCGCCGGTCAGGTACTTGTCGAAGCGGTAGGCGGCGAGCAGCGCGCCCTCGGTGAGGAACTGCGCGTGGCGCTCCTGCGACGCGCCCTCCGAGTACGGCAGCACCGCGGTGACCACCTTCGCTTGCGCGCTCGCGCCGGCCTTCATCGTGCGCGCGCCGAAGCCCCGCAGATCGGCGGCGGCGAAGTCCTTGCGCGCGCCGGCACCCACCAGCAGCACGCGCGACGGCGCGATCCGCCCGTGCGTGTGCAGCGACAGGGTCTGGCCCTTCTTGCCCTTGAACTGCTCCTCGGCGACGAGCCGGGCGAGCAGCCCGTCGAGCGCCTTGTCCACCGCCTGGTAGATCGCGCCCTCGGCCATGCCCTCTTCGAAGCAGAGCAGACCGAGCAAGCCAGTCGAAAGTTTGGTGACGTCGCCGGAGTGGAGGGAGACCTTCATCGTCCGGTGTACATAGATCGGTGTCCGCTTCGTGTAAAGCCCTCACGTGGTCCGTGCCAACGGATCCTTTGGCATATAATTAGCCATAATTTAGGTAAATTTGATTGACTAAGGATCGATCGTGCCGCAAAATGGTCTTCAGTAACCCTCAATAGAGGAGGCCCGAACATGGCGACCAAGAAGAAGGCAGCGAAGAAGTCGAAGAAGAAGACCACCAAGAAGAAGGCGTCGAAGAAGAAGGGGAAGCGCTAAAGGAGGGGGTGGCCTATGGCCAAGAAGAAGAAAGCGGCCAAGAAAAAGAAACCGGCGAAGAAGAAGAAAAAGCCGGCCAAAAAGGCCTCCAAGAAAAAACCGGCCAAGAAAAAGCCGGCTCGCAAGAAGGCAGCGGCCAAGAAGCCGGCGGCGGCTCCGAAGGTTCCACCGCCGATGCCGACGCCTAGCTCCACTTTCACGTTCTAGCACCCCGCAGGCTGGGGGCGGTAAGGGCGGTGCGCCTCGAGCGTTGCCGCCCTTGCCGTATCAGGGCTACGCTCTGCAGCGTGGCGACCGTCCAAGGAGCGCTGGTGCTCGACCTGGCCGCGCCGGAGGTTCCGGCGGCGCGCGCGCAGCTCGAGCGGCTGTGTGCCGGCCGGCGCGTGCTCGAGGGCGCGCGCTTCGAAGTCCACACCGACGGGCGCGCGACCTATCAGCTGCAGGCGGGAAGGCACGAGCTCGCGCGCGTCCTGCAGGCGGTCGGACTGGCCGCGGCGGTGAGCGTGGGCTCGTCGCTGGGGCTCAACTGGATGGTGCACCGCGCGCTGCTCGCTGGGTTCTCCGTCGGCGTCGCGGCGGTCGCGCTGGGCGTGGCGCGCGATCGGGCCCGGCTGCACTTCGAGGCACGCCGGCTGTTGCGCTCGCTACCCGGGCTTCTCCGACGTGGACAGTAGCCGCGCGAGCCGATCGGCCTCGACGCGCACGCGGATGGTCTTCATGCCCGAGGTGGTCACCGACCCCGGCCGGGACTTGGGCGGCTTGCGCACGTGCTTGCGCAGCGTGTAGCCAATGTCCACCTGCGCCTCGCCGCGCGCGCTCGAGTGATGGGCGGCCAGCGTCGCCGCGTCGAGCAGGGTCTGCTCATCGATCGACACGCCCGCGGCCAGCGGCACCACCACGTGCGCTCCCGGCACATCGCGCGCGTGCATCCAGAGGTCCGAGCCGCGCGCGACCTTGAACGTCAGCTCATCATTTCGATCCGCGCCCCGCCCCACCAAGATCGTCGCCCCCGACGCCGCCCGGAACGCGCGATAGGGAAGGGACGGCGTCCCGAGCGCCTGCCTCTTTCGCCGTGGTGATTGATTTCGCTCGAGCTGGAAATTCGACGGGGCCTCGCCTGATTCGACCGCTGCGAGCTCCGCTTCGGCTGAAGCCAGCGCGGCGCGGGTCTCGGCGAGCCGCTGGTCGATGGTGGCGATCGCGCGGGTGAGGCGCTTGTGCTCTTTGTAGAAGCGCTCGGCGTTGGCGCGCGCCGAGCGGGCCGGATCGAGCGCGATGAGGAGCGGCGCGCCCAACTCGAAATCGTCCGGCAGCGTGACCGAGTCGACGCCCTTGGGCACCTCGTGCAGGTGGGCGAGCAGCAGATCGCCGAGCTTGCGCTTCTCGCCTGCCGCTTCGGCGCGCGCGCGGTCGCGGGTGAGCGCCACCTCGCGCCGGCGGTGCTTGTCGACGGCAGCGGTGAGCGAATGCAGCGCGGCCTTCCTGGCGGTCGCGCGCGCGTCATCCTCGCCGGCAGCCAGGTAGTGCGCCTCGATGCGCGCCGACAGCCCCGACTCGGCGCCGAAGCGCGTGCGCTCGGCCCCCGCATCGCTCGCCCCCGGCGGCGGCAGCGTCTCGTGCAGTCGCTGCGCCGGTCCGATGTACCCTAGCGAGCTGCCCGCCTCGTCGGTGAGCACCAGCTGACCAGCCTTGCCGAACAGAAACACGCGCAGCCCGCGCACCCCGCGCCCGCCCGCAAAGCGCAGCTCGCAAGCGCGCTCGCCCGGCACGGGTGTGCAGGCCGTCAGCCGCGCGCCCAGCAGCTCCTTGCGTAGGAGCATGCAGAACGCCGACGCCGCCTCTCCGGTCCCGGCCGGTCTCTCCGCCATCAGGTGGATCCGGCCGAGCTTCGGGTGCACCGACAGCATCAACCAGCCGCCGTGGAAGCCGAGCTCGACGGCGGTGCGATCCGGCTGCACGATCTTCTGCACCGGCCTGCCGGCGAGCGCGCGCTCGATCTCCGCGCACGCATCGGCCAGCTCGCGCGCCTGCAGGGTCATGATCGCTGCGGCTCCTCTCGATTGACTCGCCCCGGCCGGGGCCGTATGTTTGGCGGTGTCATGCAGCAGGGCCTTCTCGCCAGCGAACTCATCCGCATCGCCGACGAGGCTCGCAGCGCCCGCGAGCATCTTCGCGAGCTGATCCGCCAGGCCGTCGAGCTCCGCGAGCAGCTCGACAAGCCGCCGGCGGAGACCCCCGGCGAAGCCTCGGCGCGCAAGCTGCAATCCGTGCAGTAGAACAGGAACAGGAGATCACCATGAAGTTCTTCATCGACACCGGCGACGTCAAAGAGGTTCGCGAGGCCGCTGCCATGGGCCTGGTCGACGGCATCACCACCAATCCCTCCCTGATCGCCAAGTCGGGTCGCAAGTACAGGGAAGTCGTGGTCGAGATGTGCGAGCTGGTCAACGGTCCCATCTCGGCCGAGGTGCTCTCGACCACCTACGACGAGATGATGGCCGAGGCCCGCGACTGGCACAAGCTCCACAAGAACATCGTGGTCAAGCTGCCGCTCACCCAGGACGGCTTGAAGGGCGTGCGCACCTGCACCAGCGAAGGCATCCGCACCAACGTCACGCTGTGCTTTTCGCCCAACCAGGCGCTGCTCGCCGCCAAGGCGGGCGCCAGCTACATCTCGCCGTTCATCGGCCGGCTCGACGACATCAGCGAGACCGGAATGGACCTGATCCAGAAGATCGTCACCATCTACCAGAACTACGACTTCGCCACCGAGGTGCTGGTCGCGTCGGTGCGCAACCCGACGCACGTGGTCGACGCCGCCTTGATCGGCGCGCACGTGTGCACCATCCCGTACAGCGTGATGCAGCAGCTCATCAAGCACCCGCTAACCGATCTCGGCCTGCAGAAATTCGTCGAGGATGCCAAGAAGATTCCCAAGTAGTTCTGCGGTATGATGGCCGCGTCATGGGCCATGTCTACGGCGACTCGACTCCGTTCCCCTACGACATCAACTTCATCGAGCTGATCCGTCACGCGGTCGAGTGCGGCACCACGCTGCTCGCCGCGCAGAACGAGATCGCGACCGCGGTGGACCGATCGGGCAACTTCGATCAGCTCCGCAAGCAGGAGCGCTCGCGCCTCGATGCGATGTCGGACGCGATCAAGCTGACGATGACCGCGTTCACCTCGTCCAAGTCCGAGCGCATGGTGCGCACGGCGTCGCGCATCCTCGAGTCGGCGCGCGGGGTGATCGAAGGCGAGATGGCCGAGCTCGAAGGGATGGCCAACGGGCAGATCTCGTCGACCCGCGCCACGGTCGACCACGCCCGCGAGGGCTCGTTTCGCGCGGTGGAGTCGTTCGTGCTGCGGCACGATCTGCCGAACACCGTGGTCGGCCTGCGGCTGCTCTCGGGCGATGAGGTCTACTCGGGTCAAGCGTTGGTGACCACGCCGTTCGGCATCGAGGCGGTGTTCGCGCTGGCCATTCCGTCGGCGCACGAGTGGGGCAAGGTGCGGCGCGTAGCGGAGCTGACCGCCGGCACCGAGCTGCACGTGCCGATCGAGTCCGGCTGGCTGTCCAAGCGCATGGAAGTGCACGCGGTCAAGCTCGACAAGCTGTTCGTCACCGAGGTGGCGATTACGCCCGACCGCACGTTGATCACGCTGCGCAAGGCGCCACGTTCGGGCGCGGGCTATCAGCTCGAGGTCGCCACCGACGAGGGACAGCCGCAGGCGACGGTGCGCAAGCTGGGCGAGGAAGGGCAGCCCACCAGCGACGAGCTGCTGCTGCTGGTCGGCGAGGACGCGGTGCACGTGATGCGGCTGTGGAATCGCGTGGTCGACTCGACGCGCGACCTGGCCATGCGCCGGCAGGGCATGAGCACCGCCACCTTCGACGGCAAGCCGCTGCGCGAGCTCGACGAGCCGCAGACCGTCTGTCACCGCATGGTGAACGTGCTCGCGCCGGTGGTGCAGGAGATCGCACGCCGCTCCGGCGCGCTCGGCGAGCTGGTGCTGCGCCGCGATCTCGGCGAGGGCCGGCGCGAAGAGATCTACATCACCAAGGCCGAGCTGCACGAGAAGGTGCTGCAGCTCCCGGTGCCGCTGCGCGGCGTGTTCGATCCGTTCGAGCTGACCGAGGGTCCGCGCAGCCCGCGCGCGCCGGCCGCGTCCGAGCCGATCTACCTCGAGGCGGACGTGGACGTCGAAGAAGAAGTCACCCACGACCACCGCAAGCTGAGGTAGCCGCCGCACCGTTTCGAATTTGCATGGTCCGTGCAAAACGGATCTTGACAGCCCCGTAGCCCGGCGATATGACCGGTGAGTCATTATTCATTTTTCGGGAGCCAACCGATGATCTCGTTCGCCCTGGAAGAGGATCAGCAGCTGATCCTGGAGACGGTGCGCAAGTTCGCGGCCGAGTCGATCCGGCCCAAGATGCGCGACTACGAGAAGGCGGGCGGGTTGCCTTCCGGGCTGCGCAAGCAGTTCCACGAGCTCGGCCTCGGCCTGCTCGATCTGCCAGAGGCGGTCGGCGGGCAGGGCGCGAGCCTGGTGACCGCGGCGATCGTGCACGAGGAGCTGGCCTACGGCGACCCGGGGGTGGCGGTCGCGCTGTGGGCGCCGCACCTGGCCGCGCAGGCGATCTGGTGCCTGGGCGACGACGCGCAGCACAAGCGCCTGCTCGCGCGGTTCGCCGACTCGCAGGGCCACGAGCGGCTCGGCGCGGTCGGATACGGCGAGCGGAACGCGCCGCTCGAGGGCTTCCACACCACCGCGCGCAAGCAGGGCGGCGAGTGGGTGCTCAACGGCAAGAAGGCGTTCGTGGTCAACGGAGGCAAGGCCGATCTGCACGTGATCTTCGCGCAGCTGGGTCCCGACGCGCAGCGTGGGGTGGGTGGCAATGGCGGCACGACCGGCTGGGATCACTTCGGCGCGTTCGTGGTCGAGGCGGGCAATCACGGGCTCAAGGCGGGCACGCGCCACCAGCTGCTCGGGCTCGAGACCGTGCAGGCCTCCGAGGTGGTCATGGAGGACTGCCGCGTGCCCGACGCCAATCGGCTCAAGGGTCCGGATCCGTTCACCCGCGGCGTGTCGCAGATGTTCGCGCGCGGCTCGCTGATGAACGCGGCGCGCCAGCTCGGGATCGCCCGCGCGGCCTACGAGTTTGCGCTCGACTACACGCAGGAGCGCAAGGCGTTCGGCAAGCCGGTCGCGCACTTCCAGGCGATCGCGTTCACGCTCGCCGAGATGGCGATGGACGTGGAAGCGACGCGCTGGATGGTGTGGCGCGCGGCGGCCGAGCTCGATCGCGGCCAGTGGGGCATCGCGCTGGCCGAGGCAGTCACGCACGCCAACGAGGCTGCGTGGCGGGTGGCCGACAACGGCGTGCAGCTGCTGGGCGGCGCCGGTTACGTCAAGGACTACCCGAGCGAGAAGTGGCTGCGTGACACCAAGGCGCTGGCCCTGTTCGGCGTGCCGAGCGAGGTCGCCCAGACGCGGGTGGCCTCGATCGAGCTGGGCCACCCGATCGCGAGCGGGCTGCCTTCGTCCGCCATCCAACCGTTCTTCACCTAGGGCCGAGGAGAAGCCAATGATTGACTTCGAGCTGACCGGCAAGCAGGCCCAGGTGAAAGAGCTGGTGCACCAGTTCGCCATGGGCGTGATCCGACCCATGTCGCTGCAGGCCGACAAGGACCATCGAATCCCGGACGACTTCATGGAGCGCATGGTGGCGATGCGCACGATGATGTCGGTGGGCGAAGTGCCGCAGGAGTACGGCGGCGAGGGCGCGGGCATCGGCGCGACCCCCGACAAGAAGGGCAAGACGCAGAAGAACCGCTTCGCCATGATCGCCGCCGAGGAGATGGCGTGGGGCGACATCAGCGTGCTGCTCTCCTTGCCCGGGCCGGGCCTGGGCGGGCCGCCGGTTCAGTTCACCGGCACCCCCGAGCAGCGCGAGCGCTTCTTCAGCGTGTTCAAGAAAGAGGGCCTGCACTGGGGCGCCTACGGGCTGACCGAGCCGGGCGCGGGCTCGGACGTGGCGGGCATCAAGACCTCGTGCAAGAAGGACGGCAAGCACTGGATCCTCAATGGCCGCAAGTGCTTCATCACCAATGGCGGGCGCGCCGACTGGGTGGTGATCTTCGCGACCGTCGATCCGATCCAGGGGCGGGCCGGTCACCGCGCGTTCGTGGTCGAGAAGGGCACGCCCGGCTTCAGCTGCGGCAAGATCGAGGAGAAGATGGGCATCCGCGCGTCGGAGACCGCGGAGCTGGTGCTCGAGGACGTGCGCGTGCCGGACGAGAACCTGCTCGGCGGCGAGGAGCACTACCTCAAGGGCAAGGAGGGCTTCATGGCGGCCATGAAGACCTTCGACTCGTCGCGGCCGATGGTGGCCATCCTGGGCACCGGGATCGCGCGCGCGGCGTACGACTACACGCGCGACTTCGTGCGCGAGAACTATGTATTGGCGCGGCCGATTCCGCGTTACGCCCAGCTCGCGACCACGCTCGCGGACATGAAGCGGCTGATCGATGCCTCGCGCCTGATGTGCTGGCGCGCCGCGTGGATGGCGGACGAGGGCGTACCCAACGCCAAGGAGGCTTCGATGGCCAAGGCGTACGCGGCCAAGGCGGCGATGAAGGTGTGCTCGGACGCCGTGCAGATTATGGGCGCGCACGGGCTCGAGCAGCACCAGTTCGTCGAGAAGTGGTATCGCGACATCAAGGTCTTCGACATCTTCGAAGGAACCGGCCAGATCCAGCGCATCGTGATCTCGAAACGGATCCTGCGCGAGATGCCGAATTTCTAAGCAATCCGTAGCGGTTGTTACTACTTCTTGACGCGCCTTTTACCGGACATTAGACTACATCGCTGAGTGTAGGAACTCCCTCTGGAGCGTGGATCGAAAAAAGGATCTGGTGGTTCAGGCCGAATCGTCGACCTCTTCCTCGTTAAGCTAACCCTCCAGTAAGAAGGCACTGCGGACCCGTCATCCTACGGGCGGGTTCCGGAACAAAGGGAATCGCAATGGAAAAAGGCACGGTGAAGTGGTTCAACGACGCAAAGGGCTTTGGTTTCATCACGCGCGAGGGGGCGCCGGACGTGTTCGTCCACCACACCGCCATCCAGTCTGAGGGCTTCCGCAGCCTGTCCGAGGGTGAGTCCGTGGAATTCGAAGTCGTGCAGGGCCCCAAGGGTCTGCAGGCCGCGAACGTCCGCAAAGTCTCGTCGTAGAGTTAAGACCGCTTCACGAAAGAGGGCCCGGGCGATCGCTCGGGCCCTTTTCATTTCCGGAGCCCGCGCCCAGCTTGTTGACCGCGGCACCGAGCAGGAAGCACAACCCGCCGGCGAGCCCGGCGATGCGCAGGCCGGACAAGGTCCGGTACAGGTTGCGCAGGGCATCGGGCGCCATCGCGGTCTGCGGACCCTGCGAGAGCCACTGGCCGGCTTCCCACTCCTGATAGAACTGCAAAAATGCGCTGCCGCCCATGGCGAAACCGCCCAGCGCCAGGGCGCACACCAGCCAGCCGCGGCCCTCGATCTTGCGACCGCCGCGCACCGCCAGGAGCACGCCGCCCAGGCCGAGCGCGGCGCCGGTGCACAGCTCGACCAGCACCTTGCGCCCGGTGAAGGCGATCGCGGCGCCCACCAGCAGACCGAGCAGCGCCAGCGCGTCGTCGCGGCGGCGGGGTTTCTCCTGGTCCCGGCCCGAAGCCTCGCTCATTTCTTGCGCAGTCCCTCGAAGGCGATCGCCAGGAGCTCGCGAACCACATGGCGCGGATCGGGCGGATCACGTTCGGCCAGCAGGCCGAGCGCGACCCGTTCGACCATGCCGATGTGGGCGTAGGCACAGATGAGTGGGTCGACCGGCCGAAACAGGCCCAGCTCGATGCCGACGCGAATGTTGTCGGCCTCGACGCGCGCCAGCTGGCGGTAGAAGTCGCGCAGCATGCGCTCGAGCTCGGCGTCGAGGCTCATCGACTCGCGATAGGCCAGGCGCGCCAGCGAATGGTGCTCGATGAACACGCGCAATAGCTCGCCCGCCGCCAGCTCGCAGCGCGCGTAGAAGTCGGCGGGCGTCTTGACCTCGCGCACCACCGACGCGCCAATGTCGGTCACGTGCTGCAGAAAGCTGCGCACCAGCTCGTAGTAGATCTCGCGCTTCTCCTGGAAATACAGGTAGTAGGTGCCCTTGGCGACGCCTGCGGCGCGGGTGATGTCATCGACAGTCGCGGCATGGTACCCCTTTTCGCCGAACACCTCGCGCGCGGCCGTGACCAGCTGGGCGCGCCGCTCATCGCGCAAGACGGGCGAGCGCCTGGACTTCGGGGCGGCGGCTCGGCGACGGGGCACGTTTCGCAGAATAGCCGCAATTGACCGGGTAGTCAGCAAAGTGTTATTCGCCCGCAAGCATGTCGAAGTCGCGCGTCCGGCACCACGTCAACCCGCTGCGCTCGCAGTTTCTCGGGCGTACGCTGGCGCCGCTCGACCTGCCGCCGACCGGCGAGATCGAGGTGGAGCTGGGCTGCGCCGACGCGCGTTTTCTGTTCGAGCGCGCGCCGCATGTGCCGGACACGCTGCTGGTCGGGCTGGAGATCCGCGACAAAATGGTGGCGCTGGTCAACCGCACAGCGGGCGAGCTGGGGCTGCGAAATCTGCGGGCACACTTCGCGCACGTCAACGTCGATCTGCCGCAGCTGTTTCCCGACGGGCGGCTGACGCGCGCGTTCATCAACTTTCCCGACCCGTGGTTCAAGCGACGGCACCGCAAGCGGCGGCTGGTCGATCCCGAGCTGGTCGAGACCCTGTACCGCAAGCTGCGGCCGTCGGGCGAGCTGTTCTTTCAGAGCGATGTGTACGAGCTGGCGCTCGATGCGCTGGCGGTGCTCGAGGACGCGCCCGATCGGTTCCAGAACGTCGCCGGACCGTGGTCGTTCCTGCTCGACAATCCGTTCGGCGCGCGCTCGCTGCGGGAGGCGCGCTGTGAGGCGCGTCAGCTGCGGATCTGGCGCATGCTGTACGTTCGCGTTTGACGTCGCACCGTCGGCAGGTGTACCCATCGCGTGTGCGGTCGATGGTGCTGTTGGCGGTGGGCGTGCTCGTCGCTGAAGGCGCGGCCGCCGCCTACGACCAGCAGGTGCACGTGTTCCTCTCGAAGCGCGCCTACGGCGGGCCGAAGGCGATCCCCGCCGAGGTCGAGGCCGCGCGCGCGGTGCAGGCGCTGCGCGAGCGCGTGTGGCACGCCGGCGCCGAGTCGGGCGATCCGGAGGTCAAGCGGCGGTTCCTCGCACGCTACCCGTCGCTGAACACGTTCGACGCGTGGGAGTGGAAGCGCTTCTTGGGCCTCAACCCCGACAAGCAGGTGGCGGGCCTCGACGCGACCGCGCTGCCTTCGGGCGAAAACGGCGCCGAGGTCTACGGGCTGGCCTCGCGGCTGGTCGACGACGACTATCGGAACCGCGAGCGCTTCCGCCACGATGCGCAGCGCAAGGTGGTCGAGGGCCCGTACGGCCAGCCGCTGCCGGACGATCCGGCGACGCTCGAGATGGGCGGCGTGACCGGCCTGTCGAGCCAGGCCCACGCGCACTACCAGCTCGCCGACGTTAAGTTCTCCGACGATCCTGCGGTGCTCAAGAAGGATCCGCGCCGCTTTGCCATCCCACCGACGGTGCACACGTTTGGCGCCGAGTTCGCCGAGGTGTACACCGCGCTGGCGGTGCTGGCGCTCTCGGGGCCCACCCCGTCCGAACGGCTGGCGCTCACGCACGCCGGGGCGGTGGCGCATCACGTGGAGGACGTGGCCAACCAGATCCACACCGTACAGGTCGGCGTGTACGACTTCTTCGTCGACGCCAAGATCGAATCGTTCAAAGAGGAGCTGCGCTCGGCCGGCGGCCTGTTCCGCGCGCGGCCCGATTTCGTCTCGATCGGCATCGACGTCATCACCAACCACCACTCGCTCGCCGAGGCGCTCTACGAGAAGCACCTCCTGGCGCCGGGCGATCCGGTCCGGCAGCGCACCGACGACGCGCCGCGCGACGAGACCTTCGCGACCGAGCTGACACGGCTACCCGACGGCTGCACGCCCGGCTTCGGGCGCGCGGTGACGCAGGCGCTGGCGGATCGCTCGAGCTTCGAGGGGCCCGAGGTCTACGCCGCTATTCGCGCGGTCGCCGAGCCGCGTTTCTCCAAGGTCGGCAACCATTTTGCGAGCGGCGACGATCCGGACGGAGCGCTCAGGCCCGGTGCCGATCTGACCGCGTTCTACGAGCTGGAGGCGCGCGGCGCGCGGCGCTCGGATCAGGCGCTGGCCGCCTGGTGGCAGCGCTACTCGGCCTGCCGCGGCGCGGAGCCGCAGGTGGCGGCGGCGTTCGCGGCGTGGCTGGTCAAAGATCGCCTGGACGCGCTCGACGCGGTCGACGCGCGGGTGCGCGCGTGGGTGCCCAAGCCGCCGGCGAAGGATATGGTGAATGTGTGGGTGCCGATCGGCTACGCACTCACGGTCGTGCTGGTGGGATGGATCGTCCGGCGGGTTCGGCGCCGGCGCAGGAGAGGGTGACGCATGAGACGCCTCGGTTGGCTCGGCCTCGTTCCGCTGCTGTGGACGTTCGGATGTGGTTCGGCCAACGGGCCGGGCGACGGCGGCCATGAGCTCGACGACGGGCACATCCAGAGCGGATGCCAGACCGATCCCGATTGCGACGACGGGCAGAAATGCCACACCGGCCACTGCGATCCCTCGACCAGGACGTGCGTCTACACCGACGTGAGCTGCCCGGCCCCCGACGACTGCAACACGTCGGCGTGCGATCCGAAGGACGGAACGTGCGGGGACACGCCGGCGAACGAGAGCCAGGACTGCACCTCGCAACAGGGCCTGGCAGGCACGTGCACGGGCGGTTTCTGCGCGCCCACGCCGACCTGCTGGGACCAGACGTTCAAGTTCGATTCGCTGGACTGCGCGATCGGATTCAACGGCGGCGTCGACTACAACGACAACGATCCGTTCAACGTCGGCTCCAGCGCCACCAACGCGATCGACACCTACGGAGGCTGCGCGACCAACGAGACCGCGCCCGAGGTCGCGTACCAGTTCTTCAACAACACCACCAACGACTTCAACGTGACCGTCAGCCTCGAGCTGCAGGACACCGGCGGCGCCGACGGCGGGGTCAGCGACCTCGACCTGATCGTGCTCGAGGACAACTGCGCGTCGAGCGCGGTGTGCGTGAACACGCCGCTCACCGGCGGTGGATTTCAGGGGATCACCGCCGGCACCTCGCACGAGACGGTCACCTTCCGCGCCAAGGCGCTCAAGCTCTACTACATCGTCGTCGACGGGAAGAACGGCGACAGCGCGAGCTACAAGATCACCGTGGACGCGTGCGGCAAGTGCCAGCCGAGCGCCGCCAACCGCCTGCACTGCAACCAGACCATGCCCGTGCAGGGCGATACCGCGCAGGGCTCGAGCCAGCTCGGCACTTACACCTGCGGCGCGCAGACGCTCACCGCCGCCGGCAGCGAACAGACCTTCTTGTTCACCACCGAGGCGACGGTGCCGCAGAACGTGATGGCCACGGTCACCAACGCGTCGGTGCCGGTGACGCTGGCGGCGATGCCGGTCAACTCGCGGCTCGAGTGCGATCCGAGCGGGTGCCTGGCCGGCACCACCGCGACGGGCACCGCGCCCAACCTGACCGGGAGCGTCCAGTTCGCCGCCACGCCGGCGAGCACGTTCGAGAGCGCCAACTATTGGATCTCGGTCGACACGCCGGCTGCAGGCAGCAACACTACCTACGGGCTGGCGTTCGACTGCCTGCCGTACTGCGGGCAAAACGATACGATCGACTGCACCAACAAGGCGAGGAGCAGCAACAACGGCGCGTCGATGGCGAGCTCGGTCTCGGCGTGGGGACCGGTCGCGATGCCGTGCGGCGGGCTCAACAACTTGTCCGGGCCGGAGTACGTCTATCTGTTCGCCAAGCCGGCGACCAGCGGCACGGTCTACCGGTTCACCCTGGCCGCGCTCACCGACAACAAGCACCTCAGCCTCCTCATCCTCGACGCAGGCGCCACCGCGCCGACCAGCTGTGACCCGAACGGACTGTGCGCGCTCGCCGCGCCGCAAACGGTCGTAGCGAACACGACCACGCTCGCCTCCACCGGCAGCTACCTCGCAGCCGGGCCGATGACGGTCGAGGGTGGCGCCACGGGCGAGACCGCGGTGGTCGATCTCAGCAGCGGCACCATCAACGCCCACTACTACTGGATCGTCGTCGACGGCGTCGGCGGCGACGTCTCGGACTTCGCGCTCAGCATCGACTCCGGCTGCCCATAGCTGGTAGCGATGAAACGAGGACCCGGCCGACACCCGCGCCGGCCGGGCCCCCCTGTGCTAGTTACGCGGCTCGGTCTTCAGCGTGGTCGGCCCGGCCAACGTGATGTACGGGCGCAGCTTGCCGAAGGTCTTCCGGCCGATGCCCTTCACCTTGGTCAGCTCGTCGACCTTCTTGAAGGGATGCGCGTGCCGGTGCTCGACGATCGCGCGCGCCTTGGACGGACCGATCCCGGGCAGCCGCTCGAGCTCGTCGGCGTTGGCGTCGTTCAGGTTCACCACCCCCTGGGCCGCCTGCGCCGCCACCGACACGGCCGCCGGTTTGGCGGTCGTACCGGGCTCCGCGTGCGCCACCGCGACGGCGAACAGGAACGCCGAAACGCCCATCAACACCCCCAACTTCCAGCGGCTCACGACGCGTCCCCCATACCCGGGAGGCTGTCGGTGAGGTGATCGACGCCGCCGTTGCGTCGCGGCTCCGGATCGCGGATCTGCAGCTGCCCGTTGGTGGGCGACGCGTCGAGGTACACGTTCCACGACGAGTCGTGGTTCGGGAAGCACGTCCCGAGGCGCACCCAGTACTTCTTGCCGTTCCGCTGGACGATGGTGAACACCGCCTTGTAGCTCTTCTTCGGCTCGGCCCCTTCGATCGCATTCAGCTCGTTCATGACTTCCTCCTGTTGTTCGCTCGCAAGCGATGGACGCCTGCAGAGCAACCGGCGTGCCGCCCGCAAGTACGCGAACTCGCTCAGCGACGGGAAGTCTTGATCCGGCTGCCGGACCGGCGTCGTCCGGTTCGGACGACCGACCCCCGCTGCTATGCTAGAGGAGCCGTGTCCGTTCGCACCCCGAAGATGTTCGCGCCGTTCGTGATCTCGGCAGGCGTGCATCTGGCAGTGCTTCTATTAATGATGCTGGGCGGGCGATTCTCCTGGCCGTCTGCGCCGATCCCGATCGAGCTGACGCCGGCGCACCGCACGGTGAAGACCACCGCGCCCGAAGAACGGCGCGGCGATCCTCGGTCGAGCGCGCGGCCGCGACCCGCGTCGGGGGCACCGTCGGCAACCAGCGGCAAGCCGAAGGTCCCGCCCGGCCCGCCGCCGCCGCCAGCCACCGCCGATCTGAAACCGTTTGCACCCGACGACGCCAACCTGGTGGTGCTCTTGCGCTCGGACAAGCTGCGCAAATCGCCGCACCGCGAAGGCGCCGAGGCGCTGCTCGCCGCGCTTCCCGACTACTCGACTCTGCTCGGCGGCACCGGGCTGAACCCGATCGACGACTTCGAGGCGCTGCTGATCGCCACCGCCAATCCGCACGACGTGACCGCGACCTTCCTGGCGGCGCGCTACAAGGACTCGGAGAAAATCCGCGCGCTCGGCGGGCGGCCGCTGCACCCCGGTGATCCGCGCGTGTTCCGGTTCCTCGCGCCAGGACTGGCCGTGCTGGCGCAACCCGACAACGCCGACAAGCTCGACGCCGCGAAGGCCGATCTGGGCGCGCACGAAGACGCGCGCAGCAAGTGGCTCAAGCAGCTCGAGCAGTTCGACAAGCTCGCCGCCACCGACAACGGTCCGGCGATCCTGGTCACCCTCCTGGACGCGCCGGCGCTGATGCGCTTCGGCGACGGGCTGCCGACGCCGCTGGCGATGGCGCTGGCGCTCACCGCCGAGGGTTCGCCCGCGCTGCGCCTGCAGGCGGTGTTCGCGAGCGAGGCCGACGCGATCAAGATGGAGCAGGCCTGGCCGGAGATCCTCAAGCGCTTTCGCAGCGCCACCGCGCTCCTCGGGCTGTCGTCGGCGCTCGACGGCATGCACCTTTCGCGCAAGGAGGCCGAGCTCGAGGTCGAGGGCCGCATCCCCGAGGCGCAGATGCGGCTGGCGCTCGCCTGGGTGCGCGCGCTGTTACCCACGCCGATGAGCTTCGACGCCGACGGCGGCGCGCCGTGATTCGGGATACTCTGCGAGCGTGACCACGCCGACCCTCGACCCGAAGGCGCTGCGCGCGATCACCTTCGACTGCTACGGCACGCTGATCGACTGGGAGACCGGCATCCGCAACTACGTGACGCCGCTGCTCGAGCGCGCCATGCCGTCGCGCCGCGAGCAGGGCGAGGCGCGGCCCGAGGTGACGCCCGAGGCGTGGGTCGAGCGCTGGGAGCGCATCCAGTTCCAGATGCTGCGCCCGTGGCGGCCCTATCGCGAGATCCTGGCGCGCAGCTTCGACGCCACCATGCAGTACTTCGGGCTGGAGGCGTTCGTCGACGACGGGCCTGGCCTGGCGCGCTCGGTCGCCGACTGGCTGCCGTTCGCCGACACGACGCGCGCGCTGCGCCGGCTCGCGCGACGCCATCGACTGGCGCTGATCTCGAACATCGACAACGATCTGTTGGCCTCGACGGTGGGTCACCTCCAGGCGCCGTTCTCGTCGCTGGTGACGGCCGAGGACGCGCGCGCGTACAAGCCCGATCCGGCGCCGTTCCGCCTGGCGATCGAGCGGCTCGGCCTGGCGCCCGATCAGATCCTGCACGCCGGTTTCGGCTGGCGCTACGACCTGGCCCCGGCGCGCGCGGCCGGCATGCACACCGCCTTCGTCAATCGTCATTCGGGGCGTCATTCGGGGCGTTCGGGACCGGAGAAGCCCGAAGGCGAGCCGGCCGATCTCGAGGTTCCCACCGTCGCTGCCCTGGCGGACACACTCGGGGCGTAGCGCTTCCCGCCCGGGGGCAAGCGAGTTCCGTCGCGAGCCGCCGAACGCCGGTTTTCGCCTGGCCCCCGGATTGCGTTGTTCCGCGCATGGAGGTCTTTCATGCGCGCTCGCCTGGTCCTGTGGTCCCTGGTCGCTGCCGCCGGATGGGGCGCGGGCGCCTGCTCTTCGCAGAAGTGCAGCGGGAGCTGCGTCGGCCCGACCGGCACGCCCGGATCGGAGCAGCCGGGGACTCCGGGCAACCCCGACAATCCTGGCACTCCGGGCACCCCGGCCGTCGACGGCAGCGTGAATTCGGGGACGCCTGATCTGGGCATGGCCGGCGGCGGCAGCGACGGAGGCGGCGCGTGCTGCGACCTGGCGAGCCCGGCCGGCCCCTGGCCGCTCACCGACGTCACCTACGGCGCCGCGCAGGGCCTCGCCGGCGACATCCTCGACTCGAGCAGCGACGACGCGCAGAACATCTGGGCGGCCACCCAAGACGCGCTCTACGTGCTGCAGCCCGGGCAGACCACGTTCAAGAAGTTCACCGCCGCCGACGGCCTGCACATCGGCCCGTTCACCGACGCCAACAACAACCCCAACACGACCTTCATCACCGCGCTCGCCGGCGGTCACGGCAACGAGGTGTTCGTCGGCTACTACGGCTACGAGTCGGCGGGCGATCCGTTCCTCGACACGACCGCGCAAAAGCATCTCGGCCAGGCGGACAAGGTGACACTCGACGCCAACGGCCAGCCCACCATCCTGCGCTACCTCTTCCCGTGCGACTACGACTCGGGCAACGGGTGCTGGGAGGACCGCTCGCCGCGCCGCATGATCTATGCGCACCAGGGCGTCGCCGCCGGCCACCTGTTCATCGGCTTCAACCACGGCGTCGCGCACGTCTTCAACGACAGCATCGGCGACCACGTGCATCCGGAGGTCTGGTACAACTACCCTGACGGCTCCAAGGTCGAGAAGATCGGTGAGTTCTACGGCCTGGCGCTGACGCCGCAGGGCGACCTGTGGACCGCCGGGCGCTACGGGGTCGGGCTGCAGAGCTGGAATCCGGTGCCGCACTTCATGTGGGTGGACGGGCCGTTCAAGTGGGCGTTCACCATCTACGGGCCGAGCCACGGCCTCGACACGCCGCCCGGCTACGAGGAGAGCGACAGCGGCGCGGCGGTCTTGCCCGACGGCACCTTGTACGTCTCGAGCTTCAAGAACGGGCTCAGCGCATGGCAACCGGCGACCCACAACTACAACGCCATCGCGCAAGTGACCGCCGTCGGGATCCCGTCGCAAATTGTCGATATCGCGGCGGATCCAGATGGCACGCTGTGGATCGTGTCGCTCGGCGGGCAGCTGTTGCGCTACGATCCGGCGACCGCGGCGGTGCAAACCTGGCCCGGGGTGACCGCGGCGCATCGTGTGGTGATCGATACCACCGTCACCCCGCGCGCCCTGTATGTCTCGATGGACGGGGGTCTTGCCGTAATCCGTGCTAAATAATCCCAGTTTCGCGGCAAACTGGGCGACCGACACAGGCGTCCAATACGTAAGGTGTATTGTTGCGTCTACCGGTCGTTGCCTCCTTCGTTTTTCACGCCCTGATGATCGCGGTGGCGGCTCGCCTGCCCGCCGCGACCAGCCCGCGCGTGGTGAGACCGATCGAGGTCGAGGTGCAGCACACGCCGCCGTCGCTGACGCCGCCGGAGCCGCCCGCGCCCGCACCACCGCCGCCCAAGGTTGAGACCAAGCTGGCCATGCGCACGTTGCCCGACCCGCGCGACCGCACGCTGCGGCCCGAGCGTGAGCGCGAAAAGGAGCCGATCGAGGAGCTCCATCCCGAGCATCCGCCGACGATCGCGCCGCCGAGCGTAGGCGGTCCCGACCGGCATGGGCCGCCCGATCTGACCCTGCACGCGCTGCCCGGCTCGAGCGGCGATGGGGTGGTGCTGCCGGCGGGACCGGGCGGGATCACCTTCGGCGCGCCGCAGCCGCCGCGCAAGGAGTGGAAGATGCGCGGCGATGCGGGCAATCCGCTCACAGGCAAGATTCGCGACACGCCCGAGGCGAAGTACCCGCTGGTCAAGGTCGGGCCGGACGAGTTCGTCTACAAGGGCGGGCAGTTCACCGCGCACATCTCGCCCGACGGCAGCGTCAGCTTCGACGACAAGAACATCCGCGACTTCAACGGGACGAGCGGGACCTTCGATCTGAACGACCTGATCGCCAAGGGGAAGAAGGAAGACCCGTATCGCTACATCAAGCAGGAGTTCCTGAAGGCGACCGCGGCGCAGCGCGACGAGATGGCCAAGAAGGCGCGGGCCGAGACCATGCGCGGCGCGCTCGAGCGGCTGCCCGGCCACCTCGACTCCATCTGGGGCGACCGGCGGCGCTCGGTGCGCGAGCGCAAGGAGCTGCTGTTCAGCTTGTGGAAGGAGACGTCCACGGGCGAGAGCGAGGAGGGCAAGGCGGGGGCCGACGCGCGCGCGATTATCGAAGCGTTCATCCGGCAGCGGCTGCCCGAGGGCACGCCCGATGCGTTCACCGACGACGAGCTGGCCGCCCACAACCGCATCGGCAAGCTGCGGTTCCAGCCGTACAAATAAGTTAAAAAGTTAAGTCCGCTTGTTATCTAGTCGGCGCGGGCGAGGACGAACTTGAGGTAGCGGCCTTCGGGGAAGGCGGGGGGGGTGGGGTGATCGGCGGGCTGGCCGCGGACCTCGAGGAGGCGCAGGCGGCGGTGGGCTTTTTCGCCGGCGTCGCGCAGCATGTCGAGGAACGCCTGCTGGGTGACGTGGCTCGAGCACGAGGCGGCGGCGAGCACGCCCTCCTCGGCGACCACCGAGAGCGCCAGCGCATTGAGGTCGCGGTAGGCGGTGAGCGCCTTCTTGAGCGATTTCTCCGACGGGGCGAAGCTCGGCGGATCGACCACCACCAGGCCGAACCGGCGGCCCTCGTCGCGCGCGCGCTGAAGCCAGGCGAACACGTCTTCGCTGCAGAACTCGTGGCGGTCGGGGTCGAGGCCGTTGAGCTGGAAGTTGGTGCGCGCATCGGCGATCGCGCCGGCCGCGCTGTCGACGGTGGTGACGCGCGTGGCGCCGCCGAGCGCGGCGTGCAGCGAGAAGCCGCCGGTGTAGCCGAACAGGTTGGCGACCGCGTGCCCGGCGGCGTACGGGCGGAGGGCGCGGCGATTTTCGCGCTGGTCGAGGAAGAAGCCGGTCTTCTGCCCGTGCAGCACGTCCACGGCGAAACGCACGCCGCACTCGCGGATCTCGACGGGAGAAGGCGGTGCGCCACCGAATAGCGCCTCGCCCTTGCCGCCCCGCGAGCGCTCGTACACGTGCTGGATGCCGAGGCCGCGCCCGGCCGACGCGACCGCGGCGGTCACCGGGTCGCGCCACACGCGCACCGCATCGCCGTCGAGGCGCAGCACCGCCACTTGCGCGTACACGTCGACCACCACGCCGGGCAGAAAGTCGCCTTCGCCGTTCAGCCAGCGAAACGCGTCGGTCTCGCGTGCGTCGAACGCGCCGCGTCGGGCGCGCAGCGCCGAGTCGACCCGCGCGCGGATGAACTTCTCGTCGAGCGCCTGGTTGGGATCGAGCGTGGCCACGCGCACCGCGATCGGCGATTTGGCGTCATACAGCCCGCGCGCGAGGAAGCGCCCGTCGCGCGCCAGCACCTCGACCACCTCGCCGGTAGCCACGCCGCGCGCCGGCTCGAGCGCATCGGCGTACACCCACGGGTGGCCGGCGCGCAGGCTGCGCTCGAGCTCTTTTCGCAGGCGGAGGCGTCGCATGAGCCACGCATGGTATACGTTTTCGAAATGCCGATGCCGGTCGAGATTGTCGGGCTCTTGCGCTCCACCATTACCATCACGTGGGAGGACGAGCACGTCTCCGCCTACCCGACGCGCGAGCTGCGGCTGCGCTGCCGGTGCGCGGCGTGCATCGAAGAGATGACCGGGCAGCCGCTGCTCGATCCCAAGACCGTGCAGGAGACGGTGCGCGCGCGGGCGATCCGCGTGGTCGGCCAGTACGCGATCAACATCGACTGGTCCGACGGTCACAACACCGGCATCTACAACTTCCGCGATCTGCGCGCCAACTGCCCGTGCGAGGCCTGCGCCAAGCTACGCGCCGCCGGGCAAACGCCCGAGTAGCTGCTAGACTTTCCAAGTCCATGGCGAAGCTGATGTCCATCCGGCGCGGGCGCTGGGAGCACCCGTTCTTGCCGACCACGCGCGCGGAGGTGGAGGCGCGCGGCTGGAAGGAGCTCGACATCATCATCGTGTCGGGCGACGCGTACGTCGATCATCCGGCGTTCGGCCCGCCGCTGATCGCGCGCTTCCTCGAAGGCCGCGGCTTCAAGGTGGGGATCATCGCGCAGCCCGACTGGCGGTCTGCCGAGCCGTTCCGCGTGCTCGGCAAGCCGCGGCTGTTCTTCGGTATCTCCGCCGGCAACATGGACTCGATGCTCAACCGGCTCACCGCGCAGAAGAAGAACCGCGGCGAGGATCAGTACTCGGCGGGCGGCAAGCGCGACGCGCGGCCGGATCGCGCGACCATCGTCTACGCCAACCGCGCGCGCGAAGCCTACCCGGGCGTGCCGATCGTGCTGGGCGGGATCGAGGCGTCGCTGCGGCGCATCGCGCACTTCGACTACTGGTCGGGCACGGTGCGGCGCTCGATCCTGCTCGACTCCAAGGCCGATCTGCTGATCTTTGGAATGGGCGAGCGGCCGGTGTGGGAGGTCGCGCAGCGCTTGAAGGCAGGCGAGCCGCTCGAGCGCATCCGCGACGTGCGCGGCACCGCGTTCCCGGTCAACGCCGGCGAGGCGGAGGCGTTCGCGTCCTATCCCTCGGACACCGTCGGCGACGGGCGCGTGCTGGTGCTGCCGTCGTTCGCCGAGGTGACCGAAGACAAGCGCAAGTACGCGCAGGCGTCGCGCACGCTGCACTACGAGACCAACCCGTTCAACGCGCGGCCGCTGCTGCAGCGCGATCGCTTCGATTCGTCGGGCGTCTACTTCAACCCGCCGGCGCTGCCGCTCGAGACCGTCGAGATGGACGAACTGTACGATCTGCCGTTCAACCGCGCGCCGCACCCGAGCTACGGCGCGACCGTGCCGGCGTTCGAGACGGTGAAGAACTCGCTGGTGATCATGCGCGGCTGCTTCGGCGGCTGCACCTTCTGCTCGATCACCGAGCACGAAGGGCGCGTGATCCAGAACCGCTCGGCCGAGAGCGTGCTGCGCGAGCTGCGCGCGCTCAAGCGCAACCCGGAGTTCCACGGCGTGGTCTCGGATCTCGGCGGGCCGACGGCGAACATGTACCAGATGCGCTGCGAGGACGAGAAGTACGAGTCCAAGTGCCGGCGTCTGTCGTGCGTGCACCCGGGGATCTGCGAGCACCTCAAGACCGATCACGGGCCGCTCATCGATCTGATGAAGCGCGTGCGCGAAGAGAGCGGCGTCAAGCACGTGCACGTCGCCTCGGGCGTGCGCACCGATCTGGTGGTCGACGGCGTGCGCGGCCAGGAGTACCTCGACGAGCTGACGCGCCATCACGTAGGCGGGCAGCTCTCGGTGGCGCCCGAGCACGTCTCGCCCGAGACGCTGCGCCTGATGAAGAAGCCGGGCATCGAGAGCTATGACCGCTTCACCGAGCAGTTCCGCTGCTCGTCGGAGGCGGCGGGAAAAGATCAGTACTTGATCCCGTACTTCATCAGCGGGCATCCGGGCTCGACGCTCGCCGACATGATCGATCAGGCGCTGTATCTAAAGAAGAAGGGCTATCGCCCGCGGCAGGTGCAGGACTTCATCCCGACGCCCATGTCGCTGGCCGCGACCATGTATCACACCGGCATCGATCCGCTGACCATGAAGCCCTGCTACACCGCCAAGGGGCTACGCGAGAAGCGCCTGCAGAAGGCGCTCTTGTTGTACTGGAATCCCGAGCAGCACGATCTCGTGCGCGAGGCGCTGACCCAAGCCGGACGCACCGACCTGATCGGCAACGCGCCGGAGTGCCTGGTGCCGCCGGCGCCGCGGCGACGGGCGCGCACGGGCTAGGCCGATGGCGACCTACGCGATCGGCGACGTCCAGGGCTGCTACAAGACGCTCGAGCGCCTGTTGCGGCGCATCGAGTTCGGGCGGCGCGATCGGTTGTGGCTGGTGGGCGATCTGGTCAACCGCGGGCCGCGATCGGCCGACGTGCTGCGCTTTGCCAAAGGACTCGGCGAGCGCGCGGTGGTGGTGCTGGGCAATCACGATCTTCACTTGATCGCGCGCGCCGAAGGGCTGGCCGAGCGCAAGAAGCGCGACACGCTCGACGACGTGCTCGACGCCGACGACTGCGACGAGCTGGTGGCGTGGTTGCGCGAGCAGCCGCTGGTGCACCGCGAGGGCAACTGGCTGATGGTGCACGCCGGGTTGTTGCCGCGCTGGACCGCCGAGGACGCGCAAGAGAAGGCACGCGAGGTGGAGGCGACCTTGCGCGGGCGGCGGCGCGCCTCGCTGCTCACCGGCGGAACGCGGCTGGCCGAGACGCTGCGCGCGTTCACGCGGCTGCGCATGTGCGACTCCGAGGGGCGCCTGTGCGATCACGACGGCCCTCCCGCGGACGCGCCGAAGGGCTGCATCTCGTGGTTCGAGCACCCGCGGCGGCGCTCGACCGACGTCACCGTGGTCTTCGGCCATTGGTCGGCGCTCGGGCTGTACGTCGGCACCGACGCCATCGGGCTCGACACCGGCTGCGTGTGGGGCGGCGCGCTGACCGCGCTGCGGCTGGAAGATCGTGCGATCTTTTCCGAGCGCGCAGCGGAGAAGCGATGAAGCTCGAACGCGACGGCGTGCAGCTCGGCTACGACGTGGTGGGCGATGGGCCGGCGCTGCTGCTGCTGCACGCCTTTCCACTCGATCGGCGCATGTGGCGCGCGACCGCGACCGCGCTGGCGCCGCGCTATCGGGTGATCACGCTCGACTTCCGCGGCTTCGGCGAATCCACGCTGGACGCGGAGCCGTCGCTCGAGACGTTGGCCGACGACGCCGCCGCGCTGCTCGATGCGCTCGGCGTGCCGATCGCGGCGCTGTGCGGGCTGTCGATGGGCGGCTACGTGGCGCTGGCCTTCGCGGCGCGCCATCGGTCGCGGCTCGGCGCGCTGATCCTGGCCGACACGCGCGCGGGCGCGGACTCCGCGCAGGCGCGCCAGGGTCGCGACGACGGGATCGCGCTGGTGCGCAGCCGCGGCACGGCCGCGTTCGTCGAGCCCATTCCGTCCAAGCTGCTGTCGCCGCACGCGAGCGACGAAGCGCGCGAACAGGTGCGCGCGATCGCCGCGCAACAGCCCGCGCCGGCGATCGCGGCGGCGCTCTCGGCCATGCGCGATCGCCCCGACCGCACCGGCGAGCTCGCGTCCCTGCGCAGCTCCACGCTGATCCTCGTGGGCAGCAACGACCTGGTCACGCCGCCGGCCGAGTCGCGGGCGATGGCGCGCGTGATCGCCGGCGCGCGCGTGGTCGAGCTGGCAGGCGCGGGCCACCTGTCGAACCTGGAGGCGCCCGAGGCGTTCGTCGCCGCGCTCGGCGAGTTCCTCGATCTCGAGACCGCCGACTACTGACGGTCGACGAGCGCGCCGCGCGTCATGCGCAGGTTGCGCCAACGCACGGTGAAGGTGCAGCCGCCGCCGCTGCAGCTGTTGACGCCCGCGGTCAACAAGAGCGCCAGCCGGTCCTGCACCGCGCCGGTGAAGCGCGTGACCTCGGTGCCGTCGGCGACCGCGCGAATCGTGAAGCCCGTTCGCTCGAGCTCGAGCGTGCCCGTCGTAGCGGTGGTCGCCGCGGTGACCGGCTGAATTCCCGCCACCGCCGCCGAGTACAGCTGCGCACCGCCAACACTGCGCTGCCGTTCGACCGTGTAGGTGCTATTCACCGGCGGCTTGAGGTTGTTCACCTGGAGCGAGGCCTGCGCGTCGTTGGGGAGCGCGGTCTCGAGCTGGTAGTCGATCAGCACGTCGAAGTCGCCGTCGAGGAAGAAGGTGTTCGCCGGGTTGATCGAGGTGAGCCCGCCGAATGCCACACCGCCGTCGCCGATCGCGGGCGTAACGTTCAACCCGGTCACCGTCGGGTTGAAGGTCGAGTCCATCACCGAGCCGTTCCAGAAGCCCGAGACCTGCGTGGTGTCGAACGAATCGATCACGCAGCCGCAGCTGCAGTCGAGGCGGCGAAGCTGGGCGGAAATGCCGGGGAAGCCGGTGAACGTCTGCAGCATGCAGGTGGCGTCGACGGGCGACGCGAAATCGACGCCGGTGTTTCCGTCGCCGTTTACCGATTGATCCGGGCCGTCGCCGTTGCCGCCGTCGAGGCCCGAGCCGGAGCCATCATCGCCACACGCGGCGAAGCACACGACCGAGAGCGCGAGGATTCCCCGGACCATGAGCGCAGGTTACCACGACGAACGAGCGGGATCACGGAGCGGTCACGGCGCTGTCGGCTTCGAGGTACAGCGCCGCGTCGGAGAGCTCGGCCACGCCGTCGATCTGCCAGGAGCTGCCCGGGCAGCGCGCGGTAACAGTGGTGGTGGTCGCGCCGCCCGCACGCACGAGGTGCCGTCGTCGAGGAGCATCGCCCAGTGGAGCGTCAGCGGCGTCAACGCATGCAGCTCGAGCGCGTCCGGTTGCGAGGCGGCAGCGCGCTCGCCGGGACGTCGATGTCCGCGAGCGGGAATTCGAAGGTCTCGAGCCGGGGCCGCAGATCAAGGTCGGACCGGTCGAGAGGCCGCCGGTCGCGGTCATGGTCAGGCGGCTGGCGGGCGCAGTAGCTTACAGGATTCAGTTGATGCAGAGCGTTAGACGCCGAGGAGCTTGGCCAGCGCGCGCAGGTTGGAACGCGCGCCTTCGAGCTGTTCGGCGGCGGATTTCAAAGCATCTTGAACTACTTGGGCTGATTCTTCCGGTTCCTTCAGCAGCACGGCCTCGCCCGAGGCCGCGCGCAGGCTGCCGCGCAGCTCCGCGAGCGCGTCGGACAGCAAGATCACCGTGTCGGCGGCGGCTGGGTCCAGGCCTCCCGGTCCGCTCCCGCCACCCCCCGCTTTGAGGCGGCGCAGCTCCTCGCCGGCCTGCTTGAGATCGCGCTTCAGGCGATCTTTTTCCGGATCGGGCGACGCGGTCGAAGCGCCCGCCAGGCGCCGTTCGAGCTCCGAGATCACGATCTGCAGCTGATCGCGCTCGGTCTCCGCGGCGAGGCGCGCCTGGCGTTCCCCTTCGTCGCGGGTCTCTTCGGTCACGCCGGCCTTGGCGCGTTTCAGATCGGCGGTGAGCTGCTCGATCTTGCGCTTGAGCGGCGCGCTGTCCTTGGCCGCGGCTTCCAGCTCGGCCGAGCGCGCCTCGGCAGTCTTGACCCGCTCGGCCGCCGCCACGATCGCCTCTTCGGCGCGGGTGCGGCGCTGCTTTTCGCGGTCGAGCTCGAGCAACAGCTGGCTGCTCTGGTTCTGCCCGGTGGTCGCGTTGGCGGCCGCGCTGCGTGCAATCGACGACGGGGACACCGTCGCCATGGATTCGGCGGAAGGCGGCGGCAGCGAGCCTCCCAGGATCGGCGTGCCGGCCATCGGCGTGGCCGCAGTCGGCGCGGGGTTCATTCGTGGCGAGGTGTCCGGCATGAGGCGCAGCACCAGGCTGCCGCAAGTGACGGTGTCGCCGGGGCGAATGGGAGCGCGCTGGACCTTCTCGTTGCCGACATAGACGCCGTTCGAGCTGCCCAGATCTTCGATGACGTAGTTGCCGTCCCAGACGATGCGCGCGTGACGGCGCGAGACCATCGCGTCCTGGGTCTGGATGTGGCACTCGGTCGCACGGCCGATCAGGAGGGGCTCGGCCCCGAGGTTGATCACCTTATCGACCCCGTCGGAGTCGTGGTAGATGAGCTTCGGCAAGCGGCTAGAAGCTAACATGTCAGGCCAGCCGCGTGCTAGGACGAGGCGTGACCACCCTCGTCGTCGCTGCGTATGCGCCCGAGCTAGCCGAGCTAGCCGAGCTAGATCGACTGCCGGCAGACGTGATCGCGCGCGCGGTGGGCATCGGGCTCATCGACGCTGCGGCGGGTACGGTTCGCGCGCTCGCCGAGCTTCGGCCGGCACGGGTGATCCTGGTGGGCACGGCGGGCGCGCTGCCGCAGACCGGCTACGCGATCGGCACGGTGTGCACGGTGGTGGTGTCGACGCTGGCGGTGCGGCCGTGCGAGTTCGTGCCCGAGCCGATGATCACGTTGGTGGAGAGCGATGGCGCGCTGGTCGCTCGCGGCCGGGCGCTCGGGCTGCCGACGGCGGACTGCGTGTCGGGCGTGGGGATCACCAGGGACGAGGACGAGGCGCGGCGGCTGTTTGCCGGAGCGCACCTCGAGCACCTGGAGTGCTTCAGCGTGCTGCGGGTGTGCGCGCAGGCGGGCGTGCCGGCGGTCGCGCTGCTGGCGATCGCCAACCGCGTCGGGCCGAACGCGCACGCCGAATGGCGCGCCAATCGCGTGGCGGCCGAAGCGGCGGTACAGGCGGCGCTGTTGCGGCTACTTTGACGACTTGTTGCGGAACGCGCCGGCGGCCAGCGCGACCGCGGCGCCGCCCAGCACCAGCCACATGCCCCAGCCGGTCGTGATGAGGAAGCTCCACACGGTCTTGACCAGCACGTAGCCGAGCACGCCGCCACCGATGGTGAAGCCGAGCAGCGGAGCGCTGCGCGATCCGGTGAGTCCGGCGATCGCCAGGGCCACGCCGGCGAGCGGCAACAGCGCGAGGAGCGCGCGGGTGTAGAACGCGGCGCCGCCGTGCCAGACCACGTCGAAGCCCGACACGCGGAAGACGCCGCCAAAGTCGATCCAGGGCAGGAAGAACCCGACCGCCAACGCCAACCCCGCAAACACCAGTGCGGACTGCCCTTTTTTCTCCACGCGTGGCCTCCTCCCCCTACATACGGAGAACCGGGCGCATTGTGTTACCTCAAGACCAGATTTTTTCGGCGGGCAGCTCGGGCAGGATCGCTTCGATGGCGCGACGGCCGTCTTCGCCGTAGTCGAGCGTGTCGGCGTTGGCGTAGAGCGACAGGTACTCGTCGGCGCGCGCGCGGCTGAGCTCGGGGCGCGCCGGGCACAGCGCGTCGAGCGCCTGGTCGCGGTGAGCGAGCGCGTAGGCGATCGAGTCGTGCAGCATGCGATCGGCGCGCGCGAGCGCATCGGCGCCGAGCGCGCGGCGGATCACGTTGCCGCCGAGCGGCAGCGGCAGGTGATGGCGCTCGTCCCACCAGCGACCGAGGTCGAGCTGAAGGTGCAGGCCGCGCTCGGCGTAGGTGAGGCGGCCTTCGTGGATCAGCGCGCACGCGTCGACGGAGCCGTCGGCGATCGCCTGGAACGCACGCTCCATGGGCGACGACGGGACCAGCACCTGGACCGCGCCAGGTGCGGCGAGCGCGAGCAGCCGCGCGCAGGTGGTCCCCTGGCCGGGGACGCCGACGCGCCGGCCGGAGAGATCGGCAAGCGGCGTGGACGCGACCACCACCGGCCCGTAGCCGCGGCCCACCGAGCCGCCGTGCGGCAACAAGAGGTAGCGATCGATCAACGACGGCAGCGACGCGATGCTCACCGCGACCACGTCGTAGGTGCCCGCGCCGGCCCAGGCGTTGAGCGTGGCGGTGTCGGCGCGCGTGTGCGTCAGCGTGTCAAAGCCATAGTCGCGCGGGTCGAGGTGGCCTTCGGCGAGCGCCCAGAACATGAACGCGTCGTCGAGATCGGTGGAGTAGGCGAGCGACAGATCCACGTCAGTCTCCTTGTTCGAACAGACTCTTGAGGGGCTGCGGATCGACCGCTTCGCCCGAGGCGAGCATCTTGAGGAGGCCCTCGCCGAGGCGCGAGAGCGTGAGCAGCGACGAGAGCCGGCCTTCGATGAACTTGAGGCGCTTCTTCTCGTCGGCGTTGGCGCGGGCGCGCGCGGCGTTGATCAGCTTGATGGCGGCGGAGAACGCTTCGATCGCCTCGTGCACCTTGGCCAGCTCGCGCTCGCGGAAAACGCGCGAGACCATCTTCCAGATGCTGGTCTCGGGCTCGTAGTAGTCGCGTCGCTCGCCGGGGCGCCAGGCTTTTTTCACCACGCCCCACTTCTGCAGATCGGAGAGCGCCATGGAGATCGCGCCGGTGGAGATCGCCAGGCGATCGCCGAGCTCGGCGGCGGAGAGCGGCTGCGGCGACAGGTACAAGATCGCCCACAGGCGGCCCATCACCGCCTTGAAGCCCCAGAACTCCATCAGGCCGCCGATTACCTCGGCGACGCGGAGCTCTGCGGTGTCGATCGAGTTGTCTGGCGCCATGAGGGCGAGCATACCTCCAACCTCCTTCCGACGGCGTGCGCGACCTGCGCGACGGCGCGCGCGAGCGGCTCGAGCTCTTCCAGCGGGAGCGCTTGCGGGCCGTCCGAGCGCGCGCGGCCCGGATCGGGGTGGCACTCGACGATCAGCCCGTCGGCGCCGGCGGCGACCGCGGCGAGCGCCAGCGGCGCGACCAGCGCGCGGGTGCCGGCGGCGTGCGACGGGTCGGCCAGGATCGGCAAGCGCGTGCGCAGGCGGGCCAGGGCGAGCCCGCCGAGGTCGAGCGTGGCGCGCGTGCCCGGCTCGAAGGTGCGGATGCCGCGCTCGCACAAGATCACTCCGATCGCGCCGGCATCGAGCAGGTACTCGGCGGCGTGAAGCCACTCGTCGACGGTGGAGCCGAAGCCGCGCTTGAGCAGCACCGGACGGCCGGCACGCGCGCAGGCACGCAACAGCGGCGTCGAGTGCATGGAGCGCGCGCCGAGCTGGATCAGATCGGAGTGGGCGGCGACCAGCTCGACGTGGGCTTCGGACATGGCTTCGGTGACCACCGCGAGACCGTGGCGATCGGCGACCTTGCGCAACAGCGCGAGGCCAGGCTCGCCGAGGCCCTGGAAGCTGTAGGGCGACGAGCGCGGCTTGAACGCGCCGCCGCGCAGCAGCCGTGCGCCGGCCGCGGCGGCAGCGAGCGCTGTGCGCTCCAGATCGTCGGCGTCGTCGACCGAGCACGGGCCGAACGCGAGCACCAGCTCCTCACCGCCCACCACCACCGAGCCGACCTGCACCGGGCCCTTCGCAGCGACCACCTTCGGCGTGGCCTCGGCGGGCTGCAGGACGGCCTCGACACCGTCGAGCGCGGCGAGCCGCGCGTGCACCGCGGCTGCGAGCGGCGCGTGCGGGCCGATCACCTCGACCGCCAGGCGATCTCCCGACGAGACGCGGCGCGTGGTGGCGCCGGCGCGGGTGAGCAGCGCTTCGACGGCGCGCGCAGTCGCAGGCGGAGCCTGGGGGGTGAGCAGGACGATCATCGGAGCGCCTCGAATGCGGCGCAGGCGCCGAACAGCAGGCTGACGTAGCCGTTGAGATCGAAGAACGCCTTGTCGACCCGCGAGAGATCCGACGGCGAGACCAGCCGGTGCTCCCAGATCAGGGTCAAGAGAATGGCAGCGGTGCCAACATAGTAGACCCAGCCGAGGTGCAGCAGCAGGCCGAAGGCGAGCAACCCCACGATGGTCAGCACGTGCAGCGCGCTCGAGAGCTTCAGCGCGGCGGCGATGCCGAAGCGGGCAGGCACCGAGCCGAGCGCGTGGGAGGCGTCGAACGCGCGATCCTGGCAGCTGTAGATCAGATCGAAGCCGGCGACCCAGGTGGCGACCGCGAGCGAGAGTGCGAGCGGCGCCCAGCCGAAGCGGCCGCTCACCGCGATCCAGGCGCCCGCAGGCGCGCCGCCGAGCGCGAGGCCGAGCCAGAAATGGGTGGCCCAGGTGAAGCGCTTGGCCAGCGAGTAGCCGAGGAGGATGATCAGCGCGAGCGGCGAGAGCGCCAGCGGCCACGGGCCGAGGCGCGCGGCGGCGAACACGAACAGCGCCGCGGCGCAGGCGGTGAGCGCCAGCGCGCCGGCCGGCGTGATCTCGCCGCGCGGCAGCTCGCGCGCCAGGGTGCGCGGGTTGGCAGCGTCGAAGCGGCGGTCCACCAGACGGTTGAAGGCCATCGCTGCGGTGCGCGCGGCGGCGACCGCGAGGAGGATGAAGCCGCACCGGGCCAGCGTGAGCTCGACGTGGGTCTGCCGGAAGGCCAGCGCCGCCGCGCCGAGCGCGAACGGCAGCGCGAACACCGTGTGCGGCAGCGCGACCAACCGCGTGTAGCGCCTGAGCGCTGCGATCATGCGAGTCTCCGCGCGGGTGCATCGGCGCCTTCGTGCGCGACCCAGGCCAGCGGATCGGAGAGACCGCGCGCGGCGTCGCCGAGCTCGATCAAGCGCGGGCGCAGGCCGGCGGCGAGCGCGCCCAGGTGCGGCAGCGCGAGCGCCCGGGCGCCGCCGTGGGTCGCCGCTTCGAGGAGCCAGGCCGGATCGGCGCCCGCGCGGGCCAGCTCGGCTACGTCGCCGAGCACGTCGAGCGTGGGGGACGAGGCGAGCGAGTCCGAGCCGAGCGCGACGCGCAGGCCGGCGGCGCGGATGCGATCCCAGGGCGGCAAGCGGCCGGTGATGTGGCGGTTCGAGCGCGGGCACAAGACCGCCGTCGCGCCACGCTGGGCGGCCAGCGCCAGCGAGGCGTTGTCGGCGACGGTGAGATGGACCAGCAAGCTGCCCGGGCCGAGCACGCCGAGCGCGTCGAGCCAGGCGATCGGTCGCAGGCCGGGCGGCGGCGCATCGGGGATCACGCCGCGTTCGGCGAACAGCTCGGCGAATGGGCCGCGGGCTTCGAGCAGCCAGGTCGCCTCGGCTGGATCTTCCTCGACGTGGATCGAGCGCACGCAGCCGCCCGAGCGCGCCGCGAGCGCACGCAACGTGGACGCACCGCAGGTATAGGTGGAATGCGGCACGGCGACCGCGCCGTCGCGGCTGGGCGCGAGCTCGCCGCGCACTGCTACGCGCTCGTCGAGGATCAGCACCTCGAGGCCGGCTTCGCGCAGCGCGCCGGCGACCAGCCCTGCGTTGGTGACGTCCGCGATGGCGACCGTGCCGCGCGAAGCCAGGTAGATCGCGGCGCGCCGGGCGGCGGCGGGATCAGCGGCGGCGTCGCGCGTGGCGAGCAGCGTGCGGATCCAGGGAACCAGCCCGTCGCCGCCGGGAACGCGCTCGTTCAAGTGCGAGAGCTCGACGTGCGCGTGCGCGTTGACCAGGCCGGGGAGCAGCACGCCCGCGTGCTCGCGCACCGGGCCCAGCCGCGCCAGCGAGCGCAGCGGGCCCACCTCGACCACCACGCCGTGCTCGTCGAGCGCGACCGCTCCATCGCGCAACGGCGGCGCGAGAATCGGCAGCACCCACGGCGCGGCGTGGACCTTCATGCGATTTCCTCGACGAGCGCGTGGTAGCCCATGTCGCGACGCGCGGGCTGAAAGCCGGCGGCGCGCACGTGGCGCTCGATGCCGCCGGCGTCCATCTGGAACACCGTGCCCGCCGAGGACACCACGTTCTCCTCGAACATCACCGAGCCGAAGTCGTCGGCGCCGAAGTGCAGCGCCGCCTGGCCGACCGCCGGACCCATGGTCGGCCACGAGGCCTGCAGGTGCGGCACGTTGTCGAGCGCGAGCCGCGCCAGCGCCAGCGTGCGCAGGTACGCGTGCGCCGAGCCGTCGCCGCCGGGCAGGCGCGTGTTGCCGGGCTGGAACGGCCAGCAGATGAACGCCGTAAACCCGCCGGTCTCGTCCTGCAGATCGCGGATCTGCAACAGGTGCTCGATGCGCTCGGCGAGCGTCTCGCCGGCAGCGAACATCATGGTCGCGGTCGAGCGCAGGCCGAGCCGGTGCGCCACGCGCATGACCTCGAGCCACTCCTGACCGGTGCACTTGAGCTTGGCGATCTTGGTGCGCACGCGCTCGACGAGGATCTCGGCGCCGCCGCCGGGCAGGCTGTCGAGGCCCGCGGCGATCAGGCGCGCGAGCACGGTCTCGAGCGGCAGCGACTCCAGGCGGCACAGGTGCAAGATCTCCTCGGGCGACAGCGCGTGCAGCTTGATCGGATAGCTCTCCTTGAGGTGACGGAAGAGCTCTTCGTACCACTCGATGCGCAGCGCGGGGTTGAGCCCACCTTGCAGCAAGATCTGGATGCCGCCGGCGTCGACGGTCTCCTTGATCTTCTCGCCGAGCTGCGCGCGGCTGAGGACGTAGGCGTCGTCGTCGCCTTCATTGCGGAAGAACGCGCAGAAGCGGCACGCGGTGGTGCACACGTTGGTGTAGTTGATGTTGCGGTCGATGATGTAGGTGACGGTGCCCGACGGGTTGAGGCTCAGGCGGCGCGCATCGGCCGCGGCGCCGAGCGCGACCAGATCTGCGCGCTCGCCGAGCGTGACCAGCTCGTTCGCCGAGAGCCGTCCGCCGCGCGCGGCCGCGTCGAGGCGCTCGTGGAGATCGAGCGGCGTGGGCGAATCGCCGACCAGGCGCAAGCGGGTCGCGGGCAAGAGGCCGGCGAGCGCGCCGCGCTGCAGGAACGCCTCGGCGCCCTTAAGCAACGAGTCGTCGAGCTGGAACGCGAGCTCTTCGCGCAGGTAGCGGTTGGCGCGCAACGGCGTGACGCCGTGTCGCCCCGCGTCGGAGATGATCGGGTCGAGGAACGCGAGGCCGCGTAAAAGGCTGCGCTGCAGGAGCGCGACGAGCGGCGCGTCGAGCACTTCGGGGCGGGCGGCCCAGACGGCGAAGACGAACGGCAGGCCGGTGAGCGCGCGCCATTCGCCGGCCAGATCGTAGACGTGCGGATAGCTGCGCTGCGCGACCGCGGCGAGCGCGGCGTCGCCGATGATCAGCGCGCCACGACGGCCGCCTACCTGCGCAGCGAGCTCCGCGGGCGGGCGCGCTTCGAAGCGCGGGCCGGGCGTGCCGGGACGGCGGCGCGCGAGCAGCAGCAGCTTGAGCAGCACCACCGAGGTGCGCGACGAGGCGTCGAGCGCGATCGTCTCCAGCTCGTCGATCGGCGCGTCGGCGACCAGCAGCACCGAGCCGACCACCTGGTGCGCGCCGATGCACACGCCGGGCACGGCGACCAGATCGCCCTGTCGCGCGTAGGCGGCGAGCGGCAGCAGCGCCACGTCGCACAAGCCCTCGGCCAGGCGGCGCGCCCCTTCGGCGGGCGAGCACAGCTCGAGCGTCACGCCCGGCGGCGGCTCGGCGGTGAGGCCCTCGATCAGCGGGCGCGTGTTGAGAAACGGCGCCGCGACGATCCGGATACTACGCTCCCTCATTCAGCACCTCCAGGCGGCCGCGGCGTCGCTCGGGGCTCGCGGCGAGCGCGTCTCCCTCGGCGACCACGTGGTACAGCGTGTCGCGCTCGACCGGCGTGCGGCCCGCCGCGCGAATCAGCCGGATCAGCTCCCCGCGGCTGAGCGCCTCGGGCGTGCGCGAGCCGGCCATCTTGTAGATCTTTTCTTCCTCGACCGTCCCATCGAGATCGTCGGCGCCGAACCACAACGCGGTCTGCGCGGTCTTGACGCCCAGCATCGCCCAGTACGCCTTGACGTGCGGGATGTTGTCGAGGAGCAGCCGCGCCACCGCGAACAACTTCAGATCGTCGACGGCGGTCGGCCCCGGCAGTCGTTCGAGCGCGTTGTTCTCGTTGTGGAACGCGAGCGGGATGAAGGTCTGGAATCCCCCCGTCACGTCCTGCGCGGCGCGCAACCGCAGCAGGTGATCGACGCGCTCCTCGAGGGTCTCGATGTGGCCGTACAACAGCGTGCAGTTCGAGCGCAGCCCGAGCCGGTGCGCGGCCTGATGGATGGCGATCCAGCCATCGGCGCCGACCTTGTCGCGGCAGATCTTGTTGCGCACGCGCTCGGCGAACACCTCGGCGCCGCCGCCCGGCAGGCTGCCCAGGCCCGCGGCCATCAGCCGGCGCAAGACCTCGTCGATGGTCATGCCGTAGTGCTCGGCGAACCAGTGGATCTCGACCGCGGTGAACGCCTTCAAGTGGATCGCGGGACGCAGCGCCTTGATACCGGCGAGCAGCTCTTCGTAGTAGCTGAACGGCAGGCCGGGGTGCAGGCCGTTGACGATGTGCACTTCGGTGAGCTCGGCGGGGCGCGAGGCGACCTTGGCGATCGCCTCGGCGACGGTCATGGTGTACGCGCCGGGCATTCCTTCTTCGAGCCGCGCGAACGAGCAGAACTTGCAGTCGGCGACGCACACGTTGGTGGCATTGAGATGCATGTTGACGTTGAAATAGGTGCGATCGCCGTGCATGCGCTCGCGCACGCGGTTGGCGAGCGCGCCGAGCGCTGGCAGATCGTGCTCGCCGAGCAGGCGCACGCCGTCAGCGAAGTCGAGCCGCTCGCGCGCTTCGAGCTTCTCCGCGATTTTTTCGAGGAACGACATCACCGTCTCCTTGCCGGCATGCGGCCGGCCGCGCGAATGAGCGTCTCGAGGTACGCCGGGCTCGGGCGATGGCCGTCTTCGGGCGGCCCGCCGATCTGCGCCAGGCGCTTTTGCGCGAGCGGCGGCGCGAGCGGTCCGGCCAGCTCGTCGGCGCCGAAGGTGAGCGCGAGCGCCGCGCCCTTGACATCGAGCACGTCGTCCCAGCGCACGCGGATCGGAACGCGCGTGCCGAGCACGTGACGCGCAGCGCCGGCGGCGCGGAAGGCGTCGATGCCGGTCTCGCCGGTGGCCAGCACCGCACGCACCGCCACGCCCTCGTCGAGAGCGCACGCGACCGCGGCGATCGCGCCGTCGAGGTCGGGTCCCGAGACCACCACTTCGAGCGACAGGCCTTCGAGGCGCGGCGCGGTCGCCAGCGAGGCGCGACCCGGACCCACGCGCAGCACCACGCGACCGCCGCCTTCGGCGATGCGCCGCGCGACCCCGGCGTCGAGCGCCACCCACTCGTCGACGTCGGTGTCGTCGTCCTCGAGATCGGGCGACAAGATCTGCGAGGCGATGAACGTGGCCGGCGCGTCCAGCGGGCGCAACACGGCGCGTGCGAGCTCGATCAACGATGCGGTCATGTCGCCTCTTCTCCCCAGCGCGGTCCGACGCGCCGGGGCAATCCGACGTGGTCGAGCACGCGCCCCACCACGGTGTCGAGCAGGTCTTCGATGGTTTGCGGCCGGCCGTAGAACGACGGCGCCGCGGGCAGCACCAGCGCGCCTGCGCGCGTGACGGTGGCCATGTTCTCGAGATGGATCAGCGACAGCGGCGTGTCGCGCGCCACCAGGATCAGCTTGCGGCGCTCCTTGAGCATCACGTCGGCGGCGCGGCCGATCAGATCTTCGGACAGCCCGTGCGCGATGCGCGCCAGCCCGCCCATCGAGCAGGGGATCACCACCATCGCGCCAAATCCCGCCGAGCCCGAGGCGAACGGCGCGTTGAAGTCGCGCGCGTCCCACACCGGAAACGGGATCTCCTTCGGGTTGGTGCCGATCTCGGTGGCCCACACCTGCTTGGCTGCCGTCGAGAACACCACATGCGGCAGCACGGTCTCGCGCGGCAGGCCGGCGAGCAGGTCGAGGAAGCGACGCGCGTAGGGCGCGCCCGATGCGCCACCGACCGCGACCACCAGCTTCAAAGGCATCATGGCTTCACCTCGCAGATCACCAGCGCGGAGATCCCCGCCGTCAGATCTTCTCCCCACACGCGATCGAATCCGGCCGCGCGCGCCATCGCCTCGACCTCTTGCCGCGTGGCGAAGCGATCGATCGACGCCGCCAGGTAGCGGTAGGCATCGCGATCGCCGGACACCAGGCCGCCGACCCACGGCAGCACGCGGCGGTTGTACAGGAGCTGCACCGCGCGCGTGACCGCCCGTCGCGGCCGGAAGAAATCGAGCACCACCAGCCGCGCGCCGGGGGCGAGCACGCGCCGCGCCTCGCGCAGGCCGGCGAGCGGATCGTCGAGGTTGCGCAGCCCGAAGCCGTTGAGCGCGCCGGCGAAGCTGCCGTCGGCAAACGGCAAATGCATGGCGTCGGCGCGCACCAGCTCGGTGCCCGGCGCGACCTTGGCGCGGCCGCGATCGAGCATCGCCTGCGCGAAATCGCTCGCCGTCACCTCGGCGCCCGCCTGCTGCGCCAGCCGCGCCAGATCGAGCGTCCCCGCGCACACGTCGAGCACGCGCCGCCCCGCGATCGGCCCCAACGCGGCGACCGCGCGCTTGCGCCACGCCTGATCGATCCCCAGGCTGAGCACGCGATTGAGCGCGTCGTAGGTGGGCGCGATGTGATCGAACATGCGATTGATCGCGGCGCTCATCGCAACCCACCCTGCGCTCCGCGCAGGGGCCCAGTGATCCCCAGCTCCGGCCACAGCCGATCGACGCGCGCGAGCATCTCGGGCGACATGACCGCGACCTCGGGCCACACGCGGTCGTAGCCCTCTTCCTTCCACTTGGCGGTGGCGTCGATGCCCATCTTGCCGCCGAAGCCGACCGTGCATGACGCGTGATCGAGCACGTCGTAAGGCCCGTCGGAGATCATCACGTCGCGCTTGGGATCGATGTTGTTGAGCACGCGCCACGCGACCTCGGCCACGTCGTGCACGTTGACGTCCTTGTCGACCACCACCACGCACTTGGTGAACATGAGCTGCCCCATGCCCCACAGCGCGTGCATGATCTTGCGGCCGTGGAACGCGTACTGCTTGTCGATGGCGACGATCGCCATGTTGTGGAACACGCCCTCGATCGGCAGGTTGTAGTCGACCAGCTCGGGCATCATCATGCGCAACAGCGGCAGGAACAGCCGCTCGGTGGCCTTTCCCATCCACGCGTCCTCCATCGGCGGGCGGCCGACCACGGTCGCGGGATAGATCGCGTCCTTGCGGTGGGTCACGCAGGTGACGTGGAACGCGGGGTACTGATCGCGCGGCGTGTAGTAGCCGGTGTGATCGCCGAACGGGCCCTCGGTGATCAACGGCTCGGCGGGATCGACGTAGCCTTCGAGCACGAAGTCCGCGTCGGCGGGCACGTCCATCTCGATGGTCTTACACGGCACCAGCTCGACCGCGCGGCGGCGCAGAAAACCGGCCAGCGCCAGCTCGTCGACGCCATCGGGCAGCGGCGCGGTCGCCGAGTAGGTGATCGCCGGATCGCCGCCGAGCACCACCGCCACCGGCACCTTCTGCCCACGCTCCTTGGCCTTGTGAAAGTGACGCATGCCGGTCTTGTGCGCCTGCCAGTGCATCCCGGTGGTGCGCGGGCCGAGGAGCTGCATGCGGTACATGCCGAGGTTGCGCGCGCCGGTCTCGGGATCGTGGGTGATGACCACGGGCAGCGTGATGAACGGGCCGCCATCGGCGGGCCAGCAGGTGA